>NZ_CP013293.1:2714805-3393506 GCF_001456155.1 Chryseobacterium sp. IHB B 17019 | reverse complement strand
AAGCGATTGAGCAGTTTTCAGATTTGGGAAGTGGTTTCCAGATTGCGATGAAAGACCTGGAAATCCGTGGTGCGGGAGATTTGCTGGGTGCGGAACAGAGCGGATTTATTAATGAGATGGGGTTTGAAACTTATCAAAAACTGATGCAGGAAGCTTTAGAAGAATTGAAAGATGACCAGGAATTTGAAAATCTTTTTGAAAATGAAGAGGAAAGGAATAAATTATTTAAAACTACTAAAGATGTCAATATAGATACGGATCTGGAGCTGATGCTTCCGGATTGGTACATCTCAAATACGGAAGAAAGATTATTGCTTTATCAAAAACTTGCTGAGATTGAAAACGAAGAAAATTTGTTAAAATTTGAATCTGAGTTAATAGACCGGTTCGGAAGTTTACCAGATGAAGCAAAAAATTTATTAAAAAGTGTAAGCTTAAAATGGCTGGCTTCTGATATCGGCTTCGAAAAAATTGTAATGAAAAACGGGGTGTTTTTAGGATACTTTCCGGGCAATCCACAAGACAAGTTTTACCAGACAAACAAGTTTAAACACATTATCAACTACTTGACACGGAATCCATCTGAAGCCCAACTGAAGGAGAAAGTAAGCAAGGATGGAAATCACCTTATGATGAGAAAAGACAAGGTAATAAATGTCGATGAGGTGAATTATCTGCTAAAATCGATCTTAAAAGAAGATTAATCCTAACGCTTGTTAGTAGAAATAATTCTACTTTTCACGATGCGGGAAAAGGCTGTAATCGATTAATATCTATTGATTTATATCATAAAACTCTACTTTTTGTATAAATTTTTATTTACCTTTGCAGTCCCTTATTATGAAAAAAACTGTGTATTGCTGCGTGGCTGGATTGTTGATATCAATCCAGATCCATGCGCAGGTGGGAGTTGGTACAAGTACCCCCAACTCTACTCTCGATATAAACGGGAAAACCACCTTAAGAAAAGAACTTAGAGTAGGCGGTACTTCGACTACAACCGGAAAGCCCGGTTTGAACGGCCAAGTTTTGGTTTCACAAGGAGAAGGCTTGCCTCCTGTTTGGAAATCATTGAATGTTACCTTCATTGAAGAAGGACAATACAAATTGATAAATTCTTATTTATCATCAGACCAAGTGGGTGTTACTACTCTTTCTAATGGTATTCTTGGCGATAGTGTTGAGAAAAACAGTGTCGGAGATGATATCAACGATACCACCAAAGGAAAGTGGAAGAAAATAGCTGGTCTTGAAAACAATTTCACTGTAAAAAATGGCGAAAACAGACTTACTTACCAATTCCAGACAGGAGTTGAAATGAAGTCTTCTTCCGCAACCACATCACAGAACATCAGCTTCACTTGTGGTGTCTTCAGGAACAGTAAACTGGTAGCAGTACGTCCTGATAAAATCTCATCTACCAATAATTCTGAAAGAGCAGGTATCCAGGATTATATTTTCACCTTGAATTATACGGAAAAGAATGTTCCGGTAGGGCCTCAGAAAATTGAGGTCGCGTGTAGGAAGATTAATGCATCCAACTCAAACGCCCAGTTTGCTATTGGAAGAAACGTGTCGAATACGAACACCGTTTCCAACGCATTTACTCTCGAGTCTATGATGAAAATTGATATTATAGAACGCGTAACCTACTAAAAACAAAAAATAATTCATGAAAAATATAATTTCTATCCTATTTATCACAATAGGGGTATCACTTTCTGCGCAAGTCGGAATAAAAACAGAATCTCCAAAAGCAACGCTAGACGTGAACGGAGACACGAATCTAAGAGGAAAACTTGCCGTTTTAGACGTAACAAACAACACTCTTTCTGAAGGAACTGACACGCAGATTTTAGTTTCCCAAGGTGAAGATTATCCACCAACATGGAAAACCTTGAGAATTCCTGAATACGAACCGAATAAGTTTTATTTAATTTTTAATAATTCATTTTCGGATAACACGGGAATTTCATTCACCAGTTCGGAAGAACCCAGCATTACATCCAGAGCTGCAACTTTTACCAAGAACAGTGCTTATTCTACTTTTTCAAAGTTTAAAAAAATTGCAGGACTTTCTCAGACCGTTAATATCTTCAGTACGGTAAGTAAAGCTTATTTTCAGTTTGAAACAGTGGTTCATGCCAATTTTGCACCAGCAGGAACTACAGATACTTCTATTGACTATGCCTGCGGAATTTTCATTGATGATAAGCTGATTAATATGAGACAAGGAAATCTGAGAGCGAGTAGTGCAAGTAACACTTTTGTGATCCACAACCAGATCGGGCTTGTAGAAAACCTTTCTAAAGGCGCTCATACGGTAAGCGTAGCATGCTCAAGACTTGATTCTTATAATGTTGCCACAGGATCTGTTTTAGGAATCGGTAGAGCCGTGGCTTCGAACATTGACTCATTCATTGCACAATCTTCCCTGAAAGTGGATGTATATGAAGTTCCTCAAGTCTTTAACACAATTACAAACTAAATACAAATGAAAAAAATAATATTAATCACGAATCTGTTTCTGGTTGCTTTTTTTAACTGTCAAGTTGGAATTAATACTTCAACACCGGTGAACATGCTCGACATTAATGGAGATCTTAATGTAAGAAAAGAATTAAGAACCGGAGGAACAAGTACCGTAAAAGGTTCTGCAGGTGCTGCCGGGACAATTTTCCATAACAGTTCTACTTTAAATGTAAATGACTGGAAAAATATAAAAGTGGCAGACGGGTTGTCGAGTATGTCTCTATTCCACATTAATACGCTGGAAGATAAAATAGGAGTAGCATTCTCCGGGAACAACGGATCAACTTCTCCGTACGATGAAGGACTTACAATAACAACTGCATGGTCCGTCCTTACAGGAACACAGACGACTTTCTCTATTACCAATGCTACCAATAAAGTAACATTCAATTTCCAGACAACAGCCCAGAAAACAGGAAACGGAAATGAATCCACAAGTTTTGCATGCGGGATTTTTGTTGATAATAAATTGAGAGCGGTAAGAACTGACGTAATCGTAGGAGGTGACGGTACGAACAAGATTTTTAATCTTAATGCAACACTGGCCAATCTTACTCCAAAAAATAATTACTCCGTAAAAGCGGCTTGTACAAAAAGAAATATTAATAATAATACTTTAGGAATCGGAAGGGCAGTAAATACAGAGTACCTGAATGCTGATATGTCACAATCTGTATTGACATTGTCAGTTTTACAGCCTTACTAATTTTTTCATTAATAAATGGTAATTTTAAAATCTAAAAGCGAAAGTTTTTAGATTTTTTATATAATTATGATATTTATTTAAAATTTTTAATTCCTTCGTAAGGGAAAATCAATTATATTTGAAGGCATTAAATTTAATTTATATGACAAAAAAATACTTTTTTTCAACCTTTGCTGCTTTAGCGCTCGGATTCGTGGTTTCATGTGACAATACAACGGATGATCCGCCAAATCACAATACTGATAATTCCGGAGGATCAACCATCACGGGGCCTAGAATTTTAAGTAAAGTAACTACTGGCACCAAAGACACTGAAGAATACATTACAACGATAGGAGGGGCGCTTGCTGAAGCTTACATCAGAGATGCAAGTTCTACCAATACAATTGCTGCAACGCTAACATATACAGGAGATAAGATCACAAAAATAAAATATCAGGATAATGTAAATCCGCATGTTGTGGATAATCTTTATACCATTACCTATACCAATGGAAAAATGTCTGCAATATCTATGGATCAGACGGCTATGTCTACCACGAATCATAGTGATTTCAGTGTTTTTTATGATGCAAACGGACAGCTGTACAGAATTGTAGAGAAGAAAAAAATGGGTGGAAGCGCTACATATACCCATTATGTGGAATACAAATTCACATTTTCAGCAAGCAATGTAGTAAGTCTGGATAAGACAAGCATGTTGATGAGCGGAGGAAATCCGGATACATCCACAGCTTCTGTCATGACGTATGCGTATGACAATTTCGACGGCAAGATCAACCCTTATACCACATTGCCAAAAGAATATTTTATGGTGACGGGTACTTTATTCCCCATCAATTTTTATATGCTTTCTACAAATAATGTTGGGAAGATCACCATTCACAGTCCGGGATCACCTGCGGTACCTATTCCGAAAGGCTACCTTTACGACTCGCAGAATTATCCTGTTTCTGATCAGAGCCAGGCAATTAAATATGTATATAAACCGTTATAAGTTGGAATAATCTTTTGACAGTTTTCATGTAATATTAATAAATATATGCTTTTTATTTAAAAAAAAATTATATTTGTGGAAAAATAAATAATCCCCTTTGGAATGAAACGACTTTTTTATTTTATTTTATTGTTAGTTGGTGTTTCTACGATCCATTCTTGTAAAGATTTATTAGATGAAGATGGAAATCCATTAAATGATGTTAATACTAACACGGGGCTAAACGGCCCAAGAGCCTTATATAGAGAGATTACAGATTCAGATACACTGGCTACGTATTATTATAACGGGCTACAGTTATCGAAAGTAGTCACAGATGGCGCATCTGTTACGGATATAGCATGGAGTGGAGACAAGGTAAGTAAAATCGATTTCAAAGGCTTTTTAGATCTTGATGGAGACGGAGATTTGGATGAAGACAGTATTGTATACACTCAACTGTTCACTTATGGAAATGCCGGAAAACTGGAAAAGATTTCAGAAAACCGTTCTTTCTATAAAAGAGCCCCAGGAACTCCTCCCGGCCCATTTACGCTTTATAAAAAGGCAAAAACATTGTATGACCTGAAATATACTGCGACTACGGCAAAGCTTGATTCCATTATTATGAGAAACGGCCCGGATACTTCAGGAACGCCATTTGCTTACACGGATTATTCCAAAACTAAATATGAATATGTAGGAGACAATGTTTCCCGTGTGATCAGACATTACGGTCCTATGGCCGGAAGTGTATTCAGCCCGCCTGTTACGAAGTATGCTTATGGATATTCAAATTATGATGCAAGGATCAACCCGTTTACGTTAATACCATTTGCTTATAAAGTTTCAAGGGTTTTAAATACTGAGATTAATGATGTGGAAAGCTGGATACTATCACCAAACAGTCCTAAGAGGCTTTCAATTACAGACCTTACATTACCGATTCCGACCCCGGTGATATTCTCCACAGATTATAACTACGATCCGCAAACGTATATGACAAAAGGATTTGATATAAATTATATCTACAAACCATTGTAAAAATAATTTTAAATAATATTTTTAAGCTCAATCTTTCCGAAGGTTGAGTTTTTATTTTTAATGCCTTAATTTTGCAAAAAATTTCTCGATGAAATATTTAATAGTGGGTCTCGGAAACAAAGGCCCCGAATATGAAAATACACGTCACAATATAGGTTTCAAGGTAGCTGAAAAAATTGCGGAAACCCTGGAAGTTCCATTTAATACAACAAATTTCGGGTGGATGGCTGATGGGAAATACAAAGGAAGAAGAGTGCTGGTTTTAAAGCCGGATACGTACATGAATCTTTCCGGAAATGCGGTGAGATATTGGATGCAGAAAGAAAATATCCCTTTGGAAAATGTTTTGATCGTTACGGATGATCTTGCTTTACCTTTCGGAACATTGAGAATGAAGGGAAAAGGCTCTGACGCAGGACACAACGGATTAAAAAACATCAATGAAGTGCTTCAGACCCAAAATTATGCACGGCTGCGTTTCGGAATTTCATCGGATTTCTCAGAAGGAAGACAGGTAGATTACGTCCTCGGAACCTGGAATGAAGAAGAAGCAGAGAAACTTCCGGAAAGGATTGAAAAATTTACAAAAGCAAGCCTGTCATTTGTTTTTGCGGGGATTAGCAATACAATGTCTGCTTTTAACGGAAAATAAATGAATTAAGCTTAAACAAAATAAAAACCTCTTCACGGAGGTTTTGTTATTTATAAACCACAATATCCTTCACCACCTTTTTCTCGAAAAAATTCCTTTCGCTTACTGTAAAGCGGTAATTATGTTCCTGCTCAAAAAACTCAATCGGGGTATTCGGAATAGTATCCGGTTTCCATTTGATAATTAAAGTAACCTCGTGGCCGGAACTGATATCCTTATTCGAAAACGTGAACATTGTACTTTCTAGCGGTTTGCTTGGGTCTTCGTTAATGTCGGATTTTGCATTTTTCGGCTGCAGTTGAGTCATATCTTTTAAAAGCAGTGAAAAAGGCTTTCCGATATACTTTTCTTTATTGGTTTCAAATTTTTTTACGTATACTAACGTGTCGCTTACTGCTTTCTGCGCTTTCAAAAACGGATTAAAACAAAATAAAAACAAAAACGGAACTAGAATAAGCTGTATTTTCATAAGAAATAAAAGAATTAATTTTCTGAATATCAAAAGTAAGTTTTTTTGGAGCTTTTTCCCGCTTTCCGCTGCAATCTTTTTTTTCAAAAAAGGATTTTCGCTGCAATCGGGGCTAGGATCGTAGGAGTGGTGGCTTCGGGAGCCTCAGCCACCAGACAACTTTTCAGCCTTTCAATACAACTGCAATTATTTATGTATAATTTGTCATCCTGAAAGGATCTCTACGGGCGAAGATGAAAATTGAAATTTTTATTCAAAAAAAATAAGATTACGTCGTCACTTCGTTCTTCGCACTGACCTTGAATTAATAAAAAACAAAGACCACCGAAATTCGGTGGCCTTCCTCTTGTACTTTTAAAAATTAATTTCCAATCTATCTAACGATAAACATATTTCGGTATTCGTGATAGCAGAATGTACCCTACAACCAGGTTACAACTCCTGTTTCAACGTCATAATTAGCGCCTACAATCTTAATTTTACCCTCTTCTTCAAGCTTTTTAAGTGTTGAACTCTGCTTACGGATATCTTCGATTGCATTTTTTACGTTCTGCTGATTCAGTCTTTCCAGCAGTGAAGTATTTTTGGATGAACGCTCTTCTCCTTCCTCAATCACTTCTGTGATAATAGTATCGAAATGATTGATCAGATGATTAAGGTTGTCCATTCCCAGTCCTTCGATTTGCGCCGCGTCCAGACCGCCTTTCAGAGCACCACATTTAGTGTGTCCTAAAACTACAATCAGCTTGGAACCCGCCACATTACAACCGAATTCCATAGAACCCAAAATATCTTGATTTACAAAATTACCCGCAATTCTGATACTGAAAACATCTCCCAGTCCCTGATCAAAGATAAGTTCTGCAGAAGTACGGCTGTCGATACAGCTTAGGACCACTGCAAAAGGCCATTGTCCTTCACGGGTAGCATTTACCTGCTCCAGAAGGTCTCTGTTGGCTTTAAGGTTGTTCACGAATCTTTGGTTTCCTTCCTTCAAAAATTCTAATGCTTTTTCAGGAGTAATTGTTGACTGAGTTTCGTATGTATGTGCCTTCATATATTCTATTTATTTTTTTGAAATTATATTATTTTAAAGTTAAAAATCACTGTAAAGAGCTTACATAGCCCTTCTGTGCGTAATCAGGATGTGAGAATCTTCATCTCTCTCGTAATCCCTGTAAGATGTTTTAAAGCCTAAAAGCTCTACATTAATATCCTCTTCTTTTGCACGGATATTGGCAAAATCCTGGATCATTTCCAATACGTCCGTTGCAATGTATGAAGTTCCTCTAGCATCGATGGTCACGGTAGAGTTGGGCTTAATATTTTTTAAAGTTTTTTTGATGGCTGCTTTGTTCAAAAATGAAACCTCCTCAGCAAGCTTCATGTTGATTTCATCTGCATCATCCAGCTTTTCTCTACTCAGATAATAAGCTCTTTTCATATTTCCCTGAAGAATATAGAAAACTGAGATCGCAAGCCCAATTCCCACTCCTTTCAATAAATCTGTTGCCACTACAGCAACTACTGTTGCTACAAACGGGATAAACTGGAATTTTCCTAATTGCCAGAAATGCTTGAAAGTGGCAGGTTTTGCTAATTTATATCCAACTAAAATTAATACCGCAGCAAGTGTCGCCAACGGAATTAAATTCAGAATAACAGGAATTGACAATACACAAATCAACAATAAAATTCCATGAATGATTGTTGACATCTTTGAAGTAGCTCCTGCATTGGCATTGGCAGAACTTCTCACAACCACCGAAGTCATCGGAAGACCACCAATAAATGAACTGATAAGATTCCCAATTCCCTGCGCTTTTAATTCTAAATTGGTATCTGTAATTCTTCTCTGGCGATCCAGCCTGTCGGATGCCTCGATACAAAGTAACGTTTCAATAGAAGCTACAATAGCAATCGTTCCTCCTACAATCCATACTTTTGGATTGGTAAATCCATTAAAATCTGGGGTGGTAATCAGGTTTTTAAAATCATCAAAAGATTGCGGAACGGGTAAAGAAACCAAATGTTGAGGTTCTATCGCCAGTGAGCTGCCCATCATTTTGAAAATTTCGTTTAATAAAATCCCTGCAACTACCGCTACTAAAGCTCCTGGAAGCATTTTAAATCTTTTTAAAGCCGGGAATTTATCCCACGCAATAAGAATAGAAACGGAAACTAAAGTAACAATAATGGCTCCCGGATGAATCGCCCCGAATAATTCCGTGAAATACCCGAAGTTTAAACCATTATCGAAAATAGATTCATGGCCTTCATAGTCCTTATCAAATCCCAAAGCATGCGGAATTTGTTTTAAAATGATAATAATACCGATGGCGGCAAGCATTCCTTCGATTACATTATTTGGGAAATAATTGGAAATACTTCCTGCCCTGACGAATCCCAAGATTAACTGGATAAGTCCTGCGATCATTCCTGCACAAAGGAAAAGCTCAAATGCGCCAAGATCTGTAATAGCCGTTAAAACAATGGCTGTAAGACCCGCAGCCGGCCCTGAAACCGAAATATTTGAGTTACTGAGGGTTCCTACTACCAAACCTCCTACAATACCTGCAATAACACCTGATAACGGCGGTGCGCCCGAAGCCAAAGCAATTCCTAAACATAGCGGAAGTGCCACTAAAAATACAACGAGTCCTGAAGGGAAATTTTCCTTAATTCCTCCTATTAATGATGTTTTTTTCATGATATGAAACTGTGAAATTATAACCGATGTATCTGTCCTTTAATAAATCAATTATAAAAGATTGGAAATTTTAATTGTAAAGCACATCTATCCGATATCAAAAAATGATATGAATATTATTTTAAATCTAACTTTAAGAATTAAGCTTCGGGAGGCGGAGAAAATATAGTAAGTAAGGGTGAAAGATGAAAGGAATCATCTATTAGAATAAAAGATTTGCCCTGAAGATCAGGTTCGAAAAACTTCAGATAATCGAATACATCTAAAGTCTTCGGAAGTGTCTTTTCGTAAACAACAAAAGTTGATGGATGAGAATGAGGTTCTTCTTCGCTGATCACTACATTGGTTCTGGTAAGATCCCAGCCGAAAACAGCAGCAATACCAGGTAATGCTGTAAAATTCAGGAAAAGCAGTAAAGTAACAATACTCCAGAATTTCATCTTATTCTATTCTCTTCTTTATATGGAAAAACGATTAGTTTTTCTTTTTGCTCATAACCCAGTCAGAACTTGTAAGGTTGTAGATCTTTTGGATGTCTTTCAGAATTTTTTCAAAATCAATCTCCAGATCAATGATCTTACCGGTTCTAAGGTCAAATACCCAGCCGTGGACCACAGGAAATTCGTCTAAAATATATCTTTCCTGCACACATGCCATTTTTATCACGTTGATACACTGTTCCTGAACATTGAGCTCAACAAGCCTGTCATAACGTTTTCCTTCATCTTCGATAGCGTCTAATTCAGCCTGATGCAATCTGTATACATCACGGATGTTTCTCAGCCAGGGATTCAATAGCCCCAGATCCTGAGGAGTCATCGCCGCTTTTACGCCGCCACAATTGTAATGTCCGCAAACAATAATGTGCTTTACTTTGAGATGCTCTACCGCGTACTGAATCACGGCTGTGGAGCTCATGTCCAAAGTGTTTACCACATTGGCAATATTCCTGTGAACAAAAACTTCACCCGGATTTGTCCCCATCAATTCTTCTGCTGTGACTCTGCTATCCGAACATCCGATATATAAATAATCGGGATTCTGGGTTTTTGAAAGCTCTTCAAAGAATTTCGGGTTGTTTGCTATTCTGGATTCTACCCATTTTCTGTTGTTTTCGAAAATAATTTCGTACGACTGTGACATAATTTTAAAATCTAATTATTTATTTCGTTTAAATTATTTTCAAATTCAATAGACCGAATCAATAACTATGCAAAAATATAATTTTTACAGAAACAGCAATTGTTTTTAACAAAATTTAATATTAAAATATGCTTAAAATCATATGCCACTCCAATAAAGACCATACTAATTGCTCTTATTGTTTCAATATGCTGATAATTTAAACTTCAATAAAATCAAGGTAAAATTACGAAGTATTAATAATATATGAGAAATATTCTTACACCTTATTATTAATATATCCGTCTGTTGCGGTCGTATTCGGGAAAATACTCGCGGGATTTCCTATTACAACAGAATCTGCGGGAACATCAAAGTTCACATAAGAATTCGGGCCCACCAAAACATTATTTCCAATGGTGATTCCTCCCACGATCACGGCGTTTGTACCAATCCAGACTTCATCTCCGATGACAGGGAACCCTGCATTTTTCCCACGGTTTTGTTGCCCGATTGTCACACCCTGTGCAATATTACAGTTTTTCCCGATTTTAGCATTTGGGTTGATGACCAGGCTTCCCCAATGCCCAAGGTAAAAGCCTTCCCCGATTTGAGTTTCCGGGTAGATTTGGAAGCCATATTTGATCTGGTGGCGCCTCAAAACCAATCGCCAGAAAAGACCTACCAGAGATTTCTTTTTATATTTCTGGGTTTGTCTTAAAATGTATATAAAATGAAGATTGGGATTAACACATTTTGCCCAGATTTCAAAGGTGGAAAGCCATTTTCCACTTTCCCGGTAAAAATCTTTCTGTAGCGTAGAATATTGTTCTGCCATAAAGCAAATGTAAGAAATCTGTGGTTTTGAAAGTTAATTTAGTTATAATTCATCTAAAATAGAAGTTATTTTACCGACTGAATTTTCAAGGTTGAAAGGCATTTCGTAGTCTTTCAGTTTTTCTGAATATTTTTCAAAAGAACCTGGTTGTGATAGTGCTTTTTTCATTCCTTCATAGATTCCGTCTTCAGAATTTTCTATAATTAAGCCTAATTCGCCGTCTTTCAACATTTCACTGGCTCCGGAAACTTCAGTGGAAATTATTTTCTTTTTTAAGGTAATAGCTTCAAATAATACCGTTGGAAAACCTTCATATCTCGAACTTAAAATATAGAAATCAGCATTTTTGAAATAAGGATATGGATTGTCTGTAAAACCAAGCATTGTCGCAGTTTCATCTACACCAAGATCTGATTTTAATTTTTTAATATTTTCAAAATCGTAGCCGTCACCAACGATGAGGATTTTATGCTGAAAACCTTCATCCAAAAGCTTTTTGTGGACCTTTAATAACCTGTCGAAGCCTTTTTGGGGGAAAACAGTTCCTACGGAAATAAAGGTCGGAATGTTTTTATCAAACTCATAATTCAAAACGGGTTGATCCGCTTTTTTAATGAATTCTTCCGTATCTAATGGATTGTAAATTTTTACAATTTTCTGTTTTTCCGCTTCATTTTTAGCCAAGCTGTGAAAGAGCTGTTCAATTTTTTCTGAAATGACCATGATTTTATCAAATCCGAAAAATTTCCTGATTTCATCAGTGGTGTAGCCTTTCACCTGGGAAAGATCATTGTGGATCCAAACCACTTTTTTTGAGCTTTTTATGGGGGAACCCAGAATTTCGTCACGCATTCCGTGGATGGCAGCGAATTCGATATCGTATTGTTTGTTCTTTAATTTCCCTTTGTAGAGAAGGTTTGGGAACTTTTTTAATGCTCCCTGATAGATCACTCTTGCCGCCTTTTTAGGAATTTCGTGGGGGCGGTTTGTAGTGATCATTTCACCTTTATTTAAATGTAAAATAGTAATCCAATCCGGGACTTCCGGCAAATATTTTCCGGAATAAAGATTTAAAAGCAAATCAATTTCATATTTGTCTTTTGGAAGATTTTTCAAAAAAGTGACTAAAACTTTTTCTGCACCGCCATGACGCAGTGAACCGATACGGATGAGGATTTTCTTTTTTTCTGACACTATCTTGCAGTTTTGAATTTCACAGGTAAATTTTTAATCAACCATTGGTTTAATTTTTTCCTGTCTTTTTCCAATTCAAGAGGATATTCTACAGTGGTCTTTTTCAATACATCAGCGTAATCCTCGATTTCACAAACGTATTTTGCGGGATTTCCGGCATAAACAGTGTGTTCCGGCATGGATTCTGATAAAACAGAGTTAGCTCCCAAAATGCAGTTGTCTCCGATTTCAACATTTTGTAATATGGTTGAATTGCTGCCAATTGCACAGTTTTTACCGACTTTTATATGTCCAAAATTTCGTACTTCCTCATAGCCTTCTAGCTTTCTGATATTTACGGTGGTTCCGGCATGGGTTACAAAAGTTACTCCCGCACCAATTCTTGAATCATCTCCAATCTCAACTAAAAATGGTTCTGAACCAAAAGAAACACCATTTCTGGCAACTACATTCTTTCCCAGCTTTAGGCCATTTTGAATGCATGTTTTTAGATAAACCGCGTGTTGGAAATCCTGGAATGAGGTGAATAATTTATTTAAAATTTTATATATCATCATAGCAAGGCAAAGTTAAAAATTTATTTATAAATTTGTCCGCGAAATATCTAACACAATGAAGATCGAACAATTTTGTGAACTGCTACAACAAGAACTTAACGAAGAAACAGCCATCACTCCGGAAACTAATTTCAAGGAACTAGAAAGCTACGGATCTTTATCTGCTGTTTTGGTAATGAAACTTGTTGAAGACCAGTTTGATACAGAAATCAACCCAAGAAGCTTCAGAAATATCAATACGGTGAATGATATTGCAGATGCCATCGGAAGAGAAAAATTTAATTAACTTTTTCGTTTCTTTTATAAAGCATGATCTTATGAGTTCCCGGGTAAATTTTATTTTCCGGAGTATCTATAGGAAATGTTTTTATATTTTCATCTTCTACGAACCCGAATCTTCTGTAATAATCTATCGCAAAAGTATTGTTGACCAAAGGAATAAGGTAAAGAACATCGGTCTTTGCAAATAGGTATTCTAAGATTACTTTTGAAACACCTTTTCCCCTGAATTTGTCGTCTACATAAAGATATTCAAGAAAATATTTGTGTGTGGAATACTGTTTTGTATCAGGAAGAGCTTTTGCATTTTCTACAAATTTTTGCAGATGTTCTTTCTTTAAATGAATGGGAAAGAGCTCGCTTTTATTCTGATAATACTCTGAATCTGTATAAAAAAGACAGCAGCAGCCTGCGTTTTCTCCATCAATCTCTACAATGGAGTAAGTATTTAAAGAAAACTCTGTATTCAGACTTTCATCATCAAGCAAAAATTGCTCCAGGTAATATCTGGTTGTTACTTCATCTGTACCGAATAAATTACTGAAAGTATCTGTATTTCCAGTTCTTTCAATATTAATGATAGCATCAACAATGAATGGGATGTCAATTTTTGTAGCAGGTCTTATGATCATAAAAGTGTTTTTTTAAGTTCGTTTCTGTCAATTTTTCCCGAAGTATTTGTAGGGAATTTTTCCAGCTTAATAATTTTTGAAGGAATACAATAATCCGGTAAATTATTTTTTAAATGAGCATTTATTTCTTCTTCATTTGAATGGATATTATTAATAAAAAGAATCAGGTTGTCATTATCATTTTTATCTTTATGAATCACCGCAACACTAATCGCGTTTTCTAATTTTTGATTCGCAAAATATTCAATTTCAGATAATTCTACCCTGAAGCCATTGATTTTTGCCTGAAAATCTATTCTGTTGATATAATAATAATCTCCGTCTTCATCTTTTAAACACCAATCTCCGGTTTTATAGAAAATTTTCCCATCTTTTTCGATAAAAGCTTCATTTGTTTTTTCTTCGTTTTTCCAATAAGATTGGGTAAGGAATTTTCCAGACAACAAGAGTTCACCTTCATTTGTATTGTCTTCAAGGAAGCTCATGCTGCTGTTTTCCATTGATTTTCCAATGCTGATGATTCCTTTTCTTTCTTTAATCGGGGTTTCAACTTTATATTGTGTACAGAAAATCGTGTTTTCTGTAGGACCGTAAACATTGTAAATCGCAGCATTCGGGATAAAATTTTTCCAGCCCTCAATCTGTTTTACAAGCAATGCTTCACCGCAGAATAAGTTTAAACGTAAACTTTCGTTTTGAATGGAAGGATCAAGGTAAGGAATAATTAAATTCAAAATACTTGGAACCATTAAAGCAACTGTAATCTCATTGGCTTCCAGTAAATCCAAGATCTGTAAAAACTTCGTTTCTTTTTTATGAAGACCTACAACTTTAGCTCCATTTAAAAAAGGAATTAAATAACTCATTACCGATAAGTCGAAGGTGAGCTCAAACATCTGTAAGACACTATCCTGAGGGCTTAATTTTCCAAAAGCTGCATGGAAAGATTCCGAGAAATAATACAGGTTTGAAAACTGTATTGGAACTCCTTTCGGATTCCCTGTGCTGCCTGATGTGAAAAGAATGTATGCATTATTAGTAAGAGAAGATTCCTTAGGAGAATTTGCCTTTACTTCAAAGTTTTTTTGAGTGTCAATTATAGTAATATCAAGATTTTCCTTTATTTCTATTGAGCTTAAGACGGTGTCAATATCGGCCTGTTGGATTACATTTAAATTTTTAATTAAAGGGAAATCCGGATGAATAGGAACATACGTTTTACCCTCAAACCAAATGGCCAAAATCGAAGCGTACATAAACACATCATCGGTCAAATAAATTCCGATATTCTGAGAATTTATCGACTGCAACTGATGTCTTATCTGATGAGAAATATTTAAAACATCTTCGTATGAATAATTTTTATCTTCAATGCTGATACAAGTATTTGCTTTATGCTGCAGGAACGATTGGTATAAGTTTTCTATAAAGGAATTCATCTGTGAATATTGTATAATGTGAATTTATTTAATCAAATGTATAAAATTAGTGAAATTATTTCCTCAAGACTGTTTCAATAATTTCTTCGACCGCATCAAAAATCTTCTTATTGTCAAAGCGTTCTTCTATGTTTGTTAAATTTTTCTGAATATTTTCAACCAAAGTTTTATTTGTTAGGAATTCTTTTATTCCATTATATAAGCCTTCTTCGGAGTATTCTGTTAAATAACCTGTGATTTTATGGTCAATCATTTCAGGAATGCCACCAACGGCCGTTGCTAAAATTGGTTTTTGAAGGATCAAAGTTTCAGCAATAATTAATGGCCAGCCTTCACTTTCGGAAGGCATGATATAAAAATCTGCATGTTGAACATAAGGATAAGGATTCATTTGGGTTCCTAAAAGTTTGAAAGAATCCTGAACGCCCAATTCTTCAATTCTTTTGGTAAGAATCTGATAATCTTCACCATCTCCGATAATGTCAATATGGTGAATAAAACCGTTGTCCAAGAGTTTTTTATGGGTTTCGATAAGTGTTCTATAGCCTTTTCTGAAGTGCAATCTTCCTACAGAAATAAAAGTGGGTATTTTTTTTAACTCGGGAATAAAGGCTTTTGCTTTTACTTTTAATTCTTCAATCGGGATGGCGTTCAAAACCACTCTTCCCGGCGGAAATTGTACGTCCGGATATTTTTGATCCAAAGCATCTTTACATTGCTGTGAACCGTAAATAATATAATCGAACTGCTTCATACTGTTGAAAATATCCTCACGGTAAGGATCAAATCCCGGTAAAGTAAGATCAGAATGGAGCCACGCGATTTTTTTTGAATTTTTATTGGTTGAGTTCAGAACTATTTTGTAAACCGAATAGGTTGTGGCAATTTCCACATCATATTTATCGTTCAGAATGCGGTCTGCAATTCTTGGGTCTTTTTCAGCTTTATTGAGTTTCAGCTTTCTTTTTGCCAGCTGAAGCTTTTGGATGACGGGATTTTTCGACAAATCCTCTTTTCCATCCGTGAGGTAAACTTTTCTTACATCTTTCGGGATTTCATTTCGAAGTTCTCCCTGATTAATATTTAAACAGATTGTCAGCTCAAATTTATCTTTGTTAAGATGATTAAGCATGCTTAAAACCACTTTTTCTACGCCTCCCATTTCCATGGAGCGGTGCCTGAAAAGTACTTTAGTTTTTTTGTTTTCTGACATTAACTGAAAAGTTTTTGTAATAAAGTTGTTATTCTTTTTTTAATACGAAACGGCATTCTGTTTTGATACTCCAAAAGGTCAAAAATTTCCTGAGGATCGCTGTAGCTTGCTGGTACGGGTTTGCCGTTGATTACCTTTAAATTCCTTCGCTGCATAGCTTCCCAGATGGCGCGTGCATAATATTGATAAGATTTCCCTTTATTGTCATTCTGGGAAATTCCTCCGGCATGTGCCCTGTACATATAATCCGTCTGGTTGATAAAATGTACTTTTCCTACTTCATACATTTTGTAATAAAGATCCTGATCTTCGGCAATTTTAAGTTCAGGGTTTATTCTTGGGCCTTTCAGATAAACATCCCTTCGAAAAGCCACGAACGGCGCAATTTGTATGGGAAAATTAAAGAAAGCTTTCTGCCCGTTGGGAACCTGCATGGCGGCTGTAAATTCTTTTAAAATATTTAAATTCTGATCACATTTTGCCAGTCTGGAATAGGTAAGGACCACATCTTTTTTCTTTTGTAAAACCTCAACGGCGCTTTTCAAAGCATTAGGGCTGATACTATCATCAGGGTCTAAATATCCGCAGACATCTCCGGTGGAATATTCAATTAGCCTGGCTTTTGTAACCCCGACTCCGTAGTTGGCATCATTTTCATACAACTTAAATCTGTCATCATCACCAATTATTTTTTTGATCACTTCCACAGAATCATCTGTTGAACGGTCATCAATAATCACTACTTCCCAGTTTGTATATTGCTGTGCAAGAATGGATTCGTAGCAGTCCATAAAGAACTTTCCATTATTGTAATTGGCTATCAGAACAGAAAATTTCATCCTTTTGTGTTAATAAATTTTTACAAATATAATTATATCTTAAAAATAACAGAAAAATCTTTATTTTTGTGTCCTAAATTTAACACAGTGAGTGAAATTTCAAGAGTTCTAAAAACGTTTGTTGCATATCTTAAAAGACCGGACCTTTATCCTGAGCTTGGTAGAAAGATCATCAAAAATACCGTAAACAGAGGAAATGCCTTCAAAGGAAAAGAAAAAACGAATTCCTGGGCGGCTTCAAGAGCAGTTTCTCAAAAAGAAGCAGTTGCTAAACTTTTCGGGATTGATATTACCCCTTTCAGAAATACCTATGCTGAAATTTTAAAGCTTTCCGAGCAAAAAGAAAAAGAATGTCCTATCAAGATGGGCGGACCGGGGGCATTGGAACTTATTTATTATGCTTGCGAATTTACTAATGCTAAACATGTAGTAGAAACCGGGGTTGCTTATGGATGGTCTTCTCTTGCGGCTCTTTTATCATTGCAAAAAAGAGGAGGTACTTTATATAGTTCGGATATGCCTTATCTGGCGCAGGATGGCGATCAGTATGTAGGCTATGTCGTTCCTGAAAATCTGAAACCTAATTGGAAATTATTCCGTTTCGCAGATAAGGAGTCTTTGCCGAAAATTTTTGCTGAAAGTTCTTCATTTGATGTCCTTCATTATGATTCTGATAAGGCTTATAACGGGAGATTGTGGGCTTATGACGAAGTTTATAAAAGGATGAAAAAAGGTGGAGTATTCATCAGTGATGATATTGGTGACAACTCTGCGTATCAGGATTTCTGCGAAAAAAATAATATTGAGACAACGGTAGTGGAATACGAAGGGAAATACATAGGTGTTTTTGTGAAATAAGCATTATATGTAATTTAATCCGTGAAAATCCCTCAGATTACTTTTACCCGATTTGTCGCTGCAATGGCGATCGTTATTTCTCATTTTAAGAAAGATTTATTTTTATATAAGATCAATTATATCTCCGATATTTTCCTCAAGGCGAATGTCGGGGTGAGTTATTTCTTTATTCTTTCGGGCTTTATTATGATTGTGGCCTATCACAGAAAAGCGAAGATTGATTATTTGGATTTTTACAGGAACAGGTTTGCAAGGATTTATCCTTTATATGTTGTAGGATTGCTGTTGTTTCTCGTCACGAAATATTCGGGTTTCAGTTTTTATAAACTTTTTCTGTATCTTTTCGGGATTCAGAGCTGGATTCCGGGAGAGGCGCTTGTACTTAATTTTCCGGGATGGTCTATCTCCGTTGAATTTCTTTTTTATCTGATCTTTCCTCTATTGTACAATTATTTTTATTCAAAAGGGAATAAAAGCATTTGGGTCATTACTATTTTGATATGGATTACCACGCAGGTGTTTTCTAATCTGTATGTGAATTCTTCGATGTTTAAGGGTCCACACACAGTCAGTTATGAATTTGTCCATTACTTTCCGCTTTTACATATAAATGAATTTTTAATGGGAAATCTTGCGGGTTTATTTTTCGTTAAAAATTTCAGGGAGAATAATTATGATGTTATCATTTCTTTAATTTTTATGGCTATTTTATTGTCATTAATTTTTG
The DNA here is from genome assembly GCF_001456155.1 of Chryseobacterium sp. IHB B 17019. NCBI lineage: Bacteria > Pseudomonadati > Bacteroidota > Flavobacteriia > Flavobacteriales > Weeksellaceae > Chryseobacterium > Chryseobacterium sp. IHB B 17019. The sequence goes on along the minus strand of NZ_CP013293.1, from coordinate 3,374,719 downwards.
TTCCGTTAAACTTTCACAATGGTTTAATGGCAGTTTTCTTTATTCCGCTGATCTATTTTATTTCCTGTAATAATGGAATTTTAACTACAATATTTTCCTTGAAACCTTTAGAGTATCTAGGCGAAATCAGCTATGCAATTTATATTGTACATATTCCGGTTTTGTATATTTTGAGATCGGTCTTATGGGATTATTTCCAGATCTATGAAAGCAATGGTGTATTTTGGGTCTATGTTCTAGTTTTAATATTTGTTTCAGCGCTTTTCTACCAATTTATTGAGAAACCTTTACGAAATTACTTAAAGAAGCTTAAGGTTAAAATCACCTGATAATTTCAGAGTTTTATGTTGCAATTGGCACTATTGATCGGAATTTATAATTCCACCAAAACCGTGAAACTTAAAATAGCATTTTTCTTCTCAAGAAAAACTTCATTTAAATAATTCTTTTTTAAAATTAATATTGTAAAGCCCTGATCTAATGCTAGGATAATCGCAAATGAGGTATTTCACAACCATTGCCCATTTTTTTAAAACAGGTGCAAGTGCGATTTCATAGCTGCGTTGCATCCTCTCAATGTGAAGCTTTATATCTGTCGGAATTGTATTTTCGTTTTTTGCCCATTCATTGATTTCTCTCCAGAGAAGAACTTTCGTAGTGGCAGGTTTTATTTTCTTTGTGTCGACAGCCGTAATTCTATTACTTTCATGCACTCCCCTTACCGCCACAGCCTTATCTAAAATCCCGGGATAAAGATCCAGATAGTAGGACAGCCTAAATAAAAATTCTGTATCCTGATGAAGCCTTAAATGCGTTTTAAAGAATGGCTTAAGTTTTTTCACCAAAGCATCTCTTCGTATCGTTAGCGTATCAATGCTGAAAAGTCCGAAACTTCCTCTCATATTGATCTGTCCGGGAAAAACGTCTTTAGGATCGTGTCTTTTGTGAACCGTTGTCAGCCTGTCTCCAAAAATATGATAATACTGCTCTTTTGCTTTTTCAGAATAATAATGAACGCCCAGCGCACCGTAAACACCTTCCACTTTAGGATCTTTAAAAAGCTCTTTTTCTGCATCAAAACGGTTCGGAAGATAGTAATCATCGGCATCCAAAAATGCGATAAAGTCTCCCGTAGCATTTTCCAGACCGAGATTTCTCGTCGGGCCGGCTCCGTGATTTTGTTTATCAGGATGCTGAAAAAGCTTTACCCTGTCATTCTCTTCGGCCAATTGACGACAGACTTCCAAAGCATTATCAGGGGATTTGTCTTCAACTAAAATTATCTCATATACTTCGTCAAACTGAAGCGCAGATTCCACTGCCTGAGCTACATATTTTTCAGCATTATAAACAGGAATGATTACAGAAATGTTCATTTTTTGAAGGGGGTTCTAAAAGAATTAAATTATTGTATTTCTGAAATTGACATTGTACAAGCCGGATCTTATACTTTGATAATCAAGAATTAGATATTTAAGGATCATGATCCATTTTTTCGGCTTCGGAGCATTGGCAATTTCAAAGCTGCGTTTCATTCTCTCGATGTGAATTTTGATATTTTCAGGTATTGTTTTTTCGTCTTGTGCCCATTCAGAAATATGTTTCCAGAACAAGTGTCTTGAAGCCTGAATCTTCTTTTTATTCAAGCCTGCTGTGGTAATTCTGTTTTCTTCATGTACGCCCCTCAGTGCAACTGCTTCATCAATATTCCCGGAATAAAGATCCAGATAATAAGACAGCCGCAAAAGGAATTCTGTATCTTCGTGAAGCTTCAGACCAGGATTAAATAAAGTATTCATTTTGTTTGTCAAAGCATCTCTGCGAATTGTCAGCGCAACAATACTGAACATTCCAAAGCTGCCCAATAAATACAATTGCCCGGGAAAAACTTCTTTAGGATGATGTTTTTTATAAACTGTGGTGAGAGAGTCTCTAAAAACTTTAAAATATTGCTCCTCTGCTTTCTTGGAATAAAAATGTACTCCTATGGCTCCGTAAACGCCCTCTACTTCAGGGTTTTTAAAAAGATCTCTCTCGGCATCGAAACGATTCGGAAGATAATAATCATCAGCGTCCAGAAAAGCTAGAAAATCTCCGCTCGCTTTTTTGATTCCTAAATTCCTTGAGGCAGAAGCTCCGTGATTTTCCTGGTCAGGATGCTGAAAAAGCTTTACCCTGCCATTTTCTTCGGCCAATTGACGGCAAACCTGCAACGCATTATCTGGTGATTTGTCTTCAACTAAGATAATTTCATAAACTTCTTCAAATTGAAGAGCAGATTGTACAGCTTGCGTCACATACTTTTCCGCATTATAGACGGGAATGATTACGGAAATTTTCATCTGCGTTTGTTATCTATAATAATTAAACCGGTATTTTGTCTTTAATATTTCAGGGTTTTTAAAACCTTCCCATAAAATATTGCTGTATTTTGCCCATCCTTTTTTCTGGGAAAGGTCAAAAGATTTAAAGCTTAAATAAATTCTCTTTTTATATTCTAAAGATAAATTATTTTCACTTACCCAGTCATACAAAGATTTCCAATAAAGATATTGTCTTTGATTGTACTGAGGTGAATACTGCGCGATTTTCGTGATCCTGTTGTCATCGTGAATCCCCCTGATTGCCACTGCGTTATCAATAATTCCTGATTTTAAATAACAATGATAAGAAAGTTTAATATTAAAATCGGAATCCTGATGCACCCGAAGGTTTTCGTTAAAACGAAGTTTGCTTTTTTCCAATGCAGATTTTCTGATAGTCAAAGCATTAAGGTGAAAAAATGTTCCGAATTTCTTAGGAGTTAAGCTTAACAAACCTCTGAAAACCTCTTCGCCTTCTGCAGGATAATTTACAGTTGTAAGTGGTGCATCCTTAAATTTTTTCTGATATTCCAGTTTACCTTTTTCTGTTAAATACTCAACACCGATGGCCCCGAAAACACCTTCAATTTTCGGATCATTAAAAATATTTTTTTCTGCGTCGAATCTATTGGGAAGGTAATAGTCATCGGCATCTAAAAATGTGATAAAATTCCCGGATGCTTTTTCTATGCCCAGATTTCTTGTGGCTCCGGCTCCGTGATTTCCTTTATCGGGATGCTGAAACAATTTTATTTTGGGATTTTCAGAAGCTAATTTCTGACATATTTCTAATGAATTATCCGTCGACTTATCTTCAATCAGAATAACTTCTTTTACTTCATCAAAATGTACAGCGGAATTCACAGATTTCTCTAAAAACTGAGCTGCATTATAAACCGGGATAATTACGGAAATATCAAGCATTATAAAACATTTTGGTTGTTGTGCGCCCAAAGAGCCAATTGTAAAAGATTCCAGTGTTTGTGGTCTTTATTAAGGAACTTTTGAGTTGCTTTAAAATCAATATAATTAAATATTTTCTGATCCTTATTCTTTAATAAGTCATTCGAAAGCTGAACAAGGTTTTCTTCTTCAAACCAACTTTTTACGCTCATACCAAACCCTTGTTTGTGGCGGTTTCTGATGGTTTCCGTCCAGTAAGATCCCATGGCTTCGCGAAGGATGATTTTGTCATTTTCATTGTCCAGTTTCAGTTGTTCCGGAAGCTGAATGCAAAATTCTGCAAAATCAATATCAAGAAAAGGAGTCCTTACTTCCAGGGAATTGGCCATTGCCATCCTGTCGGATTTTACCATCATATTTCCGGGAACATAGCCTTCGAGATCCACTCTCATGATATCATTCAAGGAATCAGGATTAGGGGTGAAACTGTATGGCTGAGTATATGTTGCTGAAATTCCGAGAGAATTTTTTTCTTGCTTATTAAAGGAATTCCTTACAAAGTTCTGATGGAAATCCAGAATATTTTCATGAGCCAGATTCTTTTGTGTGATAAAAGAAGTAGGTCTTAATTTTTGATATAATTTTAAACCAAATTGGGCTACGATATTTTTATAGCTAAAATGGTTTCTTAATTGATTTTCAACTCTATAAAAGTTGTATCCTCCAAATAGCTCATCACCAACATCACCGGAGAGAACAACGGTAAGATTTTTCTTAGCATTTCTGCATATTTCAAAATGCGGAATGAAAGAAATATCCGCAAAGGGCTCATCAAAAAAAGGAGAAATTTTTAAAAGTGAAGTTGCGAGATCTTCTTTTTTCTCATGAACTTCAATGTGGTTTGTATTGTATTTTTCTGCAATTTCTTTGGCATATTTCAGTTCGCTTTCCTTGTGGTCGTAACCAAAACTGATAGTTGTCTGTTTAGGTAAAAACTCAGCAACCAAGGCAACAATCGACGAAGAGTCCAAACCGCCGCTTAAAAAGCTGCCAACTTCAACATCGGCAATAAGCTGCTTTTGAACTGCATTTTTTAATAAATAAATAAATTCTTCCTTGGCATCAGATAAGCTTAAAACTCTGTCTTTTGAAGGTAAGCTGTAGTATCTCGAAATATTAACTTTTCCGTCTTTCCAGATCAATTGATGAGCGGGAGGAAGGGTGTGAATATTTTCGTAAATGCTGTGATAGGTGCTTACATAACCATACTGCAAATAATAGGAAAGTGCTTCCTGATTTACTTTTGGCTGAATTAATCCTGATGCTAAGATCGCTTTGATTTCAGAAGCAAAAATGAATTCATTATTTTTTCCGATGGCGTAAAAGAAAGGTTTTTCGCCAAAACGGTCTCTTGCACAAAATAATTCCTGTTTTCCGTTGTCCCAGATAGCAAAAGCAAACATTCCCGGAAGATCATGAATAAGATTTTCATGTTTCCTTTGATACATGGCCAGAATAACCTCCGTGTCTGAACTGCCATGATAAGGATATTCCGGATACTGTGCCTTGATGTTCTGGTAACCATAGATTTCGCCATTCAGGACGATGCATTCGTTTTTTGTGCTGGAAAGCATGGGTTGTTTTCCATTTTCTGAAAGGTCGATAATGGAAAGCCTGCGGTGGCCGAGTGCTGCATTTTCGTAAAATTCGAAATCTGAAGAATCAGGACCGCGATGCGCCATTGCATCCGTCATTTTTTTGAGCTCTTCCTGATAATTTCGGGCATTATTAGCAATTATTCCTGCTATTCCACACATTTGCTGTTATTTTTTATGTTTTGAGGGAATGTATAATGTAAATCTTCCGGTTTTTACCACTTTGTAATTTTCCGGATGGCTTACGAATTTCAAAGGTACAATTTCTTTAGAATAGAAAGGATAATCGTTACTTTCAATATAAATAAAATCATCCGGAGTTTTTCCTACCTTGTTAATAATAAAGCTAATGTAATCTTTTAATGTAAAATAATAATAAATTGGTGGTTTTGCATTTAAAATATACAGATAGCCCGCCAAATGATTACTTGAGTAGATTACATTGGGTTGATCCTGAAGATAGGGACGAAGGTCTTCAATATCCTTTTTTCTTCCTTTATCTAAATATAAATCGTAGCCGTTGATTTTTACTTTTTCAGTTTGTTCCGTAAATACGAAATCTTTCCAGCCTTTTTCCTTTAACACACTTGGAAAACTGGCACATTGATAAATAAAAAATACAATGAAAAGAATATAAGGTTTAACAGAATAGACTGATAAAAGAATTATTACCAAAGCCAGATAATAGTAAACATTATAAAGTGAACCTCGTGTTTCAAAATAGGCGCCTGAACCAAAAGAAAGCCCGAAAGGAATAAGTGATAAAACGATGAGCATTGTCTTCTTTTCAAGACTGATTTCTTTTTCTAAAAAATATCTGAAAATTAATAATGCTAATAAAATATAATTTATATAAATGGAAGTAAAAACAAAATTAGAAATAATAAAAATTATACCTAAAACAATTAAAATGCGGTCCGTGTGCTGGATTTTATTCTTTGAAAATTTATATAAACATCCGATTAAAATTGCTGCCGGAACAAAAATAAATCCTACTACTTTTAAAATCCAGAATACAAAAAACCTTTTCGGATGTTGCTTTGTATGGAATTGCTTATAATACTGAATCCATTCAAACTGGGAAATAAATTTTGAAAAGCTTTCAATGCATGTAAAATAAAATAATATGCCAATTAATCCTCCAATAACAATATAAATTATCGGGGTTTTGTCTTTTTTCCAAAAATTATATAATAAAAAAAGAGCAATAGGTAAAATTACAATTGTGTGTGGTATCCCATTGAACAATAATAATCCAAGACAAAATCCTGAGATTATTAATGGGAATAATCTTTTATAAATGAGATAAACAAAGACCAGCGATAGAGAGATGTTGATAAGAATTGTATTTCCGATATATTGGTTCAGTACAATGTTGCTAATTCCCCAAGCCCAAAAATTAAAACAGATTCCCAAGAATCCTAAGAGAAAAGGAGAAGCTTTAAGCTTGTAATATCTGCTTCCAAAAAAGTAGAGTAGGTATGTGGAAAGGTTTAATAATCCGTACGTTATTATCCTGAAATGATAAATATTTTCTGTATAGATAAATTTGAAAATTCTATAAAAATTAGTTGCATCAACTGTCGGCAGACTTTCATGATCTCTATAAAAAAACAAATAATACGCCTCATCATTAAATATGAAACCTTTATTAAGATTAGAATAAACTATAAAGCCAATAAAAAGGGCTCCAAGAACAAAAAACCAACTTAATATATTTTCATATTTATTTTGAATCTTTTCCATGCTTTATTTTTTTTTGTGCATAAATACTAAACCCCGAAGCCATATTTTTGCTCATCGGGTAATATTGTAGAATAACATCCAAAAATTTTATAGGAAAGGTAAGGATCATAAAAAGTAAGTAAAGAAAAGTATGAAGGGGCTTAATACCAAAAGAAAAAACCAAAGCAAACCATTCCTGAACTACCCAAAGCATTCCTGAAGTAGGGCCTACCGGTTTCAGGTTCAAAATTTCAAAATCCTTGAACTGATGCTTCATTCCTTCAAAAGTAAACCTTTGGAAATCATATGGAGATGCATGAAAAGGTTGCATAAACGGGATAAAACAATAAATTTTCCCACCAGGTTTTAAAACCCTGTGGATTTCGGCAATTACTTTTTGTGGATTCGGGACATGCTCTAAAACGGCAATGTTAATAATATAATCCACAGAATTATCTTTAAAAGGAATATTTTCAATATCGCAGATTACATCTACATTTTGATAGGGAAGCAAATCCACGTTCAGCAAATCATCTCCAAAATCAGAATTTCCGCTGCCAAGATTAAGCGCTACAACCTCTTTACCTCTTATTTCATTGCGGATGATACGTTTCGCATCAAAGAAAGGTTGCGGATAAACAGGACTTATAATCTCAATCAGAGCGCTGTATATCTTGTTGAATTTCTTTATCTTATATTTTATTTTATCAAGAAAATCAGTCACAACTTCTTCCTGAACCGGAATGAAGATGTATTTTCCATCCTTTACTTTATATTGATCTTTAAATATTTCAGGATTAATTTTTTTCATCAGTGTATGTTAGAACTTATTAATTATATCAATTATTTTCTGTTGCTCAGTTTCGCTTAGCTCAAAATATAATGGAAGCCTCAAAAGACAGTCTTCAAAATGATCGGAATTGGCAAGCTCACCATTGCTGTGCTTTTCAGCATAAAACTCGCTTTTGTGCAAAGAAAGATAATGGAATACCGCTAAAATTTCATTTTCTTTTAATCTCTTAATAAGCTCTGTCCTGCAGTTTAAATCCTTACAGATAATGAAAAACATATGAGCATTATTTGTTGCATAATCCGGGATTTGAGGCAAAGAAAAGTTTTTATTATCCTTTAAACCTTCAAAATACCTGTTCCAAATTGCCAGTCTTTTTTTCTGAATAGAATCGATATTTTCCAGTTGTGCCCAAAGAAAAGCTGAAATAATTTCACTCGGCAAAAACGAAGAACCCGTATCTACCCAGCCATATTTATTGATTTCACCACGGAAAAACATTGAACGGTTGGTTCCTTTTTCCCAAATAATTTCTGCCCTGTTGATGAACTTTTCATCATTTATGGTAAGCATTCCGCCTTCTCCTGCAATGATATTTTTAGTTTCATGGAAGGAAAACGCACCCAGATGACCAATACTTCCCAAAGCTTTTTTCGTCCCGTCTCTAAATGTATAAAAACTGTCAATTGCCTGTGCAGCATCCTCAATAATGATGAGGTCATGCTTTTGCGCAATTTCAAGAATTTTTTCCATATCACAGGCAATTCCTGCATAATGAACGACAACAATTGCTTTTGTTTTTTCGGTAATTAAATTCTCAATTTTATCTGCATCAATATTAGGATTGTCAGGGTAAGAATCAGCGAAAACAATATGAGCGTTCTGCCTTACAAAAGCCAGTGCAGAGGATACGAAAGTATAGCTCGGAACGATTACTTCATCTCCGGAATTAATATCTGCAAGAATGGCACACATTTCCAGGGCGTCTGTGCAGGAAGTTGTAAGCAAAGCTTTTTTAAAGCCATATTTTTCTTCAAAAAACTTCTGGCATTTTTGCGTAAAAACACCATTGCCGGAAATTTTTCCGGTGGCAACCGCTTCTTCTATGTATTTTGTCTCTTTTCCTGTAAGATAAGGTTTATTAAAGGGAATCATTTTTCCAGTAATGTTTTATTATAATTTCATCTTTTATGCTGTAGCCCTGTTTTTTATAAAATGCACAGGCCTGAATATTTTCTTTCTGTGTCGGAATTTCTAATTGATATATCCCGTTTTTGATGCAGAAATTTTCCACATGATTTAAAAGCTTCTTTCCAAAACCTTTGCCCTGAAAATCCGGATGCGTGGCAATTAAACCAATTTTTCCAAGCGTATTGTATTTCTGAAGCGTCACAAATCCGATGGCTTTCCTATTTTCTTCGATATAAAAAGTTTTTAAAGCAAATTTTTTATTAAGACTGTTGATGATCCACATGTCATACAGCTCTTTAAATTTTTCTTCACCGAATTTCTGATCCAGTAAAAATCGGCTTTTTTTTCCACTTTCATAAGCCAGTTCTCTGAAAAACTCAATATCCTTATCATTAGAGTCTGTATCCTTAATAGTAAAAGAGTCGGGCTGATGAGGTTTTTCCAGTGTTTTTATAAAATTCACCTTAGTTTCCTGAAAAGAAAGGAGAGCGTTTTTTAATTCAATATTAAATTCTGAAGGCTGTTTTACAACAATAAGATCATAATCTTCCGTTTCTATATCTTCTTTTTGATGAATAGAAATATCACCAATTTTTTTATTGAAAAAATCACTGTCCCACTGTAAATAATTAACTTTCATAAGCTTCATCAATAATAAACACAGGTCTGTTTTTGGTTTGGTTAAAGGTCTTTCCGAGATAGATTCCCACAATGCCAATGCAGCTGATTACTACTCCGGATAAAAACCAAATGGAAAGAATAAGTGAGCTGAAACCCGGTTCGGTGATTTTACCTTCAAAAAATCTCACAGCAAAAAATAAGGCAACCAAAACGGATAAGCAAGAGATTGCCGCCCCAAAGCCAACGAAAATTTTCAGTGGTTTATCCGAAAAAGATATGATTACATTGAATGCAAGAGAGATAAGCCGGGAAAAATTATAAGAAGATTTCCCCTCTTCGCGGGAACTGTGCTCCACGGAAACACTCGTGGTAGTATAGCCCACCCAGTTGACAAATAAGGGAAAGAATTTAATATTATCTTTTATATTTAAAACAGATTCAATGACTTTTTTATTGTAAATACCAAAATTAGCGATTTCATTATTGATCTCAATCCCAGCAAAATAGTTGAAAACTTTATAAAAGATTTTAGAGCATGATCTTTTAAAAAAAGAATCAATCCGTACTTCTCTTCTTGCGAGGACAACATCGTAGCCTTCAAGTGCTTTCTGATAAAGTTTTTCTATTTCTTTGGGCTGATCCTGCATATCGCAATCCATTACAACGATCCATTCTCCGGAAGCTTTGCTTAATCCGGCCATTATTGTTGCATGCTGGCCAAAGTTTCTGCTTAATCTGTAGATTTTCAGATTAGTGTTGGTTTCAGTAAGGTGTTTCATTACTTCCCACGAATTATCGGGGCTTCTGTCGTCCACAAGAATGATCTCATATTCCTGGCCGATTTTCTGCGCCAGCTTAGAGATTTCCGTGACCAGAAGGGGAAGTATTTTCTCAGCACGATAAACGGGGCTAACGATACTAATCATAAATCTGAGGGATAATAAATTTTTTTTTCAATTTGTCTGCAATCTACAATTTTTTTGAATTATAAAAATAACCCTTTTTCATGATAGATCAAGGAAGCAATGAGGTGTATTTGTTATTTTTTTCTTAATTTTTAGTAATTCAGAATCATATTTGTTGATGTTTTTATAACTTTTATAATGTTTTTTAGCTTTCTCAAAATTTCCTGTCAAACTGTTTTTTACAATACTTTGGAGGAGTGCTTTTTTTTCCTGTTGTAATGAACCGGGAAGATTGGGATTCATAATATTTGTTTCAATCCGGAGATCTTCATATTTATTGTAATCCACTTTTTGTAATGACTGTTTGCCATCATGTACCACTTTGCTTTTTGGGGCCAGTAAAATCTTTTTCTTGTGAAAATGTACTCTGTTTACATACTCATTATCTTCTCCATAATGGAAAAAAAATGGGTTAAAACCACCTACGATTTCAATGGTGTCCCGCGGTATAAACCAGTGGGCTGCATTTATGAAATCAAGCTCATACCATGGTTTCAATGTCTGAAAATACAGATCGGAAATCAATCTCGTTTTATCGCAGTTGTAAGAAATATATTTATCCAAAAAAATGTCGAGCTTTTTCTCGGAACCGTCGATGTGGATTGGGCTGATAATTCCAATTTCATTTTTATTGGGATAAGAATTATAGACATCAAGAAGCTCTTTCAGGCTGTCTTCATATAACCAGGCATCCTGATTCATCAGGTAAAAAAAATCAGCACCTTCTTTATAAGCCTTTTCTATACCGATATTATTAGCCTTTCCGAATCCTAAATTTGTATCAGACTGGATAAAATCTACTTCAGGAAAATGGGTTTTGACATATTCCTGAGTACCATCCTCAGAACCGTTGTCGATCACAATTGTATGTACAGGAACGGAAGACTGTCTTAAACTGGTAAAACATCTTTCTGCCCATTTCATGGCATTGTAGGTAACGATAATAAAATAAACCTTAGACATGTGTACTTTTTTAAATATATTTTTGTGCTAAAATTTTCAGGTATTCATCGGCCGTGGTTCCAGCAAAGAAATCATTCGTTTTGGCATCAAAATCTACTTTGTAAAAATCTCCTTCATCAGACTCTTCGTAGTTGGCTTGTTTTTGCATTTCATTCTGAATGGCTCCTATAATTTCTTTTAAATCATAATAATATGGATATGCAAAATTGATGGTGTCATTTTTTACAGCAATACAATTCGAGCTCAAAAAATCCGCAATATCATCAATATCCAGTAATAATCTTCTTGCCTTGCTGTGAACTTTAAAATGAGCGTTATTTTTAATCTGATTTTTAAGAAAATTAAACAAAGTATTCGGGTTTCCTCCTTTCCCTACGATATTTCCTATCCTTAAAACAAGATAGTTTTCGCAGTTCTTTTTTATGTAATCTTCAATTTCAAGTTTATGCAAAACGTAATGGCTGCCTTGCTTCGACTGATCGTTAACACTTAAAGTCGAGAAATAAATAAACTTTTTTCCATTGCTGTTTTCAAGGTTGGTTTTCAAAAGAGAAAATTCTCTTTCAAATTCTGAGCTTCTCGTTTCGAGGGAATTGGAGACGCCTGAAGCAAAAAAAAGATAGTCTTCAGAATCAATATTTTTTAATGAATTGGCAATAAGCCCATTTCCTATGATCATTGTTTTGTTGTGTTTATTTTCTGAAACAGTAAATTAATCTGATGCCTGATTATGAAGAAAGCATAATCCTTCCTCCTCTTTAGCTTATTAAGATAATAATTGGGCTCTTCTGATATTGAAAACAAAAAAGATTTTCTACGATATTTTCCATATGCTATATCTGCATCCATTATATTTCTGCCGTTCTTTTCAAATTTTATAAGCTTGGGATAATGCTCAGGAACTGTACCCTGAAGGAATAATCGGCTTAAGTCTTTTCCTTTAATTTTTAAATTAAAATTATAAAAATGAGCCATATCGTTGGCCGAAATCATCAATATACGATAGTTTTTTGATCTTCGCATGACCGTCATTGCAGCCTGATAAGCGATAAGATAGTCAAGTAACCAGTCTTCGGTAATATTCTGTCGTAGAGCGGGATTATTTTTTATTTCAGAGTAAAAATTATGAGGATCCGGAGAATAATAGCATTTTCTGAATTCCATGTGCCAGTCATGAATCATTTTGCCGTTTTTAGGAGAAGCCAAAAACCATGTTTCAAGGACAGGGTATTCAAAATCATTAGTTACAAGATCGGAATAGAAACCTATGAGATCTGCATTATATTCAGACTTAAGGTTAAAAATCCAGTCAAAATTTTCTGTAAGCATAATGCTTGCATCCAGCCAAAAGCCACCGTATACATCCAGCACATTTAATCTTACAAGATCTGTAAAATTAACAAAAGAAATATCCTCACGAATCTGTATTTCTGCCTCGGGTAAAAACTTCTTTACATTTTCTCTGTTTAAAATATGAACTTCAAAGCCGGGCAGATATTTTTTTAAATTTCTAAAGCATGCGTTTACCAATGGAGATTCTTTAGGATAATCCCAGAATGACCAGATTATTTTGGGAATGTTTTCGGTGTTTTCCGGACCTTCTCCCCAAAGTATTTCGCGATATTTAACTGGCGGAAGCATACTTTTTATTTTGTATTAAAAATTTTATGTATTTCGGTGTTTTATATAAATCTTTTGTCATCGTTTAGATAATAATTTTGTCCTGATCTGATGCTTTAATAATTTATATCTAAAATACGAGTAAGCATAAAAAAACGGTCTTACATGCCTGAACAGGAACAGTAAAGATACAGATTGTCTTTGCATTTCATAATATATCCAGAAGTGTTTTCTTTCGTAGGAAAGCTTTTCCCCAATAGTTTTATAGATAAATGACAGTACAAGCAGATATTCTTTGTACCTATTGGTAGATCTGTTACTTCTTGTAGTTTTGTCATGGAATCTAAAATGATTGAGTACTTCACTGCAGAAATAGACATTGCCCGTTGACAAAACTTTGGCCCAAAAAAGCCAATCACCGGCAAAAAACATTTTTTTCATTTCAGAAAAATCAAAATCCTGCTTCCTGAAAAGACATGCGCTGGCGTTGGGAACGGTATTGGTATATCTTACAAAGTTTTTTAATTCATCATTTCCGTTATTAAAATAGGAGGTTTTCCATTTTTGATTATCAAAATTATCAGGGTAAAAAATGTCGAAAAAGTTGCCGTTTTCGTCTACATTGTTGGATCGGCAGTAAACAAGCGCTACATTCTCTTCTTTGAAAAACAAAGGGACAAGCTTTTCTAAAAAATCAACTTCACAAAAATCATCACTTTCAGCAATCCAAATATAATCACCTTTTGCTAAACCCAATCCTTTTTCCCACTGAGCAAATGGGCTTCCGGAATTTTTCTCGTTAAAAACAACATGAGATGTTTTTGGGTGCTCAGCATACTGTTCCAATACAGATTTGCTGTCATCCGTAGAGGTGTCATCCAGAAGAATGACTTCAAAGTTTTGATAGGTCTGGCCAAATACACTTTCCAGCCTTTGTTTTAAAAAGCGGGCATGGTTGTAATTAGGTATTATTATGGAAACCAATGGGTTCATCTATGTGTTGCTTATTTATTTTCCTGATAAGATTTTTACTTGTAAATCTTTTTATCTGTTCAAAGTTATTAATATATGATCTCCAGGTTTTATTTAAAAACATCTTTTACCACCTCAAGGTATTTTCTTCCCCAGGTTCTGTTGGGTTCCAGATAATTTCCTTCTGCCCATTCGTTCCAGGCATTAATAAAAAATAAATTTTCTTCCTCACTGTAAGGTTCAAAAGTTTTTACTTTCTCTTCCAACCAGTATTTGAATTTTTCCGGAGTAGAATCTTTAAGGATAAAATAATTCTTTGATTTTCTGGGGCTGTTGTCAAATCCCGGGCATACACATCTGTAAAATTTGTGATCCGGTTTTTCCTTTTTATGAAACTCAATGTCCGCATCCACAAAATCCGAATATTCTACAATGCTTCCGTCGAGCTGCACTGGCTGTTGCTCATTCTTCATTTTCAGCTTTTTAGTCCAGTGGTCATAGCTTTGCTTTATGGTCTGGATACTGATTTCGTCACGTAAAGATTTAAAATTTTGCTTTACTTCTAAAGCCCGTTCTTTTTTTACATCTCCCAGAACTTTCAAACCGGAATGCGGCTGAAATTCTATACTGGCATCGATATTTTCCGTGATAAATTCTGCGCCCCTTTCTCCGAAGCTTTCGATTCTTGTAATGTATAATTCTACATCATGTTTTCGGGCTTCATCTTTCCACATTTGGGCAATTTTATCAAAATCAGGGATTTTTGTTGACCTGTAAACAGCAAAAACGGCTTTCCCGTCAATTTTAATATATCTTTCATCCTTAAAAAACGGAATCAGATAATTGATATGTGCAATATGATCCGGCAAATCTTCATAATTCTGTTCCATCAGAATATTGTTTTCTCCGCCATCCCAGACTCTAGTCCAGTTTTCATTGGCCCAGCAAAGCATAAAAGGGAAATCTTCCTCAGGATTTTTTAATTTTTCTTCGAGAGGTCTTTCCATTAATAATTTACCATTAAACCAATAATGATAATAGCAGAAACCATAAAAACCATATTCTCTGGCTAATTTTTCCTGTTCCAGTCTGCAGTCTGCAAGACGAAGATCATAGAAACCAAGATCTGTGGGAAGCTGAGGCTGGTCATGTCCTTCGTACAAAGGCTTAGCTTTGGTTACATTGGTCCATTCGGTAAAGCCTTTTCCCCACCATTCGTCATTTTCGGGAAATGGATGGAATTGTGGTAGATGTATGGCTATTGGGCGTAATTTCATATTTGGTTTAATTTATAATTATCTGCCTATCAAATATCTAAGCGTTCTTTTTTTTGGTAAAAGTTTTACCCAGTCCGGATTGTTCAAGGATAAAATAACAACTTTTAATCTTGAAAAAAATCCCAGGCGTCCGGTATAGCTGTAATGATTCATTGGTATTGTCTGTATCACGGATACCAACTCCTCATCTCTGCCGTCCAGATATTTTTCTTCAGCAGGTATTGTTCGGACAGAATGTTTTTTATTTTTTGTAAGTGATTTAATTTTTTCCAGTTGTGACGACCATGCTTCCGCAGAGAAATATTTTTTTAAATAATTCTGCTGCAAATCACTGATTTTTTTTCTGTATGTTTCGTCAGTTATGATTCTTTCTACTTCCTGGTGCCACTCCGTAAGACTTTCAGGATAAAAAATACCTTCTTCTTTTTTATCATCAAATACCTTATAAACGCTCGCTGGATCGTAATGAAGCACAAACGGCATTCCTGCCATTGCAGGCTCCAGCAGGGAGGTAAATGAAGGTATTGGAAACCCTTCCAGATATAGATCTGCATCTTCAATATACTTATTAATTTCCCTGGTGGGGTGCACAAGAATAAGTCTTTTGTGCTGATATTTTTTTCTGTTTTCATTCATGTCGGAGATTCCAACAATGGTAAAAACTACATTTTCAAATTTTTCAACAATTTTCAGAGCTGCTTCATAAAAATTATATGTTTCGTTAGGCTCATACTTCGACTCTCTGCCGATGGACAGGATATGGAACGTTTTTCTTTCAGTTTTTTTAAGTGTGAAAGATTCATCTACTGGTATGGGCAGGAAAAACTGATCTTCAACAGGAATATTTCTGTTTTTTGAATCCTTTATAAGGTTTGATTCACGGATTTGTAATAAAAAATCAATGACGGGAGCGCCCAGCCAATAGGTATGTTCAGCATGATTCAGAAAAAATACAGGGTATTGTAGCATTTCTGAAGAAAATACCATCGACGGGATAACGTCATGAGGATGGATATGTAATACGATACGGCTAAAATCATTATTCTCCAGCGTTTCAATGATTTTTTGAGCTTTTTCGAGAATATTTAAATCTTTTTCAAAAGCGAATAAGTTGTTGTTTATCTTATAATTATAAGACTCCGCAATCTCAGAAACCTGTTGCTGGTCCTGCCATGTGCTGAGTAAATAGTGGCTGCTGTTTTTGTCATTCTCTATCCAGCTGAAAATAAGTTTTGAATGCCCCCCTACATAGCTGATCTCAGAAAAAATATGTAATGTTTTATCCTGTCCGGATTCCGCTGTCTTTTGCTTTGTAAATTTTAAAGTTTTTGAAGCGATATTTCTAATGATAGATTCAATAGCATTAGAAGTATAATATCCGGGAAAGTTGTACCAGGCAGAATAGGAGAGCCTTTCTATATACAGCAAACAATGGTTGTACTTCTTTTCTTTGTAAAGAAGTTTGGCAATTTTCACTGTTTTAAGAAAATATTCTTTATTTTCTAATAGCCTGGACATGGATTAAAATGTATTTGTAACTGCTATAATTCTGCTGATTTCTTCTTCACTCATCACAGGGGAAAGAGGCAGTGTCAGCACCTCATCATGAATCTTTTCGCTGATAGGGAACGACAAATCATTCCATTCTTTATATGCTTCCTGTTTGTGTGGCGGAATAGGGTAGTGGATCAAAGTCTGAATACCGTTTTCCGTAAGATAAGCCTGAAGCTGATCCCTTTTTTCCGAACGGATCACGAAAAGATGCCACACATGTTCATTTTCATAAGCCGGGTATTCCGGAAGAATGATTGCCGGATTGTTTATTTCATCAATAAAACGTTTTGCAATCTGTCTTCTGATGTTATTTTCGTTGTCAATATATTGAAGCTTTACATCCAAAACGGCAGCCTGAATTTCATCTAGCCTTGAATTTAAGCCTTTATAAATATTTACATATTTTTGATTGGAACCATAATTTGCCAGCGCTCTTATCGTTTTTGCCAGATCATCATCATTCGTGGATACGGCTCCGGCGTCTCCAAGAGCGCCTAGGTTTTTACCGGGGTAAAAGCTGAATCCGGCTGCATCACCAAGATTACCGGTTTTTTTGCCTTTCCATGCTGCTCCGATGGCTTGTGCATTATCTTCAATTATTTTCAGATTATGCTTTTTCGCGATCTCTGTAAGCTCATCAGAAAAAACAACTCTACCCTGAAGATGTACAATAAGAATTCCTTTTGTTTTTGAAGTAATTTTTTCTTCAATTTTTGAAATATCAATATTATATGTATTAATCTCCGGTTCTACTAAAACAGGTGTTAATCCGTTATCTGAAATTGCTAAAATAGAGGCAATGTAAGTATTTGAAGGAACAATAATTTCGTCTCCGGCTTTCATTACTCCCATTTCCATATAAGCTCTCAGAATCAATCTCAACGCATCTAATCCATTAGCAACGCCGATGGAATGTTTTGCTCCGATGTAATCAGAAAGGTTTTTTTCAAAATTTGAAAGTTGATTTCCCATCAGGTACCATCCGGAACGGAAAACTTCTAAAAGCTTCGTTTCAATTTCGTTTTGATATTGTAGATTGATCTTTTGTAAATCAAGAAATTTAATCATTTGGTTTAATTTAAAGTTTAATAGAGTAAAAATCTAATGCAATTCCTCTCGCTCCCATATTTTCTTTCTGCTGAATCAGGCCTTCGTTCAGAAACTGACCTTGTTTCTCTGTAGAAATCCCGAAGCTGTAATATTTTCTGTCACTGAATTTTTGCAGCAGCGTATGATTGATAAAATCCAAGGCTCCCAATTTTCTGCCTTCCTGTGATGCCGCCATATATTGTGTGTGAACCACATTTCCAAAGTCGAAAAGAACTATTCCTGCTAAGAGATTGTTTTCAATTTTTGCTTCAAATAGCTTTATGTTATCGGGAAATTTCTTTTTAAGCATTCTAATTTCTTCAACCGTGTGTACAGGTTTTGCATCAAATTTTTGAAGAACGGATGAGAGTAATGCCCAATATTCCTCGAAATTTTCATTTTCTGCAACTATGATACTTTTTTCTTCGCATTTTCTGACGAGTTGTCTTTTTGTTTCGGAAAAACGGATAGGGTTTGCAAGATCAATCACAGAAGAAATATCTCTTCTGAAAAGCGTTGCTTCGTTACGAAAAAGTGCGTAGAGATCTTCTTCGGAAGGGTATTTGTGAAAAATATGAGGAACAGCTTTATAAATTATTTCATTAAAGGAAAGCGCTTTGTAATATTTTTTTATTTCATTAAAAATTTCTAAAACTTCAGAAGCTTTTATGTAATGTGATAAAATAAGCGATCCAAAAGTAAGTCCGCCGTGAGAAACAATCTCATTTCCGGATTCATTGGCAGGGAAAACAGCGATGATTTTATTATTATTAAAAATCAAAAGCGAATGGTCTGTAAAACGATCGGAATGATATTCCATGAAATCCCTGTTAAAAAAGAAGAGTCCATTTTTGCTTTCCTCAACAAACCGATTCCAATCATTAAAATATTCCTGCGTGTATTTTTTTATTTCAACACTCATGTTATAAATTTAATGACATTGTTATATTAGAATCTGTACGGTCAGATATTGAGAAACCTGCCTTTTCATAAGATTTTACAGCTCTGATATTATCCGGAACAACATTCAGATAAAGACTTTCCAGCGCAAACTGATCTTTGGCAATTTTAAAAATTAATTTAAACAAATCTTTACTCAGTCCTTTTCCCCAATATTCTTTCTCCCCAATATAACCGAAGTATTCTGCGGTTTTTTTTGAAGGATCAATTTTCTTTAATCCCGCAACACCAATAATTTTATTGTCATACTGAATGCCCTGCACCCAATAGGAGTCATTTTTTTCTAATCCCGAGAACCAATTTTGCTGATCTTCTTTTGAGAAATCGGGAGTGCTTGTAAGGTGCTTTATTTCCGGGTCGTTTAGCCAGTTCCATGATTTTTCAAGAATATCTTTTGTATAGTTGACTAATTGCAGGTTATTAAGATTCAAAAAATCTTCGTAATTTCTTATGTAATCATCTTCAATGTAAAATTCTGATGCTAAACACAATAAAACGGAATTATGAGAAAACTTTATATCTCTCCACACTAATTTTGGTAAATATAAGCCTGTGGATGGATTATCTAAAATGAAAGTTTGCTTATTTCCTTGTTTATCCTCTGTATTAAATTCAATAACTCCTGAAACTGCAATAATTATCTGCTCAAGATTTTTATGTGCATGACCACCCCTTATTACATCTTGCGGTGTATAATATGTCCAATATACACGTTTAACTTCAAAGGGTATATTTTTGAAATTTTCTGCAACAGTAATAAAGCCTAATGACGAACTACCTATCTTATCGAATTGTATATATTTGGCTTTATCCATGGAAATCTACTTTATAATCAAAATGAGGTCTTGTAACACCCGGATAGATATGCATTTTGTTTCCTACCTTTACGTTTTCTACTTCAAAACCGACAAAATTGTCGATTCCATATAACAATACGGTTTGATCTTTCCCGAAATATAGTTTAAAGTAGTAGTTTCCAGCGTTCAAAAGGCCGGCTGGTATGTCAAATTCTACGGTATATTCTCCGACTCTTGAATCGTTGTTTTCTGATAATGCTTTTCCCACATGGAAAATTACCAACTCCTCGTAAGTCCTTAATTCAAAGGTGGAATCAAGGGTAATATTAGGACAATAATTGTGAAAAACCAGTTTTACGCGCACTCCGGAATCAATATCAATCAGCTGGCCGGTGATAGGTTTTACGGAAAATTCTTTTATTCTGATGTTTTCGTTTCCTAAAGCTTCATTAATGTTACCATTGTAATGATAAGAACTTGCTTTGGCGCTGGTTTTTTGATATTCAATAATTGTATTCAGCATGTCACCTTCATATTGAAGGTTACCGTGAGTAAGAAGTATACCTTTACTGCACAGCTCTTTCACCGCTGTCATATTGTGGCTTACGAAAAGAATAGTTCTGCCTTCCCCCTTTGTAACGTCATTCATTTTCCCCAGGCATTTTTTCTGGAAATCCGCATCACCTACAGCTAAAACTTCATCAACGATCAAAATTTCAGATTCTAAGTGTGCAGCCACCGCAAAGGCAAGACGAACATACATCCCCGAAGAATATCTTTTTACGGGAGTGTCAATATACCTTTCAACACCTGAGAAATCTACAATTTCGTCAAACTTTCTTGTGATTTCTTTTCGTGTCATCCCTAAAATGGCACCATTAAGGAAAACATTTTCACGGCCCGTCATTTCAGGGTGAAAACCTGTTCCTACTTCCAACAGTGAAGCGATTCTTCCGTTGGTGTATATTTGGCCAGTTGTGGGTTTTGTTACTTTACTTAAAAGTTTTAAAAGGGTAGATTTTCCGGCGCCATTTCTTCCAATGATACCAACGGCGTCTCCCTGCTCAATTTCGAAATTAATATCCCGAAGTGACCAAACATATTCCGAAGTTCCTTTTGTGGTTCTGTCATTGGCATCACCTATTTTCAGGTAAGGATCTTCTTTTCCTCTTACTTTGTGCCAAAACCGGTTGAGGTCATGGGATAGTGTGCCTGTTCCCACTTGTCCCAGACGATATTGTTTTGATATGTTTTCTGCTTTTAAAGCCAGCATTTTTTTAATTTAAATTAGGGAAATTAATAATTCTTTTTAAACTGTGTCCATGAAAGTTTTCTCAACTTTATTGAAAATGAGCGTACCAAGCATTAATAGAGTTAAAATAATGCATGTGCTGATAATCAACATCATTGGAGAGAAATCGCCTACGCCTAGCCAGGCATATTTGAAGCATTCAAAAATACCGGTCAGAGGATTATAAAAAGATATCTTTTTAAAGAATCCCGGTAAAGCTGATGTAGGATAAATCACCGGTGTTGCATACATATACAAGCTGACCCCGAATCCCAGCAACATGCTTAAATCTTTATATTTTGTCGTTAATGCAGAAAAAATCATACCCACACCAAGAGCAAAGAGTGCCATTAAAATCACCAGAAACGGAGTTGCTAAGATCCATAGATTAGGATGTACTTCGCCTTTGGACAAATAATAAGCCCATCCAATGATGAACAGTACAAACTGGACCCCGAAACGCATCAGATTGGATATAACAATAGACAGTGGTGTCACGAGTCTCGGGAAATATACCTTGCCAAAAATATTGGCATTTCCTATAAATGTGGATGAGGTTCCTAAAAGACACGATGAAAAGTAGTTCCAAAGGGTAACTCCTGCAAGATAAAAAAGTAATGGCGGAGCACCATCTGTAGGGAGATTTGCTATTCTTCCGAAAACGATCAGATAAACAATCGTTGTAAGAATAGGATTAATAAAAAACCAGATCGGTCCTAAAATTGTTTGCTTAAAACTGGATATAAAGTCTCTTTTTACAAACATGTAAACAAGGTCTTTGTATCTCCAGACTTCTTTTAATTTTAAATCAAATAAAGAATGGTTGGCTTCAATCGTTTCAGTCCACTTTTGTTGTGGTTCACTCATCTGTGTAAAATTTAATGCAAATTTATAATATTTAATTTATCCGGTATTTCCGTTATTATGAATTATTATTCATATAAAACAGGAAAATAACAACTAATATATTAATATTTGTTGTTACGCGCAAAAACTATCAACCATAAAGGTAATAGATTTAAAATTTATTAATTTAGCCGTGATTATTTGTTAACTAATTGTTTTAAGTATTCACCGTAACCGCTTTTTCCATATTTAGTGGCCGTTTCCAGTAACTTTTCTTCATTAATGAATTTATTTCTGAAAGCAATCTCTTCAATGCATCCGATTTTGAAGCCTTGTCTTTTTTCAATTACTCTTACAAATTCTGAAGCGTCGTTCAGGGAATCAAAAGTTCCTGTATCCAGCCACGCTGTACCTCTGTCCAGAACACCTACTTCAAGTTTTCCTTTCTGAAGATAAACATTGTTCACGTCTGTGATTTCGAGCTCGCCTCTGTGAGAAGGCTTGATGTTTTTTGCAATTTCAACAACATTATTGTCGTAGAAATACAATCCCGGAACAGCGTAGTTTGATTTTGGTTTCAACGGTTTTTCTTCAATGGAAACCGCCTTAAAATCATCGTCAAATTCTACAACACCATATCTTTCCGGATCTGAAACGTGATAAGCGAAGACAACACCTCCATCCGGATTTGTTTTGTCTTTAAGTAAAGTTCCCATCTCGGAGCCATAGAATATATTGTCACCTAAAACTAATGCCGCAGCATCGTCTCCGATAAATTTATCTCCTAAAATAAAAGCTTGGGCTAATCCGTCTGGACTTGGCTGCACTACATATTCAATATTACATCCAATTTGTGAGCCATCACCTAAAAGCTTAACAAAACCTTCCTGGTCATGCGGTGTCGTGATGATTAAAATATCTTTAATTCCTGCCAATAATAAGGTTGACAGTGGATAATAGATCATCGGTTTGTCATAAACAGGCATAAGTTGCTTGCTGACTGCGATGGTAAGAGGGTAAAGTCTTGTTCCGGAACCTCCGGCTAATATTATTCCTTTCATTTTTTGTCTTTTGTGTATTCTTCAATTTGTTTATTAAGATAACTGATAAAGTTTAGGATAATTACATCATTATTTATGAATAAATCACCAAACTTGGTCATTCTTGCGTTTGGACTTTTATAAAACTCTATCAAAGCTTTTAGATTCTCTTCCGAAACAAGTGAAAATGCATTATAAATACTTTTTTCTTTAAAAGAATTAAAATTAAAGTTTTTAAGTATACTTTCTGCCTGCTCGGTTGATAGAATCCTTATTTCTTTCCCATTTTCATCTTTAAACATTTGGAGATAGATATAATTCATCCCAAATTTTTTTAAAGATTTTTCGTAATGGGAAACTTTAACAAATTCTTCTATTAATGCAATTTGATTTTCTTTTGGCATAGATGGTGCGGAAGGGCTCTGTGCAAATGCTGTAAAAGAAATTAAAACTGTAAAAAAAGTGAGAAAAAATCTCATATTAATTATATTGTTTCTCGTAATAAGCCTGATAATTACCAGAAGTCACATTTTCCAGCCATTCTTTATTTTCAAGATACCAGTCGATGGTTTTTCCTAATCCTTCCTCGAAAGTTACAGATGGTTTCCAGCCAAGATCCTGATTTAATTTTGTTGCATCGATGGCGTAACGCTTGTCATGACCAGGTCTGTCTTTTACAAATGTGATTAATTTTTCAGAATAACCTTCCGGTCTTCCTAGTTTTGCATCCATTTGCTTGATTAATTCTTTTACGAGATCAATATTCTGCCATTCGTTGAAACCTCCGATATTGTACGTTTCTCCAGTTTTAGCTTCATTAAAAATCTGATGAATTGCTCTCGCATGGTCGATTACGAATAACCAGTCTCTTGTATATTTTCCGTCACCGTAGATAGGCAAGGGCTTTTCGTTAATAATATTTGAAATACAAAGCGGAATCAATTTTTCTGGGAAATGATTCGGGCCGTAATTATTGGAACAGTTGGAAACGATAAACGGCATTCCGTAAGTATTTCCGTAAGCTCTCACCAAGTGGTCAGAAGCCGCTTTTGAAGCCGAATATGGAGATTGTGGGTCGTAAGAAGTTGTTTCCAAAAAGAAACCTGTTTCCCCTAAACTTCCGTACACTTCGTCTGTAGAAATATGGTAAAATAGGTTGGTTCTTTTTTCATTTGGGAATCTTCCGTGTGTGTGATCCGGATTCAGGGTCCAGAATTCTTTACAAAGATTCAGGAGGTTTGCCGTTCCGTTTACGTTGGTGCTGATAAACGCCATCGGATCTGTGATACTTCTGTCAACATGACTTTCTGCAGCCAGGTGAACAACAGCGTCCGGATTGTATTTTTCGAATATTTTTCTTAATTCTTCAGGTTTTGTGATGTCTGCTTTTTCGAAAACATAATTAGGCTCATTTTCAATATCCTTTAAGTTTTCCAGATTTCCAGCATAGGTTAGAGCGTCAAGGTTAATAATCGTTGTGTTCGGATTGTTTTTTACAAACTCTCTTACAACGTGGGAACCAATGAAACCTGCTCCACCGGTAATAATTATATTTTTCATTTTTTTAGTTTACAATTGTTTTACGTCCGATACTCTTATAAAAGAATCCGTTCTGCTCAGGGATTTCCAATGGATACATATTTCTTCCGTCGAAAATCACCTTGTTTTTCATTTTCTTAGCCATTAATTCAAAGTTAGGGTTTTTAAATTCAGGCCATTCTGTTGCGATAAATAATGCATCAGCACTTTCCAGAGCTTCATACATGCTTTTCGCATATTGTATTTTATCTCCTAAAACTTTTTGAACGTTACTTTCCGCAATGGTATCATAAGCAACAATTTTTGCGCCTTTTTTTAATAAAAGATCAATATTGTCTAAAGATGAAGCTTCGCGGATGTCGTCTGTATTAGCTTTGAAGGCCAATCCCCACATTGCAATGGTCTTACCTTCGATATTTCCACCGAAATATTTTTCAATTTCTGAAACAAGGATTACTTTTTGGGCAATATTTACATTTTCTGTTGCTTCTAATATCTGAAAATTGAAATTTTCCTGCTTTCCTGATCTTATTAATGCTTTTACATCTTTCGGAAAACAGCTTCCGCCATATCCGATGCCCGGAAATAAGAATCTGTGCCCGATTCTGTCGTCACTTCCCATTCCCAATCTCACTTTATCAACGTCTGCGCCTACTTTTTCGCAATAATTGGCGATTTCATTCATAAAGGTAATTTTTACGGCTAAAAATGAATTGGCGGCATATTTTGTAAGCTCAGAAGATTTTTCATCCATAAATATAATAGGAATACCGGTATTGGTAAATGGCTGATAGATCTTCGCCATAATATCTTGGGCTTTTTCAGAGCTTGCTCCTACAACCACTCTCGCTGGATTCATAGAATCTTCAACAGCAAAACCTTCTCTTAAAAATTCCGGATTGGAAACTACATCGAAAGGAATTTGAGTTTTTGAAGCAATGACTTCTCTTACTTTATCTGCTGTACCTACGGGAACGGTACTTTTGTTAACGACAACCTTATATTCGGTCATCATTTCCCCGATATCATTTGCAACTTTCAGTACATAAGAAAGGTCGGCGGATCCGTCTTCTCCCGGAGGAGTAGGTAAGGCCAGATAAATAACTTCGCTTTTGTCTAAGGCTTCCTTTAAATCAGTAGTGAAGAATAATCTTTCTGCCTGAATGTTTCTTAGGAACATTTCTTCAAGGTTCGGCTCATAGATGGGAACGACGCCGTTTTTCATACCTTCTACTTTTTTCTCATCAATATCTACACAGTATACTGAATTGCCAAGTTCTGCTAAGGTAGTTCCTGTAACTAATCCTACATAACCTGTTCCTACAATGGTAATATTCAAAATGTATGTTTTTAAAAATTCAATGACAAAAATAATAAAAATACATTCATTACCACTTTTAATTTAATGTAAATGAATATTAACATATTTGCTTGATAATAAGATGTTTTGCTTTTTTAATAAAATTTTGTATATTTGCATTGGATTTACAGGAAAAACATGCGAAGGCCTTCGGAAGAAAGCCTTTTTTCGTACGGTAAATCATGATTTTAAGTATTGTATGGAGTTTAGAAAAAAAATTGAAGAATTATTAAATGAATTCCTTGAAACCAGAAAAGATTTATTTCTTATTGATTTGAAATTTTCTGCGGGGGATGACATTACAGTGATTTTAGATGGTGACAATGGAGTTTCTTTGCAGGACTGCCTTGACGCAAGCCGTGCCATAGAATTCAATATGGATCGTGAGGAGCACGACTTCAGCCTTCAGGTAATGTCTGCGGGACTGAGCGAGCCTCTTGCCACTCCGAGACAGTTTGCCAAAAATTTAGGAAGAGAAATTGAGGTTTTACTTAATGACTCTACGAAAATTGAGGGTGAGCTGGCGAAAATAGATGAAGAAAAGATTACGCTTATTCTGCGTTACCGCAAACCGAAAGATATCGGTAAAGGAAAAGTAGATGTGGAGGAGGAAAAAGAAATTCCGTACTCTGAGATTAAAAAAGCATTAGTAACAATTAAATTTTAAAAAGAAAAAAGAATAGATGGACAATATAGCGTTGATTGAATCCTTTGGTGATTTTAAAGACGAAAAAGGGATCAGTAAGATTGATCTTATGGCAATTATTGAAGATTCGCTGAAGACACTTTTAAGAAAAAGATACGATTCGGATGATCATTTTGATGTGATTGTAAACCCTGATAAAGGAGATTTTCAGATATTTTTGAATAAAACTATTGTTGAGGACGAGATGTCTGAAGATGATGATTTGGAAATTGAAATCTCGGAAGCTAAAAAAATTGACCCTACCTTCGAAGTAGGAGAAGATTTTACGATGGAAATTCCTGTTGCACAGTTGGGAAGAAGAAATATCCTTACTTTGAAACAGATTTTGGCTACGAAATTGCAGGAACACAACAATGCCATGTTGTATGAGCAGTTTAAAGACAGGATCGGGGAAATTGTAATCGGGGAAATCCACCATATCCGTCACAAGCACGTGATTTTGCTGGATGATGAAGGAAACGAATTTATTTTGCCTAAAGAAAATCA
The DNA here is from genome assembly GCF_001456155.1 of Chryseobacterium sp. IHB B 17019. NCBI lineage: Bacteria > Pseudomonadati > Bacteroidota > Flavobacteriia > Flavobacteriales > Weeksellaceae > Chryseobacterium > Chryseobacterium sp. IHB B 17019. The sequence goes on along the minus strand of NZ_CP013293.1, from coordinate 3,348,006 downwards.
GATTCCGTCAGATTTCTTTAAAAAAGGTGAGAATATCAGAGCTATTGTGGAAACAGTAGATTTCAAAGGTTCAAAACCGCAGATTATTATTTCCAGAACTGCACCTAAATTCCTTGAGAAATTATTAGAGCTGGAGATCCCTGAAATTCAGGATGGTACTATTATGCTGAAAAAAGTAGTAAGAATTCCCGGAGAGAAGGCGAAGATTGCAGTGGATGCTTACGACGACAGAATTGATCCCGTAGGAGCCTGTGTGGGTGTGAAAGGATCAAGAATCCACGGAGTGGTAAGAGAGTTGAGAAATGAAAACATCGATGTAATCCAGTGGTCGAAAAACCCTGAGATTTTGGTGAAGAGAGCTCTAGGAAATGTTACTATCAACAAAATTGATATCAATGAGGATAACAACTACGCATTAGTTTATACCCCTGTTGAGGAGATTTCTAAAGTAATCGGAAAACAAGGCCAGAATATCAGACTTGCTTCTTGGTTGTCAGGTTATGAGATTGATGTACACAGAGAATCCAGCGAAGATGATGATGTTGAATTGAAAGAATTCAATGATGATATCGAGCAGTGGATTTTGGATGAATTTAAAAAAGTAGGTCTTACTACTGCAAAATCGGTTTTGGATAAAGAAACTGAAAGTCTACTGAATATGGTTGACTTGGAGGAAGAGACGATTGAAGACGTGAAGCGTATTCTGAGAGAAGAATTTGAAGATTAAGATTTTAAATAAATTTTAATAAACAGTAAAAAAGAAATACTTTAATTTTAAGAATTAAAAAAATAGTAAAAATAATAGATGCCAAAAATAAGATTAAATAAAGCGGTTAAGGAATTCAATATTTCGATGTCCAGATTAGTAGAATTTTTACAGGCTAAGGGTATCGAGGTTGAAAGCAATCCTAACGCTCAATTAGAAGAAGCGGCATATTCTGCATTGGAGGCTGAGTTTGCCAAAGACGGCGAACAACGTAAAGCTTCCCATGAGGTGGTGATCACAAAGGTTCCGGAAGAAAAACTGGAAATTGAGAAAGCCCCTGAAGTAATAAGAGCTAAAGCTAATAAACCAGAAACTAAAATTTTAGGTAAAATAGATCTTGAATCTAAACAGCCTGAAGTGGAAGAAACTCCTGCTCCAGCTCCGACTCCTGCACCAGAGCCGGTTGTACAAGAGAAGAAGGAGGAAGCTGCTCCTGCTCCTGAGGTAAAAGCAGCACCTGAAAAACAGGAATTTAAAGTTCTGGATAAAATAGATTTGTCACAAATAGAGTCCAGAAACAGACCTGTAAAAAAAGACAAACCAAAAACAGAGGAGAAAAAAGCAGAAGAAAAACCAGTAGTGGAAGAAAAGGTAAAAGAAACTCCAAAACCACCAGTAGTAGAAGCTCCGGCTAAACCTGCTGAGGTAAAAGCTGCCGAACCTGCCAAAATTGAAGAAGAGTCTCAGGAACCTCAGAAAATTGAAACAGTTTATCAAAAACTTGACGGTCCTAAGATTGTTGGGGAAAAAATTGACTTGAGTCAGTTTGCTGATAAATCCAAAGGCGGAGCAAAAAAGAAAAGAAAAAGAATTGAAAAGCCTGGAGGTCCAAACCAACAAGGTGGAAACAATAATAATCAAACAGGACAAGGAAACCGCCCACAAGGGCAGGGTGGACAGAACCGTCCTCAGGGACAAGGAGGCCAAGCAGCTGGCGGAAACCGTTTTGGTAACAACCAGGGTGGACAAAACCGTCCTCAAGGTCAGGGTGGACAAGCCGCTGGAGGAAACCGTTTCGGAAACAACACAGGTAATCGCCCTCCAGGACAAGGTGCTCCAGGAAACCGTCCTCAGGGACAAGGTGGACAAGGCGGAAACCGTTTTGGGAATAACAGACCTGGTCAGAGAACAATGCCTGTTGAGTTGACAGACGAACAAGTTAAAAACCAGATCAAGGAAACTCTTGAAAAATTAACGAATAAAGGAGGTAAATCAAAATCTGCTAAACACAGAAAAGATAAAAGAAATTACCGTAGAGAACAGGACGAACGTCAGCAGGAAATTGATGCGGCAGACAGAACATTAAAAGTAACGGAATTCATCACGGTTGGTGAATTGGCGAGTTTAATGAATGTTTCGCCTACAGAAGTAATCTCTGCTTGTTTCTCATTAGGAGTAATGGTTACCATGAACCAAAGACTGGAAGCTGATACCTTATTGTTGGTAGCTGACGAATTTGGATATAAAATTGAATTCTCTGATGCTGATCTTGAAGAAAGCGACGCAGAAGATGAAATCGATAACGAAGAGGACCTTACTTCAAGAGCTCCGATTGTGACGGTAATGGGACACGTAGACCACGGTAAAACATCGCTACTGGATTACGTAAGAAAAACCAACGTAATTGCCGGTGAATCCGGAGGTATTACACAGCATATCGGTGCTTATAATGTGAAACTGGAAAACGGACAAAGAATTACATTCTTAGATACACCAGGTCACGAAGCCTTTACGGCGATGAGAGCAAGAGGTGCTCAGATCACGGATATTGCAATCATTGTAATTGCTGCCGATGATGATGTGATGCCTCAGACAAAAGAAGCAATTTCCCACGCACAGGCTGCAGGTGTACCAATGATTATCGCATTGAATAAAGTGGACAGGCCAAATGCCAATCCGGACAACATTCGTCAGCAACTTTCGGGTATGAATATCTTGGTTGAAGAATGGGGAGGTAATGTTCAGGCTCAGGAAATTTCGGCGAAATTTGGTAACAATATGGATGTTTTATTGGAAAAAGTTCTACTTCAGGCAGAAATGCTGGATTTAAAAGCTAATCCTAATAGAAATGCCCAAGGTGTTGTTATTGAAGCTTCATTAGATAAAGGAAGAGGATATGTTGCTACCATGTTGGTGCAAACAGGAACTTTAAGGGTTGGAGATTATGTAGTAGCCGGTAAAAACCACGGTAAGGTAAAGGCGATGCTTGATGAAAGAGGTAGAAACCTTACAGAAGCGGGTCCATCCATTCCGGTAACTATTTTAGGTCTTGACGGAGCTCCGACTGCGGGTGATAAATTTAAAGTTTATGAAGATGAAAGTGAAGCTAAAACAATTGCTAATAAGAGAGAGCAGCTTCAGAGAGAACTTTCTATCAGAACTAAAAAACATACGACATTAGAAGAATTAGGAAGAAGAATTGCTTTAGGAGATTTCAAAGAATTGAACATTATCCTTAAAGGTGACGTGGATGGTTCTGTTGAGGCATTATCTGATCAGTTACAAAGACTTTCTACTGCTGAAATCAATGTTAATATCCTTCATAAAGGTGTAGGACAGATCACTGAATCTGATGTAAACTTAGCTGCTGCTTCTGATGCAATTATCATCGGATTCAACGTAAGAGCTGGTGCGAATGCAAAAGATCTTGCAGACAGAGAAGAAATCGAAATCAGAAACTACTCTGTAATTTATGCTGCAATTGAAGAAGTAAAAGAAGCGATGGAAGGTATGCTTTCACCTGAGATTAAAGAACAGGTTATTGGTAATGTTGAGATCAGAGAAGTATTCAAAATTTCTAAGGTTGGAACAATTGCCGGATGTATGGTTCTTTCAGGAAAAGTTACAAGACAATCGAAAGTAAGAGTTCTTCGCGACGGAATTGTAAAATTCGACGGCGAGCTTGAAAGCTTGAAACGTTTCAAAGATGACGTAAAAGAAGTAACAAAAGGCTACGAATGTGGATTGAACCTGAAAGGATACAATGACATCGAAGTCGGTGATATTCTTGAAGTTTATGAAGAGGTTGCTGTGAAGAAGAAACTGAAATAAGCATACTATAAATAAAAAAACCACTCGGAAGAGTGGTTTTTTTATTTATAATTTATAGTAAATTAAAGTCTTTGTTTAAAAATAAATTTCTTAGTTTTTAATAAATTTAAAATTCTTTTTTACTCCTGTTGAAGTAGTGTAATTAACAATATAGTTACCTTTTATTAAATCACTGATATTTAATTTTCCATCTATAAGCTTTGTTTTTAAAACTAATTTACCAGAAATGTCATAAATAATAATATTTAAATTATTATCTTTTTCTTTAATATAAAGATACTCTTTTGCCGGATTAGGATAAAAATCTACTGTATTTTCATTAAGAGCTAAATCATTAGTTGATAAAGTTGAAAGATTTTCTGATGTTGCAATTAAACTGAAATTTTGACTTCCCCCAGAAAGAGTTCCTTTGTGTGTCACAGTTATTGTATAAGTTCCTGAAGGATTATTAATATCTACTCTTTCGAAATTATCGGCGTTATTAACTGAGGTATTGGTTGCTGGATCTCCAGGATTTGACATTCCTTGCATTTTCCAAGGGTAATATATTGTATCGTTATGTGTTACTTTAATATCTAAATCATTAATTAGATATTTAGTTGTTGGATCAACAGTTCCTGTATTTATAGTTGGTGATTGTGGATCAGTCCAAGATATTGAAATCTTTAAAGGACTTGTTCCGCTAGCAGTAATTGTTTTGGTATAAGTTGAGTTGTTATTTAAAGTTAACTCTTCTATTACACTTTTATTTGATGCAGTAGCATTTTTATCGCGAATAGCAATTGCTGCTTTTTCAGCATTAATAAGCCCCCAGCCGAATTCATAATCAGGACCCGGATAAATTCCCGCTTCATCGGCAGTATGTAATATTAAGCCCTTCACAGTTGCAGCTTTCATATAGTTACTATAAAGTTGATTATAATATTGTTGTAAAAGAAGTACAACACCGGTAACTCCTGGTGATGCCATAGATGTTCCTGACATAATACCTACCGAAGTATCTGATGTCGATAAAGTTGATCTTACATTCACCCCTTTCATAGAAATATCCGGTTTAATTCTTCCATCATCTGATGGTCCCCAACTACTAAATGGAGACATAATGACACTAGAAGCATTAACATAATTTGCAACTTGATTCACTGCGGCTACTGTTATGACATTTTTTGCATTTCCATGCCCAAAAATCATATCATATCCACCCTTAGTTCCTAATTGGGTAGATCCTGGTGGGGTAACTTCGTTACGGTCATTTCCAGCAGCAACAACAGGGAGATAGTAAGGATTGTTATAACAAATGTTATCCATCTGTCTTGCTCTACTATCATAAGCTCCATAAAACCATAGGCTGCCAAGTGATCCCATTCCATATGAATGATTAGATACCAATGTGCCGGAAGAAGCCTCAGACAACATTTCAGTCAAGTCATCTGTCCAGTTATATGATCTTATGGAAGAGTTAAAAGCCAGACCTCTAACTAAACTGTTAATTCCTTGTGCAGCAATTGTACCGGCAACATGTGTTGAATGATCTGCAAAAACAACAGCATCCATATTTGTAATTTTACTGATACCATTTACCATAAATTCCTGATGTGTATCTCTAACATTTCCTCCGTCCCAAACACAAGCATCCATGTTTTGTCCCTGAATATTTATACCTAAGCTTCCACCATTGTATAGCTGAGTTGCCCGTGCAGTAGTTGCTGCTCCTAAATTATAAGTCCTGGCATAAATCTTCTCTCCATTTGGTAATACATCAACTATTTCTTGAATCCCAAACTCTCCAATTTTCAATCTACTAACATTGTTATTGGAAGAATTTAAATACATTTTTAATCTTAATTTACGATCGGAATCTTCTTTTTTCAAAATTGAAAATAACTTTTGATTTTCAAAGTGATTAGATTCAAGTGAGATTTTTTTACGTTCTTCGACAGTTTGAGCACTAAAAAAAGATGCTATTAGAAAAGCATTTATAAAAAGTATTTGTCTCTTCATATTTAAAATTTTATCAACAAATATATAGAAATATAATGATTTTAATAGCTTATTAAAAATATAACGTAATTTATTTGGAGGATTTAATATTTATTAACATATTTGCACCTATAATATTAAATTTTGTTAATAATGAATGGTAAACTAAAAGTGCTAAGTGCTGGAGTTATGTTCTTTATAGGAGGACAGCTAACAATGGCGCAATCAACAAAAAAGGTAACCGATACTGTTCCAAAGACTTCTAACATTGAAGAAGTTGTGGTATTAGGGTATAGTAAAACTCAGACTAAACCTCAAAATGCTACTGCTTCTGTAACGATTTCAGGAGAAAGATTGGAGAATAGACCCAATGTTTCTTTTTTACAATCAATGCAGGGGGAAGTTGCTGGTCTTAGTGTAAGTTCTACTTCAGGATCTCCGGGTTCTGCAAAAATGGATCTAATCATCAGAGGGGTAAGTTCAATTAACTCTCAGTCTGATCCATTATATGTAATTGATGGTATGATCTCTAATGCAACACAGTTTCGTAACTTAAATCCAAACGATATCGAAAGTTCTTCAGTTCTTAAAGATGCTGCTGCAACTGCAATTTATGGTAACAGAGGGGCGAATGGTGTAGTTATCATCAATACGAAAAGAGGAAGGTATGGAACTAGATTTGATGTTTCTTATAATACAAGTATAGGGACAAGTTTCTTGCCGGAAACAAAATATGATATGGCAAGCGCACAAGAATTGCTGACAATTCAAAATCGTGCAGGTTTAGGGCAGGGTGCTAATATGACTCCTGAACAAATTGCAAATTATACAACGAATACAAATTGGAGAAAGCAATTCTTCAGAACGGGTATAACTCAAAGTCATGATTTACAAATATCAGCAGGAGGTGCGAATTTAAGTAACTATTCTTCTGTTGGATATATGAAGCAGGATGGTATCGTGCCTACTACAGATTTCCAAAGATTTACATTAAGAAATAACTTAATGGGTAAATCGAAAAATAATAAATTTAATTACTCACTAAATATTGGTTTAGGTCATTCTGTAAGACATCAGTTAGAAGAGGAAACCAGAGGTGATATTAATTCTAATGTTATCCAAAATCCTCTATTAGGGTCTATTGTAGGTTTGCCAACTTTAGCACCTGATGTATATGCTAATGGTCAGGATTTATTAAATGGTATTGGTTCTGATTTTAGTAATGGTAATAACGTGTATGTTTTACAAGATATCTTAAAAGGAACACTTCCTAACAAGCTTACTGAGACTAGTATTATTGCAAATGCGGCTTTGTCTTATAAAATTACTGATGACTTAACCGTTGGTAACAGAACAGGTATTGATTATAAGTATAATCAAAGAATTTTCGCAAGAGCTCCCTGGTCTTATTTAGCTTTAGTTGTTGCTTCTTCTTCAGGCACGGAGTATGGAGGAGTTGAAGATAATGTAAAGTCAACAGATCTTACATTCAGCTCAATTACTAACGTAAGTTATAAAAAATCTTTTGGAGAGCACACAATTGATCTTGGCGCTTATTTAGATTATATGAAAGTTCACTATGAGGCTACTTCAGGACGTCAAAATGGTTTGAACCCACTAAACTGGTCATTCGGAGCTGGAACAGGATGGATCCCGTTCAACCCAGCAACTCCAAATATTTATAATCCATCAAACAGCACGTCTAAAATTACAGCTGGTACATTAGCTTATTTTGGAACTTTTGATTATGATTATGCTAATAAATATGGTGTTTCTGGTACAGTAAGAAGAGACGGAAGTTATAGATTTACTGGTGATAACAAATGGGCTACTTTCTGGGCTGTGGCAGGTCGTTGGAATATCGATAAAGAAAACTTTATGCAGGGTTCCAATATTGATATGTTAAAATTAAGAGCTTCGTATGGTACTAACGGTAATGCTCAAGTTGTTACTGCTGCTTATGGAACCAACCCATTAATTGTAGGAACTAACTTGGTTAGGGATACAAATACTGTGGGGCTAGGATATAATAATAACAATGCAGTTTATTATACAGGAGTAATTGCAAACCCAGACATTCAATGGGAAGAAATTTCACAGTTTAACGTTGGTTTAGACTATATGTTCTTAAACAGAAGATTAGAAGGTAGCTTAGATTATTACAAGAAAAGCACGGATAAATTATATAGTCCAATTAACATTTCTGCAATTACAAGTTTATATTCTATCAATGGAAACAACGGAAAATTACAGAATGAAGGTGTAGAAGCTAGTTTAAAGTATCACCTATTTAGAAATTCAGATTTCAAATTGTCTGTATATGCTAACACGGCTTATAATAAGAGTAAGATTGTTGACCTTATCCAAAATCAAACAACAGGAAGTATTAGAAATGTAGTAGGAGGTCAGTTAGCTGAATGGTACATGATTCCTTACGTAGGAGTAAATCAGAGTAATGGTAACTTATTGTTCTTAGATATCAACGGAAATGTTACTGAAACTCCAGATGTTAACAGAGATGCTAGAGCAACAGGTAAAAACTACTTGCCAAAATGGGTTGGTGGTTTCGGTGTAAATTCATCTTATAAAGGATTTACTTTAGATGTTCATTTCTCATATCAGCAAGGAGCATACAAATATGATAATCAGTTAGATTATGTATATGATTCTACAACAGTTGACGGATATAATGTATCTAGAGAATTATTAAATGCTTGGACAGCTAATAACACTAATACAAACGTACCTTCTTTATTTGCAACAAACTTTGCTTATAACGGAAATTCTGACAGATTCTTAAAAGACGCTTCTTTCATCAGATTAAAAAATGTTGTATTAGGATATAAGGTTCCTAGTGAGATGTTCGGTAATAGCGGAATCAGAGGAGTTAGAGTATTCTTACAAGCAGAAAACTTGTTAACATTTACAAAATGGCAAGGATTTGATCCTGAACCAACTTTCGCAACTTCAACGTCAGTATATCCTAATATGAAAACAGTTTCTTTAGGTGCTAATATTGACTTTTAATTAACAGTAATTAATAATAAAAATGAAAAATATTTTTTATAAACTATTGACAGTGTGTTTCGCTTGTACTGTTTTAGTATCTTGTAAAGATGCTATTGATATCGTACAGGAAGGCGAACTTAATGACCAAACTGTTTTTAAAACAACATCAGACTTAGAAAAATATTTACTAGGATCAGTATATACAAGTTTCGATGTTACAAATCAAATTAAGTTTTCTTCTGTTTTTACAGATGAATTAAGAGTAGGGCCAAGTAATACAGGACAAGATCAAGGATTATATAGATATGTATTAACTCCAAATGATGGATATGCATCTGCTATTTGGATACAAAATTATACTAATATCAATAGGGTTAACAGATTATTAGAAGCTGCTGAAAAAATCACACCTGATGCTTCAGAAACTGTAACATATAATAATATACTTGCAGAAGCAAGAACATTGAGAGCTTTAGCTTATTTGAATTTAGAGTCTTATTTCTCTCCAAATATGGCTGATGATAATGCTTTAGGTGTAATATTGATCAACAGGGTTCCTGAAATTAATGAGCAATTACCCAGAAGTAAGAATGCTGATATTTGGGCTTTAGTAGAATCTGATTTACAATATGCAGAAAATAATCTTGCTCCTCCAACTGCGCATAACTTTCCTTTCTTTGCAAGTAAGACTCTAGTGAATGCAATGAGAGCTAGAATGTACCTATATAGAAAAAACTATACTTTAGCTAAACAATATGCTCAAAGTGTAGTAACTAGTTCAGGTGTTTCTCTGACAGTTTCTACTCCTGTACCAACAGGAACTCCAGGTACTGCAGCATGGAATACAGCATTTTATGCAGCTGCTCCAACAAACCCATATAGAAGACTTTGGGCTGATTTAAATAACGGTGAAAATTTATTTACACTAAGCAGACCAGTAAGTGGAACTGGAGGTAATATTGCAGGTATCTATACAACTAATACAACTAACCTGTCAGGTTCTCCATTATGGACTGTAGGATTGAATCTATTCAACAGATGGAATGTACCAAGTGGTACACCTACTCCATATTCATTAGATATTAGAAGATATGCATTTATAGATCCAACATCTGTACCTGCACAAGGAGTGTATATTATAGATAAATATCCTGGTAAGACAAACGCACCATTAAGAAATGATGTAAAAGTTTTCAGATTATCAGAAATGTATTTCATTCTTGCAGAGTGTGAAGCTCAAACTCCAGCAGGCTATGTGGCGGCAGCTACATATATCAAAGCGGTAAGAGATGCAAGAAGATTTAATTCTACAGCTACTTTACCAGTATATTCTAGCAAAGTAGATGCACTTAGAGATATTTTGGCTGAAAGACGTGCAGAGCTTGCTTTTGAGGGACACCGTTATGTTGATTTGAGAAGACTTGGTGCTGAGGCAGGAGTAAGTATTGATAGAAATGCTAATGATGATTTCAACCCGAATACACCTCTTACTCTAAATATTACTGATTATAGATTTACATTACCAATTCCATCTTCAGAAATTTTAGGAAACCCATCAATCCAGCAAAACCCTGGTTATTAATTTTTAAAATAATAATGTTATGAAAAATTTTTCAAAAATAATATTTCTTTTTATTACGGTACTTCTTGCTTCATGTAAACAAGAGGAGGAGCCTTACTATGATGGGGATTCTTTTGTACAGTTTAATAAAGGAACCACTGCTAGCGCTTTTGTTGTAGCAGGCTCTACATCTTCTGACTTTGATATTAACTACGGAGTTCTTAAGGGAGTAGAAGGAAGTCACCAGGTTAAATTAGTTTTTGATCAGGCTAAATCCACAGCAGTATTAGGAACAGATTTCCAAATTGTAAATGCAACTGATGAGCTTTCAAATGGTGAAACAATGGGTAAATTTGTTGTAAAATTGTTAGAAGCTGGAGCAGTTCAAAGTGGGAAAAAAGCAGTTTTCAGACTAGAATCTTCATCTTTGCCAATTGCAGCATTTAATAATGAATTTACACTAGATGTATCATTAACTTGTCCTATATCTTACTTTGTAGGAGATTTTACAAATACAGAAACTTGGTGGAATGCAGGTCCTGGAGGTACATACCAAATCGTGGAAAGTACAGTGGCTAACCAAATTTTAGTAAAAGATTTTTGGGATATAGGGATAGATTTAGTGTTAAATTATAACCCTGAAACTTTTGTTGTTAGTGTGCCTGAACAAGAAACAGGAACTCTTCATCCAACTTATGGAATGATTAAAGCAAAGGCATCTACTGATGCTACTTTAATTTCAATCTTCAATCCTTGTACTAGAAAGCTTACAGTATACATGAATTACTTTGTTACTGCAGGAACTTTTGGAAATCAGAAAGAGGTTTTCCAAGGAATATAAATTTTTTTATTCATAATAAAAACCCCGTCCCGCGACGGGGTTTTTTATTCCCCATTATTTCTTATTTTTGCTTTACAAAATTCGGGCAACTTTAAAAAACCGTCCGATTTTGTAATAACAAAAATTAGCATGAAATACATCCTTTCAATAATACTTTTCTTCGGTCTTACGGCTCAGGCACAGGTTGTCAATAAAACAGACTCCAATAAGCTTCCTAAAGAAGACACTTTGGTCATTGATTCCGGAAAGAAAGACTCTTTAAAAATATTTAAGCCTACAATTAACGACTATCAGTATCAGACACAGTTTTCTGAGAAAAAAGTATTTGATACGGTGATGACTTTTGATAAAACTTATATCTTTTCGCAGTATAATAATAAGGACAACTTTGGAAGAACTCAGCCTGCGAATATAGGAGCGGGGTTTAATCCATTGTCGTATGAGGTAAATGCCGAACAAAATTTGGCGTTGCTGCCAACTAATAAATCCTACGGAATTTTAAGCGTTAATGATATCCATTATTATGATGTAAAAACCCCGACGGCAACTTTCATTTACCATAATGCAATGAAAAACGGGGCAGCCTTAAAATCAACTTACACCCAAAATATAGGTAAAAGGTTCAATTTTGCTTTGGAATATATGGGATTGCGATCACAAGGCATGTATAGAAATTCCTTAGCAGCCAATAATAATACTTTATTTTCCGGGCATTATGTTTCCAAAAGCGGGAACTATGAATTATTTGCCCATTATCTGCATCAAAATGTAAATAATCAGGAAAATGGAGGTATCGCGGTTGATAGTTTATTTCAAAATGGCGACAGCAACTCCAGAAATAGGCAGAATATGCAGGTGAATCTGGAAGGATCAAGCTCGCAGTTTTCTTACAGGAGATATTATTTGACGCATCAGTTTGCACCGTTCAAATCAGAAAAAATTCCTTTTAAAATAAGACATACGATTTCTCATCAGGGAAATAAATACTATTATTCACAAAATTCGCAGGAAACGTATTGGTATGATATTCCGGCTGAACTTGTGAATGGAGCTCCGTTTACAACCAAAAAATATTCAGACAACTTCAGCAATACCGTTAGTTTGGTTTGGGACAATGAAAAATTTAAACTTGATGCCGGAGTCAGGTATCAGATGTTAAAATTTGGAAGCAGTGAGATTGTTTTACCACTTTTAGAAATTCCGACGGAAATAAAAGAAAACAGAATCGGGGCAGTTGGGAATTTACAAATTAAACTTTTTGACAAAATTCAGTTAAATTCATTCTTAGAATTTTCCAACGGAAGCGAATTCGGGACGTACGTAAAAACCACCAATAATGTGAGATTCGAGCCCATTAAAGACTATTTTGTCAATGCCAAAGTAAACTTCCAAAGTGCTTACCCATCTTTCAATTACTTACTGAACACCTCTGTTTATAATAATTTCAATTATTACCTTCAAAATGCCCAGAATCAAACAATTACAGAAATCGGCGGAAACATCAATCTGAAATGGTTTAAAACAGAATTATTTGCCAATTACTTCAGGATCGACAATTACACCTATTTCGATGCGGGTGCAATGCCGCGTCAAAGCGATAGTTCATTAAATATTTCTCAGATCGGAGGAGATGCCACTTTTAGCTACAGCCGTTTTCATCTAAATACAAGATTGCAGTTCCAGAATGCGCTTACAAACAAAGAACTTATGCCAATGCCAAGCTTTATTGGCCGTGCTAATTTCTTTTATCAGACAAAAGCGTTTAAAAATGCTGCAGAAATTCAGGCCGGAATAAAGGTGTATTATTTCTCAAAATTCGCCTCAAGAGAATACTTCCCGATTCTTAATGAATATATTTTACCCGGAACCAATTCATTTTCAATCGGCGGACAACCGATCGCAGATATTTATTTTAATATGAAGGTTAAAAAAATGTTCTTCTTCATCGAGGGACAACAGATCGGAACCGTACTTTCACATAATAAAGCCTATGCGTTTCCAAGTTATCCAACCTATGATTTCAGGTTAAATATTGGGATTGTTTGGTATTTGTTCAACTAATAACCTGATTATTCAGGGGCACTTTGTCAAAGTTTAAAATTTTTGACGAAGTTTAAAAATTAAAAACAAGAATAAAAAAGTTGAAAACGATTAATAAAATATCATTTCAAAATATAGAAAGCATTCCTCAGCTAATAAAAGATTTTTTAAATCAAAAAATTGAGGGGTTTGAAGAAAACACATTTTCTTTAGATCATGTTATAAAACAGATTCATCTGAAGCAGAATTCTTTCACGCAAAATCAAAGAAATGTTTTGTCTGAAACCTTGGAAGATCAGCTTTCGGGCCTTGACCTTTCTTCCAGACAGAAGGAAAATATTGAGAATTTAAAGCTTCCCAATGCTTTTACGATTACAACCGGACATCAGCTGAATTTGTTTTCAGGCCCCGTGTTCTTTGTGTATAAAATTTTACAGACCATTAAAACCTGTTCTTATTTAAAGGAGAATTTTCCGGATTTTAATTTTATCCCTGTCTATTGGATGGCCTCTGAAGATCATGATTTTGCAGAGATCAATCATTTTAAAACAGAGGATAATTATTACGAGACCAACGAAAAATCAGGTGGGGCGGTTGGAAGAATTAAGATCAACGATACATTTTTTATTTCTGAATTTGAAAAGGAATTTAAAGATTTTGTTTTTGGAACGGAACTGATTTTAATGTTAAAAGAAGCCTACAAAACAGGAAATACTCTTACGGAAGCAATTAAAATTTTGGTCAACAGACTATTTTCGGAGTTTGGGTTGTTAATTCTGGATGGAGATTCCAAAGAGCTTAAAAATGAAATTAAACAAACTTTTAAAGACGAGCTTTTACATTCCAGCCTTTATAAAACTTCAAAGGAAAAAGTAGAGTTCTTAACGGAGAAATACGGAAAAGTACAGGTAAATCCACGGGAAATAAACCTTTTTTATCTGTCTGAAACAAGAGACAGGATTGATTTTGACGGAAATAAATATAGTATTGTCGACAAAAATATTCAATTCACTCAGGAAGAAATTTTAAACGAATTGGAAAATTATCCTGAAAAATTCAGCCCGAATGCATTGATGCGTCCGGTTTATCAGGAAACAGTTTTGCCAAATCTGGCCTACATCGGTGGAAATGCCGAAATTATGTACTGGCTGGAGCTGAAAGATTATTTTTCAAAAATCAATATTCCTTTCCCTATTTTGATTCCGAGAAATTCAATGTTATTTTTAAAAGAAAAAACATTGGGGAAAATTGAGCGGTTACATCTTAAAATTGAAGATTTTTTCCAAAATTTTACAACTATTACAAACAATAAAATATTAGAGGATAATCCTGTTCTTGCTGTATTGGAAGAAAAAGAAAATTTTTTAATTAATAACTTTTCAGAGCTGAAAGCACTCGCAGAAACCACTGAAAAGTCTTTCGGAAATATGGTGAAGGCAGAAGAAGTAAGGCAGTTGAAATCTTTTAAAAGAATGAAAAAACGCCTTCTTCATGCAGAAAAAATAAAACAAAACGAAATGTTGGAAAGACTGGAAAATCTTTTTTTAGATGTACATCCTTCTAAGAATTGGCAGGAAAGGGTTTATAATTTTAGTGTATTTTTCGCAGATCATGGATATTCGTGGCTCGAAACTTGTTTAGAAGAAATGGAAATTACGGAGTCAAAACTAATAATTGTTGCCATTTAATTTTAAAGAAGTATTTTTGTAAATATAATTATCGACTATGATAAAGAGGTTTTTTATTCTATCCAGTTTATGTATGGTTTTGGGTGTATCTGCTCAGAAGTTGCACACCGTTATAAAGGGTGACACTCCCTATAATATTGCAAAAAAGTACGGATTAACTGTAGATGAATTGCTGAAACTCAATCCAAATGTAAAAGATGGCAAATTGGCGATCGGAGATATTCTGACCGTTAAAAATGACAAAGGTTCTGCTTCAGTTCCAAAAGCTGCCGTTTCCACAAAAGCTTCCGGAAGCTCTCAGATTGGGAAAATTATTCTTCAGCCGAAGCAGACAATCTACGGAATCACCAAACAATACAAAATTTCGGAAACTGATCTTAGAAAACTGAATCCTGAGCTTGATTCTCATATGAAAATAGGGGATGAAATCGCTCTGCCGCTGGAAAGCATCAAAAAATATGGTGGAGATCAGCAACAGGCCGTAACTGCAACCATGCCTGCAACAACAAAACCGGTTGAAACAGTCACTGAAACTCCGGCTGCAGTAGCTTCAGAAGGAGAATATATAGTTCAGCCAAAAGATAATTATTACAGAATCTCAAAACAATTTGACATTACAAAAGAAGAGCTGTTTGCTTTGAACCCCGGATTGGAAGAAAAAGGTTTAAAACCGGGCGAAAAAATTAATGTCAAAAAATCAAATACATCAAATATCAATACCGTTTCAGAACCTGTCAGTTCAAAAGAAAAAATGGATTCCGGAAACGAAAAGCCTTCTGTTTCCGCAAATACTGCGACGGCTGATGATTATGTGACATATACCGTTCAGCAGGGCGATACCGTTTTCTCTATTGTTAATAAATTCGGGATTTCAATTGATGAATTAATTGCTCTTAATCCGGATTTATCTCACGGTTTGAAAACAGGAATGGTTTTAAGAATCAAAAAGCTTGATCCTGCTTATGTAAAGAAAAGCGGTGATGCGCTGAGTGTTGTTTTGATGCTGCCTTTCGGGTACAGTACCAATGAAACTCAATACAGAACCATGGCAATGGATTTCCTTACGGGGGCTAAACTTGCCATTGAAAGAAATGCCAGAAACGGACAGAAATTAGATATAAAAATCGTGGATTCCGGAAATGAAGCTTCGTTCCGAAATTCTATGACACAAATAAATCCTGATAATACAGATTTGATTATCGGGCCTTTCTTTAAGTCGAATGTTGTTGACGTTTTAGATTTTACAAAAAATCAAAAAATTCCGATTGTTGCACCTTTTGCAAACTCTCCGGAATTATACGGCTACAGTAATTTGATTATCGTAGAAACCAATGATCAGACATACGCTGATAAAATTGTTGAAGAAGTAAAAGCGGCATATTCAGACCAGAAAATCTATGTAGTTGCTGATTCTAAAAAGGAAAATGCCAATTATATCAAAGCAGGTCTTGAAAAAACATTAAAAAACCCGAATGTTACGATTGTAAATTCTGCAACAGACATTCAGCTTGATAATAATATGATGACAGGGCAGTCTGCTCCGGTGATCGCTATTTTGGCAAGTGACAATGATGCGCTTGGTGAGGCTTTTGCCAATAAGGTAATTGCTTTGTCTAAAGAAGTTCAGGGAGTAAAAGCATTCAGTATGCATTATGTACCTGTTTTTGAGAAAAAAGTAGATGATCTGAGCCAGGCAAATCTGGTTTACCTGATGGATAGAAAGATCAATACGGAAGGCAGCTTTGAGAAAGAAATTCTTGCCGCATATAAAAGTAAATACTGTAAAACTCCTCCGAAATATGCAATCGTAGGTTTCGACGTTGTGAATGACATGTTGACCAGAGAAAACAAAAAAGGAGAGATTTTTAAACAAATGAATAAAGTTCAGACTCAGCTGGCCACAAAATTTGAGTTTGTAAAGTCTAAAGCAAATGGTGCTTACGTAAATACGGGTTACCGGGTGATTAGATTAGTTCCTTAAAATGATGTAATCGCTTTACAATATTGTTAACATTATATTTATATTTGCAAAATATTTTAAATTAATACATGAAAGCACTTGTATTTCCTGGGCAGGGTTCTCAGTTCGTAGGAATGGGAAAAGAATTGTATGATTCTAGAAAAGACGTAAAGGACTTAATGGAATCTGCCAACGAAATTTTAGGGTTTGATATCCTTTCCATAATGTTCAACGGGGCGGACGAAGATCTTAAAAAAACCGAAGTTACCCAACCATCAATTTTTATACACTCTGTTGCTGCACTGAAAGCAGTAAACGGTCTTGGAGCTGAAATGGTTGCAGGACATTCTTTAGGCGAATTTTCAGCGTTGGTTGCCAATGGTGTTTTATCTTTTAATGATGGGCTGAAACTGGTTTCCGAAAGAGCAAAAGCAATGCAGGCAGCTTGTGATGCCAATCCAAGTTCAATGGCCGCAATTTTAGGATTGGAAGATGCTAAGGTTGAAGAAATTTGCGCACAAATCAACGGAATCGTAGTTCCTGCAAATTACAATTGTCCCGGACAATTGGTGATTTCCGGAGAAACAGCTGCTGTAGAAGAAGCTTGCGCAAAATTAAAAGAAGCCGGAGCCAAAAGAGCTTTGTTATTGCCTGTAAACGGAGCATTTCATTCTCCATTGATGCAGCCTGCACAAGAAAGATTGGCGGCAGCGATTGAGCAGACAAAATTCAGAAATGCTACAATTCCTGTTTATCAGAATATTACAACTACGGCTGTAACGGATCCTGATGAAATCAAACAAAATCTTATTGCACAGTTGACAGGTCCCGTAAAATGGACGCAATCTGTACAAAATATGATTAAAGACGGCGCTACAAACTTCTTAGAAGTAGGCCCTGGAAAAACACTTCAGGGATTGATCAAGAAAATTGACGGTTCTGTAGACGTTGCTTCTGCAATTTAATCAGAAAAAAATATGGGCGAGATATTTTCACCGGGAAAGCTGATGCTTACTTCAGAATATTTCGCTATTGACGGAGCTCTTGTCCTTGCGGTACCAACCAAGCTGGGACAAGAGTTTTTCTTTGATGAAAAGGAAGACGGGAAGTCGTTGATCTTCTGGGAAGCCTATCATCAAAACAAATTATGGTTGAAAGCTGTCATCGATTACGAAAATTGGCAGATCTTAGAAACCAACATCATTTCCAGTGCCGAATTTATCCTTAAAACCTTAAAAAACGTTCAGAGTCTTTCTGAAACTAAATTCAAGGGCACAAATTCTTACTATTTAAAAACCAACCTTCAGTTTCCTGCCGATTATGGTCTTGGAAGCAGTTCGACTTTGATGAACAACCTTGGAGAATGGGCTCAAATTGATCCTTTTCATTTAAATTCCATCAGTTTGGGAGGAAGCGGTTATGATATTGCCGTGGCAAAAGAAAAATCTGCCGTCCTTTTTCAAAGCAAACCCGAGATCAAATATGAGAGAGTAAATTTTAATCCTTCCTTTAAAAATGAGCTTATTTTTATTCATTTAAATCAAAAGCAAGATAGTCGCGAGGGAATCAATTTTTACAAGTCAAAAAAGAAGTCTCAAAAACTGGTTGATGAATTTTCGGATCTTACAAGAAATATTTTGTTATGCAACGAATTGGAGAATTTTTCCGAATTAATGTTAGTTCATGAGCAAAAAATATCAAATTTTCTTGAAATTCCTACAGTTAAGGCCAGGTTTTTCAATGATTGTCCGGTTTTTGTCAAAAGTTTGGGCGCATGGGGTGGAGATTTTGTCATGAGCTCAAAATTTGCAGGGTTTAAGGACTATTTTTGGGGAAAAGATTTTACTACTATTTTTGAATGGTATGATATAATTAATTTATAATCAATATTTTACAAAACCGTTTTTTTATTTGTCATTCTGACTTATATCATTATATTTAAACCACCTTTAACAATTAATTAATATTAATTTTGTTGAATCCAAAAAGAAATAGAAAATATAAGTAAAATGAAAAACGCTAAAATCATCCAAGATTTAGAAAAATTAGGGATTAAAGGAGACTATGAAATAATTTATAATCCTTCGTATGAAGAATTGTATCAGGCTGAAGTTTCTCCTGAAAATCAAGGATTTGAGAAAGCTGAGCTTACGGAATCTGGAGCAGTATCAGTAAAAACAGGAATTTTCACAGGTCGTTCACCTAAAGATAGATACATTGTTCAGGATGATGTTACAAAAGACACAATTTTCTGGGATGGTAAGGTAAACCTTCCTACTACTTCGGAAATATTCCAGTCTTGTAAAGAATTAGTGTTGGGTCAGCTTTCTACGGCTAATAAAATTTATGTAGTAGATGCATTCTGCGGAACAAATACAGACACGAGACTAAAAGTAAGATTTATTGTTGAAGTGGCTTGGCAGGCGCATTTCGTTACAAATATGTTCATCCGTCCTTCTCATTATGAATTAGAAAATTTTGGCGAGCCGGATTTCACAGTAATCAATGGTTCTAAAACGACGAACCCGAACTGGGAAGCACAGGGATTACATTCTGAAAACTTCGTAATGTTCAACCTTACTGAAAAACTTCAGATCATCGGAGGGACTTGGTATGGTGGAGAAATGAAAAAAGGGATGTTCGCCATGATGAATTATTACCTTCCATTGAAGGGTATGGCTTCTATGCACTGTTCTGCAAACGTAGGTGAAGAGGGAGATGTTGCTCTTTTCTTCGGACTTTCGGGGACAGGGAAAACAACTTTGTCAGCAGACCCAAAAAGATACCTGATCGGTGATGATGAGCATGGTTGGGATAACAACGGTGTATTCAACTACGAGGGTGGTTGCTACGCAAAAGTAATTGACCTTTCTGCTGAAAAAGAGCCGGATATTTTCAGAGCAATTAAAAGAGATGCTCTTCTTGAAAACGTAGTGGTAAATAACGGAATTTCTGATTATACAGACGGATCTATCACTGAGAACACAAGGGTTTCTTATCCAATTTATCATATCAATAAAATCGTTCTGCCTTCTAAAGCAGGTCACGCAAAGAAAATAGTGTACCTTTCTGCAGATGCTTTCGGGGTATTGCCTCCGGTTTCTGTTTTGGATGAAGATCAGGCACAATACCACTTTCTTTGCGGATATACTTCAAAGTTAGCGGGAACTGAAAGAGGAATTACAGAGCCTCAACCATCTTTTTCACCTGCATTCGGAGAAGCATTCCTGACATTGCACCCGACAATGTATTCAAAAACTTTGATCAGCAAGATGAAAGAACACGGTGCAAAAGCTTATTTAGTTAACACAGGCTGGAACGGTACAGGAAAGAGAATTTCTTTGAAAGATACAAGAGCAATTATTGACGCAATCATTGACGGATCTATTGAAAACGCTCCGAAAACCAGAATTCCAATTATGAATTTGGAAATTCCTACATCTTTACCGAACGTTTCTGAAGGCATTTTAGATCCTAGAAATACATATAGTGATGTTTCTGAATGGGAAGAAAAAGCGAAGGATTTAGCATCAAGGTATATTAAAAACTTCGATCAGTACTGCAATACTGAAGAAGGGGAAAAATTGGTAGCTTCCGGACCTCAATTACAACAGCAGACAACAAACTAAAATAGAAATCCTCATCATAGCGATGAGGATTTTATTTTTAATTAAACACGGATTTTCACCAAGCTACACAGATTATATATAACGTAAACATCTGTGGTGATCTGAGAAATCTGTGGTTAATAAAATTAATTATTTAAAATTTCAAGCTCAAAATCGCCAATCTATATCCCCCCATTCCAAAACCGGATAAAACCGCATCAGTATTTGCGGCCGTCACAGACTTCTGGCGAAATTCTTCCCTCTTGTAAATATTGCTGATATGAACCTCAACTTTAGGCTTCTGAATGTTCTTTAAACAGTCGGCAATCGCATAAGAATAATGGGTAAACGCTCCCGGATTAATTACCAATGCATCAAAATCATTTTCCTGAAGCCTGTTAATAATTTCTCCTTCAATATTGGATTGATAATATTTAATTTCATAAGAAGAAAATTCAGACTTTATATTTTCCAGATATTCTTCCATAGAGATTGTCCCATAAATTTCAGGTTCTCTTGAGCCTAAAAGATTCAGGTTCGGGCCGTTTACAATTAAAACTTTCATAGTATAAAATTAAAAAGTTTTTTCAATTAAGGCTGAAAAATTTTAGCTTAAGTTATTTTGATCCCTTGCATTATTTTTAATGATATTTCTCATATTTAAAAATTTAACAAATTTTATAACTGCTTATTTCTTTGGCTTTTAAAATAAAATTAAGTTAATTTTTATAAAATTTATAGTTGAATTTTTAAAGTCTACTTGTTTTATAGACTATTTGTTTTTAGATTTGCAAATATATTTCGATCGGCTTATAAAGAAAGATGGAGGGAACTGACCCTGTGAAATCTTAACAACCTGCCCAGAGCAAGGTGTTACATTCAGCCTTTAAAAAGGAAAGATAAGCAATAAGGTTAATCATAGTATTGATGCTTTTTGCTGTCTTTTTTATAAAGTATTAAAATTCAGTTATTGCTAAATAAAATTGATTATGATTAACAAAAATTTAATTAGCTCCAAGCTATGGATTCCGCCAATTGCTGTTTTCTTCTTAGGAATAATCAGTGTAGAAGGGCAGGAAGCTAAAAAAGATACGCTTCGTGAAAAAGATATTGATGAAGTAGTCATTGTAGCTTACGGAAAAGCTAAAAAAACGAGCTATACAGGATCTGTCGCTACCATTTCCAGCGAAAAAATCAACAACAGGCCTGTTACCAGCATTACAAAAGCATTAGAAGGTCAGGTTCCGGGACTTCAGGCGGTAAGCTCTTCGGGGCAGCCGGGTTCTACGGCCTCCATCAGAATTCGGGGAATTGGTTCTATTAGTGCTTCAAGCAACCCGTTATTTGTAGTAGACGGAATTCCTTTCGACGGAAATATCAACTCTATCAGTCCCAACGATATTGAATCAATAAGTGTTTTAAAAGATGCTACGGCAAGCTCACTGTATGGTTCCAGAGGGGCAAATGGAGTAATTATCATCACCACAAAATCCGGTAAAAAAGGAGAGTCGAGTATAAACTTTAATATCAGCCAGGGTTTTTCCGGAAGAGCTGTGAAAGATTATGAACAGGTATCAACAGACCAGTATTTCGAATTGTATTGGGAAGCGCTGCGAAACGGGTACAAATCCAGTCAGGTCTCTTCACAACAGGCTGCGCAGATGGCGACTGATAATCTGGTGAATGCTTTAGGAATCAATCCTTATGGCGTAAATTATGCCAAACCTGTAGGACCAGACGGGAAGCTATTATCCGGTGCAACACCTTTGTGGAACGACAATTGGAAAGATATTCTGCAAAGAGTTGCTTCAAGAAATCAGGTGGATCTGGATTTCAGTGGTGGAAATGAAAAAAGCAATTATTATTTTTCACTGGGTTATCTGGATGACAAAGGAATTGCGATTGGGTCCGGATTCAGGAAGTACAGCACAAGACTGAAAATCAATTCTGAGGTAAAGAAATGGCTGAATGTCGGGGCAAATTTAAGTTATACAAACAGCCTTCAGGAAGCACCGCCTTCATCAGATTCCAGAACCGATAACATTATTAATGCAGCAAGGGTAATTCCTTCATTTTATCCTTATTATGAAAGAAATGCGGATGGTAGCTATAAATTGGATGCCAACGGAAATTACATCTACGATTTCGGGAAATATAGGCCGACAAGTGCTTTACAGAATGAAAACGCTGCAGCAACTTTACCTTTAAATAAAAACGACAACAGAGAAGATAACTTTTCAGGAAAAGGATTTTTAGATTTTACCTTCTTGCCGGAATTAAAGTTTAAAACAAGTTTTTCTATTGATTTAGTGAATTATAACGGTCATTATTATACCAATCCGTTGTTGGGAGAAGGCGTTGAAATCGGAGGTTCCGTGACAAAAACCAATTCAAGAACTTTGTCTTACACCACAAGTAATATTCTGACTTATGATAAAAAATTCGGGCAGCATCATATTAACATTTTAGGTGGTCAGGAGTTTTATCATTATGAATATCAGACGATTTCAGGAAGCAGAAGTCAGTTTTCCTTACCATATTATTACGAACCTGATGCAGCAGCTTTACTGGGAAGCTTCAGTGGAAACAGTGATAAATTAGGTTTGTTAAGTTTCTTAGGAAAGGCAGAATATGATTTTAAAAATAAATATTTTGTTTCAGGATCGGTAAGAGCGGACGGATCTTCAAGATTTTCTCCTGAAAACAGATGGGGAACTTTCTGGTCAGTCGGAGGCTCATGGAAAGCGTCCAATGAAGATTTTATTAAAAATTTAAATTTCTTCAATCAACTGACCCTTCGTGCAAGTTACGGAGGCCAGGGAAATGACAAATTAAGCACCTATTATGCCTATCAGAGTTTGTATGCCTTTTACAATAATCTAGGAGAAGGGGGAACAGTTGCCAGTAAATTACCAACTCCGGATTTGAAATGGGAAACTAATCTTAACTTAAATATTGGACTGGAATTCGCGATTTTAAAAAACAGAATTAAAGGTAATGTGGAGTATTTCCAACGCCAGAGTAAAGACCTTTTGTTTGATATGCCTTTGGCGCCGTCATTGGGTTTCAGCGGTTTTCAGGCGAATATCGGAGAACTTAAAAATACTGGTTTTGAATTTTCATTGTTCACAACACCTATTAAAACAAAAGATTTTGAATGGAATGTTGATCTTAATTTAAGCACTTTAAATAATAAAATCACTAAGCTTCCAAAAGGCTCAATCGTAAGCGGGACAAAATTATTGCAGGTCGGCGGTTCAATCTATGATTTTTTCATTCCGGAATGGGTTGGAGTAGATCCAAGCAACGGAAAACCACTCTGGAAAACGATCACAACGGGTACCAACGGAAATACGGTAGAAGGAACAACTTCCGAATATGCAAAAGCTACAAAAACACTGCAGGGTTCGTCACTTCCGAAAGTGATGGGAGGTTTAACAACCAGTCTGGCTTACAAAAACTTTGATTTTTCAACATTGGTAACTTTCAGTATCGGAGGAAAAATTCTGGATACAGATTATACGATGATCATGCACAACGGAAGCTTGGCGGGACGCGCCTGGAGCAAAGAAATGCTCAACAGATGGACTCCCGAAAATCCAAATACAGACGTTCCGGCTCTAAGTACAACAACCAACAACTGGGCTTCAGTTTCATCAAGATTTTTATATTCAGGTACGTATGCAAGGGTGAAAAATGTGAGTTTGGGTTATACGCTTCCTTCAGATTATTTTGAAAGATTTGGATTGAAGAAATTCAGGATTTATGTTCAGGCAGAAAATCTTTTAACATTCTACAAACATAAAGGAATGGATCCGGAACAGACGTTGGACGGAACGACTTATTACAGGTATCCTGCTATGAGAACGGTTACTTTCGGCTTACAGGCAAGTCTTTAACATTAAAATTAAAAAAATGAAAAAATTAAAATATATATCTTTTGCTTTAATCACAATTTTGGCTTTAATAAGTTGTGAAAACGATCTGGAAACCGCTCCAACCAATCAGGCAAGCGAAGAAGAAGTTTTCAAAACAGCAGAAAGTGCAGAAACGGTAATCAACGGGACTTGGGCAAAATTCAATGATGATGGGCCAACGTATGCAAACATCGGCTACTCAACTGTATTGAGGACGAGTGATGCAATGGGAAGTGATGTTGCCGTTCTTACAAATAAATACGGCTTTCCCGGAGCGTATGCTTTCACAGATTTGGTGAATAATACAGGGAGCCGGCCACTTTTTATATGGAACCTCTTATATTCCACAATTAATAATATGAATAATGTTATTGCTAAAATTGATGCAGCGGAAGGAAGCCAGGAAAAGAAAAATCAGGTAAAAGGCCAGGCAAAGGCGTTGAGAGCATTTTGTTATTTAAATCTGGCGAGCTTTTATCAGTTAAGTTATTTAAAAGATAAAAATGCACTGACAGCCCCGATTTACACTGAACCTACCACCACAAATTCAGTCGGAAAGAAAAAAGCAAGTCTTGAAGAAATTTATACTTTGATTAAAAATGATTTGACTGATGCGGATCAATTGCTTCAAAATTATTCAAGAAATAACAAAGATAAAATCGACAGATCGGTTGTGAATGGCTTACTGGCAAGGGTTTACTTAAATACAGGAGATTGGACAAAAGCTGTGGCCTCTGCAAAAATTGCCAGAAACGGGTACCCTTTAATGACTCCCGAAAAATACAAAGACGGTTTCAACGACATCAGCAATAGTGAATGGATTTGGGGACACGGGCAAACGCAGGAGCAGTCGGGTGAAAGCTATGCTTTTCATTTTTTGGATGTTTCTTCGTCGGGAAGTTACTATTACAGCTTCATGGCGGATCCATATTTTAAGGATTTATTTGATACTAATGATGTTCGCTATTCTCTGTTTTCATGGGATGGACTTCCGGGAAGGGAAGGGCTTTTACGATATGCTAAGTTTAAATTTAAAGCTAATTTAATTGCAGATATCGTTTATATGAGAGCCGCAGAAATGTATTTGATAGAAGCCGAAGCTGAAGCCAGAAACGGAAATATTACGAATGCTATAACAGTTTTAAATCAATTAAAATCTGCAAGAAATGCAAATCAATATAACGGGTCTTTGGCTCAAAATGATGTCATTAATGAAATTTTAATTGAAAGGAGAAAAGAATTATTCGGGGAAGGATTTTCTCTGTCGGATATTATCAGAACGCAGGGAACGGTGGTGAGAAAACCATTCATTAATTCAAGTGGACAGCCGATTCAGGTACAGATTACAACACCGAACGGACTTGTAAAAACAGTCAACGGAAGAGGTCATACGATTTTTGCTTTCCCGGATCAATCGCCTTTTGCCCCGAACAGCAGGTATTATTTGTTTTCGATTCCGCAGAAGGAGATTGAGAATAACCCGAATTTGTAATAAAAAAAGAGCAGATAATTTTATCTGCTCTTAATATGAAGTTTTATCTAAAACTTAACTTGTAGGCTGTCTTTTATATTAAAATCATCAATATAAATTTTATAATGATCATTTTGTCTATAGTCGACCATTTTTTTAAGAATATCAATATTCTGAGATATATTCAAAACATCTCTCATCTTGAAGAATTTGCTCTTATATATACGATCTGTAACAAAATCATTGTTTAATCTATAATCCAACCTCTTTTTCTCTTTTTTCTTAATCAAAATTGCTGTTGGAAAATATTTCCTGTCATTCATAAGAGTATCTGGATTTAAGACAGATTCTATTTGAGTCATTTGACGGGAAATATTTGTTTGTTCCTCTTTTGACAGGGTGGCTTCAGGATTTTTTGAATCTAAAGTCTTATCACCTGTCGAGGATGAATTTCCTGTAAAAGATATCGTTCGGGGAATAAGCACTATAAAATCTTCCTGAGTATTATTGTATAGTAAGAGTTCAAGTTTTTTTTCTTCTTTTTTGAACTCATACGACAGCTCAACGGTATCATTCTTTTTATTGCAACAAGATATTATTGTTATAAATATTAAAAGTAATTTCGCTGTTTTCATTATTTCAAGAATTTTTTCATGATTTGCATCATTTTATCAAATTTAGCATTAAAACCTGGATTATATGTTCTGAGTTTGGTTAAATCAAATCTCGGTTCCATTGGTAGTCCTAGATTTCCCCAGCCTTTCAGGTCGACATATCCTTTTTCCCATTCTGCAATGATGGCGTGGTGACTTCCTACAGTTTTTGCACCATAGTTCCATGAGTGTCCTTGTGAAAGCTCTTCAGATCTTATGCCATATGCGAAAAATGTTGCATGAAGCATTTCGTGCCCTGTAGTAAGGCTTAATACTTCAGGAGATTTGAATGAATTTGGAGCAAATACATATCTCATGTATTTGTTTCCATAAAAAGGAGTTGTGGTTGCTAGAACCTTTTCTCCGTCATCATTCAGTAATGTCTTTCCATCAAATTTATATCCTTTATCTTTAAGATATTTAGGAAGGTCTTCCGGTTTGCGAAGTACTTTAATACTTCCATTGGCCGGACTTTTTCCTTTAAAGTCTTTAGTCATTACTTTCTTCACTTCACGGGCGTCGACAGTTACCGGATTTTCCGCTACTCCTTCTGTATCATCAAGAACATCAAGCGTTTCACCTGAAGGTTTAGTAGATAGCTTCATAATACCATAACTTATTGCTCCCATTGCAGCTCCTATTACAGCACCTTTTGTAATGCCTTGTAGAAAATTGGTTCCGTTTGCTAAAGACTGCACAGCTGCGCTTCCCAGACCCGATAAAGCTCCGTTCCCGACGTAAGCCAAGAATGTTCCTGCACTAAAAACCTGTCCCAGCCCAGCGGAGACGGCGCCAGTTATTGAACCAATGGTGACTGCCTTGAAGAATCCGCTGACACTAAAGTTCCGGGTGAGATAAGCTTTAGATAAATATAAGAATGTGGCTATTGCAGATGAAATGATGGCGCCTGTAAGCACTGTTGCCCAGAAAATACCTACACCCGCTGCGATCAAAAATTGGAAAGCTTCCCCGCTTGGGTCATTGAACATCAAAGGGTTATTCAATACATACCCATATTTATTATAATTCTGGGTATTGTAAGGATCCTGAATATTTTCATCTGCATTAAGGAATCTTCTAAGCAACGGATCATACAATCTTCCGTTCATGTGGATGATTCCTACTTCAGGAAAATGCTCATGGCCTGTGTATCCTCTCTCTAATGTCAGCCCTCCGGTGGCAATGAAATTATTTATAGCGGCAATTCCTGTCATAGGTGGTTTGGTGCCCCTCATAAAGTGCGTCATATTTCCCCATGCGTCAAAATGCCTCTGCTCCAGCTTACCGCCTTCTTCATTGGTGATAGCTAAGACAGATCCTAAATAATCCTTGTGTAAGAATTTATAAGAACCTACGCTTTCTGCATAGTTCTTAATATAAACTATATTGCTTTCGTAAGGTGTGCCGCCGATGTAGAGAATGTGCTTTTCTGTTCCGGCATTATTATTTACTATAACCTCAAAACTTCCGTCTTCGCTGTAGAACTTTGTAAATTTCCCTTCGGCGTCTGCTGCAAAGTTTCCACCGTAAGTTACTCTTTGTCTCATGCTTGTCAACCCATATTGGAAGGCAACATCACCTTTCATTCCATCGATGAAAACAGGATCATTGTTTTCGTTATAGACAATGGTTTGTATAAGGTCATTATTATAATTCTGAGTTCCTGCTGCATTTAATGTCATACCAGTCGGCTGGTAGATTTTAGAAGTATTTTCAAACTTTATCGTTCCTACATCATCATTTGCGGTTATTCTTCCTTTAATATCATAAACGTTTCTGTTGGCAGATGGCTTTATTCCCGTAATAGGGTCTGTCCAGTTGATCAGACGGTTATTGTCATCATAATCAAAAGATTCGATTATATTGAGGTCTCCTCCGGTAGTTCTGCTTTTCAGTTCGTTTTTAATAGCATCAAATGAATAGGATATCTGCAGAATACTTGGCTTAAGCGCTGATGAATGATTCATATTACTCAGGAAGCCATTGTTATCATAGGTATTGGTAACGGTTGCCTGTCCCAGTTTAGCGGATAAAATCTGTCCTTTGGCATTGGTTTCCTGAAGCTGCCATAGCACTTTTCCTGAAGTTTTATCTTTTACCTGATATAATTCTCCGTTCCAAGGGTTATAAACGTTTTCAATGGTTACTTTTGTCATTATTCCGGAAGAATATAGTTGTTTTTCATAGGATATTATTCTTCCTTTATCATCATAAGTAATACCTTTCTGAATAAAATATCTGCCATTGCTGTTTTCTGATGAAGAAAGGTTTCTTCCCTGCTGATCGTAAACAACACTTGAGCTGTATGTTTTTCCTTTTGAGGTTCCGGATTTAGAGATTATCCTTCCTTTGTCGTCATAGGTAAAGTTGATCACCTTATTGGTAGCCTGCCCCGCATCTGCAGTTGAAATTTCTTTCTTAGCAATAAGCTGACCTAGCGTATTATAAGTGAATTCTTTGGTGCCTTTAGGACTGATGACTTTTTTTGGCTGGCCCAGGCCATCATACTCATATTTATAAGTGCCATTTGAAGGATCATTAAGTTCTGATTTCCTTCCCCATGCGTCATATTTTGTCGTAACACTATTTTCCGCATATTGTGCCTTGATCTGCTCGCCGGCTGCATTATATGAGAAGATAATTGTTCCTCCTTTATCCGTACTGGAAACTATATTTCCTAAAGCATCGGCTGTTTTGGTTGTTATTCTTGAATATCCGTTTAGTTCCTTGATGGTTGTAACCAAGCCAAGGGAACTGCTTTCGAGTTGTTTCCCGTTGAATGTTGTAGTTTTAATTTTAGTAGGAAATACGGTGTCATCGTACTCAATGACATTCCATGAGCTGGCTGCCAGGCCATCAAAATAAGGTTCAGATTCTCTATATTTTCTTCCCAGAATATCGTATTCGATATCTTTTGAAATGAATTGTCCCTGCCCAAAACCTTTTGTAGTGGTTCTGTATTCTAACCCCAGTTTATTTATAAACTTTTTGGAAATATTACCATCTGCATCATATTGCACTAAAACGGTATTGCCATAAGAGTCCTTGATGTACTCATAGGTCGTAGTTCCATCCAGATTACTTTTGGACTTTAAGATTTTACCCCATGGATCATAGGTGTTGACTAAGGTATTTCCTAATGGGTCTGTTTGCGTTAGAACTTGCCCATCATCATTATGGGTGATGTTTGTAATTAATCCAAGATTGTCGGTTTTCTTTATGACAAATCTTCCTTTTGGATCATATTCAGACTGATTGGTTTGCATCTGAGTATCAATGCTGTTGCTTACTGTTTCCAGAATAATATTCCCGAAGCCGTCATAATTGTAAGTTTCCTGCAGGAATCCTGTATTATCCCTGTTCCAGGTTTTAAGGGTTTTTAGAAGATTATTCTCATAAACAAGCTCTTCTCTGGTAGTTTTTGTGTCTCCATAAGCCTGCACTACATCTGTTTTGTTTTTTGGACGTCCTACATAATAATCAGGTCCGGTTCCGTTTATGTTATGCAAATATTCAAAAGTGGAAATATTTACAGCATAATTATCATTAACATTGGAAACACTCTGTGACGGGAGATAATGATCTCCATAAGAGATGGTGCTTGTTGTAACAGTATTTGTTAAAAAGTCTTTTATCCGAGTTGATTTTGGAACTGTTGCTGTAACAATTTTAGGTTTATCGGCATTAGCAATTGTTGTTACGATCTGCCCATTAAGTAACTTGTCCGTTTGGTAAATTGTAGACTTTAAACTTAAAAGCTGTGTGTTGGTTTCAGAAAGGTCTGTGGGGAAAATTTTGGTTTCGTCGTTGGTTCTGATAGACCATTCTTTTACTGTGGCGGCATCGTTCAGTGGATCAGTTTCAATTCCTGACCAGATTTTAGTATTTTCAAATCCGTCCGCATACCAGGAAGAGCGTGCTGTCTGGCGGAAACCAATTACTCCTTTTCCTTCAAAATGTGAAACAAATCCTCTATATCTGAAATCCTGCTTTCTTCCGGAATTCCTAAGCTGATAAACTGCAGCTGTCTGATAAACCTTATTAAGCTCCATATAAGGATACTGCTCTTTTTTTACCGATTTATAGAAGTTTGCGTCAATAGAAGGATCAAGTTCTTTATACTCAATTTCAGTAGTTATATTTGCCTGTGTAATGGTTTTAATTCTTGCTTCCCTGGAAACATCATAATAATTGAATTTGAAAAGCTTGCTTTTCTGGAAAACAAGGATGTTTTCATCTGCCATATTTACCCTGAAGTTACCAAATATCGGGGTATAATGTTCTGCTACGGTAGACCAGGTAAGCTGCTCCATACTTGTTCTATAATACGTGTTGTTTGTATTGTACCAGTATGGATAACCTCTGTAGTTTTCAATAAGTGGAAAATTAACAGGAGTATTGGCATTTGTGTAATTAATTAGCTTTTTCTTCTGGAATTCTATCTTGGTAGAACTACTTTTATAACCCTTATTTTCATACAGATTAACTAAGAATCTGGATTGGGCATTCCCATTTTGTGCGATCTGAACCAGAGAGAAAAACTCAATAAAATCTGATTTCCCATCTCTGTTCATATCCTGTGCAACATACGTTCTTTGGTATGAAAACCATGGGACATAATTGTTAGGGTCGTTTTGAGAAGATTGGAAATAGCAGAAGTTGCTGTAATATTTCTCCACGAAACCTATTCCTGTTGAAGAGTACATTCTCCAGTCAGAAGAATTATATCCCGTAGGAATCATAATGTCCGTTTTGCCATCACCGTTATAATCGCCTAAAACTGAGCTTGCCCAAACTCCGGTAATTGGAATATTACTCATGCCGGATTCCTCAACAATAACGTTTTGACCGTCATCTTTTAACTTTACAAGAATTGGCAATCCACTGTTTAGCTTAAGGAAATCCGTCTGGCTGTCACCATCAAAATCCCCTACTAAGTAATTATTTAATGCAGGAGTACTTACAGGTGATAATGTGAATGAGGCAAAAGAATTATCATTGCTTACATTTTTATCCAGGCTTATTCTTAAGTACCTGTAGGTAGTATTACAGGTGGTGCCTCCGCCTGGCAATATTCCATCAGGATCAATTTCCGGATCTATAGGTCCGCTGAAACAAATTCTGTCCTTAAGGCCTATAATTAGCTCGGATAGCCCGTCTCCATTGATGTCAACTTCCTTTGTTTGGCTTTCAATAGTAGTGTTATTATTAAAAGAATATATAGGGTCTATCGCATATTGGCTGTAAGGTATAGCTTTATTAAACTGAAAATCCAGGGTATTATTGTCAGAAAAAGTATACACTCGGAAGTCCATGTCATAGGCCTGTGTTGTGCCTACCTTGTTTTTTTTGATAATGACAATACTTTGTTTAGAATTAACAATATTATTATTGTCCTTTACCACAATGGATAAGGCATTATCCAAAGATTCTTTGGTAATATCAGAAGCAACAAGTATTTTTTCAGGCTTATTTTCATCGAAAATATTTTTGAAAAGATAAAACCCTGCAGGCTCATTCACCCATTCGACACATTTCGAATCGCCATAATCGGTATAAGAAATTTCATTTTCATTGGCAGTGGGATTAAGAGGATGCTGCGTATTATACGTTTTACAATAATTAACGGAATTGGAATATTTAAACATATCCACTTTTCCGTCTCCATCGAAATCACCCAGTACTTTATGATCTTCAGTGTAATCATAGTTTGTTGATTTCCAGCCTCCTAAATTTGATTTTTCATAATCAAAAACGACAGGATTTGCTGCTTCATTTGCACCATTGTATTCAGTAATTTTATTTACAAACTGATAATCTGTACCATTAGTATCTTTTTTGTAATCAATGATATAGTTTCTGTAAGGTTGTGCATTTGATGTAATTTTTATGCTGGATAAAAGTTTATCCTGGATAAATGTAATCCCTTTTGCGTGTGATTGTTCCGGTAAAAGTCTATCAGCATACAGGAACTCTATGAAATTGAAATGTGGCTTATTCAATGTTTCATTTCCACCCCACCCGATAGATTCTATCCTTACAATATTAGTTACAGTTCTAAAACCGCCGTTATTTCCGGCAGCCTGGTAGCCGTATGAAATGTAGTTGCCTTGTGCATCTTTCCACTTTACAATATTATATTCTAAGGGTGTCGTAATATTTGGATTAGTCCTGGAACCTGCTACATAAGCTCCGTACCAGGCTTGGGACCCATCTTCAAAAGTTACCTCGAAATGTGCAGGACCTGCATCTTGTCCATTGACAGGATATGTACCTACAGATTTAATTTTAATATTGGAATATTTCTCCGTTACATATTGTGCTCCGTCTTTTCCGTATTCTCCAGACTTTAGAATTAGTCTTTGCCCATTGAAGCTGTAATAATCAGAATAATCCATCTGAACGCCCCTTGTTTCGCCGTCTTTTTCAATGTTTTTTCCAACTCTTGAAATAGAGGTAATTCCTGAAATATTCCAGCCATAACCTGCAATTCCGTTTCCTGAGCCGCTAGTGTATATAAGGCTGATCTGAGGTACTACATTTTTGACTCCGGGAGGTAAAGTAATAGGCAGGGTAAACTGAAGCTGTCCGGCTCCATTTACATCAATATTTCCTTTGGTATCATGAAAACTTTGTCCTACAGGAGCAGATGTTCCTGTGGGATTATTAGTCCCAGCATTCGAATCAGTTGGTCCTCCGCCTGGATTTTCGGTGGCGGGCCCAATCTTAGCTACAAAAGGATTCGATATATTTCCTGCTGCTACAAAGCCTTTTTCAATCACTATCGTCTGCGGATCTTGGACCGTTCGTGTAGTACTTTCTGCCTGATACAGTATGGTCTGTGATAAGCCCAATACTGAACATAACGACAGTATAAATGATGAAAATAATTTAATTTTCATTTCGTTAATAATTATTTGTTGGTTAAAAGTTTTTATCGTTTTGTAATGTTTCTGCTGAAAACCCTTCCGTCTTTTAACGTAAAATGGAGAACGTAAATACCCCATTCATACCCCGTCATATTGATTTTCAGCTTCCTATTAAGATCAGGAATATTCTGCTGCTGGAATTTCCAGTGAACGGTGCTATGCTGATAAAGTGAAACAGATTGAATAAGGCCGTCAACTTCTTCAGTCCAATCAATCGTAAGATAATCATTTACAGGAACAGGATACAGTCTGATCTGCTTCCAGAAAGTTTTTTCATCAATTACTGGATCTTGCTTTACTAACGCAGCTGTTTTTATTTCTTCAACTTTCTTTATTTCTTCTGGCGCAGTTTTTCCCGTTGCGTTTGTCCCTCTATATCTTTGATTTCCGGCTTCGTCGTATTTGAAATAAACTTCAGTTTGAGAAAAGCCCAGAAACCCTATCAATAAAGAAAATAGGGATAGTATTTTTCTTTTCATGGTTTTATTTTTTTTCGGAAAGAAGTTGATTTAGTTTTTTTTCTAATTTCTCAATCTTCTCAGTTTGATTTTGTATTTTTTTATTTTGTTCAATAGAATAAAGGGTCAATTCCTCGATCTTTTCTAAAAGTTTAGCATCCATTTCCGCAAGATTAATTCCATTTTTTACAATCTCATCAGCAGCTGGTATATTAGGTAAATGTCCTTTTTCGGTAATATGTTTTTCAACCTCTTCTAAGGTTCGAAGTTTATAGTCTTTCTTGAAAACGTAATCTGCCCAGTTATTTGCAGATGCTATATCGACTTTTATCTTCTCTGTTCTTATTCCATCCTGAACGAATAATCTGTATTCACCACAATCACTGCAAGTTGGAGAGAAATTTAATCTTACTCCCATAAAGACTTTACCATTTGAGCGTACAGAAAATACGGGTTTGGACCAATCTCCAGCAGTAGGAGGCGAGGAAATACTTAGCAGACCTGTATCATTAGGCTGGTATGCGGAACTGATCCATACAACATCTGCACCAGCCATCATTTGTTTGTTATTAAAAATGTGCATACCGTCAGAAGTGGTATCGGTATTAAATTGCAGGCGACCAAATGTTTCAAAAGAAAGATCCAAATCCGATTGTTGTTTTAAAGTAATTTTTCCAACAGAATTGATGTTCATTCTTTCTATATTACCTGTTTTTAATATAAGGTCTTTAGCATCAGTTGTACCTAAAAAATCAGTTGTTGAGTTAATTCCTGTATTTCCTGTCAGATTCCAAGTTTGTGCAAAGGAAAAAGATGAAGCTAAAATGGCTATCGACATTAATTTTGTTCTCATAAAGTTTTGAATTGATTAAAAATTTTTTGCGAAAATATACTTTTTACTTCACTATAGAAAGACTTATTTGTAATGTTTATGTGAATTTTATCACCTTTTAGTGTTTTTTGTAAATCGGTAAAACTTGTAACTTGTATTTTTAAAACTTTTACGGATTCGACAATAGGATAGTTATTCCATAGGAGATAACATATTTTATACATTTTAAAGTATATTTACATTAAATAAGATCTTCTCCTCGGAGTTCTAAGTATCGAAATTCAAAATTTTTTCAAAGAATTCTTAAATTATGAAAAAAGACATCGAAAATAAGCTTATCCACAAAAACACAAAACCCACCAGTATGAGGATTTTGGTGTATGACTTTTTGAGTTCTCAGGAAGCGGCTTTATCTTTGTCTGAAATTGAGAATTATTTTGATAATGCTGATAGAACAACGATTTACAGAACATTGAAAACCTTTGAAGAAAAAGGGATCGTTCACAGTATTCAGGAAAATACAACCACAAAATACAAGCTATGTCACGACGGCTGTGACGAAAATACGCACAAAGACTGGCATCTCCACTTTTATTGTAAAATCTGTAAACAAACCACTTGCAAGGAAAATATTTCTTTTCCGGAAAACATCCAGACCGATTTCAGAATTGATGAAATAAGACTTTTTGCAAAAGGGATCTGTGAAAACTGCCTGTAAGTTTGCAATAGTGTTGCATTCTGTTTACATTTAAATTTGTTTAAAATTTAAGTTATGGAAGAATGCTGCAGTACAAAACCAAAGAAAGAACAAAATCATAGTCACGAAGGCCACAATCACGAACACTCGCATGAAACGGGAGATAAATCAACCTTTCAGATGTTTCTTCCGGCTATTGTTTCTTTTGTCCTTTTGCTGATAGGAATCGCTTTAGATAATTTTATAAACCCCGATTGGTTTGCCGGCTGGATCCGTCTTGTTTGGTATTTGATTGCTTATATTCCGGTGGGATTGCCGGTTTTAAAAGAAGCCTATGGAAGTATCATTAACGGAGATGTTTTCTCAGAATTTTTCTTAATGGGAATCGCGACGGTCGGAGCTTTTGCGATTGGCGAATACCCTGAAGGGGTTGCTGTGATGCTTTTCTATTCTGTGGGAGAAGTTTTTCAGGCAATAGCGGTCACCAGAGCAAAAAGCAATATCAAATCTCTTCTCGATCAGCGGCCAGATGAGGTTACAGTCGTAAAAGACGGAAAACCACAGTCTGTAAAAGCAGAAACAGTGCAGATTGGAGAGGTTATTCAATTAAAATCCGGGGAAAAACTGGGGTTGGATGGGGAATTGTTATCTGAAACAGCTTCATTTAATACTTCGGCACTGACAGGGGAGAGCAAACCTGATACTAAAACAAAAGGAGAAGCCGTTTTGGCAGGAATGATTAATCTGAATACGCTGAGCCAGGTGAAAGTAACGACAGCTTATAAAGACAGTAAGTTGAGCAAAATTTTAGAGCTGGTTCAGAACGCAACAGCCCAGAAAGCTCCCACAGAATTATTTATTAGAAAATTTGCAAAAATTTATACCCCGATTGTTGTATTTCTTGCCATCGGAATTACACTATTGCCGTACTTTTTTGTTGAAAATTATGAATTTAAAGACTGGCTGTACAGAGCTTTGATTTTCCTGGTTATTTCATGTCCGTGTGCTTTGGTTATTTCCATTCCTTTAGGATACTTTGGTGGAATCGGAGCCGGAAGCCGGAATGGGATTTTATTTAAAGGAAGTAATTTTTTAGATGTCTTAGCGAATGTTCAAAATGTGGTAATGGATAAAACCGGGACCATGACAGAAGGTGTCTTTAAAGTTCAGGAAGTTAATTTTAACAATGAATTTAATAAAGAAGAAATCCTGAAATTCGTCAACGTTTTGGAGGGTAAAAGTTCACATCCTGTTGCAACAGCCATTCATGATTATGTAGGAGAAATTGATCATTCTATTGAGTTGGAAAATGTGGAAGAAATTGCGGGTTATGGCTTAAAAGCTATGATCAGCGGAAAAGAATTATTAGTCGGAAACTTTAAATTGATGGATAAATTTAATATTAATTATGATATTGAAGCAGAAAACCAGGTCTACACTTTAATTGCTGTGGCTTATGATAAAAAATTTGCCGGTTACCTTACGATTGCTGACAGTATCAAAGCTGATGCTCAATTGACGATCAATTTATTAAAAAGACTGCAGATAAAAACCACCATGCTCAGTGGCGATAAAACCTCGGTGGTGAAACATGTTGCCGATACATTAGGAATTTCTAATGCTTTTGGGGATTTACTTCCTGAAGATAAAGTGAATAAAATCAAAGAAATTAAAGCAAAAAGCCAGACTGTTGCTTTTGTGGGAGATGGTGTGAATGACGCTCCGGTAGTAGCTTTAAGTGATGTAGGAATTGCCATGGGAGGATTAGGAAGTGATGCCACAATTGAAACTGCGGATGTTGTGATCCAAGATGATAAGCCAAGCAAAATCCCAATGGCCATCAATATCGGAAAGCAAACTAAAAAAATAGTCTGGCAAAATATTATTCTGGCTTTTGCTGTCAAAGGTATAGTTTTGGCTTTGGGCGCAGGTGGAATTGCGACCATGTGGGAAGCCGTTTTTGCGGACGTCGGGGTTGCGTTGTTGGCTATTTTAAATGCGGTGAGGATTCAGAGGATGAAATTTTGAGTTAAATATTTTTCGCAATCTGACTAATTTGTAGAAAAAAACCTTGTCAGGGTTTTAAACCTTGAGAAGGTTCATTGGAAAAAAACTGCGTAATTAGAAAATCAATGACTTTCATCATAAATGAATCAAAAACAATTTTGAGTAGTATATTTGTACTACAAAATTGAAAATTGAGACTTTTTATTTCCATATTCATCATTTTTACCATTGCAATTCGACCTGTTTTGCCATTGATGAATTATGTGGTTAATTATGATTACATCGTAAAAAATCTTTGCGAAAATAGAAGTATTCCTCAATCTACCTGTAAAGGAAAATGCTACGTTGAAAAAGAATTGGCCAAGACAGAAAAGCAATCCAACAATAATCAGACGATAAAAATTACCGGATTAGATGTTTTTTTATCTAATGAAGTTCTTTTCTTTTCAAATGCAAATCTATCTGATATTTCACTAAAAAGTTTACATTCGGATTATATCAATTTTCATACTTCAGATTATTTTTCCAAAATATTCCATCCGCCTTTAGCTTGATTTAAAACTGAAAAATTTTAATCTATTTTAATCTTTAAGGTTGAAATAATCTTAGGAAGACTTTGCTTTATTTTAAAGCCGTTTTCCTTATTAAACTATGCATTAGTTTAAAATAAATCATTCGTAACATTAATTCAATGTAATCAAAATGAAATCAAAAATTATCTTAACGACATTATTGTCTGTTTCTTTAATGGCTTGTGCCCAGGAAACGCCAAAAGTAAAACATAAAAAGAAATCAGTATCATCAACATCAGATAAAGTGAGATTTGCCAATGCGGAAGACCCTATTTGCCACATGAAAACGGAAGCAGATATGAAAGATACGGCAATATATAAAAACAAAACGTATGGTTTTTGCAGTACTTACTGTAAAGATGAATTCAAAAAAAATCCTGAGAAATATGTCCAAAAATAAAAATCCAGGCAACGCAAAAAGTAAAGTAATTATCCCCATTATAGTTATTGCTTTGCTCTTTTTAGGCATCGGGGTAGGAATGGGATATTTCAAAAAAAACCTTTATACAGTGATGAAGGTTCCTGATTTTGAGTTAACGGACCAAAACAGCAAGAAAATTACCAACAAAGACATGCTTGGTAAAGTGTATCTGGTAGAGTTTTTCTTCAGCAGGTGCCCAACGATCTGCCCGATAATGAATACCAACATGAGAGCTATCGAAGAAGAGATCAACAATCCGGATTTTGGGATCATCTCAATCACCATAGATCCTGAAAATGATACTCCGGAATTGCTGAAAGAGCATGCGAAAAGAATTGGTGTAAAATCCCCGAACTGGCATTTTCTGACAGGTGACAGGACGTATATTGGAGATCTTGCAGATAAGTTTAATATCTATGTTGGTGATGAAGAAGATAAAAGCGAAAGTCTCAATCACAGCGGGATGATCGCGCTTGTCGATAAGGATGGAAATATCCGTTGCAGGTATAACAAAGACAATATGCCGATTCTATATTATTCAGGATTGAATTATGAAGATCCTGAAGGGAAAACCCCAAAACTGACAGGAAAATATCATCCGGACAGAGAAATTTTGATTGAAGATATCAGAAAATTGTTGAAATAAGGGGAAAAGATGGAAGCAGGGGGCTGGAAGCATGCAAAAAACTTTAGCCTCTATCTCCTAACTTCCCCTCTAACAAGTTAAACCATAAAACAAAATATTATGAAGGTTTTGAAAATAGCAGCTCTAGGAGCAGTATTTGCAGCACAGTTTGCTTTTGCGCAATTCAAGCAGACTCCTTTACCCTACGCTTACAATGCGCTGGAAGGAAATATTGATGCGCAGACGATGGAAATTCACTATTCAAAGCATGCGGCGGCTTATGTAAGTAATTTAAATAAGGCGATTGCAGGAACGCCTCAGGAAAAACAGACGTTGTTCCAGATTTTATCGAGTATTTCAAAATTGAGTCCGGCGGTGAGAAACAATGCAGGTGGACATTATAATCACGAGCTGTTTTGGACGGTTCTTACTCCTGAAAAAAATACACAGCCGTCTGCAAAGTTGGCGAAAGCCATTAAT
Organism: Chryseobacterium sp. IHB B 17019; assembly: GCF_001456155.1. Classification (NCBI taxonomy): domain Bacteria; kingdom Pseudomonadati; phylum Bacteroidota; class Flavobacteriia; order Flavobacteriales; family Weeksellaceae; genus Chryseobacterium; species Chryseobacterium sp. IHB B 17019. The sequence goes on along the minus strand of NZ_CP013293.1, from coordinate 3,308,440 downwards.
GAAGCTTTTGGAAACATGGATGCTTTTAAAGAGAAAATGAGCAAGGCAGGAGCAGATCGTTTCGGTTCCGGATGGGCTTGGCTATCCGTAGATAAAAATGGAAAGCTGTTTGTTTCATCAACACCAAATCAGGACAATCCCTTAATGGATGTCGTAGAAGAAAAAGGAACTCCGATTTTTGGGATTGATGTGTGGGAACATGCTTATTATTTGAAATACCAAAACAAAAGAGCAGATTATCTGACAGCAATCTGGAACGTGACCAACTGGAAAGAAATCAGCAGAAGATACGATGAGGCTTTAAGTAAAAAGTAAATTTAAATCATAAAAAGAAACGGTGGCTTGGATCTCAAGGTCACCGTTTTTATTGAAAAAGCATTTTATCTTATTTTTTTAAATAAAACTTAATTATTCCCCTATTTTGAATATATATTTTTGGTTTCATTTAATGTTGTCTAATAAATAATTTCAGGAGTTAAAAAGACAGAATGTAGTAATTCACGATTAAGGGAAATAAAAAAAGAGATCCAAAAAATGAATCTCTTTAAGTAGCCCGTAGGGGAAACACTTTTCACAAAATTTGAGCATAAATTTTCAGAGAATACTTAGAAAAATCAAAGATTCCTTGATTCTGATTTCCTTTGTTTGACCTCCTCCTCATACTTGTATTCGGAAGATTTTCGTAAATATTTATAATGTTTGTTAAAATCTGTTAAAAATCCGATTCTTTTTTTGAACATCTGTTATAAAGCTGATATATAAAAATTTATAAGTATGACTATTAAAGTACGTGAAATAGATCTGAAAGGTAATTGGATCGGAATTCAGTTGGACATTCACAAGAATGGGACTCGAAAAAAGAAAATGCTGGATATTCGATACTACAAATATCCCAAAACGCCTCTTGAAAGGGAAATCAATAAGGAAAGGAAAGAAGCAGTCAAAAAAATTGTAGCAAACATTGAATTAAAAGGTATTGATGATTTTATATGAGAAAGGATATCAAACAGAAAAAGATTTTTTTGAATACTGTGATGAATTTATTGAAAGAAAAGCTCAACACAGTGAGATGCGTACATTCAAATCAATGATTGCAAAACTCAAAACTTTCAGAAAAAAGAAAAAATTACCTTGCTCTGAAATTGATGAGGAATTTTTGATTTCTTTCAAAGATTATTTGGATTCAACATTGAATGGTAGTACTCCGTTTAACTATTTCAAAAAACTGAAAAGAATTATTAAAGAGGCTACAATTTCCAAGTATTTTAAAACGAATCCTGCTTTAAATATCAAAAATTCAAAAGGAGTTTCCGCTGAAAAAGATATCCTCACATCGGAAGAAGCATTTTTATTGTCTATGACAGAATGTTCAAACTCAAGTGTTAAAAGAGCCTTTCTTTTCAGTTGTTTGACAGGTCTACGTTTTTGCGATGTCAAGATACTTAAATGGAGCAACATCAATAATGAAAACATTCTTTCAATTGTTCAAGTCAAAACAAAGGAAAAGGTAGTTATGCCTCTTCACGACAATGCTATTAAGCTCTTGGGAGAAAGATGTCAAGGGAAGTCTCTCGTTTTTGATTTGCCCTCTCATACAGGTTGTTTAGGTATTTTGAAGAAATGGGTCGAAAAAGCTGAAATTGAGAAGCATATCACTTGGCATTGTGCAAGACATACTTTTGCTACATCCTTGGTTTTTGCAGAAGTTGGAATCAATATGGTTTCATCACTTTTAGGACATAAGGATTTGAGACAAACTCAAATCTATGTCAGAACCGCTGAACTTTCAAAAACCAAAGCCATCAATAAATTACCAAACATATTAGCAGATTAAATTATGAAAAAAGAAACTTTCATTGATATTCTTTTAGAAGTTAGAGAACTATTGAGAAATCAAAAAGAAATCTTGAATCTCAATGAGTTTTGTAGTTACACGGGTTATGAAAAATCATATATCTACAAATTGACAAGCAAAAGGAAAATTCCACACTACAAAACACCTGGAGGGAATAGTATTTTCTTCAGAAAATCTGAGATTGACGAATGGTTGACGGCAATAAAAGTCAAAACACTTGAAGAGATAAAAACTGAAGCAAATAACCAAAAACCAAAGAAAATTTAGTAAAAACAGAGAAAATCATTTCTCTTTTCAGAAATTAAAAATTACCATTATCAAAAGCCTCGGCAAAATTATTTGATTTTAAATAAAAAGCGTATTAATATTCCGAAAAAGGAAAGAAGAAGAGTATTAATACAGGTCAATTTTGCTGTTTGACTTTTGTTTACCTCAAAAAATAAATAAATTATGTTTGATACTAATGCTCTAACATTATATCGAAAAGACGCTGAAACCCCTTGGAATACTGATGAAATTAAAAAGAACTTGATGCCTGCTGATAAATATGTCAGGGGAAATTTTAAGCCAACAGGAATGATTAGAAATATGGCAGTATTTATCAATGATGAAATGATTAAAATTGATGGAAGCATTCCCAAATATTTGAATAATAACAATATTGAAAATTTTGATTTCAGGTCTTTTCCAATTGCTATTATGTTATTGAGTGATGAACTAGGTGTTGATCTGAGAAATGCTCGGGTAAGAAGACTTGATATTGCTGCAAATTTTGAATTGGAAAACGAAGTTTCAGATTACTTTCTTGGACTATATTATTTGAAATATTTTCAGCGGGATACGTCAAAAAGAACTACTCTGAGATTTTATTCAAATAGTGGAAGAAGAAACTTAGTTTTTTATGATAAGATAAAAGAGTTTGCTACAAAAAATAAAAAACTTATTCAGGAGGATACTTCATTTATTGATACTTTCCATAATTTGGTTAGGTATGAATTTATGATGCAATCAAATCCTTCAAAAATCTTGAAAATTCCAGACTTAAGGGTTAAAGATTTATTTGAAGCAGAAAACTGTAAAAAGGCTCTTAAATTGTGGTTTGATATGTATAATAAAATTCATAAAAAATCACTGTTAGAATATCCTGATTTAAAAGGCTTGAAAGGCTTTGAAGTTTTTATGAAGAGATATCTCATTTATGAGTTTGGTAGGGATAAGATTGAATTTTTATTAAAGAAAGGAATTGACAAGGGCTTATTGTCCTCAAGCGATAAGTCAAAAAAACTTAAGCAATTTGATAATGCGTTGAACTCTGACTTTGGATTCAAATTTGATAAAAATACAATCGAATTCACTCATAAAGTTCGAATACAATATGTCGAGGGTTTGAAGCAAATTTTCAGAATGAATAGATATCAAAAAATAGTCAAGTAGGTCGTTGTTGACCTACTTTGTGCTTTTTAAAAGAAGACAAGGAGAATCAAAGAAAAAATGTCAAATCCTTGAAAATCTTTTTACTGAAGCGAAACAGAGAAAGAAATTAGAAAAATTTCTATCTTTGCAGTTCAAATTTTATCGGAAAATAAAAGTGTAAAACTTTTGCTTTTGTTCTGTGAATCGGCAAAATTCTTAAATGTTACAAAACGCAAACAGTTTCAGTGCGCTTGTCCCTATAGGGCAAGTGGCTTATCCTGTTTTTATGTAACATAGGCTTTGCCGAGCCTTCAGAACTAAAAGCATGTGAGAACCACTTGCTTTTCTTTTTTCTTAGAAAAGCTGTTTTACGATAGACTTCATTGCATCATTGAAGATTAAAACAGTAACGATATGAAAAACAATTATGGCTTTTTCCTTCTTTTATTGAGTTTGACGGTTTTTTGTCAAGACGTAAAGGGACAAGTAACAGAAAAACTGGAACAATGGATTTTTCCAGTCAAAAACAACTTCGTTTCTCTGAAATCCAAAACAAATTCAGAAGACTTTTTCAGGGTTAATTATTTCAAAATTTCAAATCATCTTGTCGGAACATCCCTTGAAATCGGACTCATGAACTCAGAGCCGAGTGCTAAGCTCTTTGAGATCGGGAATGATGAAATTTCATTGATTAGAACAAAAGATGGAGCTTCAATTGATTCAGGAGGGGAAGAATACACTTTCGGAAAAAATAATATTTATTTCAAGCTCCCTACCTCAATAGGAACAACCAAATGGAGCTATGCGGATGAGAGCGGAACTATTTATTATGGTCTGTGTTATTGGGAAGAATCAAAAGAAAAACTTCTTGTTATCGAACGACAAATGTCAGGGAGACATCAATTTCCTGAAAAAACAGTTGAATACTATTCTAAGGACAGAGGATTGGTAAAACAGGAAAATATTAACATAAAAACAGGCAAATTCACAGAGTCCTACGCCCTTGAAGAATCAGGATTTGATTCTCAAATGGATATTAAGGATTTTCCTTTGTCTGATTCTTTGGAACCAACAGAAAAAGACAAGACTTCTGAGACAAAAGAACAGTCAAATATTATTAATCAACCTCAAAACAACATATCCTATACAGACGGAAAAATTCCAAAAGAATATGTGATTCATATTACATTAGATAAAGGGCTACCATATAATATCAAAGATTCGATAACAATTAAAAACAGACGAGGTGTTGATGGTATTTTGCCTCCAAAATATGTTAAGCAAGAAAACTCTGTTTATTATGATGGAAATAAAATATATGAAGGTGGGGATAATCAAATCAAGGATTTTAAAATAGCAAATATCAAATATTTCAAATCTCCATTTTCTTTCCGCCTTCAACTCTATTATTATGATGGAGAAGGGGGTTTTAGAAAAGTTGAAAATAAAAAAATGTTAAGAAATGTTGATATTCTCAGCTATTTAGAAAATAATTTTTATGCATTCAAAAACTCTTTTGCCGATTATTATTTTCTGAAAGAGGATTTTTTGATGAAGGAAGAAATAAACAAAGATTCGGAACTGTATAAGAAGCTGGTAAATACCAATATCAAAAAGCAGGGAATATTTCTGATTATTGAGGCGACCAACGAAGAAAATCAAAAGTCATTCAGAAATATGCCGTTTAATTTTAATACAGATTCAGAATGAAAAAAGGTGTATTTCTTCAAATTTTGATGGCAATAACAATGCTTTCCTGTTCCAAAAGAACAATAGTAGAGCAGGTAGACTATGATTTAAAAGGAATGCTTGAAAACAAAGTTGAGATTCAGAATCTGGAGATCAAAAAGGTCTCTTCCTTTTCCGAAAACGAACAAAAAATGGACAGCGTCTATTTTGATTGTGAATTATCTTTCACTGATGACTTATTTTCAGATGATTTCAAATTCAATAAAGGAGTGAGAGTGTCTGCTGAAAATAATGTATTTATTTATGATAAGTCAAAGAGGCTTGTAATGCTAAAATTTGGCAAGGCAAATATGAAAAGATAATTTTATATTTGAGAAAACAAAATAACTATGGAATGGATGTTTCAAAGCAAAGGATTAATAAATCATTATGATAAATCAAAGCATTTTGGTACACAACCAATAAGGATTCTGCATAAATTGAATATTTATATGTTTCACTTTACGCATCCAGATTTTAGAAATGAACTTGAAAATGCTATAAGAAAGCATGGGCTTTCCAATAAACTAAACATATATTATGGTGAAGAAAAAATTACATTTACACCACATATTAGAAATGTTGATAAGGTAATTGAATTTCATGAGACATTTCTTTCATATTTATGGTGCATTTCTCATTCTGTATATACGTTATATTTACAGCTAATTGATTTTCCAAGAGTTAATAAGGCGGCTGGTTTTGAAAAATACAAAATTGATCCAGAAAGAATTGAGAAAGCGTATGAGGTTTTTAATTATGGTAAATCATTAATTGTGGATTTCGTTCCATGGGATAAAGAGAACCTTCCAAATCCTGAAATATATCTAGCAGAAGAAAGAGATTATATTGAACAACCAAATATATTTTATACACATGCTGTGATGTTTATATTGTGTCATGAATATATTCATGCTATTCGACATATTGATGAAATAAACTCTAATACATTTGAGGATTCACATTTTATTGAATTTGAAAAAGAAGCAGATTTTGAAGCAATTGAATTAATAAAAAAAGGTATTCATCCTACGAAGATAAATGAATTAGGTACTACAATAGGTGTTACAATCGGGATTTTAGCAATGTTATATTTTAAACCTGAAACGACTGGTAAAATACATCCAAACGTAGAAGATAGATTAGTTACGGCATTAGAACAAATGAATTTATCTCCTGATACACCATGTTGGGGAATTGCATTGATTGGAATTAAGCTGTGGTCTGAACAATTTGGATTAGATTTAACCATTAATTTTGATTTAAGTGAGAAAGATTCATTTTATGATGTAATTCAGCAAATTAAATCATCACAAGAATAATTCTATGGTTTATTCATTTTTTTGACAATAAATAGCTTACAGGGGAAGTTGAGGTTTAGATATTTCAAATAAATTATTTAAATTCACATGAAATATTTAATTGATAATCATTAACTAACAAATTTTTCATAGAATGATGGAAGAAAATTTACAGCACAATTGTCCAAATTGTTCAAAATTACTACCACAAATAGTTTCATATTTTTGCGGTGCTTGTCTAACTCAAATTAGGTGTAAATCGTGTAATTCTCTTTTGGAAAAAGATTCTATTGGTTGTATTTATTGTGGAACACCAAAAGTAAATGGGGGTATTGTATCTTCAAATGAAGAAAAAGGAATAAATACATTTCGTTTTCATGAAACAGCAACTGATAGAATAATTGAAGCTTCTTTTAGCGATAATGTTGGTAAAGAGGTAACTAGTATTTTAAGAGATGCCGCTGGTGTAAAAATGCTAAAAGGAATCAATAATGTTCCTAATAATCCTAATGATTTGATTGAAAATGCAGAGGAACTTTTTTCTGATGCTGAAATTGTTGATGAGAAAGGTTCTCCCGAAAGTATTCAAAGTAATGAAAAAGAAATATTGACTTCATCGGAGAAAGAAGAATTTCCTGCAATGAAATATATTGTTATGAATAATTTACCTTCTTCTGAATCGGAATGGATAATAGTTTATGCATTTTATGCTTCAGATTTTGGACATGAAACATTTACAAGGAAAGATATTTTAAATATGTATGAGGAATCTGGTAGAAGGACTGATACTAGAGTAGGTAATTTAGGCTCATCAATTAAAAATGCAGTGACAAATAGATATGTTAATCCAATTAATAATGATGACTTTTCTATTGTTGAAAAAGGGATTGAAAAAGCAAAAGAAATAATTGGTCGTACAAGTGGATCAATTAAAGTTAGAGCTACTTCTAAATCAAAAAAGGAAAATGCTTCTGAAAATTCCTTAGAAAAAGAAAATAACAAGAAAAAGGGGACAAGTGGCAACAAGCCGAAAGTACTTGCAAATATTGATTTCTATCCTGAAGGGGGAAAAAGTTTGGTTGATTTTATTAAAGAGTATAATCCAAAAAGTGATAATGAGAGAAATTTGCTTTTTACTTATTATTTGTCCAAAATTCTTAATATCAAAGAAATTAGCTTAGACCATTTATTTACTTGTTACGATGCAGTCAATCATAAACTTCCTGAAAATATGTTGGCAAGCTTAAATAATACAAAAACAAGAAAAAAATGGTTGAGTACTGATAAATCAAACATTGAAATAACAACAAAAGGTCTTAATGAAGTTAAGGCTTGGCATTCAAAACAAAAAGAGTAATTTATGAGTATGACTTTAGAAGTATTTGTTAATCAAATTAATGATTTTGATAGTCTTTCTGCTAGTCAAAAAATTGATTATTTTGTTTATTTTCATACATCTATCATGGGAAATGAAGGATGTTCACCTAAGGAAATAGAAAATTATTTCGATCAATTAAAAACATCTAAATATTCTAATATTCCGCAGTATTTGAAAAATAATTCAAAAAAAGTTAGAGGAAAACTTACGAAATTTGTTCTCCAAAAGGGCTTATATCATTTGGAAAGAACGAAAAAGATTGGGATAGATGAATTGATGAATGTTCCAAAGCTTATTGTTCCAACAAATAGTTATTTTCCTCTGGAATTGTTTGATAATACAAGAGATTACTTAAAAACAATTGCTAAACAAGCTGCTTCTTGTTATGATCAAGGGTTGTATGATGCTTGTTCAGTAATGACAAGAAAACTTCTAGAAGTTTTGATCATTGAGTCATTTGAAAGGTTTAAAATTTCTTCCAAAATAAAAAATGGAAGCAGTGGGCATTTTTATTTTTTAAGTGATCTAATTGATCATTTTAGAGCTGAAACTATATGGAATATTAGCAGAAATGCAAAAGACAGCCTTACGAGTTTAAAAAAGATGGGAGATATGAGTGCGCACAATAGAAGATATAGTGCAAAAAAACCAGATGTGGATAAACTAAAGGATGACTTACGGATTGTTCTTGAAGAGCTAGTTCATTTGATTGATTATCCAAATTGGAAAAAATGATTAAACCCTAGTCAACATTGATGAAATATCACATTTTTCACATAAAAATACCAAAATAAATCTTTCCGAAATTGAGACGATTTACCAGTGTTTTGACCAAAAATATATTTTAATTTTTAAGCTGGTTTAGAACAAAAGGAAAATAAAAGAAAGAAGAAATTTTAGAAATCAAAAAAGATTTTGGAAATTCGCCTTGTACAAGATCGTGTAAGGGAGATTTCGGAAAATCGGAAGAATTTCGTAAGGATTCAAAACAAAAAAAACTCTGATGATTGTATTTATCAGAGTTTTTTAATTGTTGTTAAGTAGCCCGTAGGGGAATCGAACCCCTCTTACCAGAATGAAAATCTGAGGTCCTAACCGATAGACGAACGGGCCGTCTGCCATTATATTAAATAATGTGTTAGATTTTTTGTTTTTATAAGTTTCAACTCTTAGAAATAATCACCAGGTTAGAAAGTGATTATATTTTGTAGCCCGTAGGGGAATCGAACCCCTCTTACCAGAATGAAAATCTGAGGTCCTAACCGATAGACGAACGGGCCAACTATACTTATTAAGCTAGTCTGTTAACGTGCTTAGTTAATTTGCTTTTTAAATTAGCCGCTTTGTTTTTGTGGATGATATTTTTCTTAGCTAATCTATCCAACAAAGAGATAACTTTTGGCAATTGCTCCGCAGCTGCAGCCTTATCTTCTTCATTTCTTAATACCTTCAATGCTGTTCTTGCAGTCTTGTGGTAGTATCTGTTACGAAGTTTTCTAGCTTCGTTTTGTCTTATTCTTTTTAATGCTGATTTATGATTTGCCATATCTTTTCAAATGTGAGTGCAAAAGTAAAAACTTTTTTTTTATCTACCAAATTTATCTCTAAAAAAAATTAATTTTCTTCTTCTGATAAATATTTCCGAAGCTTATCTATTGCTTGTTCTATTTTAAAATTCTCTTCTTCTCTTTCTATTTTTTTGATCGTGCTCGTAAGCATGACCATCGCATTGTTCCATTCTCCGGTCTGATTGGTGAAACGGTATCCATCAATCGTTACTTCAAATGCTACCCTTTCTCCTGTCCTGTAAAGTCTGAAACTTATTTTATCATCCCTGCCTGTAATCCCATCCTCATTGATTTTTAAATCGTAACTTTTTGGGTTCGAGTGGATTTTCTTAAAAAGCAATTTAGCTTCTTGTATTTTTAAATCCGGCATGATATCAAATTTGGTAGCCTATAGGGGAATCGAACCCCTGTTGCAAGAATGAAAATCTTGAGTCCTAACCACTAGACGAATAGGCCAAATTTTGAGGTTGCAAAAGTAATAATTAACTTTTTAACTTCAAAATTATTTTATACTATTTAAACACTTTTTGAATCACAGAATTCTTAATTCCCTTAGCTTCAATATCTTTTTGAAGCTTTACGGCATCCTCCAAAGTGTAGACTTTTCCGTAGGTATAATAAAATACTCCGTTTTCTTTGGTCCTTTCTACATCTTTCAGGGTCTGAAGGATGAATGAGTTTCCATTCAGTTTGTCTCCGGCGTAAAGTTCAAGAGTATAATAGCCTGTATTAAGCTTTTGATTAGGCATAAACCCTACAGCATAAGCATTCCTGAACCCTGCGTCTTTAGCGGTTTTTATGTTGATATCTCTTACAGAGGCGAGGTTTGTCACTCCATAATAATATTTGTATTGCCCGTTTTCTTTAATAGGAAGAATATAATTTAATCCTTTTAAGGCAGGGTCGCCGTCATTGTATTTTGTAGGCGAACTTAATAATAAAATTCTGAAATCGTTTTTCAGTGCTACTTCAGCTAATCTATCCGGTTCAGGTTTTTTTATTGTCACGGATGAGCCTCCGGATTTCCTGTCGACCGCTTTTTTATAATCGATGATCGCATTATAGATACTTTCTGCAATTTCGGTCTGTCCTCTGTCTGAAGCCAGGTAATGACTTTCTTCAGGATGATTGATAAATCCGGTTTCGATAAGTACGGAAGGCATCGCATTCATACGGAGAACGTGCAGGTTTTTCTGAAAAACTCCCCTTGAAAACCTTTTGTCTTTATTTACAAAATTATCTTCAACCAATCCGCCCAGAAGAAGACTTGATTCAAGATATTTACTTTGCTGGAGTTTTAGAGCGATCAAAGATTCTGGAGAGCTTGGGTCATAGGCACCAAAGGTCTGCTTATCTTTTTCATCGAGGAAGATCACGTCATTTTCTCTTTTTGCCACTTCCAGGTTGGTATCATTCTGGTCCGGCCCCTGTACATAAGTTTCTGTTCCGTAGGCAGTTGGTCTTACGGAAGAATTACAGTGGATGGACACGAAAAGGTCTGCTTTACTTCTGTTGGCAAGATTTGTTCTGTCCGAAAGAGAAGGGTACTCGTCGATTTTTCTGGTATAGATTACCTTAAAATCTTTATTTCTTTCGAGCATGGCTCCTACTTTTAGTGTGATAGCAAGCGTAACATCCTTTTCGGCAACCCTCCCGATATCAGAATAAGTCCTGTTAGCTCCATGATCACTTCCCCCGTGTCCAGCGTCTAAAACGATGGTTAATTTCTTTTGCGAAAAAATAAAGTTGCTAAGGAGTATGAAGAGAAATGATAAAATTATTCTAAAATTTACTTTGTGCATCTTACAGTTTTAAAAATTATATTAATTTTGAGCCTTAATTGTATACATAAATATAACAAAAAATTGGTCAAAACCGTCTCCAAAAATATATTACAAATTTTAATTATCCTAATTTTTAACAATTTTTTAGCACAGGAAACGCCTGAAAAATTGCCTAAAAATGCGGTTAACGATACTATTTCCAAGAATGATACCATTGTCTTAAAAAAAGAATCTCTGGAAGATGTTCTTCAGACAAAGGCTGATTACAACCGCAGAGATTTTCAAAAAAAGATGATATATCTCAACAAAAATGCGCAGGTAAAGTACCAGGATATACAGATTGATGCAGATTACATCTCTATTGATGAAGAAAAAAATCTGATGTTTGCACGAGGGAAACAAGACTCTCTTGGGAAGTTTATAGAGCCTGCAGTGATTACCCAGGCCGGGAAAAAATATGAGACAGATCAGTTTCAGTATAACACCAAAACGAAACAGGCCATTGCTTTTAATGCCAGAACGGAGGAGAATGAAGGGGTAATTGTTGCCAATAAAACAAAAAAGTACAACGATTCGGTTTTCGCAATGCGACGGGCAGATTATACTACCGATGATTATTTCATTAAGAAAAAAGATACCGCTTCTGATTACTTTTTGAGAGCTTCGCATATTAAATTAGTTAAAACAAAAAATAAATCATCCATTATTTCCGGGCCAATCCAGATGTATATTGAGCAGGTTCCGACACCGTTAATCATGCCTTTTGCCATCTTACCTTTTTCAGATAAAAGATCCGCGGGTATTCTGATCCCGAGTTTCGGGGAAAGGCAGGATGTGGGTTTCTTCCTGAATGGGTTGGGGTATTATCAGCCGATCGGGGAGCATTTTGACCTTAAAATTCTTTCAGATATTTACACCAAAGGAAGCTGGAACTTGAGGCCGGAAATGAATTATGTGAAAAAATACCGCTATTCCGGGAATTTCTCCGCAGATATCGGGACAATGGTACGGGGAATCAAAGGTTTGGACGATTACAGCAGGACCGGGACTTACAGGATTGCCTGGAGACATACTCAGGATACGAAATCAAACCCATTTCTTACATTTTCTGCTTCAGTCGATATTGTAAGCACGAAATTTTATAACAATACGCTGAACAACAATTATATTTTAAATCAAAATGTATTAAATACTCAACAAAACTCAACAGTAACTGTTACCAAAAGGTTTTTAAAACTACCGGTAACGATTACCGGAACGGCTTCTTACTCGCAGAATTTTGCTACTGGATTGGCTGATCTTCGTTTGCCACAGATGAATATTGCCATCAATCAGTTTTATTTATTTAAATCTAAAACAGGGGTAAGACAAGGCTTATTGGAAAACTTAACGGTAAATACAGGAATTAATTTAACCAATTACGTTCAGACTGAAGAAGGTGAGCTTTTCAAAGCAGCAATGTGGGACAAAATGCAGACCGGACTGAAAAATAATATTGCTTTAGGAACCAATACAACGGTTGCCAAATATTTTACATTCAGTTTGGGAGCGAATATTGATAATGCTTTAACAACAAAAAGCGTTAACAAATTTTATGATCCTGTCAACAATAAAGTGGTAACGGAAACTGATAAAGGTGTTACTGGATATTCTACTTTTTCGACTACGGCAAGTATCCAAACAACGCTGTACGGAATGCTGAATTTCAAAAAAGGATCAGCAATTGAAGCGATCAGACACATGATGACGCCAAGTATCGGGTTTACTTATTCTCCTGATTTCGGAGGTTCAGGTTTCGGATATTTCAGGAATTATTATGATGCGAATGGAGCTTTGACACCGTATTCAATTTTTGAAGGAGGAATTATCGGAAGCCCGTCAAGCGGAATGGTAGGAGCGTTAGGTTTCAATATCGGGAATAATATTGAAATGAAGGTAAAATCTAAAAGTGACTCTACAGGTGTGAAAAAAATTAAAATTTTTGAATCTTTAAACCTATCAGGAAGCTATAATTTTGCCGCAAAAGATCATCCATGGTCGATTATTACCCTGAACGGACAATCTTCTTTCTTTAACAATAAATTAAGTGTTAATACAAGCTTATCTTTGGATCCGTACAAAATTATTTACCTTCCAGGACAGGAAACCGGAATCAGAACGGAAGAATTCGGGCATTTCAGTGTACAGGGATTCAATGTTCAGCTATCTTATCCTTTGAGCAGCGAATTGTTTGGAGAGAAAACGGATTATGCTAAAAAATATAAGTCAAAAGGAGAGGTAAGGAATGAAAATTATTATTTTGACGATGATAATTATGCCCATTTCGATCAGGCATGGACTTTAAATGTGAATGCCAACTATGCCTACACAAGAAGCATGGCTTCAAGAACGCCCACGAAACTGGCTTCAATAGGTCTGGATGGAAGCTTAAAGCTTACTCCGTTCTGGAATATCAACGGAAGTACCCATTATGATTTGGTGACGAAAGAACTGGCTTATACAAGAATTGGTTTTGCGAGAGATCAGCGAAGTTTTACTATTAATTTCAACTGGGTTCCTTTCGGACAGTATAAAGTGTATGACTTTTTTATCGGGATCAAAGCCAATATCTTAAGTGATGCTCTGAAATATAAAGACAGAAGTTTTACACAACCGAATGCACCTTTCTAATATCAGTTTGATATTTGAGATATAAATAGAATATAAATTTTATATTTGCACCCAAAATAAATTCTAATGAAAAAAGTAATCAACACTGTTAATGCTCCTGCAGCTATCGGGCCTTATTCACAAGCAAACATGGCAAATGGTGTTCTATACATCTCAGGACAGATCCCTGTAGATCCTGCAACCGGGAAATTGGTAGAAGGTATTGAAAAAGAAACACATCAGGTAATGAAAAACCTTGAAGCTATTCTTACTGAAGCAGGAATGACTTTTAAAAATGTTGTAAAAGCTTCGATCTTCCTTAAAAATATGGATGATTTTGCTGTAATGAATGATATTTATGCCTCTTATTTGGATGCAGAAAGCTATCCGGCTCGTGAGACTGTACAGGTTTCTTGCCTGCCGAAGAATGTTGATATCGAAATTTCTATGATCGCACATCAGGATTAATGAATTTTTTAAGAAATACAATTGCGGTTATTGTGGGTCTTGGTATTGCAGGGCTTATCATTACTCTTGGTATAAGGGTATTTCCGCAATGGATTACTTTTGAAGCTTTCGCTCCGTTCGAACACTGGCAGAGATTTCTTGAAAGCATGCAGCACGATGATGCTTTTTTTGGTTTCCTTTTGTTTATTTCCGGATTGGGAACTACCGTTGGGGGAGTGGCAACAGCAATTATCGTAAAATATGCTAAAGTAGCTTATGCTATTCTTATAGGTTTCATCATGCTTTTTATAGCAATGCTGGATGTAATTATTTTTCCTTATCATCCTACATTCTATAAAATATCAATTTTCCTCACTTTTTTCCCCTTTTCGTGGATTGGTGGTAAAATTGTAGCCGTAATCTATGAACGAAAGAAGAAAAGAAGAATTGCTGAAAAAATGAACAAATCATAAATAAAAAAAACGCTGCATATTTTTGCGGCGTTTTTTGTTGATAAAATTTCATGTAAAATTATTATTTCTCCCATTCAAAAACGGATTCTACTCCAAATCTTTCTTTTGGGAAATCAACTTTTTCTCCCGGCAATGTTTCTTTTTGAACTTGTGCTTGAAATTTCCTTCGTTTAAGATCTTTTAATTCAATAAATCTTTTTATTTCAACTTTAGTGAAACCTTTGAAATCGGGATTAAAATTTATATTTTTAGTATAGTTTGTCTCCACTTTTTCTGCTTTCCAGAGATCGAAACTTTTACCTTCTACTCTTACATCTAAAATTACTCCAGGTAATCCAAAAAATTTGAAAGGACCTACGGAATACGGTAAATCTTTAGCATAATATGCAACAACATTAGAGCCTCTAAAATTTGTTGTCGCTTTTATACAATTGTATCCTGCTATTTTTTTCGTCGAAGAATTATCAATTTTCCATAATGGTTTGGTTATTTTATCATGTACAAAATAATTATCATAGGATTCAACATCTGAAGTAAAAAAGAAATCTCTGTCATTTGAATTTGTACTATTAGAAATAAAATAGAATGCTTTTACTTTTTTTCCTCCCGGAATAATATCGTTAATACTGCCTTCACTTTGAACATTATTAAAATGAATTATAGAATCTTGGATAGAAATTACTTTATTTCCATCAATATATAAGTCTTCAGATAATGTAGCTATTGGAGAACGTACAAATAAGTATTTGATATGAATTTTTTGTGAAAATAATAATGAATTGATTATTAGGCCGAATAGTAAAAAAGTTTTTTGCATAATAAATTTTATTAATTAAAAGGAAATGCCTCAAAGGCATTTCCTGCTGATATTTAGTTTACATTAGCATTTAAACTAACGCTATAACCTTGTAATCTTAATGATCGGATTTTTGCGTTTTGCCACGCCATACAGGATTCTAAGCTTGGTTGCTCTGAACTGAAATATCCCGTTCCCTCATATTGTCCATTAGCATTATAGTATGTGACTACTACACCACAAGCCTGAAATACTTTTGTTTCTTTTTCTTCTTGAAGTTCACTTTTCACAATACTCTTTGCATTAACTAATCCAGCAACTCCAAATGCTGCTAATAAAATTAATTTTCTCATTTTTGATTTTTAAATTTTTAATATTAATTGTTGTCATATAAACCCTGACATGGGGTTTGCTGATCAGCGGTTATTTTTGATGTGCGCACAAACAAAAACATCACTTGCGTTTTCTTTTGCAAACATAAATCGAGTAAATATTAAAAGTTTATTATTTTGTCCTTAATCTTTACCTTAAATTAATAAGGGTTAACACTAAGGGTATTTAAGTGTTTGATTTTCAGGCTTTAATTTGAAAGCGCATTTCTATATGCCTTACTCATTTCCTGTATTTCTTTTTTACTTTTTATATCAATTTTTTTGTAAATATTAGATAAGTGGGATGATAATGTTTTCTCAGAAATATTTAATGTGTTGCTAATCTCCGCATATTTTAGGTTTGGATTTTCTAAAAGCAATTTCAAGATTTCTGTTTCTCTCACTGAAAGTTTTTCAAAAGGGATGTTCTGTTTAAGCTCCTTTTTACGATAAGGATAAATAAAGTAATCAACAGATATTACAAAGAAACCTAAGCTGAAAAATGTCTGTTCTATCAATTGATTGTCTCCAAATAAAAGTATTGTTGCCGGTAATGACATTAAACATAAGAAGCTTATAATTCCACAGCAGTCATGAAACTTAAATGAAGTACTTTTACGTGTTTTTATTTTCTTGAATTGCTGTTTTATAACAATAATGATTGCTAATATTAATAATGCTAAAAAGAAACTCAAAAAATAACTTCTTGAAGTTTTCAAAGAACCTGTAATAGTATAAGGTAGTATAAACAACAGTATTAAAGTTAATAATGCAAACATTCCTAATGTGCTTAAGGTAAAACTTTTGAAGAAAAATAGGTCATATTCATTTTTTATGTAAATGAAATAATGAAAAGCTACACTTACTCCTATAACCCAAGCAAAAATGTTTTGAGAAATAATATTAATTCCGATTTCCTTATCTGGAAGTAAACCTTCCACACAGTTATAAATAAGACCTGAAACAAGTAATTCTAGAGCTCTCAGATAGTAATCTCTATCTCTTCTCTTCCAAACAGAAATAAGTTGTACGGAAGCAACAATGATTAACAGTACAAATACTATTATATAGATAAATGTACTTAAGCATACTTCCGTATTAAACATATTTTAAAAAATAAAGAGGATAATCTAATTCAAAAGTCTCATGAAATATTTCAAACCCATTTTGAGTATAAAAAGTACGGTTTTCAGGAGTTGTGGTTTCTACATAGATGAGTTTTCCAGTATAAACTTCTAGTGATTCCTTCAATAATTTTGTTCCAATTCCATTTCCTTGTTGCTCCGGAACCACGGCCATTAACCAGAGATGTGCAAATTTTTCTTCTGGATGAAAGTTTTTTAAAAGTTTTTCCCGCTTTAATACTTTAAACATATTGTCTAAACCAATACAAGTAAATAACAATTTTATTTCCAGTAATAAGTTTTTGATTCCGGAATCTTCTTTATCAAGATATAAAATACACCCTTTGTTATCATCACTTAGAAAAACATTTCCAAATAACATAGATTTATCAAACTGAAATTCCATTAAAGACTTCAGCCTTTTATATCTGTTTCCAGAATCCTTCACCACAAAATTGATAGAATTGGGAATAAGAACATCAATGAAAGCCTGACATAAAATATCAACAACTCTCTTCCTATCGTGATAGGTAGCTTTTTTCATGCACTTGTTTTTCTCAAATATATGAAAAATAATTATTTCTTTATCATTGAAATACAGTTGTTTGTAGATTTGAGAATCTATTTCTTAATTATTTTATATCTATTTGATTTTTTACATAAAAAAACCATTCTTAAGTAAGAATGGTCTGTTTTATAATAATTTAAGTAAATTTCAATTAAGGCATTTTAAAACCTCTCGTATAAATCTGTCCATAAGCATCCACAAATTTCACAGAAACATTTCCTGAATATTTATCAAGGATTTTTTCAACATCTTTTTGAGAGTTTACCGGCTTACCGTTGATCTCGATAACGATATAGTTGTCTACAATCCCGATTTTAGCGATCTCACTTCCTTCCATTACATTCTTAGCAACAACACCGCTGTTCAATCCGTAATCAGTTTTGAATCTTTCACTTAATGGTTCAAATTCGGCCCCGATTTTTTCAGTTACACTAAGATCTGCTTTTGTTCTTGTAGAAGTTCCTCCTTTTTGATCTTTTAATGTCACCGTTGTAGTGTTTTCTTTACCGTTTCTTAGGTAAGTAACGGCTACTTTGTCACCAGGACGTTTGCTGCCGATTGCGATAGATAGATCTGCAAAATCCGTAACTGCTGTATTATCAATCTTGGTGATAACGTCTCCTACTTTCAGTCCTGCATCTTCAGCGCCGCTATTGTCACCAAATCCTGTTACATAAACTCCTGAACCGGCTTTTACATTAGCTTTTTTCTCTTTATTGTAAGCAGCAACCTGCATGTCATTTGATAAATCTAAAGACTGTACTCCAAGGAAACCTCTCTGTACAATACCGAATTTCTTGATATCCTCAACAATTTTTCTGGCTAAATTGGCAGGAACCGCAAATCCATATCCCTGATAATATCCCGTAGTCGACTGGATGGCAGAATTGATACCAATAAGGTCTCCGTTGGTATTAACCAAAGCTCCACCTGAATTTCCGGGGTTAATCGCCGCATCGGTCTGAATAAAGCTTTCAATTGGATTCGCTGCCTTCCCCTGAGATCCCAAAATCCCGATACCTCTTCCTTTTGCAGAAACAATACCTGCCGTTACCGTAGAATTCAGTCCGAGAGGATTTCCTACGGCAAGAACCCATTGTCCTACTTCAATATTGTCAGAATTGGCAAAATTTAAATAAGGCAAACCTTTTTCTTCAATTTTTAATAAAGAAATATCTGTATTCGGGTCTGTCCCTACTAATGTCGCGATATATGATTTTTTATTGCTTAAAACTACTTCAAGTTTGTTGGCACCTGCTACAACGTGGTTGTTGGAGATAATATAACCGTCCGGCGAAATAATTACCCCTGAACCCATTCCTGAAGGCATATTGTCAGGAACCTGCTGCTTTTGTCTTTGCTGTCCTCTTCCTCCAAACGGATCACCGAAGAAGAAGTCAAAAAGGTCCTGCTCTGAAGCTCTGTTTGAAGTTCTTGACTGGTAATTTTTGATGGTAACCACAGCAGGAACTGTAGTTTTGGCAGCTTTTACAAAGTCATCTCCTACTGCTGCAGAATTCATTCCCGCGAAAGAAACATTGGATGCTTTTGTAAAGTATGATTGGTCACCGTTGTTAGAATCATGACCGAAATATTGAATTGTTCCAACGGTAGTAGCTCCTGAAATAACGCCTACTACTGCAAATGGTAATAGTTTTTTTAAAGTACTCTTCATTGTATATCTTTCTTGTTAATTATTAATATAATTTTTTTTCGTTTTACTGTAAACAAATTTAATGCTAAATAGGTATGCGTTTAGTATGTGTTGTTTCAATTTTAACTAAAATTTAACTAGAATAACAATATTTTATAGATTAAGTCATAATTATTGATGTCAATTAACAAAACTTAAAATTTTATTAATGACAAACTGGCAGAATATAAGTAATCAGTAATCAGCAATGAGTAATCTAAAAACATACAGTGATTCCATTACTTATTACCCATTGCTCATTACTCATAATTATTTTATCTTTGCAAAAATTTTTCTCACTTAAAACGTTTATAGCATGCAACTGTATAACACCTTAAGCGCAGAAGAAAGAGCTCAACTAATTGATGAAGCCGGTAAGGAACGCCTTACGTTGTCTTTCTATGCGTATGCCAAAATTGAAGATCCCAAAAAATTTCGCGACGAATTATTTATAGCCTGGAATGCACTTGATGCCCTCGGCCGTATTTATGTTGCCCATGAAGGAATTAATGCTCAGATGAGTGTTCCTGCGGACAATTTTGAAGCTTTTCGTGAGACCTTGGAAGCTTATGACTTTTTAAAAGGAATCCGTTTGAATGTTGCTATTGAGCAGGACGATCATTCTTTTTTAAAATTAACTATAAAAGTAAGACATAAAATTGTTGCCGACGGATTAAATGATGATACTTTCGATGTTACCAATAAAGGAATTCATCTGAAAGCAAAAGAATTTAATAATTTACTGGAAGACCCGAATACGATTGTAGTAGATTTTAGAAATCATTACGAAAGCGAAGTCGGTCATTTTGAAGGCGCCATTACTCCTGATGTAGAAACTTTCAGAGAGAGTTTGCCGATTATCAATGAACAATTACAGGATTTTAAAGAAGATAAAAACCTTTTGATGTACTGTACAGGCGGAATCCGTTGTGAAAAAGCCAGTGCTTACTTCAAACATCAGGGCTTCAAAAATGTTTATCAACTGGAAGGTGGAATTATTGAATACACCCGTCAAATAAAGGAAGAGGGAATTGAAAGTAAATTTATAGGTAAAAACTTCGTGTTTGATCACCGTTTAGGAGAAAGAATTACAGACGATATTATCGCACAGTGCCACCAATGCGGAAAACCTTGTGACAATCATACCAATTGTGCTAATGATTCCTGTCATTTGTTATTTATCCAATGTGACGAATGTAAAGCTGCGATGGAAAACTGCTGTTCTACGGAATGTCTGGAAATTACCCATTTACCTTTAGAAGAGCAGGTAAAATTGAGAAAAGGCTTACAGGTTGGAAATAAAGTTTTCAGAAAAGGCAGATCTGAAGCTTTAAAATTTAAAAAATCTGGAGAATTACCGGTTGTTAAACCTTTGGCAAAAGCCGAAACGAAAGACATTCGTAAAAAAATAAGCGTTAAGAAAGTATTGCTCGGAAAGGCAGAACATTATTATTCAAAATCAAAAATAGGGCAGTTTTTAATTGAAAACAAAGAGCTTTCAGTGGGTGATAAGGTGTTGATTTCAGGACCTACAACCGGTGAGCAGGAAATTACAATTACTGAGCTGTATGTAAACGGAGGTCCTTGTGAAACGGCAAAAAAAGGAGATCAGATTACTTTTGAACTTCCGTTCAGAGTTCGTTTGTCTGATAAATTATACAAAATTATTCAGCCGTCTGAAAAAGCATAAATTATGTTGAAATCAGATCTTAGAAAAAAATATATGCAAAAAAGAAAAGCCTTGTCAAGTGATGAGGCTTTCTTGTTATCTGAGAAGGTGTTTAAAAACTTTATTGAATATTTTAAACCTTTTTCGGGTCAAAATGTGCATATTTTTATTCCAATAATAAAATTTAATGAAATTGATACTAAGATCTTTATTGATTATTTTCTGAGCAGAAATATCAATGTTTTTGTTCCTAAAATTGTTGATAGGAAGTTAATTTCAGTCCAGATTTTTAATGATACTTCATTTGAAACTAACAATTGGGGAATTTCCGAGCCTGTTTCCAATGAAGATTCCGAAGTTTTAAACTTTAATTATGTCATCACTCCTTTGCTTTATTGTGATCAGAAAGGAAATAGAGTAGGCTATGGCAAAGGTTTTTATGATGCTTTTTTTGCAAATATCTCCAGCGAGTCAAAAAAAATCGGAGTCAATTATTTTAACCCCAATGAAATCGTTGAAGATATCTACGAAAATGATATTCCGCTGGACTATCTTGTGACACCTACCGAAGTGCTGTCTTTTCTTACTAAAGGTTTAGAGTAAAAATCTAAAAAGAAAAATTTAAACTCATTATTGGTATTCGGGGTAGAAAGCAAAATATATTGTGCGTTTTTCTCGAAAATTCCCAATGATTTATTCTTATTGTCGAAATATTCTACATTAAACTTAGCAAAATCGAGCGTGTCTTTTTTATAAAAATCCTTATACACCTCCAGGTTGTTTACTTTTGCGGATTTTACTTTTAAACTATCCAATTCACTGAATAACTTTCTGAATGTCAGGCTATCCGGTTTGTGAAAATAGCTTTGCATCTGGGAATAGATTAGCGTATCAATTTCTGTATTCCTGTTTCCGGAAAGATACAGGGTGGAAAGGTCAAGGAGCTCCTGGACTTTTTGCCGGGTAATGAGATTGATTGCCTGTGCGCTATCCACCTGTTTGGCAGGATAAGTTTTTGTATTTGTGCTGTTTCTGAGTTTGTCCAGATCGCTTACTTCTGTTTTTTTGTTGTTACAGGAAACAAATGCAAGAAGCAACATTGCAAATAGTAAAAAATTATTTATTCTTTTCATCTGTGGTTGCAATTTTAAATTTAATGGAGACAATTTTTCCTTTATTATCCTTTTTCATTTCTATTACACTTAAATTTTTCAAGGATGTCGTAGGAGTTGTTACCAGTGTAATATATTTTTGTTTGTCAAGTCTTTCAATACCGTACGTATTGTTGTCGTATACCTGATAAATAACCGCATTATTGCTGATGAGGTTCTCAAGTTGGTTTCTTTTCTGTTTGATAAGTGTCAGCTGTTCTTCTTTTGGAGCGCCCGTCACATCTTTGATGGAGAAATAATAAGCCGCCATTTTATAATCATCAGGTTTCAGCTCGATCATTTCTTCATCAGGTGCATTCTCTAAGCTTCTGTTGACTTCCATATATTCATAAAAAGGAGCGCTAATCTGCATTTTTAGATTTTTATCCTTGGTAGAATAATAGAAACACTCTCCAGGCTTTATTTTATAAAGAATTGGGGATTCATTTTCTTTGATGACTTTTATTTCTAAAGTATTTATTACTCCAACACCTCTATCGGCATCACTGAAACAATACTTGTAAGTTTTAGAAAAAATTTGATCCTTAAAACCAAGAAGACCAGTAATAATAATCAAAATAGTTGTTACAATAGCCCAAGCATTGGTTTGAAAGAAGTTTTTCTTGGATTTTATTGCTTCAAAATTTGTAGTTTGAGTTGTTCTTGGTTTTTGACTAATTGGCTGATTTTCAGTAATCGATTTTTGTAAATCTGTATTTTCAGCTGTCTTTAATTCTGTTTTACCTGTTGAAATTACAGTTTTTGGCTGTTCCGGAGAATTTAAAACTGTTTTTTCTAATTCCTGGATTTCTTCTTCACTCAAATCTTCATCATCAGTCAATAATTCTCCTGCAAAAAGATGTTGTTTTTTAAATTCATACCATGAGTCGTAACCTGCATAAATACTCAATAAATTGAGCATGTCAATTCTTGGCAATTTAGTTACCGGTGAGTTTTTAAAATAAGTATAAAAAGATTTTTCGCTGATGTTTCCTTTCGCTTTTTTGCGAAGGTCTTCCTGGAAATAGATAATATCTATGCCCTTCCATTTTGAAATATCATCATAGGAAGGAGTGTATTCTTTCAAATATTGAGCTTGGACCTCCTTTTTCAGCTGCTCAAAATGTAATAGATCTAAATCTGTCAAATTTCTAAAATGATTAATTTATTGATTATCAGTATAATTTATTTGTAAAATGATTTTACAAAGGTATTACAATTATTTTTCCTAAACAAATTTTCTATCTGCTATACCTTTGTCTTGTTCAAATAACAGAACAGAGAAAGATTTTATAAAACAATATTAACAAAATTAAATTTAATTTATTATGAAAAAGTCATTATTCGTAGCTGCTATCGCTGCAATCTCTTTAGTTGCTTGTAAAAAAACTGAAGCTACTTCTACTGAAGGTGCTGATTCATCTGCTGTTGCTGCTACTGATTCAGCTGCTGTTGTAGTTGATTCTGCTGCTAAAGTTGTTGATTCTGCTGCTACTACTGCTGTAGATGCTACTAAAGATGCTGCTGCTGCTACTACTGCTGCTGGAGCTGATGCTGCTAAAGCTGCTACTGAAGGTGCTGCTGACGCTGCTAAAGGTGCTGCTGATGCTGCTAAAGGTGCTGCTGATGCTGCTAAAGATGCAACTAAAGACGCTGCTAAGAAATAATTTTAGCTTAAGCTTTAAAAATAAAAGAACCGCTCACTCAGTGATGCGGTTTTTTTATGCACATATTTTATGAGTAATAAGTAATGGGCAATAAGTAATATTAAAATAATATCACCCAGCAACTCTCAACAAATTCAACCCTTCTTCTGTCTTAAAGCTTCATAACATGCAATCGCAACGGCATTGCTTAAATTCAGAGAATCTATACTTCCTGCCATTGGAATCAAGGTATTTTTTCCTTTTCCAGACCAAAAATCACTCAATCCTGAATGTTCTGTTCCGAATAACACAGCAGATTTTTCCCTGAAATCTCTTTTAGAAAGATCTTCTGCCGTCTCATCCATGATTGTCGTATAGATATTAAAATTATTATTTTGAAGAAAGGCTAATGTTTCATCGTTTTCCGCCTGAAAAACTTCCATTCCGAACAGACAGCCAACGCTTGAGCGGATAACATTCGGGTTATAGAAATCAGTTTTTCCATCCGAAACAATCAACGCGTCAATCCCGAAAGCTTCACAACTTCTGAGAATTGCCCCGAGATTTCCTGGCTTTTCAACGCCTTCAACAATAATTATCGTAGAATTTTCTTTCGGCTTAAATGAAGATAAATCCGATTCTTTTGTTTTATAAACCCCGATAATTCCTTCTGAACTTCCTCTGTAAGCAATTTTTTCATAAACTTTATCG
Source organism: Chryseobacterium sp. IHB B 17019 (assembly GCF_001456155.1). NCBI lineage: Bacteria > Pseudomonadati > Bacteroidota > Flavobacteriia > Flavobacteriales > Weeksellaceae > Chryseobacterium > Chryseobacterium sp. IHB B 17019. Next base: position 3,284,115 of record NZ_CP013293.1, on the reverse strand, counting down.
GTTACAAGATGAATTTTTCCTTTTGGGAGTTCTTTCTGGAAAATATTTTCACAGATAAAAAACTCAACAGGCTCGAAATCAAACTTCTGAGCCCTTTCATTTTCCTGCTGCCCCTCCACTACAAAAACATTTGATTTTTTACGGAATCTGTTGTCAGAGAGAAGTTTGGTGATGTTTTTTATTTTATCGTTCTGAAAGCTTTCTATTAACATACCGCAAAATTATTATAAATTTATCAATTAAGTATAAAGAAAAACCCCAGTATGAACTGAGGTTTTATATTTTATAAGTCTTCTGAGATATCCAACGAAATTTGTGAATTGTCAATCAGGCTCTGGGGAAGGTCTTTCTTGTTCTTAATTCCTAAAGATTTTAATTTCTGTGTTTGGGTAACAAGATTATCATTTCCTGTCGAAAGCTGTTTGTAAGCGTCATTGTAGACGTTTTTAGCCTGATCCAGATTCTTCCCAACTTTCTCCAGATTTTCTACAAATCCAACAAATTTATCATAAAGTTTCGCCCCTCGTTCGGCAATTTCCATGGAGTTTCTATTTTGATATTCGCGTTTCCAAAGATCTGCAATAAGCTTTAACGAAGTAATTAAATTACTTGGGTTTAATAACAAAACTCTTCTTTCATAAGCGTAATTCCAAAGGTTTTGGTCGGCTTGCATTGCTGCGATATAGGCCGGTTCGCTCGGGATAAACATCATTACAAAGTCCAAGGATTTTCCATAATCGTCGTATGCTTTCTGGCTCAATTGCGTAATGTGAGTTTTTATGGAAGATAAGTGTTGATTGAGTTTTATTACATAAATATCCTGATCAGTTTCATCAACCAATTCTGTAAAAGCTGTCAGGGAAACCTTAGAATCTATGATCACATTTCTCTCATCCGGATATTTTATCACTGCATCAGGGCGCATTTTTTTACCGGAGAATTCTGAGAAAAGTGCTTTGTTGTCTTCATCACGGAGCTCGTGCTCAAGAAAATATTCCCTGCCTTTTACCAGTCCGGATTTTTCGAGGATGCTTTCGAGGATCATTTCGCCCCAATTTCCCTGGGTTTTACTTTCGCCTTTTAACGCTCGTGTTAATTTTTTGGCATCTTCTGAAATTTGCTGATTCAGTTCTGCAAGCTCTTTTACCTTCTCAGCGAGAGAAAAACGTTCTTTATTTTCCTTTTCATACGCTTCGTTCACGCGGTTTTTTAAGTCGTTGATTTTTTCCTGAAAAGGTTCAAGAATTGTTTTTAAATTATTTTGATTTAAAGTTGTGAATTTCTCTGTTTTTTCTTCCAGAATTTTATTAGCCAAATTCTCAAACTGCATTTTTGACTCCTCCTGAATCTTCATGATCTCTTCTTTTTGAGTCTGTAATGATTTTTGAAGGCTTTCGTTAATAGCAGTAAGTTCAGAGTTTTTAGCGAAAATATTTTGTTTCTCATTCAAAAGACTTTCAATCTGTAAAGTTTGCTTTGAATTGATTTCCCTTTGCTCAGAAAATTGAGAATTTAAAGAAGAATGTTCAGCTGAAATTTTTGCAAATTCATTTTTAAGATCATTTAAAATGTCCGTCTGTTGTAGATTGGTTTCTTTTTCCTTATTAATAGTTTGAATTAATTCCTGAATTTTAAGATTAGAATTTTCTAAATCCGAATTGTTTTTAATGTGTAAATTATTCAGTTCATCATAAGAATTTCTTGAAATCATCGTCGATTTCAAAACAAAATATAGAATAACTGCACCCAGAATTCCGCCGGCAATAAATCCGATAATTAAATATGTCATCTCCATGTTTCAAAATTACAAAAAGAAAAATTGATTTTATTTACGGGAAACCATAGAATTTTAAGGCATCTTGATTTTATCAAGCATTCTTTGTACCTGATAAAATTTCAATATTCTTCACCACATCACTACTTTCGCATTTTTTCAATTCTTTCGTTAAAGCAGGGGTAAGGATTTTTGGATTTAAAATTTGTGTAGCAACTTTTGCAGCGGCATAATCTACAATTCCGATGACGGATTCTCTTAAAAAATTCGGTGTATTGGATGCAATTACTGCAGTTGCCCATGATGTTTCCCTTGCTTTTGAAATGGCAAAATCCAAAACCGCATTGTCTTTTCCGTTCGAGATTTTATCAATCAAATCTACAGGGTAACAAATTTTATTTAATGAATCCTGAACTTTTTGATTAATGGAAGCAATGACGTTATTGATGTTTTCAAAATCTTTTTTCAACGGGTTTATCTTTCTGTAAGGCATGATAGATGCCGCTGAAACTCCGAGATCAAGATTGATATGTGCGTTCATTCCTAAGAAAATATGTTGTAAAATAAGCAAATTTTTATTTTTTGTGGCTTCAAAAGCGATGTACCAGGAATTCGTACACTTTTTACCTTTTGAATAGGCATCCCATGCTTCAAGATAACGGCTGGCAAAGGCAATATCAAGTTGCGTCATTCTCGGGTTGTCTTCAAACTTTTTCTGCTGGATTCCTTTCAAAACCTGAGCCGTCATGATTCTGTAAGTACAGGCAAAATATCCGGCCGGACTTTGATTTTCTTTAGCCCAGATAATAATTTCGTCTAATTTTTTCAGAACTTCTTCGATGGTTTTCATGGTTGTTTTTGTTTTTATAAATATAAGAAAACCTCACAGATTTTGTGAGGTTTGAATTGTCAATATTCAAGTTGTTTTCTAATTTATTAAAATTATAAAAAAGATAAGATTTAAAACGGTTGCTATAAAACTTGCAATAAAAACAGCCAGATTGTCTCTTGTTTTTTTAGTTATTAATTTTATGATTAAGTAATTAATAATATATGCAGGGATTAGTAAATAAAAATGGAGGGCAGCTAAGAAAATGAATTTATAAATACATAAAAATAGAATACCAGAACTCACGGCTGATGCAATGAATATTCCTAAAAAACTATATAATATAGTGTCTGAATCAACTTTTAAATTTTCAACATTCTGATGAATTTGAATATATTTTTCCTCTACAAGCAATTGAATTTCTGCTTTTGAGAGTATATCAGAGCTTAAGAGTAAAAGGTATTCTTGTTTTGAAGATTTATTCATGAAATGTTGGTGGATTTCCCGGATAATCCTATTGCGTTCATTTAATAGTTTTTTCTGATCTTCAATTTTAGTTTGAAGTTCTTGGAGTGAGCCTCTCAGCGAGATTTCTTCTAGCAGTTCTCTACTTGGTTTACCTTGATAATCAACTTGGTTGTTATAAGATTCAATCAAATCCTGTTCAGAAAATTTACTATAAAACCCCATTTTTAAGGATTTTCCTGCGCAATTTCAGCATGATGCTTCAAATACATCGGCAACGCCGCCGAGCCATACCATGGAAAAATTTCATAACTGAAAACCCCGGCCTGAACTGCAGGGTCGGTTTTTACCCATTGTTCTGCTTCTTCTTTAGATTTTGTATTAAATATAAACATTCCGCGGTAGTTTTCTTTGTTTTGTTCGAGGAAAGGCCCTGCAACAACAATCTTTCCTTCGTTAGCTAATTTTCCGATGTTTCCTAGATGTCCTTTCATCAGTTCGCCCATTTTCGTTTTGTCATCGATTTTTGTTGGACCTGTTGTCAGCATTACGATTACATACGGCTTCATTCCATATTTATCGGCTCCAAGTTCTGTGGCAAGCTTCTGATTAAATGTTGGTTTTTCTGCAGTCTTTTGAGCAAATGAAAAAGTTGTTGCGAAAAGAGATAATGTTAAAATAATTTTTGTTTTCATCTTGTTAATTTTTTATTCTTAAAAATTCTTTGGCGAGTTCGATCATTTTTGGATCTCCGGTATATTTTCCGTGTTCGTCGGAAAGCTTTACGGTTGGGATCCATTCGTGGTTTGGAGCTTGTACGCCAATTAATTTCATTACAATATTCATTGGTTTTACTCCTACATCGTTGGTGAGATTAGTTCCGATTCCGAAAGAAATCCCAATTTTTCCGTTACAGTAATTGGTGATTTCTTCTACTTTCTCCAGATTTAAGGCATCTGAGAAAATGATATATTTAAATAAAGGATTGATTCCGTGTCTTTGATAATGAGCAATGGTTTTGTCTGCAAACTCCAGGGGATCTCCGCTGTCATGGCGGACTCCGTCGAAAAGCTTGGCGAATTTTTTATCAAATTGCTGGAAGAAAACATCCGTTGTATAAGTGTCTGAAAGGGCAACTCCCAAATCACCTCTGTAAACATCTACCCAATGCTCCAGTGCGAGTTCGTTGGCCATTTTGAAACCGTATTCGGCGCCGTGGAACATGAACCATTCGTGAGCGTGTGTTCCGATGGGTTTTACACCATATTTCATGGCAAAATGTACATTTGAACTTCCAATAAATGTTGAATCTTTTTTTTGTGTTAAAGCATCCATTACCAAGCTCTGAACTTTATAAGAATGTCTTCTCCTTGTCCCGAATTCCGCGAAGTTTACCCCTAATTTAGCCAAAGAATCTGCTTTTTCAATGGTTTTATTCATGACCATTTCGTTAGAATCCCTTTCCAGGTGGTTCATAAGATAATGCAGTTCACTGATTAAGGCTAATAACGGTACTTCCCAAAGGATTGTCCTGTACCAAAGCCCCTCAACGGTTACCGAAAGATCGGTTCCCTCTTGGTGAATTTTCACTTCAGACGGGTCGTAATGGTATCCTTCAAGAAAATCCAGATAAGGTAGATCGATGTATGGGCACGTCCTTGCCATGAATTTTTTTTCTTCTTTGGTTAATTTAAGTTCTGCCATTTTATTCACAGCTTCTCTCAAAGCAACGCTAAAGCCTTCCGGGAATTGATGTTTTCCCCGGTTGATAAATTCATATTTTACAATGGAGCTTGGGAACAATTTTACCACAGCATTCTGCATGGTTATTTTATAGAAATCATTATCTAAAATGGAATTCAGTCGTACGTCGTGCATAATTGTGTAATTTATACGCAAATTTAATAATTAAAAATAAAATCGCCTAAATGTAAGACGATTTTTTTAATATTTTCCGAAGAAATTTATTATATTACTTTCCTAAATAGGAGTTGTACATCCAGACTTCTTTTTCCTGTTCTGTGATATAGTCGCTCATCTGGGAGTTTGTACCTTCATCTCCGGCTGCATCTGTAATGTCCAAAAGCTCTCTCTGCAAGTCGATCACCACTTTGAAAGAGTTCAGAATAATTTCCACACTCTTTGTTCCGTCGCTTACTTCCTGACTTTCTTTGATGGTTGCTACTTTCAGGTAATCAGAGTAATTGTGTGCAGGTGTTGCTCCCAATGTCAGGATTCTTTCAGCAATTTCATCAATTTTTAAAACCAAACTGTTGTAAAGTTCCTCAAATTTCGGGTGAAGGGTAAAAAACTGGTCACCTTTGATATTCCAGTGGGATCCTCTTGTATTTTGGTAAAAAACAGAGTAGTTAGCCAAAAGGATATTCAGCTTTTCAGCAATTTTTTTGCAATCGGCTTCTTTCAGGCCGATAATATTCGCATTTTTCATATTGTATGGTAGTTTATTCTTTGTTTAACAAATTTAAGCAATTATTATATCGAATCCATGGTTTCATGATTGATGATACTTATCTTTGAGATTTCTATAATGTATTTAAAATATGAGTCCATCTTCAGAACTTAGCTTAAAGAGTTTTATGATATCGTTTATCATATTCTTTGCGGTATGTTTTGGATATTATTTTAATGTGCTTCAAAAAACGGATGCGCATTATGTGTATCTCATAGATGATGCTTATATTCACTTAGCGATCGCGAAGAATTTTGCTCTCTATGATGTTTGGGGAATTACGAGATATGAGTTTTCGTCAACTTCTTCCTCGCCTTTATTTACTTATCTTTTAAGTGTTCTGATTAAAATTTTTGGAAATAATGATCAGCTGCCACTTTATTTTAATATTGTTTTCGGGGCTGGAATTGTTTATTTTCTTAACAAATATTTTTCGGAAACCTTTAAAAATGTGAAAAATACTGTCATTGCAGTTTCATTTACGTTATTTTTTGCGGTTCTGCATTTGCAGTTGCTGTCCGGAATGGAACATATTTTCCATATTTTTTTATTTGTTGTCAATATTTTTTGTCTTTCGAATTTTAAAAATAAATCGGCTGTCTTAGGTTTTTATTTTTCCTTATTGTTAATGGGATTGGTGCGTTTCGAAAGCATGTTTTATTTTGTAATTCTGGCTTTTGTTTTTTTGTTGATTAAAAAATGGAAGGATGCAGTTGCTGTTTTATTGATAGGTTTTATCCCGATTGCGATTTTCTGCTACTTTAATTATCAGCATGATGGGTATCTTTTCCCGAATTCTGTGGTGGTAAAAGGGACAAAATTTACTTTTGATTCGAATCTTCCGCATCAGCTTAAAACAATTATTCTGGATAATTTTTTATTCAATATAAGTTTCTACAAGGTTGGATTTTTCCCTATTCTATTATGTCTGATTTTTGTTGTAAGAGATTTTAAAAAGAAGAGTTTCAATGAAATGATTAAAGATAATTTTCTTCTGATTGTTCTTTCTTTATTAATGATCTGTCATTCTATGTTTGCAGAACTGAAAGCGGCTTTTCGATATGAAGCCTATATTCTGACAGGTTTTTCAATGGCTTTAATTCCGAAGGTAAAAGGTTTATTTGAAGGTTTTCAACATTATATTAAAAAGGAAAAATTAATCTCTGCTTTGATTATAATGAATGTTTTTCTTTTAATTTATAAATTTTCTTTTGCTCATAAGGTTCTGGACAATGGTGGGAAAAACATTTATGAACAACAAATCCAGTCGGCAAAATTTTTACATACTTATTATAATACGTCGAAAGTGGTTGCCAATGACATCGGAGCCATTACTTATTTTACGGATATTCATCTGTTGGATATTGTTGGGCTGGGTTCAAAGGAAATGATTCCTTTTACCGAAAATAAAAAGCCGATTGATATTCACTTTGAAAATTTTCTCACTCAGTATACCATCCATAATAAATATGATGTTGCAATTATCTATGATGAATGGTTTCATGGCCACGTCCCGAAAACCTGGAAAAAAGCCGCAGTTTTGAAAATAAATAATCTTACCACTGTTTCAAAAGACAAAGTTTCTGTTTATTCTATTGATACTGATAATTTTCAACAGCTTAAACAAAATATTAAAGATTTCAATTGGAACAAAAATGTACAAGTAACAATCATCGAATAATATAAGTGTCTGTTAATTAATTTTTAATAAAAAAGATTATTTCTACATAACTGCTTGTTAATTAAAAAAATATTGTTATTTTTGCACCCTAAAATAAAAAGCAATTAAATGCCTACTATTCAACAATTAGTAAGAAAAGGAAGAGCCACGCTTGCCAAGAAGAGCAAATCGGCTGCCCTTGATTCTTGTCCACAAAGACGCGGTGTATGTACGAGAGTATATACCACGACTCCTAAGAAACCTAACTCTGCACTAAGAAAAGTTGCAAGGGTAAGACTTTCTAATGGGAAGGAAGTTAACGCCTACATCCCGGGCGAAGGACATAATCTTCAAGAGCACTCGATAGTATTGGTAAGAGGCGGAAGGGTGAAAGACCTACCGGGAGTACGTTACCACATCGTAAGAGGTGCATTAGACACTGCAGGTGTAAATGGAAGAACACAGAGAAGATCGAAGTATGGAGCTAAGAGACCTAAACCAGGTCAGGCTGCAGCTGCACCAGCAAAAGGAAAGAAAAAATAATCATTAAATAAGGTACAGAAACAATGAGAAAGACAAAAGCGAAAAAAAGACCGTTGTTACCAGATCCGAAATTTAATGATCAATTGGTAACAAGATTCGTAAACAACTTAATGCTTGACGGTAAAAAGTCAATCGCATTCAAAATTTTCTATGATGCATTGGATATCGTAGAAACTAAAAAAGGAGAAACTGAAAAAACAGCCCTTGAAATCTGGAAAGATGCATTAACAAACGTTATGCCTCACGTAGAAGTACGTTCTAGAAGAGTAGGTGGAGCTAATTTCCAGATTCCTATGCCAATCAGAGCTGATAGAAAAATTTCTATGGCAATGAAATGGTTAATCAAATATTCTAAAGCTAGAAATGATAAGTCTATGGCTTTGAAATTAGCTAACGAAGTTGTAGCCGCTTCAAGAGAAGAAGGTGCAGCTTACAAAAAGAAAACTGATACTCACAAAATGGCGGAAGCTAACAAAGCTTTCTCACACTTTAAATTCTAATTAGAAATGAGTAGAGATCTTAAATATACAAGAAATATTGGTATTGCTGCGCATATTGATGCCGGTAAGACTACCACTACAGAAAGGATTTTATTCTATACAGGTGTAAACCACAAAATTGGTGAAGTTCACGATGGTGCTTCTACAATGGACTGGATGGAGCAGGAAGCAGAAAGAGGTATTACTATTACTTCTGCAGCTACAACTTGTAACTGGAACTTCCCAACTGACCAGGGTAAGATTTTACCTGAAAGTAAATCTTATCACTTCAACATCATTGATACACCGGGACACGTTGACTTCACCGTAGAGGTAAACAGATCTTTGAGAGTATTGGATGGATTGGTATTCTTATTCTCTGCAGTAGATGGAGTAGAGCCTCAGTCTGAAACAAACTGGAGGCTTGCTGACAACTACAAAGTTGCAAGAATGGGATTCGTAAACAAAATGGACAGACAGGGTGCTGACTTCTTGAACGTTGTAAAACAAGTAAAAGAAATGTTAGGATCTAATGCAGTTCCAATCGTTTTACCAATCGGTGCTGAAGAAGATTTTAAAGGTGTTGTAGACTTAATTAAAAACAGAGCGATCATCTGGGATGAAGCTGGACAAGGTGCTACTTTCGAAGTAGTTCCAATTCCGGAAGACATGAAAGATGAAGTTCTTGAATACAGAGAGAAATTAGTAGAAGCTGTGGCTGACTACGATGAGACTTTGATGGAGAAATTCTTCGAAGATCCGGATTCAATCTCTGAAGACGAAATCAACGAAGCTCTAAGAAAAGCTACTATCGATTTATCTATTATCCCAATGACTTGTGGTTCTTCATTCAAAAATAAAGGAGTACAGTTTATGTTGGATGCAGTATGTAAATACTTGCCTTCACCATTGGATAAAGATGATATCAAAGGTACTGACCCTAGAACTGACGCTGAAATTACAAGAAAACCAGATGTAAACGAGCCTTTCGCGGCTTTAGCATTTAAGATTGCTACTGACCCATTCGTGGGAAGATTAGCTTTCTTCAGAGCATACTCTGGAAGATTAGATGCAGGTTCTTATATCTTGAACACTCGTTCAGGTGATAAAGAAAGAATCTCAAGAATCTATCAGATGCACGCTAACAAGCAAAATCCTGTAGAATATATTGAAGCAGGAGATATTGGTGCAGCGGTAGGATTCAAATCTATCAAAACCGGTGATACAATGTGTGACGAGAAAAACCCAATCATTCTAGAATCGATGGTTTTCCCTGATCCGGTAATTGGTATCGCTGTTGAGCCTAAAACTAAAGCTGACCAAGATAAAATGGGTAACGCTCTGGCTAAACTAGCTGAAGAAGATCCTACATTTACGGTAAGAACAGACGAGGCTTCAGGACAAACGATTATCTCTGGTATGGGTGAGCTTCACCTTGATATCATTGTAGATCGTATGAGAAGAGAGTTCAAAGTAGAAGTAAACCAAGGTCAGCCTCAGGTAGAATACAAAGAAAATCTTACAAAAGTTGCTCAGCACAGAGAAGTTTACAAAAAACAATCTGGTGGTAAAGGTAAATTTGCGGATATCGTATTTGAACTAGGACCAGCTGACGAAGGTAAAATAGGTTTAGAATTTATTAACGAGATCAAAGGTGGTAACGTTCCTAGAGAATTTGTTCCTGCTATTGAAAAAGGCTTTAAAGCTGCAATGAAAAACGGTCCTTTGGCTGGTTTCGAAGTTGAAGGTATTAAAGTAGTTCTTAAAGACGGATCTTTCCACGCAGTGGATTCTGATGCACTTTCTTTTGAGATGGCTGCTAAATTAGGATTTAAAGAAGCGGGACGTGCTGCTAAGCCAGTAATCATGGAGCCAATTATGAAACTGGAAGTTGTAACTCCGGAAGAATATATGGGTAATATCATTGGTGACCTTAACAAGAGAAGAGGTACCATCAGTGGTCAGGAAGAGAAAAACGGTGCTGTTGTAATCAAAGGTTCTGTTCCACTTTCTGAAATGTTTGGATATGTAACAACTCTAAGAACACTTTCATCAGGAAGAGCTACTTCTTCTATGGAATTAGAGAAATACCAGGCTACTCCACAAAACGTTGCTGAAGAAATCATTGCTAAAGCAAAAGGTTAATTTTTAAACTAAAGAAATGTCACAAAGAATCAGAATAAAACTAAAATCTTACGATTACAACTTGGTAGACAAGTCTGCTGAGAAAATCGTAAAAACGGTAAAGGCTACTGGTGCTGTTGTAAACGGACCTATTCCATTGCCAACAAATAAGAGAATCTTCACTGTGTTGAGATCTCCACACGTAAACAAGAAAGCTAGAGAACAGTTCCAACTTTCTGCTCACAAGAGATTGATGGATATCTACTCTTCTTCTTCCAAAACTGTGGATGCTCTAATGAAATTAGAGTTGCCAAGCGGTGTAGACGTGGAAATTAAAGTGTGATAATTGCATACTTTGCAATGATTATAATAAAATCCGTTCCTTTTTGGAGCGGATTTTTTTTGCTTAAATCTCTTATTCAAATTGCCTTGAATGAATATGAATAATTTTACATGCTTTTAATATTTTAAATTAAAATTTTTAATCACTTTATGAATTTTTAATTTCGATTAAAACTTAATTAAAATATTGACTTGCTGTTTATTAACTTTTAAAATATCTATAAATTTGCGTTCAATAATTAAACATAATTATTAGATACAAATGAGAAAAAAAGTAAATTTATCATTGGGGTTGAAACCCAATGTCAGAAAAATTGTTTTTATTTTAGGGTTAATTCCTACTATGTTATTAACATCCTGCCAAAGCGATAACGAGACATTACATGAGCTGAACTCCTATCCTTCAGACATTATCAGTACACCAATCTTTACTTCAAACATTCCCGCCGCAGTTGCAGAAGCACAGACCCCAATTAATATCGAGCCATCAAAAGCCGTTGTATTCCACAGTAGTGATCCGACGATTCATTACGGTGCTGTCACTTTAAGTTCGGTCCAGAATAATGCGGGTGAAAATCTTCGGGTAAATGTAAACGGAACTGATAATTTTAATAATTATATTACTGTAAACGGTAAAAAGTACAATCTGGTAAATTTTCACTTTCATTACAGCAGCGAGCATACCATTGATGGGAAATACAGCACCATGGAAATCCACTTTGTGAATGTGGCAGCGGACAATTCTTATGTTGTTTTAGGTGTTTTGGTTGATCTTGGTAGCGGAAATACTTTACTTCAAAATTTATTTGCCCAATCTCCAGCCAATAATAATGCTATAAACTCTCCAAATACCACATTTGATATTGCGGGATTATTGCCAGCCAACTCGCGGGAATATTTTACCTATAACGGCTCACTGACAACTCCAAACTTTGGTGCAAACTCTTCTATTACAAATGGAGGACCTGTTACATGGTTTGTATTTAAGAACAAACAACAGCTATCTGCCGATCAATTTAATTCTTACAAATCAATTTATACAGAACCTAATTTCAGAGCTATTCAGCCATTAAACGGAAGAAAAGTTTATATGAATATGGGATATTAAAAATATCTAAGAAGTAAAAAAAGGAATCATATACGATTCCTTTTTTTATTTAATCCTTACTTACATATTCTCCTTCTACATACCCGCCGTTTACATAACGCGTTGTATCATTGGTGTGCCATGCGTAAACTCCGGCTACCATAATACCAAGATCCTGGACATAGTCATAAGCCATTTCCTGCCATTTCCCGAATTGAGGGAGATTTTTATGTAAAACCAGAAATTCATTTAGATAATTATCATGAATATCAAGAGCCATCATGTAAGCATCATGAATTGATATGTTATGTTCCTGCTTTAATACTTTAACGAGATTCATTGTATCTTCTTCCCTGCTAAGTTCTTTTGGTAAAGAGATAATATCGTTGTGAATACCGATCAATATTGAACAAATCGTATGCAAACGCAAAATATGGGGATGATCAAATACATTATCTGGTAACTGGCGATAATCTTTCTGCATAGCTACATACCAGCAAAAAGGATGTGCTCCGCTTGTAGCGTTTCGGATAAGCATGTAAACTGCTAAAGTGGGAATTACATTCGCCCTGTAATAAACCCTTTCATCCGAATAGCCTTGAAAAACATCACGTATTGCATTCACATATTTTTGATATAAATATTCAGGCATGCCACATTTAATGGCGTCCTGCCTTAATATCCAGAACTGATGGAATATCCCATTGTCAATAGGTTCTTTTAGATCTTCACCGGTGAGTAGTGCGATTATACGTTTACTTATTTCAGTCATTTCTTCGTGAGTGCAACGATCCCAATAATCATCCATCATAGCGCCATTTGCGGCATAATTTGCCAAAGGCCGGAGTTCATCAATTGTTTTCAGGAATGGACAACCACGTGCAGCAATATCAGTTAGGTTATGTTTTTTGTGTTTTTCACAGGCTTCCCGGCTGTGGAAAGTATATTCCCGGTCTATCCAGTCATAATACTCCTGCCTTTGTTGTTGGAAATCAGGATGAATAAAATCCGGAAAAGGGTATTGGAGTTTTGGTAGATGCTGTAAGCCAGCATAGAATTCCTCATTTGAAATGGATGATTTCATAATATTTTGTTTTAATGATTTTAGTTTAGTCTAAAATTAATTCAAATTTCTGAGATATAAATAAAGTTTAATTTAATTTTCAGATGTTTAAATACAACACTATTATGTATTGCAAGGTTCTAAATATTTTATATATTTGTAAAAAAATTACTATGAAAAGAATTCTATCATTAATGGTATTAATGAGTTTTTGTATCAATGCACAGACAAACCGGTTTATTTATGAACTTCAGTTTAAAAGAGATTCAACACAAACAAATTTTGATAAATTGAATTTTGTATTAGATGTCAATCCGAAAGACGTAAAGTTTTACGAATATTATTATTTGGAATCCGATTCCATCAACAAGGTAAAAGGTAATTATGAGCATCAATACGGCGGTGATTTTCCAACCGTCAAGAGAGAACGAAATTCATTTAAAAATCAGAATTATGAATTAATCAATTTTGATATGTTCTCTTACATAAGTGAAGATAAAATCAACTGGAAATTATCAACTGAAACTAAAAAAACAGGTGAATATACTTTGCAAAAAGCCACAGCCAATTTCGGCGGAAGAAACTGGACAGCATGGTTTAATAAAGAAATTAATATTCCGGAAGGACCTTATAAGTTCAACGGTTTGCCTGGATTGATATTCGAATTGCAGGACTCTAAGTCTAATTTCATTTTTACTTTAGTTAAAAATAATAAGTTAAAAGAAACATACGATACCACCGGAATTGTTGAAACTTTCTATGGAAGGAAACCATTAATGATTTCAGAAAAAATGAGGGAAAAGAAAAAGAAAGAATTTTTTAATGATCCTTTGGCCAATATGAGAAATAACTTCAAAGAGAATATGCAGGGACAAATGTTTGTCATGGGAACAAAAATCACTAATATCGAGCAATTTAATGATCTCAGTAGGAAACTGCAGGAAATGCTCAAAAAAACAAATAATCCAATAGAGCTCAATAAAGCTGTAAAATATTAACCAATTAACTTAACTCAAACTCTGCTTACTTCGGCGGAGTTTTTGCATGTTTTTTCTAAACTGATTTAAAAATGGCAAATTCACATAAGAGGAGTATTTTTGAAAGATTTTCAGACTGGGCAACCAAATTTACTGGAAGCCCGTACGCTTTTATCGGTGCAACAACGATCGTTGTTATTTGGGCTATTTCAGGTCCGTTTTTTAATTATTCAGAAACGTGGCAGCTTGTTATTAATACAGGAACTACAATTATTACCTTTCTGATGGTTTTCCTGATTCAGAAAGCACAAAATAAAGATTCAAAAGCAATTCAGATCAAACTAAATGAACTGATTGCCGCCAACGAAAAAGCCAGCAACAGGATTGTAGATATCGAAGATCTCACGGAAAAAGAGCTCGATCAGCTTCATAATTATTATGAAAAACTTTCAGATTTTGCTGAAGAAGATGATGATATCCATAGCTCGCACTCAATAGATGCGGCTCACAGAAATCAGGACTATAAGCACGAAGCCTTCAGGAAAAAACATGAAGAGTGGCTTGAAAAACAACAAAAAAAGGAATCAAACTGATTCCTTTTTTCATAAGATTTATTTCATAAAGTAACTGAAGTAAGAACAGCTCCCCATAAGGTTTTTTGCTGTTTCCGTATTAGCATACTGAGTCTTGAGCAGTGCAAAATACGTTCTGTATTTCTGGTTTTTAATCTGATCCAGCTGTTTTTGGTGAGCATCCGTTTTTTCGCTCCATTTCGGGTCTGAATAATCAATATTAGAAGGGTTTTGAGCTTCATACTGATAATATTTACCTTGTTCAGCACTTGCCATCTGGAAAAGAATTCTCGCTTTTTGCTCTTTATCAGATGAGATGTCTAATGCCTTTTTATAATAGTTAATGGCAAGATCAAAATTATCCGGCTCAATATAAGAGCGATCCAGGAAGTTTTTGTAATAATATTGATAAGGATTTTGTTTGTTGGTGCTTCGGAAATCATATTTTCCGCCGTTTGTATTGTCAATATCCATGACAAATAGTTGCCTGTAATATCCTAAAATCGAAGTATTGTACAATAAATTCCCAATCAGTCGATTCGCAGTTGCAGACTTTTCATTTTTCGTCGTTCCGATTTTTTGAAGCTGAACTAAAGCATCCGCCAATTCCATTTTATTCATGGTCGGCTTAATAAATGGAAATTGCGAGTAATCTTCTTTCTCCATGCTTTCATCAGGCGCACTTTGATAGCTTTCCCAAACATTATGACCGAAAACCAGATCGGAAATGTTGTTGAAACCGTTATAAACATTTGCTGGATATTGAAGAGGTGTTTGTTTTTTTGCATCATAATTCCATTCGGATCTTGGAATTCCTGAGAAGCCCTGGGCTTTTTGATAGTAAGATTTTGCCTTTTCAAAATCAGCCTGTCTCATCGCCCTGTCACCATAAATTACTGCAAAAAATGCATCAATACTTCCTACATCATTAATGTTTTTAGCAATAATCTGTTGCTCAAACTGGGTCTTATTAGGTTTCCTGTAAAAATCTTCCACACTTTTCACCAAGCTGGAATTCGGGTTGTATTGAAGATCCGAGAGCTTATTGTTCATTAAGTAGGATTTTCCGTCTTCACCCTGAAGGAAATAACGGTTCGCCAAAACATCTTTCAGAAAGTCTTTAGTCGATGGAACTTCACCGTAATAGTCATAATCCGTAGTTTCCGTACTGTCTTTTTTTACTTCTTTTTCTGTGAAATATTCAGCATAATCTTTCATTAAATGATCTTCGTATTCTGCATCAATTTTTGGTCGGGAAACGATATCATTCAAAATTTTCATTCTTTTGATCTCTTCCAGATATTCAGGATTGGTCGTTTTAATATCATTCAGAATTTCCGTACTTGCTTTATAATCTTTTTTCAGGAACTTTAGATAAGCATCTGCAATTTGCCAATATTCATCTTTAGATTTTTCTTTTGTCTTATCGGTGAATTTTTCCAGATCATCCAGAAAGTCTTTGGATTTTTCGTCATACCAATAATTGTTTTTGGTAAAGACTGGAATTCTGTCCGGATTATTCAGCAGTTCATCATCATCTTGACCGGCTTTGGATTCAGTAGATTTTTTATCCTTCGAACTACCGAAAAGATTTTTAAAGAATCTCACAATTTTTTGCCAGAAAGAAAATTCTTCTTTTTTTACTTCCGTGGCTTCGGTTTCTGGCTGATCGGTTGTTTTATTTACATTGTTTGTCGTTTGTACCGTTGCATTATTATCGTTTGAACTGTAATAATAAATCGGGAGATAATTCCTTTCCAGCTCATTGATACTTCTCACAGCCATCACTTTAAGAATTTCGGAATCAGGGTTGATTTCAAACATTTTTTCCATAATCGGAATCGGATTGTTGAAATCTTCATAGCCCAAAAGGAAATATGCCATATTTTTTTCGTCATCCGTGTTGGCTCTCTTTAAAATATTATTAAAAGAAGCAGTATCTGAAAGTTTCATTGACACAAAAGCAGATTCCTTACGGCTTTTACTGTCTTTAAAAACCTGAAAGAAATTCCAGTTGGCTTCACTGTTCAATCCCAAACCTCTTTGTGCTCCTGCAAGCTGGTCAAGTGCCATAATGTAAGGTGTACCTTTCAATTTTATGGGTGCAACATAAGTTTTAAACGCCTGGGCCGCAGCATCATAATTTCTGGTGTAATGATTGAAACGAACAAGCTGATATCCGTAGCGTTGTTTGATTTCAGGATTTTTTGCAGTGTTGTATAGGGAAGTTAGTGCAGAAATTGTTTTATTGTAATCAAGATTTGTAGCATTTTTTTCAGCCTGGGTTTCATTGTAATAAAATGAGTTTGGGCTTTCTACATAATTGATTCTCATGTAAGGCTCCAGGTATTTGGCCTCGATCAGGTAATCAATTCCTTCATGATATTTTTGATAGAAACCGGATCCCAGTTTTGTCAATAGCTGATTCGTTGGACTTCCTTTTTTTAATGCATTAAGATCATTAATATTCATTTTATTCACCAGATAATCGGTTTCCGCAAAAGTCAACTGATTATTAAAGAATTTTTTCCAGGCATCAATATTTTCATCCGGAATCTGATTAGGCTTGAAATCCGTATAAAACCTTGTTGAGTAGCTGTGAAGAAACGGCAGATAAGATTTATCCTTAATAATACTTTGGGTAAATAAATTAAAGTATTCATAATCCGGATCAGACCAGGCGCAGGCTTCCGATTTTGTATAAAAAAGCGCTAAAACAGCGAGTGAGAGAATATATTTTTTCATATTAGTTTTTTTGTTTTATTCTTAATTTAACGTAAAAAATTACAGAGTAAAATTTTGGTCCGTAACAAATTTATTATCTAATTGATAATAAATAATATTAAAATGTGGTATTTTTTTCTGCAGAAAATCAACAACATCTTCCAATTGCTGATCCGAGATTTCTTCAATTTTTATTCTGAATCCTTTATTTAAATAATTTCCAAAATAAAACCCGTCTTTCCGGATCTCAGCCTCATTTTCTGAAATCATCTTAAAGTTAGGATTTTGAAGGTCATTTTTAGATAAAGCATTAATTAACTTATGTTTTCCGAGGTAATTCGTAACAATTCCCCAGGAATAGATGGGTAGGGCAACTTCAATCTGCCTGATCGGATATTCATCGACTTTTGAAAGGTAACTTTTCAGAGTATTCACGTCAAGAATTGAATTTTTATCTGAGTTTTCCAACGGTGACGATGTAGAATAACACATAAGATAAACCTTCTTCACAGGCGGAATTCCCGTCTGGTTTTTGTCTTTTACCTGATGAAGCCGAAGCGTACAGGTAACTTCTCTGCCTGAAACTTTTTGTAATTCTTTTAAAAATTTAAAATAATCATCCTTTGTTCCGGCCGTCCAGTCGCAGTCGATCTGAATTTCATTGTTGGTTTTTAAGTCAAATTCTGAAACTTTCTTCTGAATTAAATCTGAAATATTTTTCGCAAGAAAGGTGATTTCTTCTTTTTTGATGTAAAGAAAAGTCCGGTTGGTGATAAAAACAGTCGGAACTATTTGTTTTTGGGTTTCAAAACTTTTGTCTTTGGTAATAACTCCCACCGGTTGAAATTTTCCGTCAATTTTATCTATATCAAAAAATCTGGTATATAAATAAGGAAAAGTGACCTGATCTAATGTCTTCTTTTCTCCCTGATTCAAAGAAAGCTTGGTTTTCCAGTAATAGAAAGTGTAGGAATGATTCTCTTTCGGGCTGCATGATACCAGAAAAATAAAGAGGAATACATATCGGAAAAGCTTCATTACTTATATAATATGCTTTCGCAACTGCAGTTCAGCTCAGCCATTTCAGAAGCAGGGCAGCAGTCATCTGATTTTTTTATTTTTCCTTTTTCGTCGGTAAGATAGATTCTTTCTTTATCGAATTTTACATGAAAAGTTTCATTGTATGTTTTAAAATGAACTTTCATGACCTTAGGATTGTATTTTCCGGCATTAATTTCCTCTTTTGTTTCCGTTCCGTCTGCCTGATTGATCTGTATAAAACCAAAATGAACGTCATTATTATTTTTCACATTTAAATAATAAGACGGAGTTCCCGATCCAGTTGCTCCCTGCTCAATGTTGAAGCTTCTTTTTCCGGTGAATGGTGCTTTTGACTGTGCGAATGAAAGAATACAAACGCATAAGATAAATAAGGTGAAGATTTTTTTCATATTCTAAATTTACTCAAAAATAAAGATTTCTTATTGAAAATTACACCGTAAAATTACGGTGATTGCTTATTGACGGAGTCTTAATAATAAAAAAGCCATCCTAAAACAGAATGGCTTAAAAAAAGATTGAATAATGTTTTTAAAATACGGTTGCAGCAAGCTGTACTCTTGCATATTTATGCGCTGGATTCCACATCGCCGACATGGAAACCGGTAAGCTGTAGTGTTCTGTAATTTTGACTGTTTTGCTTGCTTTTAATCCGATATTGACTACCTGAAAACCTTTCTTCCCGTTTCCGTATAGTGAAACGGCATCATTCAAAGCGAATCCTGCTCCTACAAAAGCATCCAGATTTACTTTTTTGTTTGTGATTACAGGATAGCTTGCCTGGATATAGGTTGAATATTTGTTCTTTTTGTAGTTTCCATCTTCTTTCAGAACGACCTCTCCGGCATTGGCACCGCCGTAAAGCATAACGTCTGCTTCAATATTGATCGGGAAAGACGGTCCGAAAGTATAATTTGTCCTTAAATCAATAATGTGTGCCGTTCTCCTGTTGGAATAATTGAAAACATCCTCTGACGCTTTTTCAGTATTAATATTTCTGGAATTAAAAAGATCCCACAACCCAATATAAAAACGCCCATCTGAATATTGAACATAATAATTGATTTCTTTGTAATGAGTTCCATCTTTATCATCCGTCAATGAAGAAGCTCCCCAAATACCGACTTTCCATTTTTTATCTTTATCTAAGGCATAGGAAAGATTTCCCATCACAACCGGTTTATCTGTTATAATTAATCCTCTCCATAGATGATTATTCTGAATATTTGCTGTAAAATCCAGCCTGTTGTCTTCCTGCTTTTCTGTATTTTCTTGGGCAAAAAGATTCCCTGTGCCTAATAAAATCAGGCATATATAAAAGAGTTTTTTCATTGTGTAAACTGTTTGCGATTAACTTAATATTCCATGCAGTATGGCTGCGATGGCTGCTCCTAAAATAGGTCCTGCAACAGGGACCCATGCGTAGCTCCAGTCACTGTTCCCTTTTACCGGAAGAATGGAATGCATGATTCTTGGTCCTAAATCACGTGCCGGGTTGATGGCATAACCTGTTGTTCCGCCCAGCGACAAACCAATAGCCCAAACCAGTAAAGTCACGGGTAATGCACCTACTGTCCCTAATCCTATTTTTGCGGTGGGGTCATTGTTTAAATTAATGCTTGGATCTGCAAAATAAAAAATAACAAATACAAGAACGAAAGTCCCGATTGTTTCACTGATAAGATTGGAAAGTGGTTTTCTGATCGCCGGACCTGTACTGAAACATGCCAGCTTTGCACCTTCATCTTCTGTGATGGCAAAATGGTCTTTATTAAATAACCAAACAAGGAAAGCCCCGAGCATTGCACCAATCATCTGAGCTGCAATATAAGGAGGAACCAGATCCCATGAAAATTTTCCTGCGATGGCTAAACCTAGCGTTACTGCCGGATTTAGGTGCGCGCCGCTGATGGGTCCGGCAACTGTAACGCCCACGAAAACGGCCAATGCCCAGGCTGTGGTAATCACTATCCATCCGGAATTGTTACCTTTTGTATCTTTTAAAACGACGTTGGCTACCACGCCGTTTCCTAGTAATATAAGAAGCATTGTTCCAATCACTTCTGCTATAAATGGAGTCATAATTTTGTGTGTTTTTACTTTTAGGTATTAATCTTCGATCCAGTTTTGAGAACGCTGAACGGCTTTGTTCCATGTATTCACCATTTTATCAACTTTCTCTTTTTCCATTTTTGGATGGAAATCTTTATCTACAATCCATTGAGACTGGATTTCATCAATATTTTTCCAGTAGCCTACTGCAAGACCGGCAAGATATGCTGCGCCTAGGGCAGTCGTTTCCAATGTTTTTGGTCTTGTGATTTTAAACCCGAAAAGATCGGATTGAATCTGCATCAGCATGTCACTCGCAGAAGCTCCACCGTCAACTCTAAGTTCCGGACTCTTTTTTCCGGAGTCTGCTTCCATTGATTTTACAATATCATACACCTGGAAAGCAATTCCTTCCAAAGTGGCTCTTGCAATATGCCCGTTAGTCGTTCCGCGGGTAACGCCCACGATGGTTCCGCGAGCGTACTGATCCCAGTATGGAGCGCCTAAGCCCGTCAATGCAGGAACAAAGTAAACGCCGCCATTGTCTTCTACAGTTTGAGCCAAAGTGTTGATTTCTTCAGCAGAATTAATTAATTTAAGACCATCTCTCAACCATTGAATCGCTGCTCCGCCTACAAATACACTTCCTTCCAGAGCATAATTCACTTCTCCATTAATTTTCCATGCAACGGTTGTCAGCAGGTTATTTTTTGATGAAACAGCTTCTTTTCCTGTATTCATTAATAAGAAGCACCCTGTTCCGTATGTATTTTTTACCATTCCCGGAGTTGTACACATCTGTCCGAATAATGCAGCCTGCTGATCTCCCGCAATTCCGGAAATCGGGATTTTTGTTGAGAAAAGGGTAGTGGAAGTTTCACCATAGATTTCACTGCTTTGTTTTACTTCAGGAAGAATAGCTTTCGGAATATTAAATAAATTCAATAATTCTTCATCCCATTCCAAAGTATGAATATTTAAAAGCATTGTTCGGCTCGCATTCGAAACATCGGTGATAAACATTTTTCCCCGTGTCAGTTTCCAGACAAGCCAGGTATCCACCGTTCCGAAACACAATTTTCCGGCTTCAGCTTTTTCTCTTGCACCTTCTACATTATCAAGAATCCATTTCAGTTTTGTTGCAGAGAAATAGGCATCCAAAACAAGTCCTGTTTTATCCTTAATCTTTTCAGCGTGACCTTGTTCTTTTAGCTCATCACAGTATTTTGATGTTCTTCTGTCTTGCCATACGATAGCATTGTAAACAGGGTCGCCGGTTTCTTTGTCCCAAACTACGGTAGTTTCACGTTGATTGGTAATTCCTATTGCAGCTACTTCTCTGCCTGAGATTCCTGCTTTGGCAATTACTTCTGCAGCTACGGAAATCTGTGAAGACCATATTTCATTAGGATCATGCTCTACCCAGCCCGGAGTAGGATAGATCTGTTCGAAAGGTTTCTGGGAGATGTATTCAATTTCTCCATTACGGTTGAATAAAATGGCTCTTGACGAGGTTGTACCTTGATCTAGAGCGAGAATCAGCTTTTCACTCATTGTGTAATATTAATTAAGGTTGATTGATTTCGGGGAATAAGGTGTTAGTAAATATCCTTTTGCGAGTTCGATAAATTCTTTTGCCTGTTCATTGGCCCATTCTGCTGAATGTCCGTTTTCTTTTGCGATAATTAATGCAATTGTATGTGCACTGTCTATTGCAGCTCTGGCATCTAAAAACAGGAGACGAACTCTTCTGGCCAGAATATCTTCAATGGTTTCTGCCATTTCATTTTGAATGGCCCAAACTGCTTCGGCAACAGTAAACGGATGGTCAGAATGTATTTTTTCAGCATATTCAGGATTGTTGTGCTGTAAAGCTTTTATCTTCGGAATATCGGAACCGTAAACGTACAGATGGTTTGTTCTGTCAACGGTTTCAGCTCTTACATTTCCATGAACAGACATGTTTTGTGTCTTGGAAGTAGTGTTTCCTAATTTGTGGAACTTCATGGCTTCATTGATGGTGTCTTCCGCCATTTTCCGATAGGTAGTCCATTTTCCCCCTATAATTGAGATTAATCCCGTTTCGGATGTTACTACTTTATGGCTTCTGGATACTTCTTTTGTGTTTTTGCTCCCGTCTTTTGGTGCTGCTAAAGGCCTTAGTCCTGCGAAAACTGATTTTACATCTTCCCGGGTCGGCTTTTTGCTTAAATATTGTCTTGCTGTATTTAAAACGAAATTAATTTCCTCTTCCAAAGCGCGGGGCTCAAAACTTTCGTTTTCCAATAAAGTATCGGTTGTACCTACCAAAGCCCTGTCATGCCACGGGACGACAAACAACACTCTGCCGTCTGAAGTTTTGGGAATCATGATCGCATCGTCACTTTTTAAGAATGATTTGTCTAAAACCAAATGGATTCCCTGGCTAGGAACAACGTATTTTCCATGCTTGGGATTATTCATATTTAAAATATCATTGGTGAAAACCCCTGTTGCATTGATAACGACTTTTGCATAGATATTATATTGCTGTTTCGTGAATTGATCTTCCACGACAACACCGGTTATCTTATTGGATTCATTTTTAATTAAATTAATAACCTTAACATAATTAATAGCGCTTCCTCCTTTTTCAATAATGGTTTGAGCCAGGTTAATTGCCAATCTTGCATCATCAAACTGCCCATCCTGATAAACGACTCCGCTGGCAAGGTTTTTCTGCTCAATGGTCGGGAGTTTCTCAATTGTTTTGGATTTGCTGATATATTTTGTTCTGCCTAAGCTTAATTTTCCGGCAAGGAAGTCATAGACAGACAGTCCTATTTTATAATAAATCCCACCCCACCAAGTGTAGTTGGGGATAATAAAAGACTGATTTTTTACAACATGGGCCGCATTTTTCGCCAATAAACCTCTTTCCTTTAAGGCTTCTTTTACAAGGCCGATATCGCCCTGCGCCAGGTATCTTACTCCTCCATGAACTAATTTCGTGCTTCTGCTGGATGTTGCTTTTGCGAAATCATGAGATTCCAGCAATACTGTTTTAAAACCTCTGCTTACCGCATCCAATGCTGAACCTAAACCGCTCGCTCCACCACCAATGACAATAAAGTCCCATTCTTTGACAGTGGATAGTTTGCTGAGTTCTTCATTTCGTTTCATAATATTTCGTTATGTTTCGTTTTCAAATGTATAAATTAAAAACGAAAGTAAAAAGAAAATAAATGAAATTTTTCGAATCAAAATAAAATTGCTATTTTTGATAAAATTAAGAACATGGAAAAATTACTGGCAAGACATAATGATATATTGAAGGAGTTGGATGAAAAAGATTATGTGCTTGTTCAGGATTTATGTGAAAAATTTAATGTTTCGTCAGTTACGATCCGAAAGGATTTGAACTATCTCGAAAGTTTAGGCTTGCTTTTCCGAAACCATGGAGGTGCAAGCAAACATATGAGATATGCATACGAAAAGAACGTTGACGAAAAAGAAAATATTAATGTAGAAGCGAAACAAAGTATAGCCAAAGCGGCTTTATCCCTGATTAAGGAAAACGACTGTATTATCCTGGCTTCGGGAACGACGATGCACTATCTTGCGAGAATGCTGGTGAATTTCGGTCCGCTGACGGTTCTTACGTCTTCTTTGCGGGTTGCGATTGAGCTTTGCAATAATCCTAATATTAATATTATACAATTGGGAGGCGAAGTAAGGAAAAGTTCAACCTCTATTGTGGGCTCTATTTCCGAAACAATCTTGAAGCAGTTTTCCTGTAATAAATTGTTTCTTGGTGTAGACGGTATCGATATGGAATTCGGGATCAGTACTTCCAACGCTGCGGAAGCTCATCTGAACCAAATGATGATTGATTGTTCTGATAAGGTTGTCATCCTCGCAGATTCCACCAAGCTTAATAAAAAAGGTTTCGGGAAAATAGCGCCTTTAGACAAAATAGATTATCTGATTACGGATAATGATATTTTGGAGGAAGATAAAAATAAACTCGAGGAGGCAGGGGTAAGTGTCATTGTTAAATAATTGTCAATTCATTTTTAAATTTTTCATAATTCAAAAATTTTCGTGGGAAATTTCGCCTGATATTTCCCAAAATCATCTAAATGATTAAAAATCAAAATATTTTGCAGTAAATATTTGTCAGTTATAAAAATATTCATAAATTTGCACACTCATTTTAGGGGTGTAGTATGCCTATATCAAAAGTAGAAATTACTCCAAACCCTTTTAAAATGAAGATAAATAAAGGATAAATTTTATTATAATATAAACAATGTCAGGTATTATTGGTAAAAAAATCGGTATGACGTCTTTGTTTAACGAAGAAGGAAAAAACATTCCTTGTACAGTTATTCAAGCTGGTCCGTGCTCGGTTTTACAGGTCAGAACCATAGAAAAGGACGGCTACAAGTCAGTTCAATTGGGTTTCGATGACAAGAGTGAGAAGAACGTTGGTAAAGCGTTAGCTGGCCATTTTAAAAAGGCTGGTTCTGCTCCTAAAGCTAAATTAGTGGAATTCTACAGAGAATTCGTTGATGAAGTAAAAGTAGGAGAAGAAGTAAAAGTTGATCTATTCGCTGAAGGTGAGTATGTTGACGTAACAGGTACTTCTAAAGGTAAAGGTTTCCAAGGTGTTGTAAAAAGACACGGATTTGGAGGTGTAATGCAGGCAACTCATGGACAGCACAACAGACTTAGAGCTCCAGGTTCTATCGGTGCTGGATCAGACCCTTCAAGAGTATTCAAAGGGATGAGAATGGCTGGAAGAATGGGAGGTAAGCAGGTAACTGTTCAAAACCTTCAAGTATTAAAAGTGGATCAAGAACAAAATCTTTTAGTAGTAAAAGGTGCTGTTCCGGGAGCTAAAAATTCTTATGTAATTATCAGAAAATGGAACTAGTAGTATTAAATACATCAGGAAAGGAGACCGGAAAAAAAGTAACTCTAGACGAATCAGTATTCGGAATTGAGCCAAACAAGCACGCGGTTTACTTAGAAGTAAAACAGTACCTTGCTGCACAGAGACAAGGAACTCATAAATCAAAAGAAAGAAGCGAAATTACTGCTTCTACTAAAAAGCTTAAGAAGCAAAAAGGATCAGGATCTGCTAGATATGGTGATATTAAATCTCCAACTTTCAGAGGTGGAGGTAGAGTATTCGGACCTAAGCCAAGAGACTACAGATTCAAATTGAACAAAGCTCTTAAGAGATTAGCTAAAAAATCTGTTCTTTCTCAGAAAATGAGAGACAACAGCATCAGAATCGTGGA
This sequence comes from Chryseobacterium sp. IHB B 17019, assembly GCF_001456155.1. Lineage (NCBI taxonomy): Bacteria > Pseudomonadati > Bacteroidota > Flavobacteriia > Flavobacteriales > Weeksellaceae > Chryseobacterium > Chryseobacterium sp. IHB B 17019. The sequence continues at coordinate 3,258,607 of NZ_CP013293.1, read as the reverse complement.
AGGATTGAGCATTGCTGCTCCTAAAACTAAAGATTTCATCACTATCCTTAATGCATTGGCATTGAACGATAAGAAGTCTTTGTTCATTCTTCCTGATACTAACAAGAATGTGTATTTATCTTCAAGAAACTTACCTAAGACTAAAGTAATGAAATTCAACGAAATTTCTTCTTATGACTTAATCAATGCAGGTGAGATCGTTTTCTTAGAAGGTGCAGTTGAAAAATTCCAGGAAAATTTAAAGAAATAAGTCATGTCAGTTATTATTAAACCAGTTATCTCAGAAAAGGCTAATTACCTTACAGATTTAAGAGGTTCTTATTCTTTCTTAGTAGATCCTAAGGCGAATAAAATCCAGATTAAGAAAGCTGTAGAAGCGGCTTACGGTGTAAAAGTAGCAGACGTTAATACAATGATTTATGCTCCGAGGGTTTCTTCGAAATACACTAAAAAAGGTCTTCAAGTAGGAAAGACAAACAAATTGAAAAAAGCGGTAATCAAACTTGCTGAAGGTGAGGTTATCGATATTTTTGCTGTAAATTAATTATTAATTATAAATAATAGTAATGTCTGTTAGAAAATTAAAACCTATCACCCCAGGACAGAGATTCAGAGTTGTAAACAATTTTGAGGAAATTACTACCAACAAACCAGAGAAATCTCTTACCGTTGGTATTAGTAAGTCAGGTGGACGTAACCAAACTGGTAAAATGACCATGCGTTACACCGGAGGTGGACACAAAAAGAAATACAGAATTATTGACTTCAAAAGAAACAAAGCAAACGTTGAAGCAACTGTAAAAACTGTAGAATACGATCCAAACAGAACTGCATTTATCGCTTTATTAGAATATGCTGACGGAGAAAAGAGATATATCATCGCTCCAAATGGTATCAAAGTAGATCAGAAAGTAGTTTCAGGTGAAAGCGTAGAACCAAATATTGGTAACGCAATGAAATTGAAAAATATTCCATTGGGTACTGTAATCTCTTGTGTTGAAATGAAGCCTGGACAAGGTGCTATTTTAGCAAGAAGTGCTGGTTCTTCAGCTCAACTTACTTCAAGAGACGGAAAATATGCAATCATCAAATTGCCTTCAGGAGAATCAAGAATGATCCTTACTGAATGTATGGCAATGATCGGTTCGGTTTCTAACTCAGATCATCAATTAACTGTATCAGGTAAGGCTGGTAGAAGCAGATGGTTAGGTAGAAGACCTAGAACAAGACCAGTAGTAATGAACCCTGTAGATCACCCAATGGGAGGTGGTGAAGGACGTTCTTCCGGAGGTCACCCAAGATCTAGAAACGGTATGCCAGCTAAAGGTTACAAAACTAGAAAGAAAAACAAAGTGTCTAACCGTTACATCGTATCTAAAAGAAAATAATTATGGCAAGATCACTTAAAAAAGGACCATTCATTCATCATACTTTAGATAAGAAGGTTCAGGCAAATGTAGAGTCTGGTAAGAAGACAGTTATCAAAACTTGGTCTAGAGCATCGATGATCTCTCCGGACTTCGTAGGACAAACTATCGCTGTACACAACGGAAAATCTTTTATTCCTGTTTACGTTACAGAAAACATGGTAGGTCACAAGTTAGGCGAATTTTCTCCAACAAGATCTTTCAGAGGTCATGGTGGTAACAAAAATAAAGGAAGCAGATAATCATGGGATCAAGAAAACAAGATAGTTCAATCGCAAGAAAAGAAGCTAACAAAGACGTTGTAAAAGCTTCATTAAATAATTGCCCGTCTTCTCCAAGAAAAATGAGATTAGTTGCTGATATCATTAGAGGAGAGCAGGTAGATAAAGCTCTTTATATCCTAAAATATTCTAAAAAAGAAGCCTCTAACAAGTTGGAGAAATTACTTCTTTCTGCTATGGCAAACTGGCAGACTAAAAATGAAGGTGCGGATATCGAAGAAGCAAACCTTATCATTAAAGAAATCTTCGTGGATAGCGCAAGACAATTGAAGAGACTAAGACCAGCTCCACAAGGTAGAGGGTACAGAATCAGAAAAAGATCAAACCACGTTACGTTAATCTTAGGTAATAAAGAAAATTAATCAAGGTATGGGACAGAAGACAAATCCAATTGGTAACAGATTAGGTATCATCAGAGGATGGGATTCTAACTGGTTTGGCGGAAACGATTATGGAGACAGAATCGCGGAAGACTACAAAATCAGAAGATACCTTGAAGCTAGATTATCTAAAGGTGGGATTTCAAGAATTTATATTGAAAGAACATTAAAATTAGTAACAGTTACGATCACTACTGCTAGACCGGGACTTATCATCGGTAAAGGAGGTCAGGAAGTTGATAAATTAAAAGAAGAGTTGAAGAAATTGACTAAAAAGGATATTCAAATCAACATCTTCGAAATCAAAAGACCTGAGCTAGATGCAGTATTAGTTGCTGATAGCATTGCTAAGCAAATCGAAAACAGAATCTCTTACAGAAGAGCTGTGAAGATGGCTATGGCAGGTACAATGAGAATGGGTGCAGAAGGTATCAAAGTTCAGATCTCTGGTAGATTGAACGGAGCTGAAATGGCAAGATCAGAATCTTTCAAAGACGGAAGAATTCCTTTGTCTACTTTCAGAGCAGATATCGATTACCACATCGGTGAGGCATTAACTCAGTACGGAAAGCTAGGTGTAAAAGTTTGGATCATGAAAGGTGAAGTTTACGGTAAAAGAGAACTTTCTCCACTAGTGGGACAACAGAAAAAAGGAGGTCAGTCAGGAGATAGAGACAGAAACAACAGAGGAGGAGACAGAGACAACAGAAGACCTAGAAAAAATAACAATAATAATAACAATAATAATTAAAAATTTTAGATAGAAATTTTGAATTTTAAATTACCGTTACTTTTTTAAAATAAAAAAAATCTAAAATCTAAAATCTAAAATCTAAAATTTAGAAATTATGTTACAACCAAAAAGAACCAAGTTCCGTAGAGTTCATAAGATGAAAATGAAGGGGATTGCCCAAAGAGGTAGTCAACTTGCTTATGGAACTTTCGGGATCAAGGCGACAGAAGGTGCTTGGATCACTGCAAGACAAATTGAAGCTGCGCGTATTGCTGCTACAAGATATATGAAGAGAGAAGGTCAGCTATGGATCAAAATCTTCCCGGATAAGCCAATTACTAAGAAACCAGCCGAAGTAAGGATGGGTAAAGGTAAAGGTGCCGTGGAATATTGGGTAGCTGTAGTAAAACCTGGTAAAATTATGTTTGAAGTAGGAGGTGTACCTTACGAAGTAGCGAAAGAAGCCCTTAGACTTGCAGCACAAAAATTACCGGTAGTTACCAAATTCATAGTTGCTAACGATTTTGTTAAACCTCTTTAATCTTTGTATACAATGAAAAAAGCTGATATTAAAAATTTAAGCGCGGGTGATATTCAAGCTCAATTAACTGAAGCAAAAGCTCAATATTCTAAATTGAAATTGGCTCATGCAATCAGCCCAATTGAAAACCCGATCCAAATCAGAGATTTGAGAAAAACAATCGCTAGACTAAATACTGAGTTAACTAACAAACAATAATTTCATTTTACAATGGATAGAAATTTAAGAAAAGAAAGAATCGGAGTGGTTTCCAGCAATAAAATGGAAAAAACCATTGTTGTTAGTGAAACGATGAGAATGAAGCACCCGATGTATGGTAAATTCGTTTTGAAAACGAAAAAATATACTGCTCACGACGAGAACAACGAGTGCAACGAAGGTGATACAGTTTTGATCCAAGAAACTAGACCTTTGAGCAAGAACAAAAGATGGAGATTAGTAAGAATCATTGAAAAAGCTAAGTAATAATGTTACAAACAGAATCAAGATTAAAAGTTGCTGATAACACAGGTGCTAAAGAAGTATTGGTTATCAGAGTTCTGGGAGGAACCAGAAGGAGATATGCTTCAGTTGGTGATAAAATCGTTGTTACTATCAAAGATTCTACACCATCAGGAAACGCAAAGAAAGGTCAGGTATCTAAAGCTGTAGTAGTAAGAACTAAAAAAGCAGTGAGAAGAAAAGATGGCTCGTACATCAAATTCGAAGACAATGCTTGTGTATTGCTAAACGCAGCAGGAGAAATGAGAGGAACACGTGTTTTCGGACCGGTTGCTCGTGAGTTGAGAGACAAAGAATATATGAAAATCATTTCATTAGCTCCTGAAGTACTTTAATTTTTAAAATTTTTAAAGAAAATGTCAAAGTTAAAAATAAAAAGAGGAGATAACGTAATCATTACTACTGGTAAGAAAGAAATCAAAGGTAAGACTGGTGAAGTTATTGAAGTGATCAAAAAAGAAGGAAAAGACCCTAGAGTTATTGTTGCAGGACTTAACATCGTTAAAAAACACGTTAAGCCTTCAGCTTCAAATCCTCAAGGAGGAATTACTGAAAAAGAAGCTTCTATTCATATCTCAAACATAGCTTTAGTTGATAAAGACGGAAAAGCTATCAAAGTAGGTTATAAAATCGAAGGAGATAAGAAAGTAAGAATCAATAAGAAAACGGGTGAAACTTTATAATTTTAAATAACACATGGAATATATAGCAAGACCCAAGAAAGCATATAAAGAAACAATTGTTCCTGCAATGATGGAAGAATTTGGGTACAAGTCAGTAATGCAAGTACCTAGATTAGAAAAAATCATCCTATCTCAAGGGTTAGGTGATGCTACTGCAGACAAGAAAATCATTGATTATGCTGTAGAAGAGCTTACAAATATCACTGGTCAAAAGGCTGTTGGTACGATCTCTAAGAAAGACGAAGCTGCTTTCAAATTGAGAAAAGGAATGCCTGTAGGTGCTAAAGTTACCCTAAGAGCAAACAAAATGTATGAATTCTTAGACAGACTTACTGCTTCTGCATTACCACGTATCAGAGATTTCTCCGGTATCAAGGCTGATGGATTTGATGGTAGAGGTAACTATAACTTAGGTATCACCGAGCAAATTATCTTCCCTGAAATCGTAATCGACAAAGTGAAAAAAATCCAAGGGATGGACATCACTTTCGTTACTACTGCGAAAACAGATAAAGAAGCTAAAGCATTATTAACTCACTTCGGTTTACCATTCAAAAAGAACTAAGAAATGGCTAAAGAATCAATGAAAGCGCGTGAGCGCAAAAGAGAAGCACTAGTTGCTAAATACGCTGATAAAAGAAAAGCTCTTAAAGAAGCAGGTGATTATGAAGGATTGCAAAAACTTCCTAAAAACGCTTCTCCTGTAAGATTACACAACAGATGTAAACTGACAGGTAGACCAAGAGGATACATGAGAACGTTCGGTATTTCCAGAGTAACTTTCAGAGAAATGGCAAACAACGGTCTTATCCCTGGAGTGAAAAAAGCTAGTTGGTAATAATTACTAATTAAAAATCGGGACAATTAAGTTGTCTGGATACTAAAGAATACAAAATATCAGACCGAAGTTTTCTGAAGTCTGATATTTTACTCTTCAAGTCCTTTCAATACTGATTGTCTTTAACCAATAATTTATAAAAGAAAAATGGTAACAGATCCAATTTCAGATTTCCTAACAAGAGTAAGGAACGCACAAAGCGCAGGCCACAAAGTGGTGGAAATTCCTGCATCGAAAATCAAAAAGGAGATTACTAAGATCTTATTTGATCAAGGGTATATCTTAAACTACAAGTTTGAAGATAGCGCTGTTCAAGGAACGATCAAAATCGCTTTAAAGTATGACAAACAAACTAGCAAGCCTGCTATTAAGTCTATTCAAAGAGCTTCAAGACCAGGTTTGAGACAGTACAAAGGTTCTACAGAACTTCCAAGAGTACTAAACGGTTTGGGTATTTCTATCATCTCTACTTCTAAGGGAGTAATGACTGACAAGAAAGCTAGAGAAGAGAAAGTAGGCGGTGAAGTAATCTGCTATGTTTATTAATTTTTAATCAAAGGAAAATGTCAAGAATTGGTAAAGCAATTATAACAGTTCCTGCAGGAGTTACTATCACTGAAAACAATGGTGTAGTAACGGCAAAAGGTCCTAAAGGAGAACTTTCTCAGGAGCTTACAGCGGGAATTACTTTAGAACAAAAAGATGGTGAGCTTACAGTAAGCAGACCATCTGAGTCTAAACAACACAAAGCGCTTCACGGGTTATACAGAGCGTTGATCGCTAACATGATTGTTGGTGTATCAGAAGGTTTCGAAAAGAAACTAGAATTAGTAGGGGTAGGATACAGAGCTTCTCACTCAGGTCAAAAACTTGAGTTGGCTTTAGGATTCTCTCACGGTATCGTATTAGAACTTCCTGGTGAAGTGAAAGTTGATACATTGACTGAAAAAGGTAAAAATCCAATTATTACTTTAACGTCTTACGATAAGCAACTTCTTGGAATGGTAGCGGCAAAAATCCGTTCATTCAGAAAGCCTGAGCCGTACAAAGGAAAAGGTGTAAGATTCGTTGGTGAAAATGTTAGACGTAAAGCTGGTAAATCTGCTTAATAAATTATAAGTATTATGGCATTAAGTAAATTAGAAAAAAGAATAAGAATAAAAAGAAGAGTAAGAGGAAAAATCTCTGGATCTTCTGAATTGCCAAGATTATCTGTATATAAAAGTAATAAGGAAATTTACGCTCAGTTAATCGACGACAACAGTGGGAAAACTTTAGTATCTGCTTCTTCAAGAGAGAAAGGCGTTGATGCTAACGGAACTAAAACTGAAATTTCTGCTGCGGTAGGTAAAGCTATTGCTGCTAAAGCTAAAGCTGCAGGAATCGAAAATATAGTGTTTGATAGAAACGGATTCGTATATCACGGAAGAGTGAAAGCTCTTGCTGACGGTGCGAGAGAAGGTGGACTTAAATTCTAATCATTAAATTTCGGAAATATGTTAGGACTAGATAATATAGAAAGAGTAAAACCGGGAGGATTAGAACTTAAAGATCGTCTCGTAGCTGTTAACAGAGTAACAAAAGTAACTAAAGGAGGTAGAGCTTTCGGATTCTCTGCTATCGTAGTTGTAGGTAACGAGGATGGAGTTATCGGTTACGGATTAGGAAAATCTAAAGAGGTTGCTTCTGCAATTGCTAAAGCAGTTGAAGACGCTAAGAAAAACCTTGTAAAAGTTCCTGTAATGAACCATACAATTCCTCACCAGACTACTGCAAGATACGGTGGTGCAGATATCTTCTTAAGACCTGCTTCTCACGGTACAGGGCTTATCGCCGGTGGTGCGGTAAGAGCAGTATTGGAGTCTGCTGGTATTCACGATATCCTTTCAAAATCTAAAGGATCTTCTAACCCTCACAACGTGGTAAAAGCTACTTTCAAAGCGTTATTGGATATCAGAAGACCTGAAGAGATCGCTAGAATGAGAGGAGTTTCTCTAACTAAAGTGTTTAACGGTTAATACATAAAACAATGGCAACAATCAAAGTAAAGCAAGTAAGAAGCGCTATTGGTAGAACAAAAACCCAAAAGAGAACGCTTGAAGCATTAGGATTTAAGAAACTTCACCAAGTTGTAGAACACGAAGCTACTCCTTCTATCTTAGGAATGATAGCTGCAGTTAGTCATTTACTTGAAGTTCAAAAATAATTTTTTAAACAAAATTTAAAATGAATTTAAATAATATAAAACCTGCTGCAGGTTCTACTTTCAATTCTAAAAGAATAGGTAGAGGACAAGGTAGCGGAAAAGGAGGTACTGCTACGAAAGGTCATAAAGGACAGAAAGCAAGAGCCGGATATTCTCAGAAGATCGGTTTTGAAGGAGGTCAGATGCCTTTACAAAGAAGATTACCGAAATTCGGATTCAAAAACGTAAACAGAAAAGAATTTAGAGCTATTAACCTGGATGATATTCAGATTATGATTGATAACAAATCTATCTCTGGAGACATCACCAAAGAAGTTTTGGTAGCAAACGGTTTAGCAACTAAAAACGAATTAGTGAAAATTATGGGTAGAGGAGAATTGAAATCTGCGGTTTCAATTTCAGCTGACAAATTCACTAAATCTGCTGAAGAGTTTATCGCTAAAGCAGGTGGAAAAGCAATTACCTTATAATAGTAACTAATGAAAGAATTTATACAAACATTAAAAAATATTTGGAGTCTTAAAGAACTTAGAGATAAAATTATCTTTACTTTAGGTATCATCCTTGTGTATAGATTCGCATCTTATATCTCTCTGCCTGCAATTAACCTTGCAGAAGTGGGAGATCTCTTAGAGCATTATAAAAATCAAGGCGGAAACAAGCAAGGAGCAGGTCTTCTTGGCTTGCTTTCGTCATTTACGGGAGGAGCTTTCAGCCACGCTTCCGTAATGGCGTTAGGAATTATGCCTTATATTTCTGCTTCTATTATTGTTCAGTTGATGGGGATGGCTATTCCTTATCTTCAGAAGCTTCAGAAAGATGGAGAGTCAGGTAGAAATACATTGAACCAAATTACAAGATGGTTAACTATCGGAGTTTGTTTAGTACAGGCACCTTCTTATTTAACTTCTATTACTCAATTATTCTTACCATATGCTCAGTTCCAGTCTGCATATTTTGTAGAGCCAAATTCTATCATGTTCTGGTTACCAAGTATTGTTATCTTGGTGGCAGGTTCAGTATTCGCAATGTGGTTAGGTGAGAAAATCACCGACAAAGGTATCGGAAACGGTATTTCCATCCTTATTATGGTGGGAATTCTTTCAAGATTACCAGAAGCATTCGTACAGGAAATGGCAGTGCAGAACGGAAAAGGAGGAATGGGATCTATCATGATCCTTATTGAAGTATTGTTCTGGATGGTTGTAGTTCTTCTAGCAGTGATTCTATCGGTCGCTGTAAGAAAAATTCCAATTCAATATGTAAGCAGAGCTCAAGCAAGAGGAGGTGTAAACAAGAATCTTATGCAGGGCGCAAGACAGTGGATTCCTTTAAAAGTTAATGCAGCCGGTGTAATGCCGATCATTTTTGCTCAGGCACTAATGTTCGTACCTGGTTTATTAACGAAAGTAGACGAATCCAACACTTTTCTTGCAGGTTTCAAGAATGTTTTTAGCTGGCAATACAACGTATTGTTCGCGCTACTAATTATTATTTTCTCATTCTTCTATACTGCGATCACGATTCCGGTAAACCAAATGGCTGATGATTTGAAGAGAAATGGAGGTTTGGTGCCGAAGGTAAGACCCGGAAAAGAGACCGCTGATTATTTAGATGATATTTTATCAAAAATTACCTTGCCTGGTGCAATATTTTTATCTATCTTTGCAGTCCTTCCGGCAATTGTACACGGAAGCTTTGTTCAGACAGATGCGTTCGCCCTATTTTTCGGGGGAACATCATTATTGATTATGGTTGGAGTAATTTTAGATACTGTTCAACAGATTAATACATATCTGCTGAACCATCACTATGATGGCTTAATGCAGTCTAAATTATCAAGAACGACTGGATATTAATTTATGGCAAAACAAAAACATATTGAACAAGACGGCGTTATAACGGAAGCACTTTCGAACGCTCAGTTCCGTGTAGAGCTGGAAAATGGGCATGTTCTTATTGCTCACATCTCCGGTAAAATGCGAATGCACTATATTAAACTATTACCTGGTGATAAGGTAAAATTAGAAATGTCTCCCTACGATCTGTCGAAGGGGAGAATCACATTTAGATATTAAAAACAATCTGCCAAATGGAGCGAAGGTTCCATTTGGCTGTTGTTAAAAAATAAATACTATCAAAATGAAAGTAAGAGCATCAATTAAAAAAAGAAGTGCTGATTGCAAAATCGTACGCAGAAAAGGTGTACTGTTCGTAATCAACAAGAAAAACCCAAAATTTAAACAAAGACAAGGCTAACATTAAATTATGGCGAGAATTTCAGGTATTGATTTACCAAAAAACAAAAGAGGTGTTATCGGTTTAACTTACATCTACGGAATTGGAAGAAGTACTTCTTCAGAAATCCTTAAAGCTGCCGGTATCAGCGAAGACAAGAAAGTCAACGAATGGAATGACGATGAATTGGCTGCAATCAGAAATTATATCTCAGAAAACATCAAAGTAGAAGGAGAATTAAGATCTGAAGTGCAATTGAACATCAAGAGATTGATGGACATAGGATGCCAACGAGGAATACGTCACAGACTAGGATTACCTTTAAGAGGCCAGAGAACGAAAAACAACTCTAGAACCCGTAAAGGAAAGAGAAAAACAGTTGCTAACAAGAAAAAAGCAAGTAAATAATCGTTAGGAATTATGGCAAAACAAAGTAAAGTAGTTAAAAAAAGAAAAGTAAAAGTTGAAGCTATTGGTGAAGCGCATATTCAGGCTTCTTTCAATAACATCATCATTTCTTTAACAAATAAAAACGGAGAGGTTATCTCTTGGGCTTCTGCCGGTAAAATGGGTTTCAGAGGTTCTAAAAAGAATACTCCATTTGCTGCTCAAATGGCAGCTGAAAATTGCTCTAACGTAGCTCATGAAGCTGGATTAAGAAGAGTAAAGGTGTTTGTGAAAGGTCCGGGTGCAGGTAGAGAATCTGCAATCAGATCCATCCACAATTCAGGAATTGAAGTTAGCGAAATCATTGATGTGACTCCTATGCCGCACAATGGATGTAGACCACCAAAAAGAAGAAGAGTTTAATTTTTAGAATTTACCCATTATGGCAAGATATATTGGACCTAAGACTAAGATTGCTAGAAAGTTTGGTGCTGCAATCTACGGAGATGACAAAAACTTCGAGAAAAGAAAAAACCAACCGCCAGGACAACACGGTCCTAATAAAAGAAGAGGTGCTAAAAAATCAGAATACGCAGTTCAGCTAATGGAAAAGCAAAAAGCTAAATATACTTATGGTATTTTAGAAAGACAATTTGCTAACCTATTCGAAAAAGCACACAGAAGTAAAGGTGTAACAGGTGAAGTTCTATTACAACTTTGCGAATCTAGATTGGATAATGTAGTATACAGATTAGGTTTTGCTAAAACAAGATCTGCTGCTAGACAATTGGTTTCTCACAGACACATCACTGTGAACGGAGAACTGGTGAACATTCCATCTTATTTGCTTAAAGCTGGTGATGTAATCGCTGTAAGAGAAAAATCTAAGTCTCTTGAAGTTGTTACTGATGCATTAGCTTCTAAAGCAAATTATGAGTGGTTACAATTCAACGATGAGAAGAAAGAAGGTACTTTCGTTTCTGCACCTGAGAGAATCCAAATCCCGGAAGACATCAAGGAACAGCTTATCGTCGAACTTTACTCTAAATAATTTTTTAATCAAATTTTTGCTCAACCCAATAATATGGCAATTTTACAATTCATAAAACCCGATAAAGTAATTTTACTTAACTCTGATGAATTTAGAGGTCAATTTGAATTCAGACCACTAGAACCAGGTTTCGGGCTTACAATCGGTAATGCTTTGAGAAGAGTGTTGCTTTCTTCTCTGGAAGGTTATGCTATTTCATCTATCAAAATAGAAGGTGTAGAGCACGAATTTTCAACTATTCCAGGAGTAATAGAAGATGTTACCGAAATTATTCTTAACCTTAAGCAGGTAAGACTAAAGGCCACGGCAGAAAACCAGTCTAATGAGCAGGTTGTTGCTAAGGTTTCGGGTCAAACGGTTATTACTGCTGGTGATTTAGGGAAGTCTGTCAACGGATTCGAGGTGCTAAACCCGGATTTGGTGATCTGCAACCTAAATAGTGATGTAACTTTCGAAATTACTTTCAATATAGAAAAAGGAAGAGGGTATGTTCCTTCTGAACAAAATAAGTCAAACAATGCACCTGTAGGTACTATTGCGATTGACTCTATTTTCACGCCAATTAAGAAAGTACAATACAGCATTGAAAATTATCGTGTAGAGCAAAAAACAGACTACGAAAAACTTGTATTAGATATTGAAACTGATGGTTCCATCAGTCCTCAAAATGCTTTAACAGAAGCTTCTAAGATATTAATTTATCACTTCATGTTGTTCTCTGATGAGAGAATCACTCTTGAAACTGAAGCTGTAAAAGCATCTATCCAATACGATGAAGAAACTCTTCATACAAGACAATTACTTAAGTCTAAATTAGCAGATATGGATCTTTCCGTAAGAGCCCTAAACTGTCTGAAAGCAGCTGAAGTAGAAACTCTTGGAGAATTGGTTTCTTACAGTAAGTCTGATTTGATGAAATTCAGAAATTTTGGTAAAAAATCTTTGACAGAACTAGAAGAATTAGTGCATTCAAAAGGTCTTAACTTCGGTTTCGACGTTGCAAAATATAAGTTAGACGCTGATAAATAATTAATAATGAGACACGGTAAAAAATTCAATCACTTAGGAAGAACGGCTTCTCACAGAAGTGCTTTACTTTCTAATATGGCTTGTTCTCTAATTGAGCATAAAAGAATCAACACTACTGTTGCTAAAGCAAAAGCTTTAAGAGTATATGTTGAACCTCTATTGACAAAGGCAAAAGAAGATACTACACACAATAGAAGAATTGTTTTTTCATATCTTCAAAGTAAAGAGGCGGTTACTGAGCTTTTCAGATCAGTAGCTCCTAAAATCGCTGAAAGAAACGGTGGTTACACAAGAATCATCAAAACAGGATTCAGACCAGGTGATGCTGCTGATATGGCTCTTATCGAGCTTGTTGATTTCAACGAACTTTACAATCCTAATGCCGAAGAGAAAAAAGCTACAAGAAGAAGCAGAAGATCAACAGCAGCTAAAACAGCTGTAGTTGCAGAAGCTCCTAAAGTAGAAGAAAAAGTAGAAGAGCCTAAGGCTGAAGCTGCTGATTCTGCTGAGGAAAAAACTGAGGAATAATATTCATTCAGATAAATAAAAAACCGTTCAGATTCTGAACGGTTTTTTTATGTTTAAATTTTTGTTTTTACAAGTTCAATAATATTATTTCCCTGGTCTAAAATAAGGCTGTCACCTTTTACAGTCGCTTTCATATCCATTTTTTCATAAGTTGTTTCGTTGCCTTTAGCTTCTACTTTATTAAGGATAAAAGTCTTATTGTTGCTTCTTACGCTCATTGTTTTTTCTTCGTAATTGAAGACAACCTTTACCAGACTTCCATCGGTAGCTTTATAAACGTAATCTGTTTTCAGATATTTTTTTCCATTAACATCTGTTTCATAGTGAATTGTGGAGTCTATTTCCCCGTTATCTGCTAAAACAGCTCCGTTATCGTTTGATTTTAATACACTTTTATTTCCACTTTCAGTTGATTTTTTGCAGCTGATTACTGATAATACCAGAATGGAATTCAGTATGATAAGGCTTTTTTTCATGATTATTTCAGTTTAAGAATGAGCTCAAATTTATTCATTATTTTTACAAAAATCATGCCTTATCACGATGAAAAAAATTATTAAAAATTTATTACCTGTTATTTTTCTACTGTCTTTTAATTTTGTGTTTTCTCAAAAAGGAAATTTCAAAATTGATAATGGGAATTTTCTATTAAACGGCAAGCCATTCACCATTCATTCCGGTGAGATGCACTATCCCAGAATACCTTCACAATATTGGAAGCATCGTTTGCAAATGATGAAAGCAATGGGGCTGAATACTGTGGCCACTTATGTTTTCTGGAACTATCACGAAGAATCTCCTGGAAAATGGAACTTTTCGGGTGAGAAAGATTTGAAAAAATTTATAAAAACTGCTCAAGAGGTAGGCTTATATGTCATTGTGCGTCCGGGACCTTATGTTTGTGCAGAGTGGGAATTCGGTGGCTATCCGTGGTGGCTGCAGAAGGATAAAAGTTTAGAAATAAGAACTGATAACATGGCTTTTCTTGAGCAGTGTGAGAAGTATATAAGTCAGTTGGCAAAACAAATTGTCCCGCTACAGATTAATAATGGCGGACCAATCATTATGGTACAGGCAGAGAATGAATTTGGGTCTTATGTTGATCAAAGGAAAGATATTTCATTAGCACAGCACAGAAAATACAGCCACAAAATAAAAGATATGCTTTTACGTCACGGTATTTCTGTTCCTTTATTTACCTCAGATGCTACTATCTATTTCGAAGGGGGAAATATCGATGGAGCTTTACCCACGGCCAATGGGGAGAGTGATATTGCTGTTCTCAAAAAAGCAGTTAACCAATATAATAAAGGGAAAGGTCCCTATATGGTTGCCGAATATTACCCCGGATGGCTAGATCATTGGGCAGAACCTTTCGTAAAAGTAACGACGGAGGATGTGGTAAAGCAAGCTGAGATTTATGTTAAAAACGGAATTTCATTTAATTATTATATGATTCATGGGGGAACAAATTTTGGGTTCACAAGCGGGGCGAATTATGACAAAAATTTTGATATCCAACCGGATATTACAAGCTATGACTATGATGCACCGATTAACGAAGCAGGCTGGGCAACGCCAAAATATAATGCTTTAAGAAATATTTTTCAGAAAATTAATCAAAATAAACCTCCTGATGTTCCAAAACCAATGAAGGTTATCACCATTCCTGAGGTGAAATTTTCCAAAACAAATTCCTTATTTGATTTGATAAATAATAGAAAGCCGGTTGTCAATAATCAGCCCATGACTTTTGAGGATTTGAATATCGGAAACGGATATGTTTTATACAGGAGAAAATTCGATAAAACCCACAAAGGTAAGCTTGAAGTAAAAGGACTGAGAGATTACGCCAATGTCTATGTGAACGAGCAATGGATAGGTGAGCTTAACAGGATTAATAAAAAATACGACCTCGAAATTGAAATAAAAGCCGGCGACAGACTGGAAATTTTAGTGGAAAATATGGGAAGGATCAATTACGGTTCGGAGATCGTCAATAATTTAAAAGGAATTATCAGTCCTATAAAAATTGATGGAAATGAAGTTACTGGAAGCTGGGAAATGTTTCCTTTGACTTTTAATACTTTTCCTCAACATGATTATAAAGTAAAAAATATTGCTGTAAATACTCCCGTGATTCAGGAAGCAGAATTCAATCTTCAAGAAACCGGAGATACTTTTTTGGATATGAGGGAATTTGGAAAAGGAATCGTTTTTGTGAATGGCAAAAATTTGGGTAGATATTGGAAAGTAGGCCCACAACAGACCTTATATCTTCCTGGTGTATGGCTGAAAAAAGGGAAAAATGTGATACAGATTTTTGATCAGATTAAAAATAATATATCCATTAAAAGTCTCGATCATCCTATTTTAGATCAGATTGTCAAATGATTTGATAACTTTCTTTAAAAGAATCATTTTGGAATAAAAAAATAGTTAATTTTAGTAAAATTTAAAAATAACTCAACCATGAACTCAAAACTTAAAATTACACAAAGGTGTAATTGATTTTACTTTGTTTTCTGTTGAAATTTGTTCCAAATAAAAAGCATGAGCATTTCCATAGCCATAGTAGAAGACGAAAAAAACTACAACAACGCGTTGAAGAAAATTATCGATTATCAAAGCGACATGAAAGTTGTTGCTCAATTTTTTGATGGGAATGAAGCTTTGAAAAATCTTTCTGACATTTCTCCGGATGTAGTAATGATGGATATTCAGCTGCAGGATATGCTGGGAATAGAGATCATCGAAAAGCTGAAAAAGGAAATGCCAAAAACACAATTTATCATGTGTACAAGCTTTGAAGACGACGAAAAGATCTTCAATTCACTCAAAGCGGGAGCTACAGGCTATCTTATAAAAGGCGAAAGTATGGATAAAATTCTTTCTTCCATTCGGGATGTCTATAATGGCGGTGCACCGATGAGCTTTTCTATTGCCAGAAAAGTTCTGGGGCATTTTGAAAGAAAATTGCCGGAAACAAATGGCTTGGATGAACTCACAGACCGCGAAAAAGAAGTTCTGAATCTTTTATCAGAAGGTCTTCTCTACAAGGAAATCGGTGATAAAATATTCATCAGTATCGACACTGTTAAAAAGCATGTCGGAAATATCTACAGAAAGCTTCAGGTAAATAATAAAGTTGAAGCCATCAATAAACTTAACCATTTTAAAAACTAAGAAACCATGGAAACTAAAAATCATCTACTGCAGATTGACGAAATTTTAATGAACAAAAGGCTTTCCGGTAAACAGCTGGAATGCACTTATAACAGAGCAGGACAAATTTTAAATATTGAGAAAGATTTTAAAATAAATTCAAAAATGTTTAAGAATTATGACATGAAATTTGAATTTATGCATTTTCTTTTTATTGATAGGAGATCTTTATGGAGATTCCCTGTATCCATCGAAGATTTCGGGCACGATCTATACTTTTTGATTATTGATTGTAATGATTCTCAACTATCAGATACAGCTTTTAAAAATGGCGAAGTATTTTGTGTTGACAACCAGGGAAAAATGATCAATATTTCTTTTGCGGAAAGGCTCTACACAACTCTGAAAGACGATTTTTTTAAAGGAGTGGGTAATAATATAAGAACTAATACTGTTGCAAATGTTACCGAGTACGTAAGTTTTGATGAAGAAATTTTTAATAGATTTAAAAAAGAGCTGAGCGATAATGGTGATATGGAAGTAAAATTAATTCAAATTAATGAAAATTGCAGCTTCCCTGAAGATAATAATGAGGTGTCGACTCATTTTTCAAGATCAGAAAATCAAAACCGGTTTTCCCTTGCTTTTCAGCAAGATCCTATTGGCGGAAATGAGAATTTTTATGACATAGGAAACATGCAGCCGTAATGTATACAGCCTTACAATTAGCTTATTTGCTGGTTTTATTCCTTGTTACGTCTTATTCGATTTTCTTATGCACAAAGAACGGAAGGAAGCAGCAGGAATCCTTATGCATTTATCTGAGCATTACATTTTGTTTGGAATTTCTGATGTATATATTTCAGATCTATTTCAAAAGCAGTGCGGATTTTGGATTTCTGTACAATTTGTATATTCTTTTTTGTGGAATTTTTTTCCTGATTTATTTTAATAAAAATCAGGATAAGATATTAAAGAGAATAAATACTGTAGTTTTTTCTATTTTTTCTCTGATTTATATCTTTTTTATTTTTAAAAATTACAGAGAAGTTAATCAGGTGATAGCAATTTCATTTGCGCTTATTTATATTCTTTACAGCTTAATCTGGTTTTACGGAAAAATAAAAAATCCAAACCTAAACAGCATTACAAATGATCCGAAATTCTGGGTTTCCTGCGGATTGTTGTTCTGGGGAGTGTTTTTTATATTAAGGATAATACCGAGATATTTTTTCGACGAAGTGGATGATGAAGTATTAATAACTTCCCAGTCATTTTTCTTTGTCATTAATATAATTCTCTATTCACTGTTTTTTGCTTCATTAAGGAAATATAATTTGAATAATGGATGAAGATAATTTAAACGAAATAAAATTAACCTACATTATTATTACAATTGTGATGACGTTTTTTATTGGCTTCATCATTTTTGTTGTGCTCATGTACAATAGAAAACAACTGCTTTATTTAAAAGAAAAACAGCTCAAAGAAGCAGAACATCAAAATCAGCTTCTCCAAAAAGAGCTGGAAAAGCAAAAATCCATAGAACATGAGCGTGAAAGAATTTCCCACGATATGCATGATGACCTTGGAGCAGGAATTTCTGCATTAAAGCTTCAGGCAGAGTTTTTAAAACAAAAAGCTGAAGACGGAGAGTTGAAAAACGATATCGATGAACTTTTGAAAACCTCCGAAGAAATGAATCTCTCCATGAGGGAAATGCTTTGGAGTTTACATTCCGGGAATGATACGTTGGGAAGTTTTGTAGATTATTCCAGCATTTATGCACAGAGTTTTCTTAAAAAAACCAAAATCAAGCTTAGCATAGAAACTGAAAATGTAATTCCGGAAACTATAATCTCTACGGAACAAAGAAGAAATTTGTTTTTATGTTTAAAAGAAGCCTTAAATAATGCTTACAAACACAGTCAGGCAGATCAACTAAAACTTTCGTTTATACAGGAAAATGAAAACTTCATAATGAATATCTCTGACAACGGAATCGGGATTGATCAGAAGAAACCGGCCGGAAATGGGCTCAGAAATATGAAAAGGCGAATGCACGAACAAAACGGGCAATGTGAAATAGCAACCGAAAGCGGAACACATCTTCTTTTCAGGATAAATTTATAATTAATTAAGAATAAAATAACGGCAGCATCATTTTTAATGGTGCTGTTTTGTATTTAGAATCACCCTTTTGTGTAATTGACAGGCTTGTTTTTTAATAGGAAATTTGAATCATAAACTAATCAACATTTAATCATTAAAATCTAAAGTCATGAACACAGAAGAATTAATTAAAAAACTTACGGAAGAGTTTGATTCAGAATTAAAAGCTCTTACCAACCAAATTTCAAAAGAAATCTCCAACATGGAAGATGACAGCGAAATTTTGCAGGACAATCAGTCATTATTTAAAATTAAAAATGGGAATTATCAGTATAATTTCGAGTGGAAAAAAGTAATTTTTAATCTTCCGGTTCCGCAGTTTACCATGAAAAACCAAAAATGGTCGTTTGATATTCCGGAAGTTACCATGCACCTGAAGGAAATCTGCTTCGACTGGCCTAAGACAAAAATGATAAACAAAAAAGTGGGCGAAAAACCTGAAGTTACCTGTGGCTGGAAAATGAAAAAAATGATAATAGGAAAGACAAAAATATGGCAATGCAAAACGAAAATGACACCCATTATTATTTCCGTTCCTGAAGTTACCATGGAAACAAAATGTATGTCTACAAAAATTCCTGAAATAACGATGAAAACAAAAGAAGTAAGTCTGGATATTCCCGAAGTAACGGTAGTTTCAAAAGAAATTTCTTTTAATACTTTGGTGATTACCAGTATCAATTATCAGGAAAGTGAAGAAAATATCGGGAACAGCAATCAGGAAATTACCCAAATTCAACAAAAAATAAATGATCTCACAGTTTCTTACGAAGATAAGATGAAGTATATGCAGGTAAGTATTATCAATGAAAAATTTGATCAGGCACAAAGTGATATTCTGGGAAGTGTAGATGTTGATAAGAAAAATCTGGAGAAAAGCATAGAAGATTCTAAAGCTACAATAAGTGAGCTGAAGAATAATGGTGCGGCAGAACATCTTAAAATCGAGGAAGAAAAGCTGAATAAACTGATTGGTGATCTTCAAAGAATTCTGGAGCCTTACGAAAATCTGTTGAGACAAATTGATGAGCAAAGAAAACAGGCATTGGAACAGGTAGCATTGCAGGATTCGGAAATGGTAACCGCATAAAGCATCAGCCATGAAAACAGAAATATACATTCTCCTGACGATTATTGTCGTTTGCGGAATCATTGGCGGACTTGGAAGCTCCCTGAGAGAAGTAAAAACCGGAGGCGGAAAATCTGTAGTAAGAAATATAGCACTGGGAATTTTAGCATCCATCACAGTTCCTCTTTTTCTGAATCTTGTTTCCAGTGATATACTGAAGCAGGTTTTAGAACCGTCAAAAAATGGAGTTTCTCATGACCTTAATTATTTCATCTTTTCAGGGTTTTGCATTATTGCTGCCTACTCGTCCATTCAATATCTTAATCTGATTTCGAGCAGGGTAGTTCAGAATTTAAAAGAAGATTATGCCGTTCTGAAACTGGAAAATCAGAAGATGAAGGAAGAGCTGGACAGGATCAATGTCGTTCAGAAAACCGCTTTGGTTTACGATGAAAATACAGAGATTGACAGCCTGAAAAAATCTGCTATCATTAAAGACGATGAAACCCAGGAAGTCATGAAAACCATCTACAATCCGGAAAAGAAATTCACGCCGCTGGAAAAAGTGCTGAGCAATATAACTTCCATCAACAATCAGGAAGTGGAAAAGAAAATTGAAGAGCTTAAAGACAATCATCTCCTTAAAGAAATCCAGCTTGGGGATGGCACAAGAGCCGTTGCATTATCCGAAGGGGCGGAAGATTTTATCCTAAACGGGAAATAATATTTCAATATTTCATTTAATTCTCCAAAATATACTAAAATTTTGGAGAATTTCTGTTTTATTAATAAATATTAAAGTGTACTTTTTCATCAGTTTAGTTTTTTCATTAAATTTGTAGCTCAAGTATAATTATTAATAATAAACAACTGGATGCAATTGCAGATAGTTTAAAACAAAAAATTATGAGTTACATTTCTTACATTGAAGCGAGACAAATTTTAGATTCTAGAGGAAATCCTACAGTTGAAGTAGATGTATTCACGGAGAATGGTGCAATGGGACGTGCTGCGGTACCTTCTGGAGCTTCTACGGGAGAGCATGAAGCGGTGGAGCTGCGTGATGGCGGTTCAGAATATATGGGGAAAGGTGTTCTTAAAGCTGTTGAGAATGTAAGAGAAGTAATTGCCCCTGAATTGGTAGGTCTTCCGGTTTTTGACCAGAACTTGATCGACCAGATTATGATTGATCTTGACGGAACCAACAATAAAGGAAGCTTAGGCGCCAATGCAATTCTAGGTGTTTCTTTGGCGGCAGCTAAAGCAGCAGCAACGGAATTGAAGATGCCTTTATATAAATATGTAGGTGGTGTTAATGCAAATACACTTCCTGTTCCAATGATGAACGTAATCAACGGAGGTTCTCACTCAGATGCCCCGATCGCGTTCCAGGAATTCATGATTATGCCGGTAAAAGCAGATTCTTTCTCTCATGCATTGAGAAAAGGAACGGAAATTTTCCATAGCCTGAAATCTATTCTTCATTCAAGAGGTTTGTCTACGGCGGTAGGTGACGAAGGTGGTTTTGCACCAACTTTCAAAGGTACTGAAGATGCTTTGGATACGTTACTTCAAGCCATCGAAAAAGCAGGGTACAAGCCGGGAGACGATATTATGCTGGCTCTTGACTGTGCCGCTTCCGAATTCTATAAAGACGGAGTGTATGATTACAGAAAATTCCAGACTGCGGATGCCGCTCAGTTCTCAAGCAGCGAGCAGGTTTCTTATTTAGCGGAATTGGCAGCTAAATATCCTATCATTTCTATCGAAGACGGTATGCAGGAAAACGATTGGGAAGGTTGGAAAATGTTAACTGATAAAATCGGTGACAGAGTGCAGCTGGTAGGTGACGATTTATTCGTAACGAATGTTGAAAGATTAGCAAGAGGAGTAAAAGAGGGAATCGCCAACTCAATCCTTGTAAAAGTAAACCAGATCGGTTCTCTTTCTGAAACAATGGCTGCTGTACAAATGGCTCAGCACAACAAATTCACTTCAGTAATGTCTCACAGATCCGGAGAAACAGAAGATTCTACAATCGCTGACTTAGCGGTAGCAATGAACTGCGGACAGATCAAAACAGGATCAGCTTCAAGATCAGACAGAATGGCGAAATACAACCAGCTTTTGAGAATCGAAGAAGCACTTGGTGAAACTGCAATTTTCCCAGGATTAGAAGCATTTAAAGTAAAAAGATAATTGAATTTATAAATAACGGCAAGCGATAATTTTTGTTTGCCGTATTTTGTAATAAGTAGTATATTTAGAAAAAAAATAAATAATGTCAGACAACAAAGTAATATTGAATTACAATGGTAATTCATATGAATATCCAATCGTGGATAGTACTATCGGAGACAGAGGAATCGATATTTCAAAATTAAGAGACCAGACAGGTCTTATTACCTTAGATTTAGGTTACAAAAACACCGGAGCTACACTTAGCGACATCACTTACTTAGACGGAGACAAAGGAGAATTATTCTACAGAGGATATCCAATCGAGCAAATCGCTGAAAAATCCAACTTTACGGAAGTAATGTACCTTTTACTTCATGGTGACTTACCAACTCAAGATCAATTCAATACCTTTAACGGTAATATCAAAAAATATAATTTCGTAGCAGAAGAAATGAAAAAGCTTATTGATGCTTTCCCTCGTTCTGCTCACCCTATGGGAGTTTTATCTTCTTTAACTTCCGCTTTGACGGCCTTCAATCCTAAAGCTGTAAATGTAAATTCTAAAGAAGAAATGGACCTTGCTGCAGAATTGATGATTGCTAAATTCTCTCATCTTTGCGCATGGACGTACAGAAAAACTCAGGGATTACCTCTTAACCATGGAGATAATAGCCTTAACTACGTAGAAAACTTCTACAAAATGGCGTTCAGAATGCCAAACCAGGAATTCGAAATGAACCCTGTTGTAGTAGAAGCTTTAGATAAATTATTAATCCTTCACGCGGATCATGAGCAAAACTGTTCTACATCTACTGTAAGAATGGTAGGCTCTGCCCATACAGGTCTTTTTGCTTCTATTTCGGCAGGTGTTTCTGCACTTTGGGGTCCACTTCATGGTGGTGCAAACCAGGCAGTGATCGAAATGCTGGAATTGATTGAAAAAGATGGTGGAGATGTAAACAAATGGGTAGCAAAAGCTAAAGATAAGAACGATAATTTCCGTCTAATGGGCTTCGGACACAGAGTTTACAAAAACTTCGATCCAAGGGCAAAAATTATCAAAAAAGCTGCTGATGATATCCTTAACGCATTAGGAATTCAGGATAAAGCGCTGGATATTGCAATGCAGTTGGAAAAAGTAGCTCTTGAAGACGAATACTTCGTAGAAAGAAAACTATACCCGAACGTAGACTTCTACTCAGGTATTATCTACAGAGCATTAGGTATTCCTACAGAAATGTTCACCGTAATGTTCGCATTAGGAAGACTTCCTGGATGGATCTCTCAATGGAAAGAAATGAGATTGAAAGGAGACCCAATTGGAAGACCAAGACAGGTTTATCAAGGTGCTCAGCAAAGAGACTATATTGATATGGTAAACAGATAATACATATTAATTTAATTATATAAATCCCAAGGTTTTACTTTGGGATTTTTTTTGCAATGAATTCCGGAGATTGCTGAAAGTTTTAAATATTTTAAATCCATTTGTCTAATTAAAAAATTATCATTTTTTGATAATTACTTTTCATAATAGATTTAAGTTTCGTAATTAGCTGCAAATTGTTTATTTTTTTCATTATTTTTAAATTTATCTATTAAATAATATTTATATTTAACTTAATTATTTGAAAATAGAAATAACTTAATACTGTCTGCTGGTTTTAATATAATTGATTGGTTATCAGGCGTGTGATTGAATGTGTAGTATTATGCATTTTTGAGTGTGGGCTTTTAAGGTTCTGCTAATCAATTGTATTCTTGGTTCTTTAAAAAACACCTATTCACACACGAATGAAAAAAAATTACAATTTATCTATCTTTGCCACACCAATTATTGAAATGGATATGCGTAAACTATTAAAAGATGCTTTCTTTTTAATTGTTCTTTTTATTTTTTCCGGTAATCTATACTCCCAAAAAGAACATAAAAAAGAAATCGACAGCCTCACCAGGTCGATTGAGCAGAATTACATAGATGGTAGGTTTAATCAGCATATTCTTCTTAAAAATATTACGGAACTCTATTATCTCTCCAAAGAAAACGGATTTGCAAAAGAACAGCTTTTCTCTATTTTTGAGGAAGCCAAAATATATTTTATCAACGGAAACCTTATTAAATCTCTTTCTAAAATAAAAGAAGGGATTTATCTGGCGGAAAAACAGAAAGACAATAATATGCTTTGCCATTTCCTGTTGCTTTATCAGCGGCTGGTCTTGGAGCTGGATCATCTTAATCTGTCGAAAAAAGTATTGGCTCAGGCAGAAAAATACAATATGTCGGTGCCCTCGGAAGCGGACCGTAATGTAAATGAAATATGGATTCTCCTGGCAAAAGCGGATTTGCTTGCTTACAGTGAAGAAAAAGTAGATCAGGTAAAAGTTGTTAATTTAAAGAAACAAGCGTATCAGCTCACGAAAAATATTCCTCAAGCCAATACATTCAAAAAGCTCTCGGAAATTTTTTCCCTGTTATCCCTCACCTGGTCGCAAACCTTTTTGCCAAATATTGATGAAGCCGAAAAAAATGAAGCCATTATAGATGGATACCTTAAAAACTACCCAAGTGAAGCATTAATTATCCTGAACCTGATGATAAAGGGTAAGATTGCAAACACAAAAAAGAATTATCCTTTAGCGATAGAATATTATAATCAAGCCATTGAAAAATCTAAAAAAACGGATAATTTCCCAAGATTATTCAAAATATATCCATTGCTTTCAGATTCTTATGAAGGATTAAAAGATTATGAAAAAGCAACGTATTATTCCAATGAGTTTAAGCAGTTGGTTGATAGTGTGGATGTTATAAAGAAGAAGTCAGGGGATCTTGGTTCTATTAGCGAGATCAATTCGGAAATTTTAGATAAAAAAACTGGACCTAATTATAGATATATATTTTCAGGCCTGGCAATTTTAATAGTTTTAGGTGTAGTAGGTGTATTTATTTACCGAAAACGGAGTAAAGATTTTTCTCAAAATATTGACAAGCCCGATACAGAAAGCATTTTATCTGGTGAGCAGCAAGAAAAATATTCTTACAGCGAATCCAAAAAAACAAAAGAGCTGATACATCTTGCGAAGGAAGATATAAATGCCTTTTATATTGAATTTCAGAAGGTTTATCCTACTTTTTATAAATCACTTCAGGAGCAGTATCCTGAGCTTAATATTTCTGATATTAATTTCTGCTCATTAATTAAAATGAATTTTGGGATTAAAGAAATTTCACAATATACCAATTCCAGCATAAGAGCGGCGGAAGCAAGAAGATATCGGATCAATAAAAAAATGAACCTGAAAAGTCAAAATGAATTGTATATTATTTTATCCATGATTAGTTAAAAAATCACATTTCTAAATTGTTCGAAAGTATCATTTAAATTATAAAAGCATGATTTTGTTGAAAAAAATATCTGTTACAGTATTTCTTTTAGGAATATTTTTAGTGGTAAAAGCTCAATCTGAAAAGCTGGATGCCGTTTCCAAGAAGCAGGACCAGATTATTACAGATTTTACTTCTGCAAAGGAAAAATTAAAAGGCCTGTCAGAAAATGATGCAAGTTATTCTCTTTTTAAGCAGGAAGCAGAAAAGAAAGCCAAGGATTTTACCACTTACGTTGCGACAGAATTGGATTGGAGTACGCTTTACACCTCAGAATATTGGAGCCGTGTAATTAATTTATGGACAGAAGCTTATACTCAGGTTTTAAAAAATCCTTACCTTTTTTTGGAACATTTTACCAAAATTACAGAGAAAATTAAAGATAAAAACGTCTATTCGGCTTTTGCAAAAGAAACGGCGTATTCCCTTATACAGCAGGATAAGGAGCATTTGGTAAGTTTTATATCGCCTATTGTGACCGGTTCCGGGAAAGTAGATCACTATGAAGGGGTTTTAAAGGCTTATATAAAAGCTGCTGTAGGAACTCAGGCTCCAGACATTATTCTTAATGAGAACGGTAAAACTTCGGTTTTGAAATCGTCTGAGCTGGCTGGAAGTCAATACAATAAAACACTGCTCATATTTTATTTATCCGAATGTGGACCTTGCGCCGAAATGATGCGCCAGATGCCAAACTATTACCCTGAAATTGAAAAAAGAAAAATACGGATTATTGCCATTTCGGGAGATGCAAATGAAAATACTTTCAGGGAATATTCAAAAAGTTTCTTATGGAAAGATACTTATCTGGAGCCACAGGGAATGAAGGGGATCAATTTTAAAAATTATGCCGTTCCAGGCACTCCGACACTGGTTTTAATTGATAAGCAAGGGAAAATTGTTTTACGCCCTGATGAGCTCCCTGAGATTTTCAAAACAGATTAGTCATAAAATATCTTTATTGATAAGCAAACGCCATTTATAAGGATTTCTTTTGTGTAAGCCTTTATAATAGATTAGTTTAAACAACAAATCATCTGCATATTCTTGCAGTTTCTGATTTTTAATCACAGCATAAACCTGAAATTCTTTTTTTCAGGTTTATGGTCATACACAAATATTCACAAAAATTTTATTTGACGAAAAAAATTACACATTAAATCACATTTTACAAAATAAATTATTGATTTTTAGTGAATTGCATTTTTAAAGTGAAAATGCAGTAGCTTTTTTATTTGTCCTTCATTCTAACTTTGCCCTCCGGAATTCCACGAAATTATATATGCAGCTTGTTGCATGATACGATTCTAAAAACACTAAGGCAAACAACAAAAGAAAAAACAACAAAACTTAAGGAATGAAAAATAATATTATACTATTATCAGCGATCCTTCTTTCAGGATTGGCTTCCGCCCAGATAGGGGTTAATTCTCCCGATCCTAAAGCTACTTTAGACATCACTGCAAAAAGCTCCACAGGAACTTCAAGAGCAATAGATGGTTTACTTATTCCCAGAGTAGACAGGCAGAGGGCCCAAAACATGACCAATATACCGGTATCTACTTTAATTTATGTAAATGATATCACTACCGGGACACAATCCGATATTGCTGTTGCAATTGATTATCCTGGATATTATTATTTTGACGGAACGCTTTGGATCAAATTGAATCCTAATATTTCCGGAATAGATCAGGATAATAATATCTATAATACGGATGGTACACTAGATACGAACCGTCTTGTAGAACAGAATGATAAAACTTTGGCGTTTACAGGAACTGCGGTGAACGCATTTTCTGTTGATGGAAGTACACTTTCCGTTGACGCAGCGAATAATAGAGTTGGTATTGGTACTTTAGCTCCTAATTCATTATTTCAGGTAGTAGGAGGTGAAGCAAGAATAGGAGGGCCAAGCGACCAGACAGGAACTTTAGCAGATCCTATTTTAAGAATCCATTCCAATGCAAATAAAGAGGGAGCAGGAGGTGCTTTATGGTTTAATGAAAATAATACCGGCTATGGCTATTACTTAAAACACAATACAAGCGGTGGAACGACCAATGGTAAAGATGGTTTGTCTATTGGTACTAAAGGAAATGTTTCTTATAATCCTGCTAGGCCGGGTATATTTATATCTGATTATCAGGAAATAGGCTTTGGTACTTCAACGCCTCAGCAAATATTTCATATTGATGCTGCCAAGGATAATGATATTTTTAAAGTGCCTACTGCAGACCAGCAAAAAAATGATGTGGTTATGACCAAAGAAGGGAGCATGGGTATTGGAATTACGGAACCTAACGAAAGTGCTATTCTAGACTTGTCAACAACCGACAAAGGCTTTCTTCCTCCAAGACTTACAACAGCTCAGAGAGATTTAATTAAAACTAAAACAGCAGGATTGATGGTTTATAATATTACCACCAATTGCCTTGAGTTCTGGAATGCTTCTAAATGGGTATCCACTTGTGCTGCAGTTGCTCCAATAGTAGGTACGGTAAGTCAGTTAGTATGTAGCAATCCTGTAAATAGCGGAACTTTGACGGCGGGGACAGCAGCTTCAATTACCTCAAAGATTTCTTATATAGGAGGTAACGGGGGTGCTCATGATGGACAAACCGTAAGCTCTACAGGAGTAACAGGCTTAACTGCTACTTTGAATCCTGCAAATTTCACCAATGGAGACGGAGAGCTTACTTATTTTATAACAGGAACTCCCTCAGCTTCAGGTACTGCCGTTTTTGCATTATTTGTAGGAGGAAAAGGTTGTAACTTATCAATACCAGTGTCTGCTAAAGCAGCAGTAGTGTCAGATATATTATGTGGTACACCTACCAATAATGGAACTTTAACTGGTGGTGTAGCGGCTTCCGGAGTATCATCAGTTATTTCTTATACAGGAGGTAACGGAGGTGCTTATGAGGCCCAAACCGTAGCGTCTACAGGTGTGACAGGCTTAACGGCTAATTTATTAAAAGGAAACGTAAATAACGGAACAGGTGGATTTTTCACTTTTAATATTACGGGAACTCCTAGTTCAGCAGGAACTGCCAATTTTGCAATCACCATAGGAGGAAAAAGCTGTACTTTCTCAAGAACAGTAAATGCACCTGCCGGTACTGTTGGTAACTTAAATTGTGGCGGAACAGTACTTAATGGGACATTAAAAAATAATACAGTAGTTGCTCCAGGGGTTACTTTATCGATTCCTTATACAGGTGGAAACGGAGGTTCTTATGCCAATCAGTCTATACCTTCTACAGGAGTACCGGGATTAGTGGCAACATTAGTCGCAAATAACTTTAATGTAGGATCGGGCACACTTGTATATAATATTACAGGAACTCCTCTTGGGGAAGGTACTGCATACTTTGATATTAACATTGGTGGAAGATCATGTCCGGCAGTAGCTGTTACGGTAAATGTATTACAGGAATCAGATATTAGCTGTCCTGCTGGATCGAATGATGTATATCCATATCCTAACGTTAATACTAAATACATAAGATGTATAACGCTTAGTGGTGGTGCAACATACAAATACATCTACACATGTCCTACGGGATCACTGTATATTCCTAGCGCCAAAAAGTGTGTATTACAGCCATAAAAACCATATTCCTACAATTAGGTTTTTAATCTAGTGTTTGTGTTTTAAGGGCAGGAAGTTTTGTAGTTCCTATATTCCTGTCCTTTTTTTTAAGCTAAACCTGATGTCTAATTTGTAGATAATATGACAAACTTTCATAGTTATATTTTGTAGCAGAGAGAAGTTCCATCCCTTGTCTCTGCTGCTTTTCTTGATGAAGAAAAAATTAAAACATAGAAATGCAATATAAGGGGGGAAATGTTATTTTCATTTCTGTGTTTTGGCCAAAGATATATATGTCTTTGGCTTTTATTTTTGGTGGCTGTCATAAGTTCCAAATAAATTATCTATAGAATTGCCTTATTTAAGCGAATGCCTGTTTTGGTGTACCAATGTACTTAAGTAATAAACTGCAATAAAAAGGTTTTACAGAATAATATTAAAATCTAAGTCTAAAAACAGGGCAAAAGTTTCCTAAATACAGACCTTTACTTATATTTGTAGTATTGCATAAATCTTTATGAAGCTAAATATTAAAAACGAAACGGGAAGGCTGAGGTCAGTTGTTTTAGGGCAACCCAATTCAATGGGACCGGTTCCCACACTGGAGGAAAGTTATGACGCGAAATCGTATTACTCAATCGAACACAATGTCTATCCTAAAGAAGAGGATATTATTAATGAGATGAATGCCTTTGAAGCGGTTTTGAAAAAATATGACGTAGAAGTTCTCCGTCCGAGTATTATTAAAGATTATAACCAGGTTTTTGCGCGGGATGTAGCTTTCGTGATCGATGATAAAATGATCATTTCCAATGTAATTGCAGACAGGGCGGATGAGCAGGAAGCTTACAAAAAAGTTTTTGAAAAAGTTGCATGGAGAAAAATTATCAACCTGCCGGAAACGGCTCATATTGAGGGTGGAGACGTGATTGTCTGGGACGATTTTCTGTTTATCGGAACTTGTTTCAGTGAAGATTACAGAAGTTATAAAACAGCAAGAACCAACGAATATGCCATCGAAATTCTTAAAGAATATTTTCCTAAAAAAAGAATTATCGATCTGGAATTAAAGAAAAACGACAAGATTCCCTACGAAGGAATTTTGCATTTGGATTGCACATTCAACCCGGTGGGTAAAGATAAATGTATTATTTATAGAAACGGATTTGTGGATGAAAGTGATTATCGTTTGATCATCGATATTTTTGGGGAAGAAAATTGTTTCCACGTTACAGACGAAGAAATGTTTGAAATGTTCCCGAATATTTTTTCCATTTCACCGGAGGTTGTAGTCTCAGACAAAAGTTTCACAAGAATGAACAACCATTTAAGAAACGAATGGGGAATGACGGTGGAAGAAATCCCGTACAGAGAAATTTCTAAAATGGGAGGCTTGTTAAGATGTTCTACAATGCCTTTGATAAGAGATAACTGATAATGGATTGGAAGGTTTTACTTAATAATAAATGGATTGCGATGTTGCTTTTAGCAATAGCTTTTGCATTGATTTACAATCCTTTCACAAAATTCCCTTATACTTTTTGTATAATTATTGCGGTAATACTTCTATTCACATATTTACAGGATAAAAATCTTAAAAGTTTAAATTTTAAAAAGATTGGTTTCTCTGAAATCAAAATAATTATTATTTGTTACTTGACTTTAGAGCTTTCAATGGATTTTATTTTTCAGCCTTTGGTAAGTAGGATTTTTAATGAACCGGCAGATTATTCATCATTTAAAATCTTAGAAGGAAATCCTAAGATGTACCTCAAATGGCTTTTCAATATGTGGATAAGCGCGGCAATTGGAGAAGAACTTTTGTTTCGTGGTTTTGCTTTTTCACAGCTGAAAAGAGTTTTTGGTGAAAAGAAAATTTTATTGGTTGTTCTAAGTGCAATATTATTTTCTTTGCCTCACTTATATCAGGGAATTTCCGGCTTGGTGATGACTTTTTTATTCGGCCTGACCTTTGGATTTATCTATTTAAAATTCAAAAATATCTGGATTAATATAATTATTCATGGGTTAATTGATACGGTTTTTCTCACTTTAAGCTATTATGGATTGACGGATTTTTATTCCGGATTTAATATCATTTTTTAAAATTCAAAAATTATGCAGACAACAGATACAGTTTTAATGATAGAGCCGATTGCTTTCGGTTACAACGCAGAAACAGCAGAAAACAACTATTTTCAGGTTGAGCAAAAAGGCACAGATATTCAGTCAAAAGCATTGGCAGAGTTCAATACTTTCGTTGGAAAACTTAGAAATAAAGGGATCAATGTGATTACTATTAAAGATACATTAGACCCACATACTCCGGATTCAATCTTCCCAAATAACTGGGTAAGCTTTCATAATGATGGAAAAGTGGTTTTATATCCTATGTTCGCGTCAAACAGGAGAGTGGAGAGGAGGGATGATATTATTGAGAGCATCAAGAATCAGGGATTTGAGGTGTCTGAAGTTGATGACTGGTCTTTTCCGGAAATTCACGGGCATTTTCTGGAAGGGACGGGAAGTATGATTTTCGACCACGATAATAAAATTGCGTATGGCTCTGTTTCTTTGAGGTTGGATGAAAAACTGTTCAGGGATTTTTGTGAAAAATATGGCTTTACACCTATTGTTTTCCATTCATTCCAAACAGTGGGGACAGAAAGGCTTCCGATTTATCATACCAACGTAATGATGTGCGTGGCCGACAAATTTGTAGTAATCTGCCTCGATTGTATTGATAACGACCTTGAAAGAAATAAAGTCATTGAAACCATCAAAAATTCAGGGAAGGAAATCATAGAAATTTCAGAAGAACAAATGCAGAAATTTGCAGGAAATATGCTTCAGGTTCAAAATAAAGATGGTGAAAAGTTTCTTGTAATGAGCGAAACTGCCTATAAATCTTTAAATGAAAATCAAATTTCTGCGATAGAAAAATATTGTGAAATCATTTATTCAGATTTAAATACGATTGAAGTAAATGGAGGCGGAAGCGCACGTTGCATGCTGGCTGAGGTTTTCTTGCCGAAAAAATAATATATTTGCGAAAAATATTTAATTGAACCCATTATCAAGCAAAGGTTTACATATTCTTCTGACTTTGGAAACAGAGTCAGAAGATTTGTTATTGGACAGCAAAAGTTTTCTGAGTTTTATTGAGGAAATTTTAGCCACAAAAGATGTGGAAATCGTTGGTGTGACTGACCATGTTTTTGAAAATCATAGTTTTACGTCTGCTGTTTGCCTGAAAGAATCACATTTATGCATCCATACCTGGCCGGAATTTAAGCAGTTGACTTTTGATGTTTTCCTTTGCAATTATATGCAGGATAACACAGAAAAAGTAGAAAAAATTGCAGATGAGGTTATAGGATATTTTAATGCCGAAATTATTCAAAAACACAAAATTTATAGATAAAAATGCATTACACTTGTCCCTTATGTAAGACTGAGAATAAGATTGATGCTGATTTTAACATCGTAGAATATGTTTGCAGATCATGTTCAAATCTTATTGACATCAGCAAAAATACATCAACAAAAGTTGTGAAAAAACCGATCGAAAGTGTAGTGCTGGAAATCGGTCAAAAAGGAATTATCAATGAGGTTGAATATAGTGTTGCAGGAATTATCATCAGGAAATACGGTTCTGATATTTTTTGGAGAGAATATTATTTGAAAGATTATAAAGGAAACAATGCTTTTCTGAGCGAAAGCGATGGGCATTGGGTTTTTCTGAAATCTATTCATAAAGAAGACGTAAAGAGAAAATCCTGGAATAGTTTGGTAGTAGAATTTCATCTGCTGAATTATCGTAGGTACGAAACCACGGAATGTCATATTCATTCTGCTGCCGGTTTTTTTGAAGACGCTCTGGATTTCGGGCTTTCCACTTACAAAGAATATGTGAACGGAACCCAAATGATTTCTGAGGAAAAATCAAATGGTGAAACTCAATACTTTTTTGGGCAGCATATTTCAAAATATAAGGTTAAAAAAGCTTTTAAAATTCAAAATCTTCCCAATTACACAGGAATCGGGATTGTTCAGCCTTATTATGTGAATGTTAAGCAGATGATCAATATTTTTTGTGTTGCAGCGCTTTTGATTTGCCTCTTGCAGCTTTATGTTTACACAACAAGAACGAATTATCCTGTTTTCGAACAAAAAATAAAGTTTGAGGATGTAAAAAACAAAGAGATGGTAAGCAAAAGCTTTACACTTTCAGGAGGATCTGCTCCGTTGAAGGTGAAAGTATATTCCGGAGTTGATAATTCCTGGGCAAATGTTCAGCTAAGCCTTGTTAATGAATCCACAAACGAAATAGTT
Source organism: Chryseobacterium sp. IHB B 17019 (assembly GCF_001456155.1). Taxonomy (NCBI): domain Bacteria; kingdom Pseudomonadati; phylum Bacteroidota; class Flavobacteriia; order Flavobacteriales; family Weeksellaceae; genus Chryseobacterium; species Chryseobacterium sp. IHB B 17019. Next base: position 3,225,882 of record NZ_CP013293.1, on the reverse strand, counting down.
TACACCTCAAAAGATATTGAGCAATATCACGGAGTTGAAGGCGGGGAAAGCTGGTCTGAAGGAAATACAACAGAAGAATTCAATCTTTGCGGAGTTTCTTCAGGGAAATATCATTTCTTGATTTCTGCGGAAAGACAGGAACCATTATTTTCAAATGATTCAAGTTCTGCAAGTGTTTCTGAGGGAGGTGTTACCATAACAAAAGATCCTTCAGGATTTATTAATGTAGTGAATAGCAATACACAGGAATCTGTTTCCTTCGGAGATCTTAAAACATTGGAAAACGACCAGTCATCATTTGGAAGCTTAATAAGAAAGACATTTGAGGGGAAGAATTTAGATTCACTTTTAAATGTAAAGCCTTTACCGGCAACGCCCGAACCAGCCACAGATACAAACTCTGTAGATATTAAAGCAACCTGGCTCCCCGTATCATTCTGGAATTTTACAATTGTTTTAATTCTGATGACTGTGTTGGTCATTGGTTGCTATTGGGGAAGACATCTTTTCAATGTTTCAAAATGGAAAAACAGTTCAAATTCACCTTATCCTCAATCATAAATTATGGCAAAATTGATTAATTATATCAGAGAAAATTGGTTTCTATGCTTGATGGGAGGATTATTCCTGAGCTGGTTTGTGTATCTTACCTACGCAGGAAATCAGGTGTGCGACTGTGCAAAAACTGAAACTTACAGAGACGGAACCACAAGACGCCATTCTACGGGAGTGGGCTATTACCGATATTATCACAAATAAAATATAAAATTATGGATCAAATAAATTTTTTACCAATAATCAACTCAATTATTTATTCGTTTTTAGGAATAGGAATTTTGCTTGTCTGCTATCTAATTATTGAAAAAATAACGCCGGAAAAAACATGGCATGAGATCGCTCAGAATAAGAATGTAGCAATAGCAATCATTTTCGGAGCCTTTATCATTGGGATCTCAATTATCATAAGCGCGGCAATTCATGGATAAGAAGAGGATTCCTCTCGAATTTTTATTGTTGTTTTCGGTATTTGTCATCGCTACTTGCGGACTGATTTACGAATTGGTGGCGGGAGCCTTGGCGAGTTACCTTTTGGGAGATTCTGTGAAGCAGTTTTCTTTCATCATCGGCGTTTACCTTTTTTCGATGGGAGTAGGCTCTTACTTTGCGAAGTTTATCAAGGGAAATCTTATTGATAAGTTTGTAGAGATAGAAGTTCTCGTAGGAATTGTTGGGGGTATAAGTTCCGTTTGTTTATTTATTTTATTTAATACGCTGGCTCATTTCGAGGCTGTTTTATATTTATTTGTCTTTTTTACAGGCTGTCTTGTCGGTGTGGAAATTCCTTTATTGATGAATATCTTGAAAGATAGAGTTCAGTTTAAAGATTTGGTTTCCAATGTCTTTGCATTCGATTATATCGGAGCTTTATTGGCCTCAATATTATTTCCATTAGTTTTAATTCCACACTTGGGAATTGTAAAAACACCCTTATTTTTTGGGTTAATTAATATTTCGATCGCTATTTTTTTATGTTTTTATCTTAAAAAAGAACTGTCAAAACCACTTTCATTAAAAGTAAAATCAATCGGAGCCTTCGTTTTTCTTTTGGCGCTTTTCATTTTTTCGGATAAAATTTTATCATTTTCAGAAGAGAAATTATACGGTGAAAATGTAGTCTATACTAAAAGTTCACCTTATCAGAGAATTGTTTTGACGAGGAATAACCGTGAGTTTAGGTTATATTTAAACAACAATTTACAGTTTTCCTCCACCGATGAATATCGTTACCATGAAGCATTGGTTCATCCCGCAATGTCGATGGCGAAAAATATCGATCATGTTCTAATTCTCGGTGGTGGAGATGGTTTTGCTGCCCGAGAGGTTTTAAAGTATAAAGAAGTTAAAAATGTCACGCTTGTAGATTTGGACGGAGAAATGACGAATTTTTTCAAAACCAATCAGACCATGCGTGAGCTGAATCAGAGTTCACTTTCAAATCCAAAAGTTAAGGTGATCAATAAAGACGCTTACATTTGGGTAAAAGAAAACAAACAAAAATATGGTGTGGTTATCATTGATTTTCCGGATCCATCCAACTACAGCTTGGGAAAATTATATTCGTTACAGTTTTATAAAGAACTGGAAAAGCTGACAAACCTTGATACAAAAATCGTTGTTCAGACAACTTCACCCTATTTTGCTCCAAAATCTTTTTGGTGTATAGAAAAGACGATCAATCAGATATTTCCCTTTACTTCGGCGTACCATACGTATGTTCCGTCTTTTGGGGAATGGGGGTTTTCGATGGGATCTTTTGAGCCGGTCAACAACAGGATTTACAGAAAAATCCCGAATTTAAAATTCTATGATTATAATTTTCCGCAATTATCCTATTTCACAAAAGATATGAAAGCGAAAGATATAGAAGTCAATCGTTTAGATAATCAAATTTTAGTGCGCTATTTTGATGAGGAGTGGGGGAAAGTACAGTAGAAAAGATTTCCTTAAAACAATGTTTTTAGGCAGTCTGATGCTTCCTTTTTTGCAATATTGCGAAAAAAAAGGAAAGTCATTGTTACTTAAAGTTACCGGAACCAATCACGTTCTAGGGCATAAGCTTTGGGCTAAAGATTTTCCGGAACCAACAGAAGAAGTTCATACAAAATATCTTATCGTTGGCGGAGGTATTTCAGGGCTTTCAGCGTGTAGATTTTTCAGTCAGAATAATGAAAATGACTATCTTTTACTGGAAATGGAAAATCGTTTGGGAGGAAATTCATCAAATGGACAAAATAAATTCACAAAATTTCCTTTGGGAGCGCATTATTTACCATTACCCAATAAAGAAAATACAGAAATCATCGACTTTTTAAAAGAATGCAAAATTTATCAGGGCGAAGATGAAAACGGTGATCCGATTTTAGATGAATATCAGATGACTTTTCCTCAGCAGGAAAGATTATTTTTTAAAAATTCATGGCAAAACGATATTGTTCCACAAAAAGGAATTTCCACGGAAACGCAGAAAGAATTTGACCGCTTTTTCAAATTGATGGATGATTTTCGCGAAAAAAAGAGTGAAGATGGAAAATATTGGTTTGCTATTCCGGTAGAAGATTCCAGTTTTGATCCGGAGGTAATCCAATTGGAAAAAATGTTGTTTAAAAGCTTTCTTACAGCAGAAAATTTTAAGTCGGAAGAGCTTCTTTGGTTACTGGATTATTCTTGTCGTGATGATTACGGGTTGGGGATTGATTACGTTTCGGCTTGGGCCGGAATCCATTATTTTGCAGGAAGAAAAAATAATTGGAGCAAAAAATATAAAGATCAGGTTTTTACCTGGCCGGAAGGCAATGCCTGGTTAGCAAAGCATTTATCAGAGTATTCAAAAGGAAAGTCTTCAACTAATCATTTAGTTTTTAATGTTAAAATCAATGATAAAGTTGAGGTCTTAAGCTTTGATAATGTTCAGAAAAAGACAAAAAAAATCATTGCTGAAAAAGTATTATTTGCGACTCCACAATTTGTAAACGAAAGGATTTTCAATAAAAAAAGAGCTGGAAACTTCAACTATGTGCCGTGGCTTTTGACGACGATTACCTTGAAAAATGAATTCGGGGGTGACGAAGAATTAGCTTGGGATAATGTGATTTATGGCTCAGACGGATTAGGTTATATTTACGATCAGCACCAGAATGTGGACCAGATTATCGGCGAAAAAGTAATCACTTATTACAGAAGTTTTTCAACGGGTGATTGTAGAAAAGCAAGAAAAAAACTATACGCTTTAAAAGAAGAACAGCTGAAAAATTTAGTATTGGAAGATTTAAAGAAAGCTCATCCTCTGATCGAAGATTTTATCATAGAAATGCAGTTTCATAAAATCGGTCATGCAATGATTGCCCCCGTTCCGAATCAAATTTTTGGGAAACAGGAGGCAAAACAGCCAATTGAAGGAAAAATTTTCTTTGCACATTCAGATGTATCGGGGATTTCAATTTTTGAGGAAGCTTTTTATCAAGGACTTAGAACAGCAAAACAGATGTTATGAAATCGTTTACGATTGCATATGATCATAAAATAATATGTAGATATGAAACAGCCTTGGATACATAATGCAAAAACAGACGGTTGGTTTATTTTATCACCACCTTTTTTGATTTTGCTTATTATTTTTCTTTTCCAAAAACAAATTCAGGGATTAGAAAACCAGTATTCTTTTTATACCTGGCTTTTTCTGATTGTTTTTGTGGATGTTGCGCATGTTTATTCAACATTATTTAAAACGTATTTCGTCAAAGAAGAAATTCAAAAAAGAAAACTTTTATATTACGGAATTCCAGCCTTAAGCTGGGTATTGGGATTGATTTTATACCAGTTTGGAAGCTTGACCTTTTGGTCGGTTCTGGCTTTAATTGCAGTTTTTCATTTTATTCGCCAGCAATATGGTTTCATGAGAATTTATGCTCGTTTCGAACCCAACAATTGGAGTAAGAGAATCGATGAGGTTGCCATTTATTCAGCAACAATTTATCCGATGCTGTATTGGTTTAAGACGCCTCGTGCTTTCACATGGTTTGTAGAAAATGAATTTAATTGGCTTCAAAATATTCCCGATTACAGAAACTTTATTACCGTTCTATATTTCATAATTTTAACGATTTGGGTTTTTAAAACTATTTTTGAATTTGTTAAATCAAGAAAGTTCAACATCCCTAAAATCGCTTTGATTATAGGTACTTATCTGTCATGGTATTTCGGTATTGTGTATTTTAATAATGATTTGGTTTTTACTTTTCTTAATGTCATTTCTCACGGAATTCCTTATGTAGCCTTAATTTATATCAGGGAAATCCAACAAAAAGAATCGCAGCAATTGAATAAACTTTCCATATTTAAATCTGCTTTCGGAATTGTTTTATTTATTTCAATAATTCTTGGTTTTGCTTTATTTGAGGAATTTTTATGGGAAATTTTGATTTGGCGCGAACATTTTTCTTTTAATTTTAAAATTTCATTAAATTGGTTCCAGGTTTTAGTTCCGTTGCTGGTTGTTCCGCAGTTAACACATTACCTATTAGACGGTTTTATTTGGCGTAAACCGAAAAAAGTTAACTAAATTTGCTTTTAATGTAAAAATTATGAAGATGCAGAAGTACTTATTTTTGTGTGCTTTTTTGTTGGCAATAGGTTTCAACGCACAACAAAAAACATTTTGTAACCCAATTAATATCGATTACGGTTACACCCCGTTTGAAAATTTTTCAAAACAAGGAAGACACCGCGCTACAGCGGATCCTGTGATTGTTAATTTTAAAGAAAAATTATTCCTTTTTTCTACCAATCAGGAAGGATACTGGTATAGTGATGATATGCTGGACTGGAAGTTTGTTAAGAGAAAATTCCTTAGAGACAACAAATATATCCATGATTTGAATGCACCTGCCGTTTGGAAAATGAAAGATACACTATATGTGTTCGGATCAACCTGGGAACAGGATTTCCCGATCTGGAAAAGTACAAATCCCACAAAAGACGATTGGCAAATAGCAGTCGATACATTGAAGGTAGGGGCTTGGGATCCCGCTTTTCATTATGACGAAGACAAAAATAAGCTGTACCTCTATTGGGGATCCAGCAACGAATGGCCGTTATTGGGAACCGAAGTGAAAGTAAAAACATTACAGTCCGAAGGTTTTGTAAAACCGATTATCAGATTAAAACCTGAAGATCACGGCTGGGAAAGATTTGGAGAATATAATGATAATGTTTTCCTGCAGCCTTTCGTAGAAGGGGCTTGGATGACAAAGCACAACGGAAAATATTATATGCAGTACGGAGCGCCGGCAACGGAATTCAGTGGATATTCCGATGGGGTTTATGTAAGTAAAGATCCTTTGGAAGGCTTCGAATATCAACAGCACAACCCATTTTCCTATAAACCCGGAGGTTTTGCCAGAGGAGCGGGACATGGCGCCACTTTTGAGGATAACTACAAAAACTGGTGGCATGTTTCAACGATTTTTATTTCCACTAAAAATAATTTTGAAAGAAGATTAGGAATTTGGCCGGCAGGATTTGACAAAGATGATGTGATGTACACCAACACAGCTTATGGAGATTACCCGACTTTGCTTCCGAAATATGCACAGGGAAAAGATTTTTCTAAAGGCCTTTTCGCCGGCTGGATGTTGCTGAACTACAATAAACCGGTTCAGGTGTCTTCAACACTGGGAGGATATCATTCTAACTATGCGGTGGATGAGGATATTAAAACGTATTGGAGTGCAAAAACCGGGAATTCAGGGGAGTGGTTCCAGACAGATTTAGGAGAAGTTTCTACAATCAATGCTATTCAAATTAATTATGCGGATCAGGATGTTGAGTTTTTAGGTAAAACTTTAGGCAAAATGCATCAATATAAAATTTACGGTTCCAATGACGGTAAAAAATGGAATGTAATTGTAGATAAAAGCAAAAATACAAAAGACGTTCCTCACGATTATGTAGAACTGGATAAGCCTGCAAAAGCAAGGTTCCTGAAAATGGAAAATTTAAAAATGCCAACAGGAAAATTTGCATTAAGTGGTTTCAGAGTGTTTGGAAAAGGACCGGGCGCAGCTCCTAAAAAAGTGGAAGATTTCGTTCCACTAAGATCAGATCCGAAAAAGTTTGGTGAAAGAAGGAGCATCTGGATGAAGTGGAAACAAAATCAGGATGCAGACGGATATGTGATTTATTGGGGGAAATCTCCGGATAAATTGTACGGAAGCATCATGGTGTACGGAAAAAATGAATATTTCTTCACCGGAGCAGACAGGGTAGATTCTTATTATTTTCAGATCGAAGCTTTCAATGCGAATGGTATTTCGGAAAGAACAGAAGTTTTTAAATCAGAATAAAATATTTAATTGAAAATATAATAGCCTCGGGAATTTAATATTTCTGAGGCTTTTTATTTTAAATAAGTGAATTTGAAGCAATGAAAAGAAAAATTTTAAACAGTCAATCCCTATTCGTTGAAATATTTATAAAAAATAACGAAATTAGCATCATAAATAAATTAAACTATGAAAAAACTCAGACTTCTTACTCTTTCATTGTTTTTGCCCTTTGTTTTTGCGGGATGCGGAGATGATGAAAAAGAGAATAACTATCAGCTTGAGCTGGACGCTGTAGTGAAAAATATTCACTCTAATCTTCAGAGAGATCTCAATACGGATGTTCCTTCGTTAAGCGTTTATATAGTTTCACCGAGAGGTACTTATTTCAGTACGGTAAAAGGCACCAATGGTACAGCCGTAACACCAAATACGTATTTCCGTTTTGCAAGCAATACCAAGAATTTTACCTCAACGGCAATTTTAAAAATGATGCAGGACGGCTGGCTGAATCTAGATGATAAAATCACAGCTAATATTCCCGGAACAACAGTTCCGTACACTCCGGATGTGGCAGACTGGAACTTTCCACACAAAAATGAAATTACGATTCGTCAGATTTTACAGCATAATGCGGGAATCTATGACCTGACAAATGATGCTTCACAATACAATATCGGTGGAGAAACTTATGCAGAGCACATGCTGACAACCAATCCTGATTTCCAGTTTTCGGCTTCAGATTATGCAAAAGTTCTGAAAGATCATAATTTGACGTATGGTCCGCCGAATACGGTTTATCATTATTCCAATACGGGATATACGATTTTAAGTGAGATTATTGCAAGAATTTATTCTCAAAAAACAAATTCAATCAAAACGTACGGAGATTTTATGTTTGACCAAATTGTAGGTCCGGGTTCAAAGAAACCTTTAGGAATCAAGTTTCCTGAACTGGCTTCAGATAAGCAACTGCCTTCGCCGTACGTAAAAGGATTAATTAAATTTTCCAGTCATGATGAGGTAACGGATCAGAAAAATGCAAGCGCCCACATCGGGGAAGGAAATGGAGTAGGAACTATGGTAATGCTGAGCGATTATATCAGAACTCTAATGAAAGGGCAGAATGTTTTGTACGCTTCAAGTGCAGAATTGATGAGAACCAGCAAAGGTCCTGCTACAACTTCCGGATATGCTCTGGGATGTTCAGATTTTACTGGAATCGGGTATGGACACAACGGTGCAACGGAAGGATATTTGTCTTTAATGGCTTATGATCCGAAATCCGATGTTTCTGTGGTAGTGCTGTTTCCTTTCTGGGATGTTAGAAGCGATGAGAAGTTTACAAGATGTTTAAATACCCTGAATACCACTGCTATTGAGGCGAAAAGAACTTTGGGATATTAGTTTTAAATACAAAAAACACTAATTTTTTCAAGAATAAGCACAACTAAAATTAAAATAAAAACGCTTTGAAAACTTTCAGAGCGTTTTATTTTTGTCTATGTTCTTCAGGAAATTACTGATCTTATTAATTAGAAAAGTTGAATGAGATTTCTCCTCCCATGAAAGATGGTTTCCGTTAAACTCATAAGATTCATGGTATACTTTATTTTTATCCATAGTTGAATCTAGAATCTTCTTCTGAGACATCGGAACCACTTCGTCCTGAGTTCCATAAAAAGAAATGGTTGGCGTTGAAGTAGCGGTAATCCAGTGAGTAGGGCTTCCAAAATTCATTGGAGATATATTTTTATCAACAATTTTAGGATCTATCAAATGTTTTTCAAGAAAAGAATAATCATCATAATTTTTGAAATCTGGATCGCTGAGATCGGCAGGACCAACAATATTTACAACGGCTTTTACCTTTTTATCCTGATCAAATTTATAAGCATAGAGCATTGACAGGCTTCCGCCGGCGCTGTTTCCGAGAAGAATGTATCTGGGTTTATAATTTAATTTCTTTTCTACTTTTAGCATTGCATTTTTAATGTCGTCCATTTGGTTTGGAAGGGCAAATTGTTTGGTGGAAGCGAGCCTGTAATCCATATTTACAAAAGTATGGGTAGGAAATTTTTTCATTAAATCGAAAGTAAAGCTTGTGATCTGAGATCTTTCCCCTCCACGCCATCCGCCACCGTGAATAATGATGAAGACACCTTCTTTAGACTTATTTTTGGGGATGTAAATGTCCATTTCCTGTTGTGGATCTTCACCATAAGAAACATTTTTTTCGATGGTAAAGGATGCATTTTTGCCAAGTTCAATTTTTTTCTGACAACCAGTTGAAAGTGCCATCATTAATAAGCCCCCGAGAATTAATACATACTTTTTCATACTTATTTATTATAATTGACTTAAATAAATTAATACTAAAATCAAGCCGTTGACAGTAAAATATTAACTTAATAATTAAATTTTAAAAAATAAAAAACCCGCCGAATTGCCGACGGGTTACCACAAAATAATTTTATATGAAGAATGATTGTTATCTCGTTCTGTTTTTAATAGCATCAGAAGCACTTTCGATGTCTCTTACTTTTTTCACCTTTTGGTTTCCGAAGTTGTAAGTAATGCTTACCGTTAGGTTTCTTCTGTACTGGTCATTTCTGATGTAATTGTAGTTTCCATTGTCCTGGAAGTCTTCAATTTCTACGATATTAGTTCTCAGAACGTCATTTACATTTACGGCAAAAGTCCAGTCGTTCCAGTTTTTCTTTAAGCTTAAATCTAAGCTCATCAAGTTTTTAAGCACTCCAAGCTCGATTTGCTGTTTGTCTATATAGAAGAAATTTGCACCTAAGAACCAAGTTTTCTTTTTGTCAAGACGAAGCGTGTTGTTGGTTTGAATAACAACGCTGGTAGACTTTCTGTTGTTGATGTAATCGTCAAAAACCTGTCCTGTCGTAGGATCTGTATTCAAGAATCCATCATTGATATTGTGCTGCACTCCAACATTGAAATTGGTGGTAAGGTATTGTTTGAAGAACGTTTTTTGAATTCCCACCATAGCAGACATTTCCTGCTTGTCTCCGAAATTGGTTCTGATATAGGCCAATTGTATTCTTTCCTGATTCGTTTTTGGGTCGATATAGCTTCTCTGTAAAGGAACTTGGGTAATCTGATCTTTTACATACGTGTGATTTAAAATAAAGAAGTATGAGTTTTTATACATATATGTTAACTCCTGATTGTACGTAGATGAAGCTTTTACAAAAGGGTTGTTTTGGGTATAATTATCTTCTGTAATAAGGTTTTTCACAGGGTTCAGCTCCCAGAAACTAGGTCTTCTCATTCTGCTTGAAAATGAATAAGACAAATTATTCTTATCATTTATGGCATAATTGAAGCTTAAATAAGGTAAAAGATTATTATAATTTCTTTCAATTTTCTGGTTGGATTCTACATTGTTTTTCCAGCTGTCCGCAGTTCCTAAACTGTTGGTGATCTCATATCTTGTCCCCACTTTCCCGGATAATTTATCAGAGAATTTCTTTTCAAAAGTTACATATACACCGTAAATGTTTTCATCATAAATGAAATGGTTAAAATCATTTTCTGAAGGAAGCTGGTTCCCTGAAATATCGTATGGATAGGTGTAATTTTTTGTATCGTTGTCGGTTTTAGTTTTGTTAAAATTCCCTCCGGCAGAAAAAGTAAAGTCATTTTTAAACTTTTGGATGTAATCTACCGTTCCGGAAAAGTTATTGATGATCTGAGGGATATCCTGGATTATTTTTTTGCTGTTTTGGGTGAAATCTCCTGCTGGATCTTTAATCATCGTATTATTATCAGAATACTGGAATCTTTTATAATTAAGATAAGCGGCATTCAAATTCAATTTGCTTCCCAAAGAATCAAGCTTTAATTCATAGTTTAAATTGACTGAATTGTTGTAATTCCTTGCATCTTCTTTATTTTTCGTTTTTGTGTAATTGGTAGAAGCCAAATTTCCATTTTCATCATATCTCGTTATCGTATTTAATAAATTAATAGTTGAGTTGTAGCTTTTATTCGCCCAGGAATTCCAGGATAGAGCCAGATTACTTTTTTCGGTTAATTGATAATCAATATTTAAATATCCACCAATGTTTTTGTTCGGATCGTCGATATCACCAACGGATTCATTTTGGACGTTACCGGTTCTATTTCTTAAAATATAAGATTGCGGATTAATACTTTCGCCGCCGCTCAAATTTGCATTAATTCCCAGCTTATCTTTTCTGTAATTCACGGAAAAGCTTGCATTGCTGGAGTTATATTTATTCTGTGAGTTCGACATTCTCATATTCCCGCTTGTCCCGTCACTCATTTTTTTCTTCAGCACGATATTGATGATTCCGTCTGAAGATTCTACCTGATATTCACTTCCAGGAACGGTAATCACCTCAATTCTCTGGATGTTTTCGGCAGGTGTATTTTTTAGGAATTGAGTTAAGGATTCTGCATCCATATTGGTTTTTCTCCCGTTGATGAAGATTAGTGCGTTGTTTTTTCCTGTGATTTTCAATGTTTTATCATCCGTTGTCGATAAAAGTGGAGTTTGCTTTAATAAATCAAAAGTTGTATTTCCTTTTGTAACAGGAGATGCGGCAACGTCATACACAAAACGGTCACTTTGTTTTTTGAAGATCTGTTTTGTCATCGTTACCCCTTCAATGGTTTTAGTTTTTACAGTGTCTTGTTTTTTTTCCTGTGCGAAGGTTAATCCGCTGAAAAATATAGCTGCGATGAGAATTGGCGTTTTCATGATGTTTATTTTAGAAAGTTTAATAGCTTGTATTTTTTATTATCTAACATTGCAAAGATATATAATAAATTTAGTATCATGCAATACAAAGTACTTAAAATATTTGTAATACTAATTTAACTAATTGATTTTCAGTGACTAAAAATTTATGTTAAATATGAATTTCAAAGGCTTTGTTATTTAATGAGACAATTTTGCCCCGACTTTTGTTACATCACAGGGTGAAATTTGTTGAGAATTAAAAGAAAATTAATAATCAGGAAGAGGAAATTGTTGTGAAAATTTAATTGTAAACAGCTCCTCGGAAATGTATTTAGCAAAAAAAAGAACCAAATTTTGGTTCTTTTAAATTTTATTCTCTATCGAAACGGGCGAGTTTTTTATCGACCCAAATGGTGGCAAAAGGAAAAAATGCCGAGAGTAGGGCAAACACAAAATCCTCATCATCCCATTGGAAAATCTTTCTCGCAGGCAGGCAAAGCAAAAGGTAAAGCGTAAAAAATAACCCATGCAAACTACCGATCACGCTAATGAAAATAATAGAATATAAATTTTCATCATAACGTATCCAGATCATCGCAACACCATACAGTAATAAACAGGAAATAGCTTCCGCCAGACAAACCTGTCTGAACCATTTAATGACTCTTTCCTGAGAATATTTTGAGAAAAATTTTTCTATGAAATTCATTTTAAGTTATTTATAATAAATTTTGAAAGATGTTTTTACTCCATCATATCTTCCACTATTTTCTGAGAGTACAAAGATAGGGGAATTAATAAAATCTTTAATCTTCCTTTCGAGATAAGGAATGAATTGTTTGTTATGATTATCATCAATATGATGCTCAAAACTCTCTAATAATAATTTATGATTTTCATAATCAAAGTTCAATTGGACTATTGTAAAAGAAGCGTTTTTCAGTAGAGAACTTTTATAACCTTTCGGATAAATAAAATTTTTGAAAAACAATTTATTAATCATTTCATCTGCAATTGCATCGTTATTATCATAAATCCAATCTAAATGCTCGTTGTATTCAAAAATTATCGATGGATTTTTATTAATATATTCCAGAAGAGATTGCCTAACAAGACTTAACATGAAATCTTCACCAAACTTTTTCTCAGTGAAAACATTCATGTAACGATGATAACATTTATCCGTTGTATAATGATGAGGTAGATCGCTGCCAGATCCTATTCCTCCCCAACTTATATTATGGTTTTGTAATAAACTTTGAAGTTCTTTTTTAGCGGGAAAATCGCTGTCAGAAGGAACAGAGTTGTAAATATAATATTTGTTTTGAGTTTTAGAATCAGCAACTGCTCTTAGAGAATCCTTACTACAACGCTCATTGTAATATTTTATACGTTCTTGAAATATCTTGATACGTTCTTCTAAATCCTGTTGTTTTTTAATAGAATCTTCCTTAGAAATAGTTTGCCCGAAAGCAAACAGCTGAGCAAAAAGAAATAAAAAAAAATAGAATCTCATCTCAATTATTTATAAAAACTACTACCGTCCAAATATTCAAAAACTTCCGGCGGCAACATTGGCCGTACATTTTTACCGTCTCTGATCATGTTTCGGATTTCCGTTGCAGAAAGTTCAATAACAGGAGCTTTAATCAAAGAAATATTGTCATGCTGAAGATATTCTGAATCTTTTTTTTCACCCTCAAACATTCTTGGATAAACAATAATATGATGATTTTTAATTAAAGTTTCAGAATTTTTCCACTTATGAAGGCTGCCCAAATTATCTTCACCCATAATTAAGCTAAAAGAATAATCGGGATATTTTTCATGAAGATATGTCAGAGTATCAATCGTATAGCTCGGTTGTGGAAGTGAAAATTCTACATTAGAAGCACGCATTTTAGGATAGTTTTTTACGGCAAGCTGCACCATATCCAATCTGTTGTGATCCTTTAACAAAGATTTTTTTTCTTTAAAAGGATTTTGCGGACTTACCACAAACCACAATTCATCCATATCGGAATTCTCCAGAATGTAATTTGCCAGAATTAAATGCCCAATATGAATCGGGTTAAACGAACCAAAAAACAAACCTATCTTTTTCATGATATTTCTAATCCCTAAACTTTACATCCTTGATATTCAGATAATGCGTAACATTGCCTTTCCAGTGATTCTCTTCAAGTGTGAAAGCAAGATCAAAGCTTTTATTTCTAAAATCATCAGCATGTTGGCCTAGTTTAAAACCTACACATTCTATATTTCTTCCGGTAGATTCCTGTTTGATATAAAATTTCAGGTGATTATTATCTTTACCCATCGTTTTTATATATCCGGAAATCTTTTGATTGGTTAAAGCTAAAATCGGTTTCATATTATGAGGCCCGAAAGGAGCCAGTTTTCTGTGGAAATTGATAAACTCCCTGTTGATCTCATCAACCTGGATCACAGAATCTATCGTAATACAAGGTTCCTTCTGGTGTTCCTGGATCTTTTCAGAAACCACTCTTTCAAACTTTTCTTTGAAAGCATCAAATTTGTCCTTCTCCATGGAAAGTCCCGCCGCTGCATGATGCCCTCCAAATTTTAAGAAATATTCCGAGCACATATCTAATGCCTCATGCACATCAAAATCTGAAACGGATCTTGCCGAAGCTACCATTTCACCATTATTTCCGTCGGTAAAAACAAGGGTAGGTTTGTAATAGGTTTCAATTAATCTTGAAGCCACAATCCCGATTACGCCTTTGTTCCATTCCGGGTGGTAAACAATGGTGGTATATTTTGTTTCCTGTTGAGATTCAATGACTTGGTTTAATGCTGAAAGGGTAGAATTCATATCCAGTTCTCTTCTTTCATCATTAAGATCCATAATGTCGCTTACAATCTGATGAGCGTGTTTGAGATTATCCGAAACCATTAATTCAACAGCTGCTCTTCCGTGTGAAATTCTTCCTGCAGCATTGATTTTCGGGGCAATTTCAAAAACGATGTTTGAGATTTCGAAGTGAGAAAGCTTATCATCAGGAATTAATAATCTTAATCCTAAATTTCTTGTTTTTCGTAACACTTTCAGTCCCATTTTAGCCAAAACCCTATTTTCGCCCGTCATAGAAACGATATCTGCAGCAATGGAAATGGCGAGAAGGTCTGTTAATTCAAATAATTCCGCTTCGGGAAGTTTATAAATTGTATTTAAACCCTGGCAAAGCTTAAAACCAACGCCACATCCGGAAAGTTCCTTGAATGGATAACGGCAGTCAATTCTTTTTGGATCCAGAACTGCAACAGCGTTTGGAATTTCATCTCCGGGTAAATGGTGATCACAAATGATAAAATCAATGCCTAAATTTTGTGCATAGCTTATCATATCCAAAGCCTTGATCCCGCAGTCCAGAGCAATGATTAGGGAAAAGCCATTTTCTTTGGCAAAATCTATCCCTTCGGTAGAAATACCGTATCCTTCAGAGTTTCTGTCTGGAATATAATAATCTAAATATTTTTTCTGAACAATTTTGCTGAGGTAAAGGTACATCAGGGCAACAGCGGTGGTTCCGTCTACATCATAATCACCGTAAACAAGTATTTTTTCTCCGTTTTCGATGGCTGTGGCAATTCGCTCTACGGCTTTCTGCATATCCGCCATCAGGAAGGGGTTGTGGATGTCGCTAACGTTTGGTTTGAAAAACTCTCTTGCCTTCTGATAATTGTCAATTCCTCTAAGAACGAGGAGTTTAGATTCGAAAGTTCCAAAACCAAGTGACGAACTTAATCCATCCACAATTTCCTCATCAGGTTCGGGCTTATAAATCCATTTTTGACTCATTTCACAAAAATAAGGAAAATATATTTTAAAAAGTAGTGCTGCCTTGTTAATATAAAAATTTAGATTCTAATAATTATTACTATCCGGCAAACAAAATAGCTACTCACAGGAGTAGCTATTTTTATTTTTGAACTAAGAATTTAGTTTACTATTAAGAGTACATTTTCTCTCTTAATTCCTTTACTTTTTTATCAGCAAGATATTCATCGTAAGTCATCTCTCTGTCGATGATTCCTTGCGGAGTCAGTTCGATGATTCTGTTACAGACTGTCTGAAGCATTTCGTGGTCATGAGATGCCAGTAAAAGATTTCCTTTAAAGTTAGACAATGAGTTGTTCAAAGTCGTGATACTTTCAAGGTCTAAGTGGTTGGTAGGCTCGTCTAATAAAAGAACGTTTGCCTTCTGAAGCATCATTCTGCTGAACATACATCTCATTTTTTCACCACCAGAAAGTACTTTACAAGATTTCAAAGCTTCATCTCCTGAGAAAAGCATTCTTCCCAAGAATCCTCTCATGAATTCTTCGTGGCGCTCTTCATCATTTTTTGTGAATTGTCTCAACCAATCAACTAAGCTGATATCTTCCTGGAAGAAATTGGTATTGTCTAAAGGCATGTGAGACTGGTTTGTAGTAACTCCCCAGGCAACAGTTCCTTTATCTGCTTGAACATTTCCGGCTAAAATCTCAAAGAATTCTGTAATTGCCAATGAATTTTTAGACAAAACAGCAACTTTATCCCCTTTTTTAAGGTTTAAATCAATGTTTGAGAATAATAATTCTCCGTCTTTAGTTTTTTCAAGACCTTTTACATCCAAAATCTGATCACCCGCTTCTCTTTCCATTTCGAAAATGATGGCAGGATATCTTCTTGAAGATGGTTTAATATCATCGATATTTAATTTATCGATCATTTTCTTTCTTGCAGTTGCCTGTTTAGCTTTTGCAACGTTTGAACTAAATCTTGCGATGAAGTCCTGCAGCTCTTTCTTCTTTTCTTCCGCTTTCTTGTTAGCCTGAGCTCTTTGTCTCGTAGCCAATTGTGAAGCCTGATACCAGAAAGAGTAGTTACCTGTATAAAGGTTAAGTTTAGCATAATCCAAGTCACCGATGTGCGTACAAACCGTGTCTAAGAAGTGACGGTCGTGAGATACAACAATTACCGTATTTTCGTAATCTGCAAGGAAATCTTCCAACCAAGAAATTGTGTCAATATCAAGGTCATTCGTAGGCTCATCCAGAATCAATACATCAGGGTTTCCGAAAAGTGCCTGAGCTAATAGAACTTTTACTTTGTCCTTATTCTCAAGCTCACCCATCATCTGCCAGTGCATATCGTCTTTAATACCAACGTTTGAAAGCATGGTCTGTGCATCTGATTCTGCAGTCCATCCACCCATTTCATCATAGATTACTCCAAGTTCACCTGCTTTGATGCCGTCTTCGTCGGAAAAGTCTTCTTTTGCGTAAAGCGCATCCATCTCCTCCTTTATCTCGAATAATCTTTTATTTCCTCTTAAAACGGTTTCAAGAACCGTAAAATTATCATATGCAAAGTGATCCTGCTCAAGAACTGACATCCTTTTTCCAGGTTCCAAAGATATGTGTCCTGTAGTCGGGTCCTGCTTTCCTGTTAATATTTTAAGGAATGTAGACTTTCCTGCACCATTTGCTCCGATGATCCCGTAGCAGTTTCCTTTCGTAAACATAATGTTTACCTCGTCAAAAAGAACCCTTTTCCCGAATTGTAAAGATAAGTTAGATACTGTTAACATATAGTTTTGTAAATTTGGCGCAAAAATACGAAAAGAATTTGGGTATTTGTAATAATGTAATAGTCAAGTTTTTAAATGTGGAGTATTTTTTATATATTTCATTAATTATTTAATGTGTGGGAGTTGTGGAAAAGGATTAATAAAGATGATACACTCCTAGATATTATGATTTTAACAATTTAATTATAAATTATAATTAAAAAGAATTTTAGAATGAAGATTGAAAAGACAGTTAATATATTAAATAGAAGAGCTAGATTTGAATACGAAATTCTCGAAGAATTTGAGGCGGGAATGGTTTTAACGGGGACAGAAATAAAATCTTTGCGTTCTTCGAAAGCGTCTATCGCAGAATCGTTCTGCCAGTTTATTGATGGGGAATTGTATATCATTAATATGATGATTGATGAGTACAAATTAGGCACTTTTTACAATCACAAGGCAAAAAGGGAACGGAAATTGCTGTTGCACAAAAAAGAATTGCAAAAGCTCGAAAAAAAGCTAAAGGATGCAGGGAACACTATAATTCCCTTAAAACTATATATCAACGACAGGGGAAAAGCGAAGGTTTTGATTGCCTTAGCCAGAGGGAAAAAGCTTTTTGATAAGAGGGAGAGCATAAAAGATAGAGAAAATAAACGTAACCTGGACAGAATATTAAAGAAAAGTTAAAAATCATTTGAAAAACTTTGTATATAAAGAAAAATTATATTTATTTTGCATTATCAATTATTTAATCATTTAATTCTATGAAAAATCTAAAATTAGGAATTTCAGCATTGGCACTTACTGTTGCTTCTACTGTGTTCGCTCAGACTACCAACAATCCGTGGATGATCGGGGTTGGTGCTCACGCGGAAAACCATATGGCACAGAGAGACAATTTCAGTAATACGTTCTCTGCTAATAATTTGACGAAGACAATGTTCAATATGAACAACTTCTCTATTACACCTCCATTGTCTAAGCTTATCGTAGCTAGAAACATTGGTAAGGGTTTAGTAATCGACTGGCAAACTACAGTAGGAAATGTTGAAAACAAAAGATTCAACATGGGGAAAGAATTCTTCCTTCAAACTGGTCTTGGTTTCCAAGCTAAAGCTGCAGGTCTTTTATGGAATGAAGAATCTTGGTTCGATCCATATTTAAGAGTTGGTGCTAACTACCTAAGACATGACCATTCTTCTCTTACTTTCCCAAGAACTGACGCAAATGGAGCGATTGTTACAAACGGAGAGAACGGTAATGAAAATGGTAAAGCTAACTTCTTTACTCTTGCTACTGGTGCAGGTATCAACTTCTGGGTAACTAAAAACTTCGGTCTTGGTATCCAAGGTGATTATGTTTCAACTCCAGGTAACAAGTCTGGTGTTGCTAACTTCTGGCAAGCTGGAGCATCATTGAACTTCAGATTTGGTAACAGAGACAGAGATAAGGATGGTATCTTAGATAAAGACGATTTATGTCCTGATACACCAGGTTTACCAGAATTCCAAGGATGTCCTGATACTGACGGTGATGGAGTTCCAGATAAAGACGATCAATGTCCAGATGTGGCTGGTCCAGTTGAAAACAACGGATGCCCTTGGCCAGATACTGACGGTGACGGTGTAATCGACAAAGATGATGCTTGTCCTACAGTTGCAGGTCCTGCTGAAAACAACGGTTGTCCTTGGCCAGATACAGACGGTGACGGTATCCTTGATAAAGATGATGCTTGTCCTACTGTTCCAGGTCTTCCAGAATACAACGGATGTCCTAAGCCTAAAACTGTAGTTGCTGACGAATTAGAAACTAACTTTAGAGCTGTATTCTTTGATTTCAACAAAGCTACTATCAAAGCTGAGTCTACTCCAGCATTAGATAAAGCTGCTGACATCATTAAGAAAGAAGGTGGTAACTATCTATTAGAAGGTAGAACTGATAAAAAAGGAACTGAGGCTTACAACTTGAAGTTATCTAGAGAAAGAGCTGCTGCTGTAGTTGCTGCTTTAGATGCAAGAGGTGTAGATCCAAACGCTCTTAAATCAGTAGGTGTTGGTGAAGCTAAAGCTACAATCGATGAAAAAGCGACTGATGCTGAAAGACAAGCTGACAGAAAAGTAGTTGTAAAAGCTATTGAAAATGCTGACGAGTGGAACGCAATCAAGAAAAGAGATTACGAAGATGCTCCAGTGAAAAAAGCAACTAAGAAGAAAGCTACTGCTAAGAAAAAAGTAGTTAAAAAAAGAAAATAATTAAATTTTTCTAAATATAATACCTCCAATTATTTGGGGGTATTTTTTTTTCGTTGACTTTTAATTAATTTTGTGGAAATTTAAAATAAAATGGGAAGAGCGTTTGAATATAGAAAAGCTTCTAAAATGGCCAGATGGGATAAAATGGCCAAAACTTTCTCTAAAATTGGTAAAGACATTGCCTTGGCTGTAAAAGCAGGTGGATCCGATCCCGAAGCAAATCCGGCATTAAGAAGATGTATCCAGAATGCAAAAGGGGCAAACATGCCAAAAGATAATGTAGACAGAGCCATCAAAAAAGCAAGCGGTGCAGATGCAGAAAACTATGAAGAGGTTACTTATGAAGGATATGGACAGGGTGGTGTTGCATTCTTTGTAGAATGTACTACTAATAATACAACAAGAACTGTTGCCAATGTAAGAGCAATTTTCAATAAGTTTGATGGTAACCTTGGAAAGAATGGAGAATTGGCGTTTATCTTCGACAGAAAAGGGATTTTCAGTATCGATATGTCTCAAATCAAAATGGATTGGGATGATTTTGAAATGGAAATGATCGACGGTGGAGCAGAAGATGTGGAAAAAGATGAGGAAGAAGTAATGATCACAACGGCTTTCGAAGATTTCGGTTCATTGTCTCATAAGCTAGACGAGTTGGGGATTGAAGCAAAAAGCGCAGAACTTCAAAGGATTCCAAATAATACCAAAGAAGTAAACGAAGAGCAATTCAAAGCGAATATGAAAATGCTTGAGCGTTTTGAAGATGACGACGACGTACAAAACGTTTATCACAACATGGAAATCACAGAAGAGTTGATGAACTCGTTGTAAAAAATAATATAACATTCATATATAGTTAACTTTCAATTAGTTTCTTTGCATAAAACTATGAAAAGAAACGTTGAATTAGTTATCATATCGGATGTTCATTTGGGGACTTATGGATGTAAGGCTAAAGAATTATTAAGATATCTTAATTCTATTCAGCCTAAAACTTTGGTTTTGAATGGTGATATCATCGATATCTGGCAATTCAAAAAGTCTTACTTCCCTAAACCTCATTTAAAAGTGATCAAAAAGATCCTTTCATTTGCTACAAAAAACACAGATGTCTTTTACATTACCGGAAACCACGACGAAATGTTCCGGAAGTTTACCGACTTCGAATTGGGTAAGCTGAAAGTCTGCAACAAAATCTTCTTAGAACTCAATAATAAAAAAGCATGGATCTTCCACGGGGATGTTTTCGATGCATCCGTTCAGCATTCTAAATGGATTGCCAAGCTCGGGGGGAAGGGCTACGATCTTTTAATCATAATTAATAATGTCGTAAATTGGTTTCTTGAGAAAATGGGCAGAGAAAAATATTCGTTTTCAAAGAAGATTAAAAACAATGTAAAAAAAGCGGTAAAATATATCGGTGATTTTGAACTGACGGCTTCTGAACTGGCTATTGACAACCATTACGATTACGTGATTTGCGGACACATCCATCAGCCGCAGATTCGGGAAGTGATCAATAAGAAAGGTTCCTGCACTTATCTGAATTCAGGAGACTGGATTGAAAACCTTTCGGCCTTGGAATACAATGATAATGAATGGAAAATCTTCTATTATGACGAACATAAAGATTCGTTAAAAGATGACGAAACAGAAGAAATTCAGGAGATGGATAATGCCGAGCTTTTGAAAATAGTTACCAATTTTACACTATGAAAATTTTATACGCATTTCAGGGAACCGGAAACGGTCACGTGGCCCGTGCACAGGAGATTGTTCCTATTCTAAAAAAATATGCATCGGTTGATACTTTGATCAGTGGACATCAATCGCAATTAAAGGCTGATTTTGACGTTAATTTTCAACACAAAGGAATTTCCCTTCTTTATGACAAAACAGGCGGTTTATCCTATCGAAAAACTTTCACAGAGAATAAATTTCTTGAAGCCATTAAAACGATAAAAGAAATTGAGCTCTCAAAATACGATTTGATCATCAATGATTACGAACCTCTTACAGGTTGGGCCTGTAAATTAAAGAAACTTCCAATGATCGAATTGAGCCATCAGGCTTCCATGTTGTTTAAGGAAACACCCAAGCCTGAAAAGAAAGACTTTTTCGGTGAACTGGTGTTAAAATATTATGTTCCCAGTGACAGGAAAATAGGTTTTCATTTTGAAAATTATCATCCTCAGATTAAAAAACCGGTGATCAGGAGAAAAATACGAAATCTTCACCCTGATAAAAAAGGTTTTTATTTGGTTTATCTTCCCAGTTTTTCAGATGAAAATATCATTAAAGTATTAAAGCAGATTTCTGTTGAATGGAAAGTTTTTTCCAAGTACAGCAAGCTTCAGTTTAAAGATAGCAATGTTGAGGTTTTCCCGATTGATGAAATTCAATATTTAAAATCTTTTGAAAATTGTGACGGAATTCTTTGCAACGCAGGTTTTGAAAGCCCTGCAGAAGCACTTTTTATGGATAAGAAATTGTTTGTAATTCCTATTCATAATCAGTACGAGCAGGAATGCAATGCCTGTGCTTTAGATAAAATGGGAATACCGAATTCTAAGGTTTTGAAGCTGGAGGAAATACAAAATTGGGTAGCCTCCGACCAGCATCTTAAAGTCAACTACCCTGATGATATTGAAGAAATTTTGGTAAATGAAGTTTTAACGCTGTAAAAAAACATCGTCTACATCACTCATTCTCATCATCACAGATCTTGCGTAAGAACAGTGCGGATACACTTTCCAGTTATTCTCCCGTGCAAATTTAATGGCTTCTTCCACTAAATATTTCCCCATTCCGCGTCCTTCAAATTCCGGATGCACCAACACAAAAGAAATGATGAATCTGTTTTCTTCAGGGAAAATTGTATATGTCAATCTTCCGACTTCTTTAATTTCATTATTTAATGTAATGACTCCGCCGTTTCCTGATTTATTGTTTTCAAATTTCATAATCTAAGCTTTATAATTGTAAAAATACAAAAACCACACCGCGGGCATTTTGATGTAGATCAATTAATGTGAATGGTGAATTTGTTTCAATTGTCAATTTATTAAACCTTAATTAAAAGATACACAATTAACTTGCAAAACAAAATTAATCATTGACGGAATTAGCTGTCTTTCCCGGTGTAATAATTGTAATCTTTAATTATAACCCCGATAAACTGCCTTTCCGTCATCTTTCTGGGGTCTACTTCCACCTTTATGATACTTTTTATTTTGTCAGAAAGCTTGCTGATAATCTGTCGGTCGTCGACTCTTAATGCTTTTGTATAATTGTCTTTAATAATTCTCATATCATTGTCGCTCAGTACAATAACCTGTGGAAAAGTGGGAATATAATCTTCATGAATGTTTTCCAGAATGGTATGGGAAATATTAATGTTGTTTTTTAATGAAATTACAGCTGTTCCGGCAGCCATGTCGCCCAACCGTTGGTTGTTTTTAGAAACAATCATTGAAACCAATCCAACAACACAGATAAAGGTTGTATCAATAATTCTGAAAATCCATCGAATCATATAATCTCCAAATCCGGCTTGATAACCATCGATTTTCACCACACGGATTTTCATCAGTTTTTTACCAGGAGTTTGTCCTTCCATCAGGCTTTCCAAAACTAAAGAATAAATAAAAGTAGGGAAAAGAAGAATGATATAAACAGCTCGTACAGACCAATTATCCAGGCCGTTTAAGAGGTAGCCCAAATCTAGAATGTTGAAAAAAAGATAGAAAATACAGAAACCATAAGCCACTTTTATTAATAAATCAATAATAAATGCAATCATCCGGTCTCCAACACTTGCAATGTTGAAATTAATATTTACATTTTGTGAAGTATTAATCGCGATTTGAGACATATTTTTTATTATTTTAGCCTTACAATATGAGAGAGGTTTATTTCATTAAACAAAATAAAGAAAAATGGTTGGGAATCGAACAGGTTATTCAAGGGAAAATTAAAAAAAATCCTGATGACCTGTCTTCGTTGTACATTAATCTCGTTAATGATCTTTCCTTTGCCCAGACCTACTATCCCAAAAGCAATACAACAGTTTACCTGAATCACCTGTCTTCTCAGATCTTTCAGAAAATTTATAAAACAAAAAGGGTTGAAGAAAACCGGTTTTTGTATTTCTTCAAAACAGAAGTTCCTTTGTTGGTTTATCAGTACAGGAGATATTTGGGATATGCTTTTTTGTTTTTTGCCTTGTTTACCTTGATCGGGGTGCTTTCAGCAATTTATGATAAAGATTTTGCCAATGTTATTTTAGGTGAAGATTATGTCAATCAGACCATTGAGAATATTAAGGACGGAAATGCTGTCGGAATATATCAAAGCGGCTCTACTTGGGGAAGCACAATCGGGATTATTTTTAATAACATTGGCGTGGGGGCCAAGCTTTATATCTACGGAATTACCGGCGGTGTCGGGACTTTGTGGGCACTGCTTTCCAATAGTGTCATGTTGGGGTCTTTCCAGTATTTCTTTTATGATTATGGAGCTTTAAAAGACAGTGCGAGAGGAATTTGGCTTCATGGTGTTTTTGAAATTTTTGCCATGGTCATTGAGGCAATGTGTGGATTGATTTTGGGGGCATCTATTTTATTTCCAAGAACTTTTTCAAGATTTAATTCTTTTAAAAACGGATTTAGAGATTCATTTAAAATATTTTTGAGCACGGTTCCATTCACGATCTGTGCAGGAATTATTGAAGGATATGTGACACGACATGCTCTGAAAATGCCTTTATTTTTAAATTTAATAATCATTTTTGGATGTTTGGCTGTCATCGGATTTTATTATTTTGTGTATCCTTCTATTGTAAACAAAAAAATTAATAACCAAATCAATGATGCAGTTTTATAAAAAGAGAGATTTTGGAACTTTTATAAGTGATAGTTTCGCTTTTTTTAAGTTACACGGAAAAAATTACTTCAAGAATTTTATTCTCCTGAACGGATTATTGCTAATCTTAATGGTTGTTTTAATAATCTTAGGATTCAGAGAGTTTTTCGGAGTATTGTTAGGCTCGAATATTGGCGGGCAAAGCTACTATTTTGAGCAGATGCTTACCGATAACTTAGGGCTGTTTATTCTGTTGGGTGTTTTATTGTTCATTATTTCAACAGCTTTAATGACCATTAATTTCCTTTTCCCGGTTTTCTATATGAAAAGAGTCGCAGAAGGACATAAGGATATAAAAACGGATGATCTTTTAAGCGATTTTAAAGCAAACGGAAAAAAAGTTTTTCTTACCTACTTGGGGCTGACTTTCCTTGTAATGCCCGCTGCAACAATCCTTTTTGGATTTTCATATTTTCTGATTATTATTTTTATCGGGATTGTTTTGATGCTGTTTGTAGGGCCTACTTTGTTCAACATCATCCTTTTTCTTTGCTATGATTATTTTAATTCAGAAAGAGGCTTTTTTGAAAGCCTAAGCTATGCAGTGCGGTCACAATTTTCCTATACAAACGGAAGAGAAGGCTCTCCTTACTGGAAATATTGGGGATCAACTCTTATCATGGGCATCCTTTTTTATATTATCACCGCGATCTTTTCATCAATTCCGATGATTTTGTATTTTGTAACCCTTACTACAACGACATCCAACGCCGAATTTGAAAAAAATCCGCTCGGAGGCAGCTTCGGAATGCTTATATTTTTTCTTTATGGGGTTTCTACATTGGTTTCGTCTTTTTTGATGAACGTAATGTATGTCAATTCCGGGTTGATGTATTATGACAGCCGGACGGATCTCCACCAGAAAGTAGAATTGGAAGAAATAGAAACCATTGGTATTAATGAATAAAATTCTTCTTTTTTTACTGATTTTTTTCTCTGTTGAATTTGCCTACGCTCAGACAGAAGACGATCCGCCACCGCCGATCGAGGAAGTGTATGTAGATTCTCTGGATACGGGACACTACAAAAATATGTACCGTGCAGATTCTATTTTAGCGAAAAGTCCCGTTACGGAAAACACTGTTTATCCTAAGAAATTCAAGGAAAATATTCCCTCAAGATATAAAGGAAAAGACTTCGATTACACCACCGTAAAACCAAGAATGTCTTTTTTTGAAAAGCTGATGCAAAAAATTGAGAGGATTTTACAGAGCATTTTCGGAGAGACCATTTTTACAAAATCAGGGAATTTTGCAGGGGTTCTGCTTCGTTTTTTTGCTATTGTTCTTGTCGGGTTCCTGTTGTATTTTATTATTAAATTTTTGCTGGGGAAAAACGGAAATTTCTTGTTTGGAAAGAAAAACAGGAAAGTTGACATCAAAGATGAAGAATTGCACGAAGATATTCATGAGATCAATTTTCCGGAAAGTATTTTGAAATTTGAAAAATCAGGTGATTTCAGGTCTGCCGTTCGTTACCAGTTTTTATTTACTCTAAAAAAGTTAAGTGATAAAAAACTAATTGTCTGGAATCCGGAAAAAACAAATAAAGATTATGTTTCAGAACTAAAAGCTCCACATTTGAAGGATGAGTTCTACAACCTTTCTTATATCTTCGATTATGTCTGGTATGGTGAATTCGCTATTGATGAAGAAAACTACCTGAAATTTAAGAATCAGTATCAATCCTTTAAACCGTAAAATTTATCATGAACAAAACTTTCAAAATATATGCTGTGATTTTCATCGTTGTGATGATTATTATTGCGTTGTTTGAAGTAAATAAAACGGAAAGCACAGACTGGCGAAAAAATTTTGATCTCAATCAGAAATCGCCTTTCGGGTTATTTGTTTTTGATCATGAAATAAAAAATCTTTTTAAAAATAAGGTTAAAAAAATAGATCAGACACCTTATGATTACTACAATCAGAACAAAAAAGAATCGCACAATATTTTAATTATTGAAAGTGAAATCGATAGGCAGTCGTGGAATAAAATCTTAAATGCAGTTTCCACCGGTTCGGATGCTATGCTTATCGTAAGCGAAATTCCAAGGGATATTTCCGATAGTATAGGATATTACGACTCAAAGATTTCTTTTGAAGACGAAAATGTGTTGAAATTAACAGATACAAAATATCAGAACGACTTTATTAAGCTTGACAAATTCCCGTCCGGAAGGGGCTTTACGTTCATTAAACCCAATGTTGAAGTATTAGGAAAAACCGTAGAAAAAAATAATACCGACCAGGCGAATTTTATTAAGATAAAGTTTGGAAAAGGAAATATTTATGTTCATTGTGAGCCGCTTTTCATTACAAATTATTATTTATTAAAGTCAGGAAATGTAAAATATACACAGGATGTTTTTTCGTATCTTGAGGATAAGGAAACACTGTGGTTTGTGGAAAGTAATTCCAAAACATCGCAGTTTTTCCTGAGATTTATCCTTTCAAATCCTGCCCTGAAATATGCATGGTGGGTGTTGTTGGGAGGTCTGGTTTTATTTATTTTCTTTAATGCAAAAAGAAAACAGCGTATTGTTCCGGTAATTGAACCGTTAAAAAATACTTCCGTTGATTTTGTGAAAAGCATCGGGAATTTATATTTGCAGGAGGGAGACTTCCACGATATGATGGCAAAAAAAGCCCAGTATTTTTTAAATAAAGTAAGAATGGACCTTTTAATTGATACCCAAAATTTAGACGAAGAATTTGCAAAAAAACTTCAACTGAAAACCGGAAAACCAATGGAAATGATCAATGAAGCTGTCGGTTTTATCAAAAAAGCGCAGGATCCTTATGCGAGTGTCATGAAAGAAGATCTGGGAAGAATGAATAAATTGCTGGACGAAATTTTAAAATAAATTAAAACATAAAATTGATGGAAACATCAAAATTAAAAAGATAAAAATTTATGGAAAACCTTGAAAACCAAAATGTAGAAAATCAAAGTTCTATAAATATTGATAAAAAAGAAGATCAGTTCCAGTCGAGAATTGACATGATTGAGCTTAGAGCAAGCCTGGAGAAAGTAAAATCCGAGATTGCAAAAGTAATTGTAGGCCAGGAAAATATGGTTGAGCATCTTTTGGCTGCGCTTTTATCAAACGGTCACGTTTTGATCGAAGGCGTTCCGGGAGTGGCAAAAACCATCACGGCAAAATTACTGGCAAAAACCATTGATGTGGGCTTCAGCAGAATCCAGTTCACTCCGGATCTGATGCCTTCCGATATTTTAGGAACATCAATTTTTAATGTAAAAAATTCTGAATTTGAATTTAAACAAGGTCCAATTTTCTCTAATTTCATTTTAATAGATGAAATCAACAGATCGCCGGCGAAAACCCAGGCTGCTTTGTTTGAAGTAATGGAAGAAAGGCAAATCACAATGGATGGGACCCGTTATACGATGGAAGAGCCGTTTTTGGTGGTAGCCACTCAAAACCCGATCGAGCATGAAGGAACGTACCGACTTCCGGAAGCTCAGCTAGACCGCTTTCTTTTTAAAATAAATGTTGGATATCCGAACCTTGAACAGGAAATATCGATCATCAAAAACCAGCACGAAAGCAAAAGAGAGGATAAAACTGACGTCGTCAACAAAGTAATCACGGCCCAACAATTGAAAAATTATCAACATTTGGTAAAAGAAATCATAGTTGAGACACAGCTAATGGAATACATCGCGAAAATCATCGTCAACACAAGAGAAAACCAATTCTTGTATTTGGGAGCTTCTCCGAGAGCCAGTTTGGCTTTGTTAACGGCTTCAAAGTCATTTGCAGCATTAAGAGGAAGAGATTTTGTAACCCCGGAAGACATCAAAGAAGCAAGTTATGCCGTATTGAGACACCGGGTAATTGTATCGCCGGAAAGAGAAATGGAGGGCTTAACCGCAGATGAAATTATCAGACAGATTTTAGAAGGAATAGAAATCCCAAGATAGGTGGCAGATATAAGGTTTTAGGTTATAGTTTAACAATTCGAGTTGTAAGATTTGGAGTTATGGCTAATTTTAAAGAGCTTTTAGTTTGGCAGAAATCAATTGAAGATAAATGCTTTTAATTTTTTAAAGCTATAAATAACTATCAAACAGCTAATGTAGGAAATGAAGAGTATAAAAATAGAAATTATTGTAATGATTTTACTTTGGATTAGTGTCATTGCATCAGTAAATATAAACCAGGATTTTAATCCTCTGTTTCTTTGCGGGGTTATAGGGTTATTTTTATCATCAGTATTATACATAAAATTCAAAGATTATAGTTTGATTATTTTATTAGTGTTGCTCTTTTTAGGATCTTTAAATTTTATTCAGCTTTTTACATTTATAAGAATAAACTTTATTAAATTAAATCTTCCAATCACAATTTTGTTTGCTTTGGTTTTATATAAAAGATATAATGAATTAAAAGACAATTTTTCAGGAACAACCAATCATGATCGAAAAGAGGAAAGAAATAAAAAGATAATTTATTTCAAAGAAAAATTTCAAAATTTATCCATTGAAGAGCTAGAATATAATTTAGAAAATGAGCATTTAACTGATGAAGCAAAGATTGCATCAAATATACTTTTAAATGAAAAAAAGCAGGCATAAATCTTAAAAGCCTGCAACCCGGAAAAATGAAAAACTTATACATCAATACACGCTTTTTTTTCGCACTCATTGGAGTGGGGATTCTGTATGTTTTTGCATTTTTCTTTCCGTTTTTGATGTGGGCTGCACATATTGCTCTACTGTTGTGTTTCCTAGCAGCGATGGTGGATTATCTTTTTGTATTTAATCAAAAGGACGGGATTTCAGCGCAAAGAATTTTACCGGAGAAATTGTCGAATGGCGATGAAAATCCCGTGAAAGTTGATATTAAAAATAATTATGGTTTTAAAATTAATGTTAGAGTTATTGATGAAATTCCGTTTCAGTTTCAGAAGAGAGATTTTTTGATTGAAAAGCAGATTGAACCGGGAAGGAACAACTTTTTCCAATATATTTTAGAGCCGAAAGAAAGGGGAGAGTATAACTTTGGGAGTTTAAATATCTATGTTTCATCCCCGTTGGGTTTTGTTTCAAAGAGGTTTAATTTTCAGAAAGATGCCAATTTGCCAGCCTATCCATCATTTATTCATCTTCGAAAATATGAATTGATGGCGTTGCAAAGCGAATTTTTATTAGGCGGAATAAAAAAAATCCGAAAACTGGGACACACCATGGAATTCGAGCAAATCAAAGACTATGTTCCCGGTGATGATATCAGAACAATCAACTGGAAAGCAACATCCAAGACCAACCGTTTAATGGTCAATCAGTTTCAGGACGAAAAATCTCAACGGATTTTTATGCTGATAGATACCGGACGAACAATGAAAATGCCTTTCAAAGGATTGAGTTTACTGGATTATTCGATTAATGCAACGATGGCTTTATCTCACATTATCCTTAAAAAAGGGGACCGCGCAGGAATGATGACATTCTCAAAGAAAACCGAAAATAAAATCGCAGCCGAAAATAAATCCGGACAGCTGAGAAAGATTTCTGAAGCGCTTTATAATATTAAAACTGATTTCTTTGAAAGTGATTTTAACCGGTTGTATCAGGATGTAAAATATTCATTAAATCAGAGAAGCTTAATATTATTATTCACTAATTTTGAAACATTGGACGGGTTAAACCGACAGTTGAAATACCTTCGGGGAATTGCTAAGAATCATTTATTGGTCGTGGTTTTCTTTAAAAATGCAGAGCTTCAGACTTTAATTCATAAAAATCCGGAAAGCATGCAGGAAATTTATGACGAGATCATTGCTGAGAAATTTGAGTTTGAAAAAAAATTAATTATCCAGGAACTCAGAAAATACGGAATTTATACGGTCTATACCTTGCCTGAGAATTTAAATATCGATGTTATCAATAAATATCTTGAGATAAAAGCGAGGGGAATTTTATAATTTAGCAATAAGCAATAAGCAAAATGAAAATAACACTTAATAGAATCAACGACGATTATTTATTTGAATGTACCAATTCTCAAGGAAATTCAATTCTTTTGGATAATACAACCCAGCCCGGTGCGAAAGGCGTTTCACCAATGGAAAGCGTTCTAATGGCGGTTGCCGGATGCAGCGGAATCGATGTGGTTTCTATTTTAAAAAAACAAAGACAGGAAATTACAGATTTCAAGGCGGAAGTAGAAGGAGAGAGGATTCCTGTGGATGATGCAAAACCTTTTAAATCAATTAAAGTTAAATTCCTTCTTGAAGGGAATATCGATCCTAAAAAAGCTCAGAAAGCAGCACAATTATCTTTTGAAAAATATTGCTCTGTTTCCAAAACTTTGGAGCCGACGGTTGAGATTGGATATGAAGTCTACGTAAACGGAGAGATCGTTCAGGCTTAAATCAATTTTAAATAAAAATAAAACCCGGATAAAATTATTTATCCGGGTTTTTAGTATGAATGTGTAAATTATTATCTCTTGATTGTTTTCATGCTTTTTACAGAGCCATCTTTCATTGTTAATGTCAAAATATACATTCCTGATTTCAGTTCTCCCAGGAATAATGTAGAAGATGGATTTTCAACAGTTTTTACAGTAATTCCTGAAAGGTCTGTTACCACTGCTTTTTTCACATTTTCTGCTTTTTCGATAGATAAAGTATTGACAAATGGATTTGGGTAAGCAATTCTTTCTTTTTCTTTTGCGTTGATTTCGTTTGTTGCTAAAGCCAGCGGCTGAAGAGTAATGGTTACCGTTAAGGTATTATTATCAACCTTATTGTAGTCTGCGCTGCAATCTGATCCTCCGTAAACTCTCCATGCCCTAAGTTCGAAGTTTACAGCTCCGGTAAGATCATTGGCTAGCGTAAGGCCGGTTCTGTTGTAAGAATATGTTCCGCCGGTAGATCCCGCACCTTCTGCTATAGAAGCTTCAGTATTTCCGTTTGAAGTACAAACCAGTAAGCTTCTCTGTTCAGACATCCATCCGTTGCTTGCTGTGGTCATTGTGTAGGAAACGGCAGTGGATTTGATTTTATATCCTGCCGGTACATTTACCGTTAATCCTCCTGCACAGTTTGTAGTGGAAGTTGTTGTAACTCCTGTGTCATCAAATTGTGTGTTGATATCACCCAATGTATAAACCGTACTGATCTGCCCCGGAGTAAATTCTTTCATTTTCCAGAAGCTTTGTGAAGAGCCTCCACAATTGGATCTTACCCAGAAATAATAGGTTTGTCCTATTGTTAAGTTATTTAATGTTACAGAAGTTCCCGATGTTACTGATCCTGTAGGCGTTGTTGTAGCTGTAGGTGCCGTAGGAGAAGTGCTGTAATAATACTGATATCCTGAAGAAGGCGCACCTGTTGCAGGAGCTGACCAGCTTAAAGTTCCGCTATCTGTTGTGGTTGTAGCCGTAATATCTGTAGGGGTAGGACACGGATTGAAGGCGTCCGCAGAAATTGCGAATATATTCGGAATCCCTCCTGTTCCGGTCTTAGTGATCGTAACGCTTTTTACACTTTTTGCTTGGTTGGCAGCGTCGATTGCTAAAGGAATCTGGTATAATCTCGGATCTGTCCCATATCCAGACTCTAAATTGTCATTAGCAATATTAATCCTCCCGATTCCCTGGATGGCATAATTGCTTCCGTAATACCAGTCTGTAATACTGATTCCCGTAAAGGTTTGTGAAGTATTGTCTGTAAAATTCACATCCACATCTACAGTGCAATCTCCACTTCCTCCTGTTGCCAGCATGTATAAGCTTATGGCAGGAAGAGGTGTTGTAAACATCAAAGTCCCGTTGTTATTGGTGTTTTCCAGTCTCAATGAATTGTTGGCGCTGTAAGATGCCATCTGGTAAGACAATCCCGGAGTAGAAGCTACGGCGGTGTTGATAATTCCGTTGATGGGAAGTCCGTAAGTAAGTGGTGCATCTGTTGCAGATAATTGAAAATCTTTCGAAACAAATGCAAAGTTAACACCATCCACATCATCATTGGTTGAGGTAGCGGAAGATCCTACTCCATTTGCGATCACATCAGCGTTGAAGCCGCTTTGTACGGGTATCGGCTGATATTGCTGGGCGCTCATCTGAGTAGTAAACATGCTGGCTAAAAATAAGCCTGCAAGAGGTAGTAGTTTTTCTTTCATAAAAAAAAATTTTGGCTTTTCAGGTGCTAAGATAATTATTTTGTTGTTAAAAATTTAAAGCATATTAAAACTTAATGTTGATTTTTTACTGTTTTTAAGAAATAAATGTATTATTTTTCAGTTTAAATAGATTTTAGCTATAATTTGTTAATTTGTGATTGAGGTCATAAATATAATGTGGTACATAGTAAAAAAAATCCCCTTCGTTTGAAAGGGGGATTAAATTATATAGTCATTCTAGGTTTTAATAATTTCGCGACCGTCGCCGTCCATCCTGTCTGATGGGAGGCACCAACTCCTCGGCCGTTATCTCCATGGAAATATTCAAAGAAAGTAATGTAATCCTTAAAATTTTCATCATAATTAAACTTCGCATTTCCACCGTTGAATGGTCTTTGCCCGTATTCATCCTTTAAGAAAATAGAGCACAGCCTTTTTCCGATGTTTTGTGCGACTTCATCCAGGTTTTTCTTCTCGCCACTTCCCGTCGGAAGCTCCACTTTCATGCTGTTTCCATAATAAAAATGAAATCTCTGTAAGCTCTCAACAATCAAAAAATTGATAGGGAACCAAATCGGGCCTCTCCAGTTGCTGTTTCCGCCAAACATCCGGCTGTCACTCTCTGCAGGAGTATAATACACCATATTTTCATTCCCATGAACAGAAAAAACAAACGGGTTTTCTTCATACACTTTCGACATGGCGCGAATTCCGTACGAGCTTAAAAACTCATTTTCATCCAGCATTCTTGAAAGAACTTTTGTTAATCGGGTTTTACGGAGAATGCTCATCAGATGTTTTCTTCCGTGGCCCTCCTCATCCCAATGTGAAACAAGCTTTGTCAGTTCAGGTTTATTCTTCAAAACCCAATCCATCCTCTCACGGAAATTAGGCATTTTTTCTAATAGTTTATGATCGACAATCTCCACCGCAAACATAGGAATTAAACCAACAATACTTCTTAATTTCAATGAAACACTGTCACCATTTCCAAGCTGTAATACATCATAGAAAAATCCGTCTTCCTCGTTCCAAAGTCCTTTTGTACCTTCACCAAGATTTTCCATCGCTTCGGCGATATAAAGGTAATGTTCAAAAAACTTGATCGCCATATCCTCATAAACTTGATAATACTGAGCCAGTTCCATAGCAATTCGCATCATATTCAAAGCATACATCGCCATCCAGCTTGTTCCGTCGGCCTGCTCAAGGTGCTGTCCGTCCTTCAAAATCATATTTCGGTCAAAAGCACCGATGTTATCGAGTCCCAGAAAGCCTCCTCCGAAGATATTTTTACCGTTTTTATCTTTTCTGTTAACCCACCAGGTGAAATTTAAAAGTAATTTCTGGAAAACTTTTTCTAAAAATAAAAGATCCGGTTTTCCATTATGTTTTTCATCAATTTTAAAGACCCTGAAGCAAGACCAGGCATGGACAGGCGGATTTACATCACTCAGGTTCCATTCGTAGGCAGGGAGCTGTCCGTTTGGATGCATGTACCATTCTTTGGTTAATAAAAGAAGCTGTCCTTTCGCAAATTCCGCATCAATAATCGCAAACGGCACACAATGGAAGGCCAAGTCCCAGGTTGCATACCAGGGATATTCCCATTTATCAGGCATTGAGATAATGTCTTTATTATGGAGATGGTTCCACTCTGTATTTCTTACATAATTATTAAAATCTCTCGGAGCTTCATAATTCGGGTCTCCTTTCAGCCATTTTCCGACATTGTAATGATAGAATTGCTTATTCCAAAGAAGTCCAGCAAAAGCTTGTCTCTGAACGTTTTTTTCGTCATCATCATTGATATCCTGTTGAATTTCATTATAAAATTCATTGGCTTCGTCAATTCTAACTTCGAAAATCTCATCAAATTGATAAAAAGGCTCATCAAGATCGTTAGGTGATAGTCTGAAATCAAACGTTTTAGATTGTCTTGCCTCAATTATTTCATCAATTAAAAATGCAGCCTTCGTTCCTCTTTTTTCAGGATTTATGGTGTTGCTTCCGTAAATTATATAATCATTAATTCCATCTTTAAAATAAGTATTTCCCGGATATGGAGCGCCGTGCAACTTTGGATTGTTGGTTTCATTATCGCAGAAAACACTTTCCACATTGATGTTCTTCGAATAAAACTTTTTAATGGAAATACTGTCGTGTATAATATCAATACAGCCTTCCTGTGAAGCATTTGTCCCACCTTTGTAAGTGTTGTAGCCCCATTTCCAGTTATTCCTGAACCAAACGGTGGGTGCTACCACAATAGGAGCGTCATTCTGGCTTCTGTTACAAACCGTGACTCTCACTAAGATATCATCTTGGTTGGCCTTTGCATATTCAATAAAAATATCAAAATATTCATCATTATCAAAAATTCCGGTATCGAAAATTTCGTATTCCGGTTCTTTTTTGCTGCGTCTGGCATTTTCGGCACGGATATCTTCATATGGAAAGGCATTGATAGGATATTTGTACACCATTTTCATATAGCTGTGAGTAGGTGTATTATCCAGGTAATAAAAGATTTCTTTGATGTCTTCCCCGTGATTTCCCTGAGGATTGCTCAGCCCGAAAAAGCGCTCTTTTATCATCTTATCTTTCTTATTCCAGAACGAAAGTGCAAAACAGAAGAGCTGCTTTGCATCGGAGATTCCCGCAATTCCTTCTTCGCCCCAGCGGTAGGCGTAGCTTTCTGCAGTACTATGATTAGCGAAATTCCAGGCATCACCGTTTGAGCTGTAATCTTCACGTACATTTCCCCATTGGCGGTTACTTACGTAAGGCCCCCAGTTTTTCCAGTCAGTATCTTGTAATCTTTGTTTTTCAGCAATCATATCTCAGCATTTTCAATTACGAAGTTAGTTTTTTTGAAAAATAATTCCAACTTTCTAATTCTGAATAATTTTTAATATTTTATCCAAAATGTCCTATCCATCAATGCTTCCATATTAAAATTAAATTTTTTTTAAATATTTAAAATTAAATTTTTATCTTTGCACCATTCGATCATTCACATATTGAAAATGTTATCAAGAAAGGTTGAGGGATTAGACCCTGTGAAACCTTAGCAACCCTTTGCGGAAGTAAAGAAGGTGCTACGTTCTACCAATTTATTTTGGACAGATAACTTACTGAAGTTCTTTCAGCCATTTCTCGTGGCATTTTCAAATTGTATTATCAAAAAGTATAATAGAATTGAAAACAGAACTTAAACATATTAATATTTCGTATCAAACCAATTCCCAAAAGGAATACCATATCCCGTTGAGCTATCAGCTTTTCGGGAAAGAGCTGTTTTCTTCACCGATAGTTTTAGTTAATCATGCTTTAACCGGAAACTCCAATGTTTCAGGGGAAAAAGGGTGGTGGAAACAACTGATTGGAGAAAACCAGGTGATCGATACGAACAAATATACTGTTCTGTGTTTCAATATTCCCGGAAACGGTTACGATGATTTTTTAATTGATGACTATGAAGATTTCACTCCTTCGGATATTGCTAATATCTTTTTAAAAGGACTTGAAATTTTAAAAATTAAAAGTTTACATGTCATTATCGGAGGCTCTCTTGGAGGCGGAATCGGCTGGGAAATGCTGGCAAAAAATCCAAATCTTGCCGAAATCTTTATTCCCATTGCCTGCGATTTTAAAACCCATGACTGGCTTCATGCGCAATGCCTGGTTCAGAAATTTTTGTTAAATCAAAGTGGCGAACCATTACAAAAAGCCAGAATTCATGCGATGTTGTGCTACAGAACACCTCAATCTTTAAACGATAGATTTCAAAACAAATACAATCAGGAAAAACAGAACCTGGAATCGGAAGACTGGCTTATTTATCACGGAAATGCTTTAAACGAAAGGTTTAGTTTAAAATCTTATAAGCTGATGAATCATTTATTAATGAATATTA
Source organism: Chryseobacterium sp. IHB B 17019 (assembly GCF_001456155.1). Taxonomy (NCBI): domain Bacteria; kingdom Pseudomonadati; phylum Bacteroidota; class Flavobacteriia; order Flavobacteriales; family Weeksellaceae; genus Chryseobacterium; species Chryseobacterium sp. IHB B 17019. The sequence goes on along the minus strand of NZ_CP013293.1, from coordinate 3,189,433 downwards.
ATGCAGAAGAGAATCAACTGGTAAAGATACAGGCACGAATGCACATGATCTCCGTTGATACAGACTTATTCTTTCCCGCTTCCGAAATCCGAATGTGTTTTGAAAAGCTTAAAGAAAAAAAGGAAAATCTTTTCTATCACGAGATCAAATCAATTCATGGGCACGATGCCTTCTTAATGGAATACGAACAATTAAATAACATCATTAAAAATATTTTGTAGAATGGAAAATGCTAACGAAATAAAATTTTTAAAAAACAGATCAATCATCAAATTTGAAGGAGAAGATTTCTTGGGTGAAATCGGGATTGACGGACGAATTTTTAAAGCGCTTACACTGGCGCGAATCAGTGTTGGGGTAATTTCTCAACAGGCCATCGAAAACGGATTATCAATTTTGGTTCAGGAAGCTGATTCCGAAAAAGCAGTTAATTGTCTGATTGACGAATTTGAAGCAGAAAGAAAATCAGGGAAAGTTTCCCAGATTTACAGTATAAATAATGTCTCTGTCATTGGTTTTGTAGCAGAAGATTTCAATAAAGTATTGGCAGAACTGGCCCGAAACAATGTTTTCCCATTGCTTTTAAACCAAATTGCAAGCGAAAAACGGGTAAATATTGTCGTAACTTCTTCACAAGACGAAAAAGCAAAAAATATCATCGAATCCGAGATTTCTAAAAAACCAAAAACGGTTCATCTAGCAATTATCGGACACGGAAATGTTGGTAAAACTTTGATCAATCAGGTTTTACAGTCATCGGAAGAAATCAGAAGACGTAAAAAAATTGATTTGAAAGTTGTGGCCGTTGCGAATTCAAGAAAAATAGCTTTTAATAAAAAAGGTTTTGATAACAATTGGAATGATGAGGTTTTGACAGCGGAAAGTCCATCAGATGTTCAGGAATTAATCAATTTTTCAAAAGAAAACCAACTGGAAAACCTGATTGTTGTTGATAATACGGCAAGCAAGGATTTTGTTCATAATTATCATACGTTGGCAGAAAATGGTTTCGATCTGGTGTCTTCCAACAAGATTTTCAATACGCTTCCAATCGAAGAATACCGTAAACTAAGATATACGTTGAACAAAAATAACAGACGTTATCTGTACGAAACGAATGTTGGTGCAGGCTTACCATTAATTGACACGATAAAATTATTACACCTTTCAGGAGAAAACATCACAAGAATCAAAGGCGTTTTCTCAGGAACATTGAGCTATGTTTTCAATAATTTTTCTTTGAGAAACGATAAATTTTCCACAATCATCAATGAAGCCTTGGAAAAAGGATATACGGAACCGGACCCGAGAGAGGATTTGTCAGGAAATGACGTTGCCAGAAAGCTGTTGATTTTAGCTAGAGAATTAGATCTAATCAATGAATTTGATGATATCAATATTCAAAATCTTGTTCCTGGAAGTTTAAGTTCAATTTCTAAACCGGAATTCCTTTTCAGACTGGAAGAATTGGATGAAGAATATCAAAAAATTAAAGAAAATCAGGAGCCGGATCATGTGTTGAGATATGTTGGAGATTTACACGGCGATTTGCAGAAAGACAAAGGCGAACTTGATGTAAAACTGATTTCGGTTCCCGCAACTTCCGCTTTGGGGCAGTTAAAAGGTTCAGATTCAATTTTTGAAATATATACCGAAAGTTACGGCGAACATCCGATTGTCATAATGGGAGCCGGAGCCGGAGCTCAGGTTACGGCAAGAGGTGTTTTCGGAGATATTTTAAGAGTAAGTGAAACAAAATAAATTAATGTAACAATATAGTAATGTATCAATGTAACAATTTGTAAAAAAGGTTTTTAAATTGATACTTTATAAAGATAAATAAGTTTATGAGCGATAATTTTCAACCGGAAACTAACAACGAGCAACTGTCAAACTTTGAAACACTTGCTATAAGAACGCAAACCGAAAGATCTCAGTTTGACGAGCATTCTACGCCGTTGTATTTGACGTCCAGCTTTATTTTTCAGGATGCGGAAGATATGCGGGCGAGTTTTGCAGAAGAAAAGCCTAAAAATCTATACAGCCGGTTTTCAAACCCGAATGTTACGGAATTCACCGATAAAATCGCAAAAATGGAAGGTGCAGAAGCAGCTTATGCCTTTGCGACGGGGATGGCGGCGATTTATTCAACGTTTGCAACTTTGTTGAATGCAGGAGATCATATTTTAAGCTGCCAGTCGGTTTTTGGTTCTACCCATACTTTGTTTACAAAATATTTTCCTAAGTGGAATATCGAAACAACCTATTTCAAAGCCGAAGACGCAGAAAATATTGAAAAATATATTCAGTCCAATACAAAAATCCTATATCTGGAAACACCGACAAATCCAGCAATTGGGATTTTGGACTTAGAATTTTTCGGACAAATTGCAAAAAAACATAATCTGATCTTTGTTGTAGACAACTGCTTTGCAACACCTTATCTTCAGCAGCCGATCAAATATGGTGCAGATATTGTTGTACATTCTGCAACGAAACTGATTGATGGACAAGGACGGGTTTTGGGTGGAGTAGCAGTCGGAAGAGAGGATTTAATTCGTGAAATCTATCTTTTTGCAAGAAATACTGGACCTGCAATGTCACCTTTCAACGCTTGGGTTTTATCGAAAAGCCTGGAGACATTGGCAATTCGTGTTGAAAGACACTGCGAAAATGCCTTAAAAGTGGCTGAATTTTTAGAAAACCACCCCAATGTAGAATTGGTGAAATATCCATTCTTACAATCTCATCCAAGCTACGAGATTGCGAAAAAACAAATGAAGTTAGGCGGAAATATTGTAGCGTTCGAAATCAAAGGCGGAATTGAAGGCGGCAGAAGATTTTTAGACAACATAAAAATGTGTTCACTATCTGCAAACCTTGGAGACACCAGGACAATTGTAACACATCCTGCATCTACAACACACTCAAAATTAACGGATGAAGAGAGAAATGAAGTAGGAATTACTGCAGGTCTCGTTCGTTGTTCGGTAGGTTTGGAAAATGTGGATGATATTATTGCAGATTTAAAACAAGCATTGGATTAAAATAATTTGGGCAGCTATTTCCGCCTTCCGCTCCCGCTTTTTTTGTTTCGCTTTGCTACACAAAAAAGAGCTCCGCTCAAGTCGGGCTGCGAAAAACCGGAGTGTCCAACAATAACAATAAATCAAAAAAATAAATGAAAAATTCAGAACAATTATACAAAGCATTATCCGAGAGGATTTTAATTCTTGACGGAGCAATGGGAACGATGCTTCAACGATACAAATTCGAGGAAGAAGATTATCGTGGCGAGCGTTTCAAAGATTGGGCGCATCCCGTAAAAGGAAACAACGATTTACTTTCCTTGACGCAACCGCACGCAATCGAGGAAGTTCACAGAAAATATCTGGAAGCAGGAGCAGACATTCTGGAAACCAACACTTTCTCAGGAACGACAATCGCAATGGCAGATTATCACATGGAAGAATTGGTTTACGAACTGAATTATGAATCTGCAAAAATCGCCAGAAAAGTCTGCGACGAATTTACTGCTAAGAATCCTGATAAACCAAGATTTGTCGCAGGTTCCATCGGTCCGACCAACAGAACGGCAAGCTTAAGCCCGGATGTAAACGATCCGGGGTATCGCGCCATTACTTTTGATGAATTGAGAATGGCTTACAAGCAGCAGTCAGAAGCTTTGCTGGACGGAGGTTCAGATATTTTATTGGTTGAAACGATTTTTGATACACTGAATGCGAAAGCCGCTTTATTCGCGATCGATGAAATTCAGGACGAAAGAGGAATTAAGATCCCGATCATGGTTTCAGGAACAATTACAGATGCGTCAGGAAGAACGTTGAGCGGACAAACTGCAGAAGCATTTTTGATCTCAGTTTCACACTTAAATTTACTAAGCGTTGGCTTCAATTGTGCATTGGGAGCGAATCAGTTGACACCATATTTAGAAACATTGGCGCATAATTCAGAATTCCACGTTTCAGCATATCCGAATGCCGGTCTTCCAAACGCTTTCGGAAAATATGACGAAACACCTGAAGATATGGCAAGCCAGATTAAAGAATACGTAGAAAAAGGATTGATCAATATTATCGGAGGATGTTGCGGAACGACACCCGATCACATCAAAGCCATTGCAGATTTGGTTGAGAAATATGAACCGAGGAAATTGAAGGAATTTGTCTGATTTAATAGATTTTTTTTATTGAATCAGTAAAAAAGAAACGGAATTTTAATATTATCTTTAAATATAACACAAAATTTAAATGTAATGGAAAAGCCGATTTACTTAAAAGATTCAGACGATGCAAAACTGTTTAATGAACTAAGAAAGAAAGTGAACCAACGAGTAGCAGCCATTCCCGAAGACAGGGATATTTATATTAAGATCAAAGCAATCATACTGCCTTTGGTCTATTTTGGGTTGTATTTTTTCGCGGTTTTTAATGCCGAAAGACCTTGGATTTATATCTCAAGTTTTGTGTTGATGGGGATTTCTTTGGTTTTAATTTATTTAAATTTAATTCACGAAGCAGCACACAACAATATTTATAAAAGCAAAAAATTAAACGGACTCGTACTTCAAATTTTCGATTTCGTAGGTGCCAATTCATACATCTGGAAAAAACGCCATATCGCAAGTCACCACGCTTACCCCAATGTAGACGGCTGGGACACAGATATTGAGCAAAGCGGACTTCTTTTAATTGTTCCGTGGGTTAAGGCAAAAGGAATTCAAAAGTATCAACATTTCTTTTTCTTTTTGGTTTATCCTTTATACTTGTTCAATTGGATGTTTATCAGGGATTTCAGAGACTTTTTTGATAAAGAAAGAGTGATTTTAAAAACTCAGGGAGCCATTCCTATGAAAGAAAAAGTGAAGATGGTTACCTTTAAATTATTTTATTTCTTTTATCAGATTGCGGTTCCGATTATATTTTTTAAGGTTTCGGTTGGTCTTGCTTTCGGAGCCTGGTTTTTGCAGGTGATTTCGGCAAGTATTTTTGCACTGTTTGTGTTATTGCCTTTACATCCGCTTCCGGACAACGCTTTTCCGAAACTGGATGAGAAAAACGGATTGCCGTTCAGCTGGTTGAATCATCAATTCGAGGTAACGAATGATTTAAAGGAAAACAATTGGTTTGTAAGAAATATTTTAGGGAATTTCAACTTTCACGTTGCCCATCATTTATTTCCAAATTACAGCTATCTCTATTATAATGAAATTACGGATGAAATAGAAAAATTCGCCAAAGAACATAATTTAGCCTATAAAAGGTTCCCCATATTTACTGCTTTAGGCAAACATGTTGATTTGCTTAAACAAAATGCAAATAATGCATATTACATTTTAGAAGAATAAAAATTGATGAAATATTTAAGATTATCGGGGCTTGAGCCTTTGATTATTACACCGGAAAGTAACTTCATCAACGTTGGTGAAAGAACAAACGTTGCCGGGTCCAAAAAGTTTTTAAGATTAATAAAAGAAGAAAAATTTTCTGAAGCATTAGATATCGCCCGCCATCAGGTTGAAGGCGGTGCGCAGATTCTTGATGTTAATTTTGATGACGGATTGATCGATGGAAAAGCTTCCATGATAAAATTCCTGAACTTAATTGCTTCAGAACCGGATATTTCCAGAATCCCGATTATGATCGACTCCTCAAAATGGGAGATTTTAGAGGCCGGACTTCAAGTGGTTCAAGGAAAATCTGTCGTGAATTCTATCAGCTTGAAAGGTGGTGAAGAAGAATTCATCAAACAGGCAAAAGCAATTAAAAGATATGGTGCAGCGGTCATTGTCATGGCTTTTGATGAAGACGGGCAAGCCGATAATTTCGACCGTAGAATTGAAATTTCAAAACGTTCTTATGATATTTTGGTGAATCAGATTGGTTTTCCGGCTGAAGATATCATTTTTGATTTAAATATTTTCCCCGTCGCAACCGGAATGGACGAGCACAGAAGGAATGCAATCGACTTCATTGAGGCAACACGATGGGTTCGACAAAATCTTCCGTACGCTTCCGTAAGCGGTGGGGTGAGTAATGTTTCGTTCTCTTTCCGTGGAAATGATACAGTGAGAGAAGCGATGCATTCGGTTTTCCTGTACCACGCCATTCAGGCAGGAATGAATATCGGGATCGTAAATCCTGCGATGTTGGAGGTTTATGATGAAATTAATAAAGAACTATTAGAGCTCGTTGAAGATGTAATTCTAGACAAAAGAGAGGACGCAACAGAAAGGCTTCTTGACTATTCCGAAAAGCATAAATCCGTTAAAAAAGAGGTCGTTGAAGAACTTGAATGGCGAACGAGACCTTTGCAGGAAAGAATCACACATGCTTTGGTAAAAGGAATCGACCGTTTTATCGAAGAAGATGTGGAGGAGGCAAGATTACAGTCAGAAAAACCCTTGCATGTAATTGAGGTTAATTTAATGACCGGAATGGGCGTTGTCGGGGATTTATTCGGAAGCGGAAAAATGTTCCTTCCTCAGGTTGTAAAATCAGCACGGGTAATGAAAAAAGCGGTTGCTTATTTACAGCCGTTTATTGAAGCTGAAAAAGACGGTTCAAGACCCGCCAACGGAAAAGTTTTGATGGCCACCGTAAAAGGCGATGTCCACGATATTGGTAAAAATATTGTGAGCGTTGTGTTGGGTTGTAATAATTATGAAATCGTCGATTTGGGAGTAATGGTTCCCGCTGAAAAAATTATTCAGGCCGCAATTGATCATAATGTTGATGTGATCGGATTGAGTGGCTTAATTACACCAAGTTTGGACGAAATGGTGTATATTGCTCAGGAACTGGAAAGGCAAAACCTTAATTTTCCTTTATTGATCGGAGGTGCAACTACTTCAAAAGCACATACCGCCGTAAAAATCGATTTAAAATATAAAAACGCTGTAGTTCACGTAAATGATGCTTCCAGAGCGGTAAATGTCGTGAGTTCTTTGTTGGGTGACAGAAATAAGGAATATGTTGATGATTTAAAAAGCGAATATTCGGAATTCCGTGAGAAGTTTTTGAACCGACAGGTGGATAAAGAATACGTTTCAATTGAAGACGCAAGAAGAGATAAATTTAAAATCGATTGGGAAAATGAAGAAATTTTCACCCCAAATCAATTAGGCATCCAGGTTTTTGAGAATCAGGATCTGAATGAATTGGTCCCTTTCATCGACTGGTCACCGTTTTTCAGAAGCTGGGATCTTCACGGGAAATATCCGAATATTTTTGATGATGAGGTTGTTGGAGCTCAGGCAAAAGAATTATTTAAAGACGCTCAGGTTATTCTAAAAAGAATTTTAGATGAAAAATCTTTAACCGCAAAAGCAATTTTCGGAATTTTTAAAGCCAATTCTGATGAAAATGATGATATTTTAATTTTTGATGAAAATAATCAGCCGCAGTCAAAATTCATCACATTAAGACAGCAATTACAAAAGTCAAAAGGAAAAGAATATTTGGCTTTAAGTGATTTTATAGCACCTCAAAGTTCAGGAAAAACCGATTATGTTGGAGCTTTTTGTGTGACAACAGGTTTCGGAACGGATGAATTATCAGAAGAATATGAAAAAGCAAACGACGATTATAATGCGATCATGGTAAAAGCTCTTGCCGACCGTTTTGCAGAAGCCTACGCGGAATTTTTACATAAAAAAGTGAGAACAGAATATTGGGGATACGCTAATCAAGAAAATTTAAGCAATGAAGATTTAATTGCTGAAAAATATAAAGGAATTCGTCCTGCGCCAGGCTATCCAGCGTGTCCGGATCACTTGGAAAAACATGCGATTTGGGATCTTTTAAAAGTGGAAGAAAATATCGGAGTTTATTTGACTGAAAGTTTAGCCATGTTCCCGACAGCTTCGGTTTCGGGATATTATTTCGGGAGCCCGCACGCCAAATATTTTGGGTTGGGAAAAATTACAGAAGACCAGTTGAAAGACTACTCAAAAAGAAAAGGGATTTCTTTACAGGAAGCCAGAAAATGGTTGTCACCTAATTTAGCAGATTAAAATTAAAATGAAGATAACAGACCACATAAAAAATGCAAATGGAAAAACTTTATTTTCCCTCGAAGTTGTTCCGCCACAAAAGGGAATCGGGATCGAAGATTTGTACATGAATATAGACCCGTTGATGGAATTTAAGCCGCCTTTCATTGATGTTACGACGTCCAGGGAAGAATATATTTATATCGATAAAGGAAATGGTTTGATGGAGCGCAGAATCACAAGAATGCGTCCCGGAACGTTAGGGATTTGTGCCGCCATTCAGCATAAATATAATGTAGATACTGTTCCACACCTGCTTTGCGGAGGTTTTACAAAAGAAGAAACAGAATATCTTTTAGTGGATTGTATGTACCTAGGAATCGATAATGTTATGGCGTTGAGAGGTGATGCAATGAAAGGGCATCAATATTTTGAGCCTACTCCGGGAGGTCATGCAAGTGCGATGGATCTGGTTCATCAGATCAATGATTTGGGAAGAGGGAAATATCTTCATAATCAGGATGATGCGTGTGATGAATTGAATAAATTCTGCATCGGAGTTGCCGGCTATCCTGAAAAGCATATGGAAGCTCCGTCTATGAATTATGACTTAAAATGGCTAAAACAAAAGGTTGATGCAGGTGCAGATTACATTGTAACGCAAATGTTTTTTGATAATAAAAAGTTTATTGAGTTTGTTACCAAAGCCAGGGAAATGGGAATTACAGTTCCTATTATTCCGGGGATTAAGCCAATTGCAACGAAGAAACACCTTAAAATTCTGCCACAGATTTTTAAAATCGATTTGCCCGAAGAATTAATTAACGAAGTGGAAAAAGCAAAAAATAATGATGCTGTAAAACAGATCGGAGTAGAATGGTCGATTGCGCAATGCAAGGAACTGTTGGAGTTCGGAGTTCCGGTTTTGCATTTTTATTCGATGGGAAAAAGTGATAATATTAAAAAAGTAGCTGGAGAGTTGTTCTAAATAAAGAAATATTTGATTTTTTAAAGCCCTTTTAAGTTTCGGCGGCGGCTTTGCCGCCGCCGAAACTCTATCCTATCATTGGATGCCTTTCAAATGCTTTATTTCGATCAAACAAGAATCTATAAGTTGCCAGTTTTCGGGTCACTGTGGTATCCAGACTTTCGGCGATCTTAATCATTTTTGGGTTAAAATCACCGATCCACTGCAATTCGGTAGTTTTAAAATCGGTATGTTTTCTCAGATGTTGAGTTCCTTCCCAGATCATGTAGCCTTCCAACCCTTTCCTCTGCCATTCCGGAACCACTCCAAAAACAAGGCCCACCATTTTTTCGTTCTTTTTAAACCTTTTCACCCATAAAAATGTAAGTTTTTCCCATATTCCAAACTTTCCATTTAAATATTTAAACCATTGATTCAAATCCGGGATATTCATCCACATGGCAACGGGCTTATCGTTTTCATAAACAAACCATGAAATATGTTCATTGATAATGGGTTTCATTATTTTAAACATTTTCAGGACTTTGGCCTCACTCATATGTTTTCCTTCTCCATGTGCAGCCCAGGCTTTATTATAAACTTCGGTAAAATCTTTTGCAAACTTCTCCAGGTTATTTTTTTTCATTGGTTGAGCAGAAATTGCAGGATTTTTACTGTGTTTTGCATGCATTACAGTAAAAACTCTGGAAACCTCCGCGAAAATTGGTCTTGAAAAACAAAGCTGCTCAAAATAAATTTTAAAACCATAATTCTCAAAAAGCTCTTTGTAATAAGGAAAATTATAATTCATTCCATAAAGAGGTTCGATGAATCCGTCAATGAGAAGTCCCCAGAATTTATCGCGCTCCCCGAAATTTATCGGTCCGTCCATAGCTTCCATTCCTCTTTGCTGAAGCCAGCTTTTACAATAATCAAAAATAAAGTTGGCTGTTTCCTGATCATTAATACAGTCAAAAAAACCGATTCCTCCCGTTGGCTGACTTTGTTTGTAGCTTTTATTCACAAAAACGGCAACTTTCCCAACAGTTTGATTTTGATTATTTTTAAATAAAAACCTGGCGCATTCTCCGGATTTGTAAAATCTGCTTTTTTCAGGATTGAAAATTTCCTCGATGTCCTTATCTAAAGGCCTGATGTAATTTTTATCCTCACGATAAAGCCTCGCGGGAAACTCTAAAAATTCTGTTTTTTGGTTTTCATTGTGTACTTCTTCAACAATAATCATGGCTAATAATGAGAATGGATTTAAAATAATATTTTTTAGCTTAATTTGAAATTAATGAAACAGATTTTATCCGTATTTTTGTGCAAATTAAATAAAAATGGTTGATTTTACTGATAACGACGATGATATTTTCACTGGAAAAGAACATACGCCTGTACGGGAAGATGCTTTTGATAAATCACCAGAAGAAAAAATAGAAAAAATAACGGAGCTTTTCGGGGAAATTATGCATACTTTGGGTATGGATATGACGGATGATTCTCTGAAAGATTCTCCAAGAAGAGTGGCAAAAATGTACGTTAACGAAATTTTCGGAGGACTTTTGCCAGAAAATAAGCCGGGAATTTCTACATTTTCCAATAAATATAAATACAGCCAGATGTTGGTGGAAAAAGACATCACGGTGTATTCTTTTTGTGAACATCATTTTTTGCCGATCATCGGCAGAGCACACGTTGCTTATATCTCAAACGGTGAAGTTATCGGGCTTTCGAAAATTAACAGGATTGTAGATTATTACGCCAAAAGGCCACAGGTACAGGAAAGACTGACGATGCAGATTGTAAATGCTTTGAAAGAAGCTTTGGGGACCAAGAATGTAGCCTGCATTATTGACGCGAAGCATCTTTGTGTTAATTGCAGGGGAATTAAAGACACGGCAAGTTCCACCATTACGGCAGAACTGAGCGGAATTTTCAAAACCAATCCTATTACGAGGCAGGAATTTTTACATTATGTAGGAAGTCATGCAAAATTGGACTAAATTTGAACTAAATGGATTATCAGATTCTTAAAAATATTGTTGAGGAAGAGCTTCTGAGATTTGAAGAAATCTACGAAGAAGACTGGTCATATAAAATTTCCCCCGAAAAGTGGTCTAAAAAAGAAGTTTTAGGTCACCTTTGTGATAGTGCTTTGTCCAATATCAGGAGGTTTGTGATCACTCAATATAAAGAAAATGAGAATATAGTCTATGATCAGGATTTTTGGGTAAAAGCTCAGAATTATCAGAATATTCCGACTTCTGATATCATTAATCTTTGGAAGTTTTTGAATTTTCAGATTGTGAATGTTGTGGAAAATATTCCTGATGAAGCTTTGACGAGAACCTGTGACATGACAAAAACCGAACCTCAGATTTTCACATTAGAATTTATTATCAATGATTATATTGATCATTTGCGACATCATTTAAAAGCTATTTAATAATGATAAAATTTAAAAAAGTTTCAGACAAGATTTTTGTAACAACCATTATTTGTTGTTGCCAGGAATGTTGTTGGTAAAAGATTTTGTCTTGTACACTGGACTTTGATGTAATATCCTTCGGGCTTGCATTAAAAATTTAAATCATTAAACTTTTAATAAAAAATCAATGCAATTAAAAATATACAACTCTCTTACAGGAGAAAAAGAAATATTTAAACCAATTTTAGACGGAAATGTTGGAATGTACGTTTGTGGACCTACCGTTTACAGCAATGTGCATTTGGGAAATGTGAGAACTTTCCTTTCCTTCGACTTCATTTACAGAAGCCTTATGCATCTGGGTTACAAGGTAAGATATGTAAGAAATATCACCGATGCAGGCCATCTTACCGACGATGGAGACGTTAATAACGACCGATTTGTAAAGCAAACACGTTTGGAAAAACTGGAACCCATGGAAATCGTACAAAAATATACGGTTGATTTTCATAAAGTCCTGGAAATGTTCAACTTTTTGCCACCTAATATTGAACCGACGGCAACAGGCCATATCGTTGAGCAAATCGAATTAACCCAAAAGTTAATTGAAAAAGGTTTCGCTTACGAAAGCAATGGTTCTGTATATTTCGACGTGTTGGAATACAACAGAAGAGGTTTAAATTATGGTGAACTTTCAAAAAGAAATATCGAAGAACTTTTTGCAAACACGCGTGATCTTGACGGACAGGGTGAAAAGAAAAACCCACAGGATTTTGCCCTTTGGAAAAAAGCGTCTCCGGCTCACATCATGAGATGGAATTCGCCATGGGGAGAAGGTTTCCCGGGATGGCATCTTGAGTGTACTGCAATGAGTACTAAATATTTAGGTGAAACTTTTGATATTCACGGAGGCGGAATGGATCTGAAATTCCCACACCACGAATGTGAAATTGCCCAGGGAAAAGCTTGCAATGATGCTGCTCCGGTAAATTACTGGATGCATGCTAATATGTTGACAATGAATTCTCAACGGATGAGTAAATCAACAGGGAATTACATTTTACCGATGCAGTTGGTTACCGGTGAAAATGATTTCTTTGAAAAATCTTTCCATCCGTCGATTGTACGTTTCTGCTTTTTGCAGGCGCATTACAGAAGTGTTTTGGATATCTCCAATGATGCGATGATTGCCAGTGAAAAAGGTTTCATCAGATTAATGGAAGCTGTTAAAGTATTAAACTCAATCACTCCGAATGATGAAAAACAATCAGCTTTCAGTCTTGAAGAATGGAAGAATAAAGCTTATGATGCTTTAACGGATGATTTTAATTCGCCAGTTTTAATTGCTCATTTATTTGAAGCCGTAAAATATATTTTTGCTTTAAATGATGGTAAAGAAACGATCTCGACTAAAGATTTAGAGGAATTAAAATCTACTTTAAATGCTTTGATTTTTGATGTGTTGGGATTACAGACGATTGAGGAAAATAACAATGAAAAACTGGACCAGACCTTAAAAGTTTTAATTGAGTTAAGAAACCAGGCAAGAAAATCGAAAAACTTTGAACTTTCAGATCAAATTCGAGACAAACTCCTTGCAGAAGGCATTGAATTGAAAGATGGACGAGACGGAACAACTTATGTTTTGAATTAGAATTTTAAAAATATTTTATATAACTCTCACAGTTTTTGTGGGAGTTTTTTTATGCATAACCCTGTCATTCTGACGAAGGAAGAATCTCATTACATTGAAAGAAAATTAAAAGGAATTTTTTTGTCATTCAATTTATAAATTACGTAACTTAGTCATACTAAAATGATTAAACTAAAATTTATATAATATGAAAAAACTTTTATTCCCTTTATTTTTGCTTTTAGCAGGAGCAAATGTAAACGCACAGCAAGACTTTTTTGCACTTGTGGGAAAGGATACGCCAAGTATTATTTTCAATGATTTTCGTGCAATTGATGCAACGAACGGTACTTCCGGAGAGAAAATTTTCACATCAGATTTTTCTGCAAAAGTTTTCTCACAGACAAGAAATGGTTCTGTAACTGAGGACAAGAGTTCATACAACAATTCTCAGGCAATTAATATGGCAACATTAGCCTATGATTTCAACAACAATTTGGTGTACATGCCGATGTTTTCTTCCAATATTTATGTTTTAAATGCAAAAACAAAAGACATTACCTTGGTTGAAAATACTGTTGCCAGAGTCACTTCGTGCGACATCAATTCTCACATGACAAGAATGGCAACAGGCTATGACGGAAATATTTATGCGATCAACAACGCCGGAACACAGTTTCTACAAATCAGCAAAAAAAGAAATCAATATGTTGTAAATGATCTTGGGATCATTAAAGACGATGCTTCAAACGGGAAAAATTCTTTTACAAAAATAGAAACAGGTTTTGGTGGAGACATGATTGCCGATGCAGACCATAATTTCTACGTTTTTTCTGCGTATGGAAATGTTTTTAAAATTTCAACTAAAGAATTAAAAGCGAAATTTGTAGGTAAAATTTCCGGTATTCCTGAAAATTATTCCGTTAACGGCTCTGCTGTGAATGCAAAAGGAAATGTAGTCATTGCAAGTGCAAAAGGTGCGCCTATGTATGAAGTTGATTTGAATACTTTACAGGCAAAACAAATTGGAGGCGAACAAAATTTGCATATTTATGATTTAGCAAGTAAATATTTCGCGAATGATAAGGCTGTTTCCAACAACGTTTTTGCTAATCTTGATATTTATCCAACAAGAGTTGATGAACAATTTATCAATATCAATGTTAACGATAAAACAGTAAAAGGAAATATTAAATTCAATGTTTTTGACTTATCAGGTAAAAACGTGATGACACAGAATTTATCTGTAAAAGAAGGCTCTTTGAATCAGCAGGTTTACCTTAAAAATCTGGTGACTGGAGCTTACCTGGTGAGCATTACCGATGAATCAGGAAAAATATTATTAAACAAGAAAATTCTGGTAACGGAATAATCTTTTAACTTTGTTTAAAATCTAAACCTTTTCGAGTATTTGAGAAGGTTTTTTTAATGAATATTTGATATTCGATAAGTTTTGTTTTTCGAGATTAAAATGTATTTTTATAAAAAAATGTAAATGAAGCTTTATTTTAATGTAGGTTACAGTGCAAAAGCAGGAGAGAAGTTGTTGCTGGTTATCGATGGAGAAGGAGCTGTATTACAAAGCCATATCATGTTTTATGCAGAAAATGGCTTGTGGAAATGTGAGGTAGATTATTTTTCAAAATCTATTTCTTATAAGTATCAGCTTGTGGACGACAGGGGAAATATTCTGCGCGAAGAATTTGTTTCACATCACCTCAATTTTCCTCACAACTATAAGGAATTCATGATTTTTGATGAATGGAACAATAAAAATTTTCCTGAAAATTACTTAAATAACAAAATTCTTTACAATAAGCTGAACCAGTTTTCTCCTGAAAAAGTTTCAGTGTTGAAAAAACACACCCATTTATTCAGAATTGAAGCGCCGATTTACAACCCGAACTGGAAGATTGTAGTAATCGGGAGTACGGCTTCGTTGGGAAATTGGGATTATGACAAAGCAATTCATCTGTCACAAACGGAAATCGGAATTTGGGAGGCATCTGTTGAAATTCCTGAAAATGAATATATTCAGTTTAAATATTGTCTTTATGACAAGGAAAAAGGCAAAGTCATTGATGTGGAAACGGGTGAAAACAGATTCACTGTCCCGAATCAGATGAAGGATGTTTTACATGTAGTTTCGAATCATTATTTTAAATTCAAGCTGTATCAGCTGTATCACGATGCAGGAGTTGCAGTTCCGATTTTTTCATTACGAACTGAAGACGGTTTCGGGGTAGGGGAATTTTCTGATATGAAAAAACTGGCGGATTGGGCTCAGGAAACTAATCTTGGAATTATCCAGATTTTACCGATCAATGATACGACAGCGAATTATAGCTGGACGGATTCTTATCCTTATGCTGCCGTTTCCATTTATGCCCTGCATCCTAAGTATATTTCTCTGGAAAACCTTGATTTTGAATTACCGAAAGATTTAGTTGAAGAATATAAAAGTGAAAAAGCAGCATTAAATGTTTTAGAGCTTATCGATTATGAGAAAGTAATTTCCTCAAAATGGAAGTATTTGAAAGCTGTTTTTAATGCGAGTAAAGACCAGATTTATAAAGATAGAAGTTTCAAAAAATTCATAAAAGACAATGAGTCCTGGCTGATTCCTTACGCTGCATTCTGCGTGTTGAGGGACAAATACAAAACACCGAATTTCAATGAATGGAAAACGCACAAAAAATATATTGCAGGCAAAATTTCGCAATTTTTTACTGCGAAAAGTAAAGATTACGATGCCTCAATGCTCCACGCCTGGGTTCAGTTCCAGCTTCATAAGCAATTGAAGGATGCGATAGATTATACCCATAGTTTGGGAGTTTCTGTAAAAGGAGACTTGCCAATCGGTATTTACAGACATTCGGTGGAAGCATGGACGGAACCTGAACTATTCGGGATGGATTTCCAGGCAGGAGCACCTCCGGATCACTTTACGGAACTTGGTCAAAACTGGGAATTCCCGACTTATAATTGGGATGCCATGAAGGCAGATGATTTCAAATGGTGGAAAAACAGATTTAAAGCATTAGAACAGTATTTTGATGCTATGAGAATTGATCATATTTTAGGCTTTTTCAGAATCTGGAGGATGCCTATTTCCGCTACACAAGGGATTTTGGGTTACTTTTATCCTGCCGTTCCCATTACTTTGGAGGAATTTAATGCATGGCATATTCCGTTTAATTTTGACAGGTATTGCAAGCCTTTTATCAATGAGCAGATCCTTTGGAATTATTTTGGAGAAGATAAAGAAAAGGCTCTTGAGTTTATTGATAGTAATGAAGATGGAATGTATTCATTTAAAGAAGAATTTAATACTCAGAGAAAACTATCTGATTTCTTTAAAAAGAATCCTCGCGGTACGATTGAAGAACAATTGATTTCCCTTTGTGCGAACGTTTTATTTTTAATTGAAGAGAAAGACGGGCAGATAGTTTATCATCCTAGATTTAATATTTATAATACAGATTCGTATAAATATTTGTCGGATTGGGAAAAGAAATCCATCTATGACCTTTACCATGACTATTTCTTTAGGAGACAGGACTATCTTTGGTATCAAAAAGCAATGGAAAAACTTCCGGTAATGCTCAATGCAACGAAAATGCTGATTTGTGGTGAAGATTTGGGTATGGTTCCGGATTGTGTGCCGGCGGTGATGGATGAATTGGCGATTGTTGCTTTAAAAGTTCAAAGAATGCCTTCTGATGACATTCCTTTTTATAATCCTAAAAACGCAGGTTATCTTAACGTAGTTACGGCTTCTTCACATGACAGTTCCACATTGAGGCAATGGTGGAAAGAAGATCCGGCCTTAACGCAGAAATATTTTAACCAACAATTAGTTCAATACGGAAAATCTCCTGAGGAAATGGATTCTCATATTTCAGGAATTATTATGAAACAGCATCTTTACAGCGATGCGATGCTCGCGATTTTCCCCATTCAGGAGTTTTTGGCTACCGATGAGGAGCTTATGAATCCTGAAATGGACAATGAAAGAATTAATGATCCTTCTGTTTTTCCTCATTATTGGCGATATAGAATGCATTTGACATTAGAAAAGCTAAAAGGACAGGAAGATTTTAATCAAAAGATAGCAAATTGGGTAAAAGATAGCGGGCGAATGTAAATTTAACATTTGGTTATCAATTAGTTAATGACAAATTAAAAGAAGTTTTATCAAAAGATTTAACTTCTTTTTTTTATTTACATCAAAAAGATAGAATAGAAATATTCCACTATATATTAACCAATTAACGACTATAGAAATGAAAAAAATATTAATCGGTTTTGCTATGAGTCTGGCGACTTTGTCGTTTGCTCAGCAGTATCCAAATGACGGATGGGGAGATGATGACGGATATTATCAGAATGATGGCTACTACAGTGATCAGGACGACCAGAATTATTTCCCTGATGATTATTACTACAATTATCCTCAGGATTATTATCCCAATGATTATTACCAAAGCAATTATAACGACTACAGAAACAGTATTGTCAGTATCAACTGGAATGTGTTTTTTAATCAAAACAGATTGTCTCGTTGGCAGATAGATCAGATTTTAAGACTGAATAATTTGTATATAAGTTTCTCTACCTGGAATAATTTTTACAGATACAATCCGGACAGATGGTACTACGATAGATTCTACGCGCTGCAGAGAATTATGGGACCGAGAGTTTTTGTAGTCTTCCAGAATAACTATTACAGAGGATACAGCCCGGTGGTTTATTTCCAGAATTACAGAAGAACGCACTATGCGTCAATCTGCAGACCGATGCCGCGTTATAGAAACGTAAATATAAATATCTACAGAGTGGAGAGATCAAGATTCCACAGAATGGATAATCCTACTTTCAATATTGTAAGAAGAAGTGACAGACCGAATAACGGCTTCAGAGGACCTGGACGGGACGGTAATAATTCAGGAGGTTTCCGTAATAATGACAATAGAAATAATAATTCCGGCGGTTTCAGAGGAAGCAATGATAACGGAGTGAGAAATAATGGAGGCTTTAGAGGAAACAGTGATAATGGCGTAAGAAGTAATGGAGGCTTCAGAGGAAATAGTGATAATGGTGTAAGAAATAACGGCGGTTTCCGTACGGAAAGAGTTGAGAATAATGGTGGCGGATTCCGAGGTGGAGAGAGAAGAGAAAGCGCTCCTAAAAGAGAAAATAATGGTGGCGGTTTCAGAAAGGAAGGTGGTTTCAAGAGAAATGAGAATTCCGCTCCTAGACAAAATAATGGCGGTGGCGAAAAGCGTGGAAATGGAGGCTTCCGAAACGGATTTGCGAAAAATTAATTTTCATATATTATATTTAAGTGGTGTGAGGGCAGATTTTAGGATCTGCTCTTTTTTTTGTTTTTGTTTGATTTTTAAATTAATATTAAAATTTAACATTTTTTGTGAATATTTGACTTTAACTTTAGTTTTAACTAATAATCAAAAAGATGTATAACAATTAATTAAATTTTTAAAAAGATGAAAAAATTAGTTTTAGCAATAGCATTTATCGGAATGGGAGGTTTTGCAATGGCACAACAGACAACTCCAACTCCACAGGAAAAAGAAGCAAGAAGAGCAGAAATGCAACAAAAATTCCAACAGAGAGAACAGGAACATTTGGCTCAGATGCAAAAAGATTTAAACCTTAACCAAGGTCAGGTAGAAAAAATCAAAACACTTCAGGAAAGAAAAAAATCTGAAATGAAAGCTGAGTTTGATAAAAATAAAGATCAGAGACAGGCCAGAATGGAACAAATGAAGGCTAAAAGGGCCCAGATGGATGCAGATATGAAACAAATCCTGACTCCTGAGCAGTATGATAAATGGCAGGCAGGTAGAAAAGCTAAAATGGAGCAAAGAAAAATGGCGATGAAAGAGAGAGGTATGAAAGGTGGTAAAATGATGAAGAAGCCAATGAACACGGCAACTCCGGAAGCCAATTAATAGTTTATAATTTTGATTTTTTAATGTTATGAGAGCGGGATTTATTCCGCTCTCTTTGTATTAATCTCCATTAAATTTTTGATTTCCGGGTATAATCCCTAATTTTGACTATAAAATTTATTACTTATGGTTAGCGAGAAAATTGCAACATTAATTAACGAACAAATAGCTCACGAACAATACGCTGCACAATATTATCTGTCAATGTCTGCCTGGTTTTCAGCAAAGGATCTTGACGGAATTGCCAATTATTTCAGAGTGCAAAGCAAAGAAGAATTAATGCACGCAGATAAAATGTTTGATTATCTGAATGACGTGGGAGGTGAAATTATCATAGGAGAAATCCCAAAACCACCGCATGAATTTGCCAATGCAATAGATATTTTCGAAAAAGCTCTGGAACATGAAAAAAAGGTTACCAAAAGTATTTTCAATATTGTGAAAAATGCTAATGATGAGGGAGATTTTGCTACAACTTCTTTCCTGCAATGGTTCATCAACGAGCAGGTAGAAGAGGAAGCAAGCGCATCTCAATTGGTCACTAAAATCAAGATGGTAAGTGATAACCCTTCTGCTTTATATCTTTTTGATCAGGAATTGGGACAAAGAGTTTTTACTCCGGATGCTACGGCTTAATAATTTCTTATTGATAATATAAAGTTTCGGCGGTGCCTTTGGCACCGCCGAAACTATTTTAAAAAATCTATTGAATTATCCTTTCGTTAAAATCACTTTTTCACCTTCAGCCTTTAAGCTTCTATCACTCTCATTTTCGTGAATATATTGTAGTTCCAAAATATTTCCTTTTATGGTAAATTGATAAAGATCCGGATTTGTAGAATTGGCCTTATAAAAAAGAATTCCATCGAATTTCTGTATTCCGTCCACAAAACTATTGATTACTTCATATTTGCTGTATCCTTTAAAATTCACTTTGCCATCGCTTTCAAAATTGATTTTAGCTTTACCATTCTTTTCGGTATAGCTTCCTTCAAAAAGGATTTTTCTAAGCTCGGTCGGGAGATCGTTATTTATCTTTTGATAAACATCAGTTTTGTTAGGGAAAACCATTTCAAGCTTGTTGGAGCTGTTCATTTTTAGTTCAAAAGGTTCTGTGAAATCAGCGTTGTAAACTTTGATCATTTCATCCTTTGCAAACTCATTTTTAGCTTCGTCAAACTTTATTTGTACATCATATCCACCTTCCTCGGCGGTAAAACCCTTCAATAGGGCAACACCTTTCAGCAATTCGTTTTTATCAAGCGTTAAAAATAAAATTTTGGTTTTGCTTTCCCTGTTTGGATAAACGGACTTTGTCTTTTTGATTTTTTCGAGGTAGCTGCCGTCAACCCAGGTTCCTGCCATTTGCTCAGCAGCTTTTGCCAAAGGAGTTTCGGGAGTTGAAGCGGTTTGGGTTGTAGTATTTGAAGATTCAGTCTGGTTTTTACCACACGAAATAAGAACAGCAACAAGTGCTATCTGTGTAATTTTTTTCATCTGTTTTTTAATTTAATGAAGAGTGCTGTGCAAAATCTGTGCCTGCCTTTATAAATAGATAAGCTGTGTTTTCAATACTTTTCTTCCCAGATTTTCTAAAATATTCTTATAATTTTCAATTTGTTTTTCGTTTTTTATGCTTTCTTCACCTGTTTTAAAATCGACAATAATATAACCCTCATTACTTTTCAGAATCCGGTCGGGGCGATAAACCCGGCTTTCTCCATTTTCAGAAATCATAATATCTTTTTCATTGATTACTTCCCATTTTTCATCAAAAACTTCGCTGTACGTTTCGATGATTTGCTCCAGATTTTGTTGAATTTCATCTCTTTCTTCTATGGTGATCTGTCCTTCCAGAACATAGCATTCAAGTACTTTCCCTATATCTTTTGCGGTATTGATTTGCGATAATAATTCATGAACGAAAAGTCCGATTCTTACCTTTTCATTCCGAACCTGATAATTTTTCGACGGAGTAGCAATTTTTATGGAAGTGCTTTTTTCATTAATATTTTTCAGATTACGAATATCTTTTGTTTTAAAAGATGAAGTTTTATTTTTTGAATATTTTTTCAGCATTTCAGGATGAACTTCATACAAATCAAACTCGTCAAGATTTTCCGTGTTTTTAGATTGCAGAAACTCCAGCAGCTCAAGATTATTAGACGTTTTGTTAGCTTTTTGGATATAAAAAAACAACTGTTCTACAGGTCTTGTTGTTGCAACATATTGAAGGCAAAGCCGATCAACAAAGTTTTTATAAGAATTTTGTTTGTTGAATTTTTCAATTTCTTCGTCGTAAACTTCAAGACTTTTATTGAATTGATTAATATTAACTGATTTTAAAACCGCATCCTGAGTCGTTTCAAACCAATTCGTAAATTCTGCGTCCCGGTTTTTATTTATCATCGGAATAAAAACAATCGGAAATTCCAGGCCTTTTGCCTTGTGGATTGTCATAATCTGCACTGCATCAATGTTTTCAGAAGCTTGAATGGTATATGTTGATGCTTCTTCATCCCAATATTTCAAAAATTCTTTCGTACTTGCACCGGCATTTTGTGTAAAATTAAAAAGCATTTCCAGGAAGTTTAGAAGGAAATCCGTTTCTTTGTTTTCAACCGAAAATTCATTGACGTAATATTCTACAAAGTTGTATAAATTAAATTTCGGAAAATTATCCTGCTTTAATTTCAGCGCATATTTCTGCTGAATACATGAAAGAATTTCTTCATAAGATTCAATATCCAGAATTTCTTTCATTTCCAGGGTGAAGTCTGTCATGTGAATCCTCCCCAATTTATTCAGATAATACATCATCATGATTAAATTAGGCTTATTCTTCGGGTTGACTTCCCATTTCAAGAATTCAATAACAGCTTTCAACGTATTTGATAATTCCAGCGTAAGGCCTTTTTCTGAAATGGTTTTAATATTAGTTTCTACCCCTTTGTAATTCACTTTCAGGGTTCCTAATTTCTGAGAATAACTGAAAATGTCAAAATTTCCACGGCAAAGAATTGTAATGTCTGAAAATTTAAAACCATTATCCAGAATTTCCTGAATATCTTTCCGCATTCTTTCAGAAGTATCATTGTAGAAATCCTCATTGGTTAAGTTTTCTATAAGATTCACCTTTACGCGCCCTTCAATACCTGATTTCGGATTTTGTTCGGCATCCGTCCCGAAAATGTTTTTATGTTCTTCTTCTAAAATATCAGAGTGAAATTTATAAAGGTCATTATTGAATTTCACAATATTTTTTGCACTTCGCCAGTTGTCTTTTAAAATAAGAAGTTCAGCTTGTTTTGGTGAAATTTCTTTTTTATTGATAATGTCCAGCATTAGTTTACTTTCACCGCCACGGAAACGATAAATACTTTGTTTCGGGTCACCAACCAGTGTGAATGAAGTGTTTTCAGTAGAAATAGAATGGTCTCTCAACGGGACGAAATTCTGCCACTGAAGCTCGGACGTATCCTGAAACTCATCGAAAAAATAATGCTGAAATTGTGAGCCGACTTTTTCATAAATAAATGCAGACGGTTCGTTCCGCAGACTTTCGTTGATGAGAATATTGAATTTTGAAAGTAAAACCAAATCATTTTCATCTTCAATTTTTTTTAATTCATCCTGAATATCTTTATTAACTTTTAAAGGAAGAAGAGCTGATAAAATTTTCTCTTTTTTCTGTGTTTCGATGTATAAAAGAATCAGCTGCATTCTGTATTCCAGCAATTGATCAAGGATTTCAAAAATTTCAGATTCCTTATGTTTTGATTTCGTAGCAGCACCTTTTCTATAATTATTTACTACGGATTCTTCTGCTGTGGTAGGAAAAGGAAATCCTGGTCTTTTTTGATTGTAAAAATCTAATACTTTAGTAAAGAATCTACCAATCCCGTTTTTTCCCTGTGCAAAATCTTCAATATCAATATTTCTTGATTGAAATAATTCAATGGACTTTGTAGCAAGTTCGACAGCTAGCTTTTTGTTAGATACAATCTCTTTTCGAAGTGTATTTTTTATGTTTTCGTAATTCGTATTGTCGAAGTCTTTATTGTTTTTAAGATGCTCATAATGAATATCTTTTACAAATTCTTTTGCAGAGTCATAAAGACTTTTATTTAAATTAATCCTTTCATTATTCTCAAGGCTGTAATCCACATAATCCATAAAAGAATTGGAAATCACTTCATCTTCCCCGATTTGGTCGAGCATTTTATCAACTGCTTCAATTAAAAATGGCTCTGCTTCTATTTCAAGGTTGAAATTTTTCGCCAAACCTAATTCATAAGAAAAACTTCTTACAAGACGGGAATTGAAGCGGTCAATCGTTCCAATATTTAAAGTAGAATAATTATGAAGAACATAATCGAGCAGTTTTTTTGCACGGTGATGCAATTCGTCAATGGTAATTTTTAAACCTTCTTCCTCAAATGCCTTTTGAATATTCTTTAAATCTATATTTTCAGCGAAATTATCCGCGGAAAAACTCCCCAGCCAGGACAATATTCTTTCCTTCATTTCATTGGCAGCTTTGTTGGTAAAAGTCAATGCCAAAATATTCCTGATCGACTGCTGTTGATTAGGATATCGAAGACAGATCATCAAGAGACGCTGAACGAGGGCATAAGTCTTCCCCGAGCCTGCTGAAGCGTTGATAACTGTATAAGAATTTTGCATTTTTGAATAGAATTGTGACTGCAAGTTAGCTAAATTTTAAGTGAAATTTTAACAATTTTAATTCACTATTTAACAGTTTTGAAATTAAAAATCTAAAATAATTCCTAAAACACGTTAACTCTGGTTAAACTTATGGTATAATTTAAAAATAACTTTAGTTTTGCTTTATAAAAAATAGCCTGTGAAACTTAAACTATTCTTTTCTTTATTTACCTTACTTTTTATCAATATTAATGCCCAGGATTATATTTTTGGGAAGATTGTTACAGAAGATAATGCTGAAATTCCGGATGTAACAGTGATCAATATCAGAACAGACGAGAGATCGACAACCAACCGTGACGGACATTTTATGATTTCCGGAAGGGTAGGTGACGAATTACGTTTTGTAAAAACCGGCTACGAACGTGCGAATAAAAAGATCACAAAAGAAAATATCACCTCTCCGATCAATGTGACGCTGACAAGATCTGCAATTCTGATCGCGGAAGTTGAAATTAAGAAAGGCGTTACAGGAGATATTAAAGTAGATTCAAAAAACCTGAATCCTTCCAAAAAAGTGCAAAAATTAAAAAGCGATCTTGCAGTTTATATGTCTCAAAAATCTGATCCCGGAGTTTTGGCTGCGAGAGCCGGAGAGTTTGTGCAGCCTGTTACGAAAGGAGTTTTTTCATTAGGGAAAATTAAAAATAAATGGGACGATATTGATTTCATGAGCTATCTTCAAACGGCTTTAGGAGACAAATTCTTTGAAGATCTTAAAATTGATAAGTCACAAATCCAGCATTTTATTCTTTATATTTTCAGGAGTGGTTTTGAAAGAAAATTTATCCTTAAATACGGCTATTGCAACGATTCAGATTTAAATAGATTCAAAAATGCAGTGCTGAATAGAATATCTTTGTATAAGACTCCATAAATTTAAAATATTTTATGAAAAGTCAGATTATTAAAGGTTTGTACATTATTTGTTGTTTTGTTTTTGCTAATTTTTATTCACAGCAAACCATAACGGGTAAGATTTCAGATGAAAATAATTTTGATTTGGGAGGTGTAACGGTTATTAATATTGCTAAAGATCAAAAAGTATCTACCAATTCTTCCGGCGAATTTTCTATTGAGGCGACAAATAATGATGAGCTGAGGTTCATAAAAGCAGGCTTTGAAAGAGCTTCTATAAGAGTTCTTACCAATGGAAATAACCCCTTTCTGTTTGTTAAAATGGTCAGAATCGCACAGGAAATTGAAGAGGTCGAACTTACAAAAATTACCGGTGATTTATCAAAAGATTCTAAAAGGGTAGCGAAGGTTGACAAAGGAAAAATTGTTGAAGATGCGGTCGGGCTTCCTCAACCCGTCGGGAAAATGCGTGAAAAACCCGCAGAAGTGAAGCAGGTTTTGATTCCGATGCTTCTAGGACAACTGAATGTGCAGGGAATGTACGATCTGATCAGCGGAAAAGCGAGGAGGCAGAAACGGCAGTACAGATATGATGATCTTCAGGAAGATATCATCTGGATTAAGGAAAGGGTAGAGGAAGAATATTTTACAAAAGAAGGAATTCCTAAGGAGCGAATTTCAGAATTTATTGAATATTCATTTTTGTCTGAACCTCAGGTAAGGATGTTTGTAAGAGCAAAAAATTTATCTGGCGCATTGCTAAGACTGGAAAAAACCATCCCGCCTTATGTGGAAAGATTGAAAGAAAGTAAGCAATAGTAAATGTTAAAAAAATCTTAAAATTGGAATGAAAATTGATAATAATTATTCTATGTAAATGAAAATGTTTCAATTACAACAATCAAATTCCACAAAGTTTTATGAATAAAAACATTATTGCGATCACAATTGCCGCCCTTGGGTTCGTTATTGGCCTCGGGATTCTTGGAAATGCTATTAAAAACAGAAACAAATCTGAAAACACTATTTCTGTTACGGGTCTGGGAACCAAGCAATTCACTTCCGATCTCATTACATGGTCTGGAAGCTTTTCTAAAAATAATTTTGATTTAAAGGCAGCTTACGACGAACTGGCTTTAGACAGGAAAGTCATCAATGATTATTTGCTGTCAAAGGGAATTAAGCAAAACGAAATTGTTTTTTCTTCGGTTGATATTCAAAAACAGTTCAGGAATTATACAGATTCCAACGGAAATAATGTTCAGGGTGAGTTTTCAGGATATAATCTCTCACAAAAAGTTTCCATAGAAAGTAAAGAAGTAGCGAAAATTGAAAACCTTTCCAGAAATATCACGGAAATTATCAATCGTGGAATAGAATTCACTTCATCTTCCCCGAATTACTTCTATACCAAACTTGCAACTGTAAAACAGGAAATGATTGCGGCTGCAACGAAGGATGCTAAAGCGCGCGCCGAAAAAATTGCAGAGAATTCAGGAAGCAGTTTAGGAAATTTGAAAAAAGCAACAATGGGAGTTATCCAGATTACAGCACCGAATTCCAATGAAGATTATTCTTATGGCGGGACTTTCAACACGGCTTCCAAAGATAAGGAAGCAAGCATTACGATTAAGTTGGAGTATGGAGTGAATTAAATTTTACTAATACAAATATTTCTCCCACGGATTTCACAGATTACACAAATGTTTATGTTAAATATTTTTTTTTAAAACTATACATAATAATCTGTGGAATCCGTGGGAAACAAAAAACGCTGAATACTTCCAGCGTTTAATATATTTTAATGATAAACAACATCATAAATTTCATCTTTGACTTCCTCTAAATTTTCAGGAATATAATTTGCCAGCAACCAAAGCTCCAAAGGGCTTTTCCCGACTCCGTAACTCGGCTGAACATACATTTCGTCAATCAGATGGAACCCGTTTTTCTGATAAAAAGAAAATCTTCTTAATGCATCCTCATTTTTATTTCCGTGCTCAATTTCCAATACGATTCTTGGATAATTTTCAAATAAATAATTGGTAATAGTTGAGCCTAATTTTTGATTTCTAAATTCAGCAAAAACTTCAAAATGCTCCACAAAATTAAAATTACTCAGTTCCCAGATAATGAGGTAACCGATATTTTTTGCATCGTGTAAAACGGAGATTATTTTCACATTCGGATGGGAAAACAAAGTCGTAAACTGACTGTCATTTCTCCTTTCATCCTCAGGAAAAGTACTGCAGTATGAAGCGAAGATTTCCTGGACCCTGTAGTCTTCAGGAGAAGTTATTTGTAAAAATTCCATGATTATAAGTCAAAAACGTTGGGCCGTCTTGTGATGAACATATCCTTGATCCACAAAGTAAAAGCCAGCCCCAGATAAATTAAAAAGAAAAATCCTGCCGTTGCAAAAGTTGAATATATAAAGAAAACACGAAGCTTGGAAACCGGAATTCCCAATTTGGTTCCCATTCTTGTAAGAACGCCAAACCATTCTCTTTCCATTTTATGGCGGATATTATCAAACATTTTAAGATTCTTTTAAAATTTTAAATCCAATACTGCAATTTAAGCAATTTTTTTCTTCACAGGAATTTTTGAAGTGATAAATCAGACTTTGGCTTTCTAAAGCTGTTTTAAATTTTAAGCCCAATTTCTTCCAATCATCAGTAATTGAATTTTTTTCCGCAGATAAATTGTTATAGAAATGGAGAATTTCATCAGCAATTTCTTCGTTGTGGTATTTATGATAAGTATATTTTAAAGGTAAAACAGTGTTTAGGATAATTAATTCAATAAAGTCTTTACTTACAATTTTCGGCTGGTCAATTTTTGAAATTTTCCCGAAATTAAAATGATTATTCCAATATTCTGAAGCTTTTATATCTTTAAATATTTCAAATAGTTGATCTGAAGTTTTTACATTAATAATTTTTGAAAATAAACTCTGATGCTGATGATAAAGATTGGCTAGCTGTGACAAACGAATTGTCGGGAAATTCGGAGGACGGAGTCTTAAAAATTTTGGATGAAATTTCAGATCTGAAATATTGAACTTAGCTTTAATAAAATCAAATTCTCTTTTCCAAATTTTCATTTGTTCATCTTCAGGATTTTCGAGCCAGCCGGAAACCCCGAAGAATAGAGCTTCTAGTTGGATTTCGTTTTGGCGGATTTTATTGATGCTATTAAAATCAATGCTTTCTGCAATTTGTTTAAAAATAAAGGCATTTACTTTTAAACCAAAAGAATAGGCCAGGCTGTGAAATAAAACCACTTCAAAATTATTTTTAAATTGTTCTAAGCTTTTCTCGAATTCCAGAGACTTTTCTTCCAATTTTTTGAGAACATTTTCTTCATGGAAATTGACGGGAATTATATTGGGATTAAAAATATTTTCGCAGGGAATAAATTGATTGCCACTGATCAGCTTTTCATATTTCCAAAGAATATTTTCATCAATGTGGGTTCTCAGTTCTAAAGTAGGAACATTTTTATCTTTAAGCTCATCAATTTCTGCATCGTTTTGAAAAACAACGTGAAGAATAATATTTTGATAATTGGGGTCTTGAGAATGATTATGAAAAATCCAGTCGGAAGATTTTACGTGAAGTTCGATGTTTCCGGCTAAAATAATATTGTTGGTCTTAATTTTCGCCGTTAAGAAATCCGGTCCGGAATCGGTATTCCATTTTCCGAAATCTAATATTTCAACGGAATTTCCTTCAATATCTTTGAAGTCAAAATGCTTAAAAACTTTAAAGTTCCAAAGATATTGAAGTAATTTTTCCGTCATGAGTGTGACACAAATATAGCAGAATCGCTAGACTTTTGCCAACTCCTTATTAAAATTTTCTATAGTTGTTCTATACATTTCTTCATATATAGGAAGAATGTTTTTCAAATCGAATTTTATCGCCTGATCTTTCGCATTTTTCTTCATTTTGGCTAAAAGTTCTTCATTGCTCAACAATTTGATGCAATAATTACTCATTGCTTCCACATTTCCGATTTCTGCCAAATAACCAGTTTCTCCCTGAATATTTACTTCAGGAATTCCACCCGCGTTCGAACTGATAACCGGTGTATTTGCAGCCATTGCTTCCAATGCCGCCAAACCGAAACTTTCCTGCTCGGAAGGCAATAAAAACACGTCTGAAAGCTGAAGAATCCTGTACAAATCATTTACTTTTCCAAGCAAACGGATTTTCGAAATCAATTCTGGGTTTTCTTCCAAAAACTGATTTACTTTTTCCATGTCCGGACCTTCACCGATAATTATTAATTTTGACTTTACCTTTTTCTCAACATTTTTGAAAATCTGCAAAACTTCATCCACACGTTTTACAGGACGTAAATTGGACACGTGAATTAAAATTTTCTCATCAGCATTAGCAAATTGAGTTCGTTGGCATTCATTGCATTCATCAAATTCAGAATTATCAATGAAATTCGTAATAACCTGAATCTCTTTTTTAATTTTAAAAAATTGAAGGGTATCTCTTTTTAAACTTTCAGAAACAGAAGTAATCGCATCTGATTGATTGATAGAGAATTCCACCGCATGTTTATAGCTCGGATGCTGGCCTACCAACGTAATATCCGTTCCGTGAAGGGTTGTCACCAGGGGAATATCGTTGTTGTCTTCCTTAAGCATTTGTTTTGCCGTAAAAGCTGCGTATGCATAAGGAATCGCATAGTGAGCGTGAAGCAAATCAAGTTTGTAAAGATTGACAACACGGTATATCATCGAACTCAGCGCAATATCATAAGGCTGATACTGGAAAAGCGGATAGGTCTGAACATTTACTCTGTGAAAGAAAATATTCGGATTGGTGATATCTAATCTTGCGGGAAGCGCCGAACTTATAAAATGAACCTCATAGCCTTTATTGGCCAGAGACATCCCAAGTTCCGTTGCTACGATTCCGCTTCCTCCGTATGTTGGATAGCAAAGTATGCCTATTTTCATTAGTTTATGGGTGTTTTTAGTGTATCTATTTGTAATGGTGTGAAATCTATTCCCATGCCTGCTTTTAGTTTGTCATTAACCAAAACGGGAAGTCTGCCGGAAATTTTTCTCTTTCCCGTTAAAGCATGAGCTGTCGCCGTCATCGAATCATCATTGTTTTCATAAGAAACAAGCACTGTTGAAACTTTCGAAATATCAATGTCTTTCAAAGCATAAGGGCTTCCGAAAACGTTTAAAATAACATTCTGATTTTTTGTAAGATCCGCTAGAATTTTCTTCGATTCTGCAGAAATTTTATAAGGTTTGTAAGCGGTAGAATTATCTTTATGAAACCCGACAATCACTGTAGAATTGACAGGAATAGTACTGATTTCACTGGCTTTTTTAATGATGATATTTGAGCCTAATTGATTCGCGAAAGTCTGATAAGGTGCTTCCTCCAAAGGAACATAGTAAATCTGTTTCCCTTGTAGCGGCAACAGTTTTTTATCATCTTTTAATAAAGTAATAGCTTCTGAATAAAGGTTTCTGACTAGAATTTCATGAGTTTCATTATTCAAATCGTCATTGATATTTTCAGGATTTTTCGGAGTGTATTGATTTAAACCTAAAAAATATTTAGTCAAAAGAATTTTTTTCACACTTTCTTCCACTCTTGATTGAGGAATTTCTCTGTTGTCAATGGCTTTTTGAATTAATTTTTTTCCATCAGCAACCCCTTGAGAGAAGAGCATGATGTCATTTCCTGCTTTAAAAGCTAATGCATCCAATTCTCCCGGCTTGTATTTATTGGCTACAGCACCCATGTTTAAAGCATCGGTGATGATTAAGCCCTTATATCCTAATTTATTTTTCAATAATCCTGTGATAATATTTTTAGAAACCGAAGCCGGAATCCCTTTTGCCGGTTCCAATGCCGGTACATATAAATGAGCTACCATTACACCTCCAATTCCTTTATCCATTAATGCTTTAAAAGGAGCAAGCTCAACATTATTTAATCTTTCCAGATTGTGCGAAACAACGGGCAGATCGAGATGTGAATCCGTGCTGGTGTCGCCGTGTCCCGGAAAATGCTTGATTGCAGCTAAGATATTATTATCCTGAAGACCATTGGCATAAGAAAGGGCAGAGCTGATCACGTTATTTACCTCAGATCCGAAACTTCTGTTTCCAATAATAGGATTATTTGGATTTGTGTTGACATCCACAACCGGTGCAAAGTCCCAATTGATGCCCATTCTGTGGCAGTCTTCGGCAATTTTGGCAGACATCTGCTGGATCATGTTTTTATTCTGAATCGCACCTAAAGTCATTGCCCATGGAAACTTGTGAGCCGTTGCAATTCTCTGGTAAAGTCCCCATTCTGCATCCATCCCGATCATTAAAGGAATCTTTGATTTTTGCTGAAATTCATTAACAAGGTTTATTTCCCTTGCTGCATCATCCTGCATTAAAATCAGACCTCCGATTTTATCATTATTAACGATGCTTCTTACCTTACTGATCTCATCTTCACCCCTATTGGTATAAAGTGCAACGATGAAAAGCTGTCCCAATTTTTCGTCTTGTGAAAGTAATTTGTATGTTTTGTCAACCCATTGATTTGCCTTTTTCAAATCTTCCTTTGAAATATTTTTAGGTTGATATTGAGCTGAAAGATTTAAGCTTATAAATAAGAAAGTGAGGAGGGAAGTATAAACCAGTTTCTTCATAATTTTTGAATAAGAACAAAAATACAATTAAAAAAATGATGAAAACAATGTTTTTGAAATTTTTGGTATATGATTTGAATACGCTTTATAAATAATATTAATAATAACTAAACTTTTATAAAAATGAAAAAATTTCTTCCAATTTTATTAATAGCTTTTGTGAGCTTATTCATATTTAGCTGTGATGATGATAATGATAATAATTTTGTAGATCATGATACTTATTCACAAATGAGAGATGCTACGGGAACATTTTCTGCTTCTAATACTTATACACTTTCAATGGATATCAATATTCAGAATACAGATGTAGTATTGGTATATAGAAAAGTAGGGGGTAACTGGCAAAGCATACCTAAAACTTATTATTTAGATAATGTGGTTGCACCGGCAACTGGTAGAGAATTAGACTATAATTTTGATTTTAATACTCAAGAAGTTAATATTTCAACATCAGCTAATTTTAATCAAGCTTCAATGTCAGCTGCAGAAGCAAATCAATACTTAAACAACCAGACATTTAGAGTGGTATTAGTTCCGGCAAGCGCAGGAAAAACTGCAAATTCGGTAGATAAAAGCGATTATAATGCAGTTGTAAAATACTACAATCTTGATGAGTCTAAAGTAAAGACTATTAAAGTCAATTAAGAAAATATATCTTTTCAGTTTTTTATAATTACAAAAAAGCTCCGAAGAATTTCTTCGGAGCTTTTGCTTTTATCTAGTTATTTAATTGTCATTATCATCAAGTAAATGACCAAAATAATCTTTCTTTGTTTTAAGGTAACCTTTACTCATCTCGTTGGCTGGAATTTGTAAAGGAATTCTTGAGTTTAAGTGAATATTACTTTCTTTTACATACTTTACCTTTTCAGGATTATTGGTAAGAAGGTTAATATCTTTTACTTCTAATAAATTTAATATTTCAATAGCAACACCGAAGTTTCTGTCATCTGCGGGAAGTCCCAGTTTTAAATTGGCTTCTACGGTGTCAAAGCCTTTTTCCTGAAGAGAATATGCTTTTAATTTATTGATGATCCCGATATTCCTTCCTTCCTGTCGAAGGTAAATAATGATTCCCCCATTTTCATGGATATATTTCATTGCAGCGTCAAGTTGCTGCCCACATTCACATTTTTTTGAATGGAAAACTTCTCCGGTTATACATTCTGAATGGAAACGCACATTCACAGGTTTTGAAAAATCTGTATTTTCTGCGATAATTGCCATGTGAGGCATCCAGTCATTTTCGTTTTCAGAGAAAGCGATCATTCGGAAACTGCCGTGTTCTGTAGGAACGTTGGCTTCCGCCTGAATTTTAGTCATTAATGTCCTAATTATTAATTATTAGTTTTAATTTTTTATAGAATCTTCAATTACAGAAATATTGGTTTTTAATCTTACCAGGTATCTGTTAAGAACCTCATCATCATCTTTATTAAGATGCTGTCTCAGTTTCTGAATTTTTTTGTAAGACTTTTCGAAATCTTTTAAGGCTCTGTTTTTCCCCGAAACATTACTGGCGTCGATTGCATATAGATAATTCTGTAAGCTGTATTTTAGCGTAGTGATTTCGGTATTTAATGCTGTATTTTTAAACTGGGGAAAAGTAGCAATCAAATTAGATATTTCGGATGCATTTACATTTTCCTTTACATTAATTTCAATGTTGTTTTTGTTACCTCTGTCAGAATCAGAACCTTTGGTTTCGCTATAAAAACTAGTTGACAACGGAGAAAAATTTGGCTTTTCCGTTGCACAAGATGTTATAATCAGTAATACTCCAAAAAAAAGTAGTCGTTTCATTTTTGTTGCCCCTTTTGATAAAGGATTGGGTTAAGACTTTCATCGTTGTACATTTTCATTTGTTTGTACACTTTCATCTTAACATCACCGTTTTCAATATCAGTAAGCAACTGATTAATAGAAGTAGAAAGATCCTCCTGCTGGGTAAGAAGAACGTCTAATTTTGCCTGGCAATTAGCTCTGTGTTCTTCAGAAGCGGATTCTCGATTTGCCTCTAACGACATGTGATAAACCTTTAATGCAAGAATTGATAGTCTGTCTACCGCCCAGGCGATAGTTTCAGTATTGATTTTTGCATCAGGTTTAGGAGTTATATTTTCAAACTTATTAAGAAACCAACTGTCTATAAACTCCACCAGATCAGTTCTTTGCTGATTGGAGGCATCTATTCTTCTTTTGAGTTGAAGAGCTTCAGCTGGATTAATATTTTCATCTCTAATTATATCTTCCAAATGCCATTGAACGGTATCAATCCAGTTCTTTGCATACAAAATCCGTTCCAAAGTGTCTTTTTCGAACGGGTTATTAATTAGAGTGTTAACGTCATCAGACACGTGATAATCTTCAATAGATTGATTAAAGACTTTCCATGCGGTCTCTGTAAAATTCATTGATCTTAAAGAATTTGGTTGCGAAGAATTATTGTTTGTCCGTTTTGTTCTCAGAACCTGGCTTGTCTTCTTCTTTTACTGCATCTTTAAACTCCTTAATACCAGAACCTACACCTCTCATTAATTCCGGGATTTTCTTACCTCCGAAAAGTAATACAAGAAGTATTGCTACGATTAGGATGTGTTGCCAAGATAAGGCAAGTATTGTTAAAGTATTCATTTCAATTTTTTTACAAAGTTAATCTTTTTTAATAAGAAACCCAACCTAATGGATCAACTGGCGTGGTTCCGTTCCATACCTGGAAATCAAGGGTGTAAGAGCCATCAAAATCCTGACCTACAACACCTACCAGAGTTCCTGCAGAGACCTGCTGCCCTTTAGAAACGCTTACACTTGCAAGGTTAGAGTAAATGGTGAAATAAGTTCCGTGTTTCAGCATAACGGTTTTTGTACCATCACTATTCGCCAATACCGAAGAAACAGTTCCCGGGAATACCGACTTTGCGCGTGTACCGGAAGGAACAGAAATCTTAATACCATTATTTTCCTCATCAATATTTTTGAAAACAGGGTGAGGATGTCTTCCGAAACGGTGAGTAATCTGCCCTTTATCAACAGGGAATCCCATTCTTCCTTTATTGTCTGCGAAATTGCTTCCTGCCACGGTAGAAACTCCGAAATTGGTCATCGCTTTTGTTTCTGCAGCCTTTTTCTCATCTTCTTTTCTCTTCGATAATGCAGCTTCAGCAGCTCTTGCGGCAACTAACTTATTAGATGCTTCTTTTGCCCTTAGTGCAGCTTCATCAGATGCTTTTTTTGCAGCTACTTTTCTTGCCTCGTCTCTTGCTGTTGCTTCTGTTCTGGCAGCTTCTTCAGTACGTTTTCTTTCCTCTTCAGCTCTTTTTGCGGCTAATTCAGCGGTTTTTCTGGCTTCAGCTTCAGCGGCTAATCTTTCTTTCTCCAAAGCGGCGGCTCTAGCCTTATTTTCGGCTTCAATTCTTGCTTTTTCTCTTTCAGCGGCAATTTTTGCCAGACGGATTTTTTCTGCCTCAGCCTTTTTTCTTGCTTCCTCTTCTGCCTTAGCTCTTCTGATTTCTTCAGCAATAATTACTCTGATTTGACCTTCGAGTGCTTTAGACTGAGTTTGTTTTTGTCTAAGCTCTGCCGTTAGCTTGGATTCGTTTTTCTTGAATTCTGTTACCAATTGCTCTTTCTGAGCCCTTTCGGCATTAATGGTTGTTAAATCTTTCTGTTGATTTACCAATAAATTCGCTTTTTCCCGTGCAGAGTTCTGTTTCAAAGCAATTGATCTTTTGATCTGAGCGGCAGCGTTTGTGATTTCTGCGGCTTTTTTATCTTGATAATCTGAATATTGTTTAAGATATTGAACTCTTCGGATAGCCTCTCCTAAGTTTTTAGCAGAAAGAATGAAGGTTACCTTATTTTGGACACCTTTATTTTTATAAGCATTGACCAAAACTTTCGCGTAATTGTCTCTAAGGACTTTCAGTTCTCTGTTTTGGCGGTTGATTTCCAGCTGACGAAGATAGATTTCATCTTCGATAAACCTTTTTTCCTTTTGGGTATTGTTGTAAACCTTTTCTCGTAATGCTAATTTTTTATTAACATTATCAAGGTAGGCGATGGAAAGTTTGGATTCGCTTCTGGTTTTAGCTAAATCCGAATTTATTTGTGCAATTTGTTTTTTAAGTTCGGCATTTTGTTTTTGTAATTGTTCCTTGTTTTTTTGCCCATATTGCAGTGTGAACAATAAAATACCTATTAAAAAGCTAAATTTTTTAATCATTTAATCTCAATTTTCTTGTAACTAGATGGCACGGAATAGGGTGTATCCATCCTCGAAAAGTCAAATTTCGTATTTTCCAGTAAAATCTGACTGCTTTTTGAGCCTTTTATAATTATTTTAACATTTCTCGGAAGACGGATTCCATTGATCTCTTCCCAATTGCTGTATGAAATTTCCAGCTCATCCGGAGATAACACATCTTTTAGATTTACACTTAATAAATCATAGTTGGTATCATACTGCAAAATAATTTTGTATTCCCTTGTTTTTTCGTCGGTTACAATTTTTTGATTGACATTAGAAGCCATTTTGAAACCCTGGGCATTTTGTGTAAGCGTAAACTGTGAATCGTTGAGCTTAACAAAAGTTCTTCCCATCAGGATTTTTTCCAATGATTTGTAATCAATGAAATTGACATTCAATAAGTTATTTAAATAATCAAAATCAGAATCGATGTAAGTTTTGGATGTTTTGTCCTGGCCTTTAATTCCTTCCGGAGTTGCAATTCCACGGGCAACATTGATGATAAATGCCTGAAGGTTCATCCATACTTTTTTATCTTTTTCAATATAAATTGTAGCGTCAAGAGTCGGAATAAAGCTTCCTGTTTCCACATTTACCTTGCTGCTGATTTTTATCTGCTCGAATTGCGGCGGAATCAATACATGCTCAAAAAACGTAAGTTTGTTTCTTATCGGCTGGTTGGCATCTTTTGGATTATTATCATCCTCCAAAACATAAGTACTGTCTATTTTAATAGTATTGTCTCTCTTTTTATGGGCATTTCTTGTTTTACAAGACGTTACCACAAAAAGCAATAATAATATTATGATCCAGTTTTTCATGTATTTATCTTTCAATTTTTAAAAAAAACGTTGCAATATTAACGCCAAACCACACAAAACATTTTGTGTGGTTTGATTATATCTTATTTAAGTTAAATATTTTCCGTCTATAACTATTTGGACAGGAAATCTAAAACCGAATAATCTCCTAAAGAAATTTCTCTTGCCACTCCGAAATACTGAGCAGAATTTCCGATCATTGAATTGGAAAGGTTTCCGTGATTGATTCTTGTATTCTCCTGAATCAAAGAATTTTCAATATTTGAATTTACAATAACCGTATTATTCCCCAAAGATACTCCCGGGCCCACTTTTGAGTTTGAAATTCTTACATTCTCACCAATAAAACAAGGTTGGATGATCAATGAATTTTCAATAACAGCCGAAGTCGGAAAAGTTGACATTTCCTCTCTTTCGTATTCAAGAATTTTGCTGTTGGTTTCTACGGTCGCGTTTTTGTTTCCGCAATCCATCCAGTCATTTACTTTTCCTAAAGAGAATTTTGCACCTTTTGCCCTTAAGTTTTCTAATGCAGTTGTTAGTTGATACTCGCCGCCGTTTTTAATATCATTATCCATGATATAATTGATCTCACTCATCAGTTTTTCAGCGCTGCTGAAATAATAAATACCAATAATGGCAAGATCTGAAACGAAAGTTTGAGGCTTTTCCACAAAATCAGTGATGAAACCGTAGTTGTCCAGTTTTACAACTCCGAAAGCGGAAGGATCTTCTACGCTTTTCACCCAAATTACACCGTCTGAATTTTTATCCAGCACGAAATCTGCACGGAAAAGTGTATCTGCAAAAGCAATGACAACATCTCCACTCATGGATTGCTCGGCACATTTGATAGCGTGAGCCGTTCCCAGAGGGTCGTTTTGATAATAAATGCTACCTTTTGCTCCTAATTTTTCAGCGATCTGTATCAAAGATTTTTCAATCTCCGGGCCAAAATCTCCGATGATAAAAGCTACTTCTTCAATTTTTTCCCCTGCAACTTTAGCAATATCTTCCACCAATCTCTGTACAATTGGTTTTCCAGCGATAGGAATAAGAGGTTTTGGAACAGTCAGTGTATGTGGACGTAATCTGGAACCACGTCCAGCCATAGGAACAATAATTTTCATAAATTATATAAAGATGTTTTGTTTAATATTTAGGTTAAAGATAATAATTAAAACCATTCATGTGGTATGATTTATATCTTTTTAAACATTTGTTTACATTAAAATAAATTTGTTTATTATCAAAAGAGAGACCAAAGTTTAGTTTCTCTTAATTCTGGATAAAAGCATGTCTTTTTCAGAATAGATAAGGATTCCTGTATAAACTAGAAACAGTAAGTTTCCTATCCAGAAATTGTAATCGAAAAAATTTACAATTGCATAGCTGAAAACCGCCAGAAGAACAATAAAAATAGAAATTTTCTTCATCCTATAAGGTATAGGATAATATTTTTGACCTAAAAAATAGGAAAGAACCATCATGACGAAATACGCAGCCAATGTCACCCAAGCTGAAACCATGAAACCGTATTGTCTTAAAAGCAAAAGGTTTAAAATAATGGTAATAATTGCTCCTGTCCAGGAAATATAAGTTCCTACCCGCGTTCTGTCAGTCACTTTGTACCAGGTTGAAAGATTGTAATAAATCCCAAAAAATAAGTTGGCAATCACAATAATCGGGATAATATTTAAGGCAACCCAGTAAGAAC
Organism: Chryseobacterium sp. IHB B 17019; assembly: GCF_001456155.1. Lineage (NCBI taxonomy): Bacteria > Pseudomonadati > Bacteroidota > Flavobacteriia > Flavobacteriales > Weeksellaceae > Chryseobacterium > Chryseobacterium sp. IHB B 17019. The sequence continues at coordinate 3,151,341 of NZ_CP013293.1, read as the reverse complement.
TATTTGGGACAAGCAAAAATTTTATCCATGAAACGTTTGCAATGATTCCCAATGCTACAATTGAAGCAAAAAACGAAAAATATTCCGTCACTTTTGCATACGTGAGTTTGGCATTTTCGTTTTGCATTTGTTTGAAGAAAAATGGTTCGATTCCCATTCTGTAGGCCGTAACGAAAAGTGTCATCAAAACAGCCATTTTATAGCAACCACCATAAGCTCCGGCATCGCCATCATCAATAATGAATTTCTGAATGAATTTGTCAAAATTTTCATTGACCATAAAAGCGAGACCGGCAATCATCATAGGCCAGGAATATTTGATCATTTGAAGAAAAAGATCTTTGGAAAATTGAAGTTTAACCTTAAAAATAATTGGTAAAACCAACAAAAATCCTAAAAAGCTTGATGCTAAATTACTATAAAAAGGATATGATACATTTTCTTTTAAACCTAGTTTAAAACTGAATTCCCGAGGAATATAAAGGAATAAAGCAATAACAAATATACTTTGAAAAACAGCCTGTGTCACTCGGATTGCGGTATATCTTATTGGCTTATTGTGAAACCTGAACCACGCCAGAGGAATCACAAGAAGATTGTCGAAAAATGCAATCCATGCAAACCATCTGATGAATTCGGGCGTTTTTTCATAGCCAAAAACATTAGCGATTGGTTGGTTGAATAATAAAACCAATATCAGGAAAACAGTTGATAAACCCGATAAAAACCAAAATGAAGTATTGAAAACTTTCTGCTCATTGTCTTTATCTGAGGAAAATCTAAAGTAAGCAGTTTCAAAGCCGAAAGAGAGAACAATATTGATAAATGAAATGAGTGCATAAAGATTAGTGAAAATTGCAAAATCTTCATTATTAATATTTTTAATGAACAAATAATTAAGCAATACAACAATTATCCTCGGCATAATCGCTCCAATTCCATATATAATTGTCTCGTTAAGAAGTTTCTTCAAAATGTGAAATTTTTCTGCAAATGTAAATATTTAGAAATTGATTTTTTATCAGCAAGCTTAAAATTCATTCATAAACCTTAATTTTGCTTTTTGTAGAGGTTGGATATTAGAAGTTAGAAATTAGTGATTACTTATAACTCATAATTCATAACTCAAATCTAACTTCTAATATCCAACCTCTAATTTCTAAAAAAGTAAATGAAAACCTTAATCAAAAACGTAAAAATCGTAAACGAAGGAAAGATTGTTGAAGGCGATATTTTAATTGAAAATGATTTAATTTCTAAAATAAATTCTAATATTTCTGAAGAAGCAGATCAAGTTATTGATGGTTCGGGAAAATATCTTTTACCGGGCGTGATTGATGATCAGGTACATTTCCGTGAGCCGGGTTTAACGCACAAAGGCGATATTGAAACCGAATCGCGTGCTGCAATTGCTGGTGGAACAACAAGTTTTATCGATCAGCCCAACACTGTTCCCAATGCTGTAACTCAGGAATTATTAGCCGATAAATACGAAATTGCTTCTCAGAAAGCCTACGCCAATTACGGTTTTATGATGGGTGGAACGAATGATAATCTGGAGGAAGTCTTAAAGACAAATCCGAGAAATGTTCCCGGAATTAAGCTGTTTTTAGGTTCATCAACAGGAAATATGTTGGTCGACAATCCTGAAACACTGGAAAATATTTTTAGCAATACAAAAATGCTGATCGCCGTTCATTGTGAAGATGAAGCGACCATTAAAGCCAATACTCAAAAATATCTGGATGAATATGGCGAAGATATTCCAGTGAAATTTCATCACTTGATCAGAAGTGAAGAAGCTTGTTATAAATCTTCATCAAAGGCAATTGAACTGGCGAAAAAAACAGGAGCAAGACTTCACGTTTTCCATTTGTCGACAGCAAAGGAAACGGAACTTTTCAGAAATGATATTCCTTTAAAAGATAAAAAAATTACCGCGGAAGTTTGTGTTCATCACCTGACTTTCACAAATGAAGATTACGACACAAAAGGCGGGTTAATCAAATGGAATCCTGCCGTAAAAACGCAAAAAGACAAGGACGGACTTTGGGAAGCGTTGTTGGATGACAGAATTGATGTGATTGCAACCGATCATGCGCCTCATACATGGGAAGAAAAACAGAATGTCTACACAAAATGTCCTTCCGGAGCGCCTTTGGTGCAGCATTCATTGGTTGTAATGCTGGAAAATTATAAAAACGGAAAAATTTCTTTAGAAAAAATCGTTGAAAAAATGTCTCATAATCCTGCGATTCTTTTCAGAGTTGAAAAAAGAGGTTTTGTGAGAGAAGGCTACAAAGCCGATTTAGTTTTGGTTGATTTAAATGAAAACTGGACTGTCGCCAAAGAAAATGTCCTGTACAAATGCGGTTGGAGCCCATTGGAAGGAATGAATTTCCATTCTAAAGTCACTCACACTTTTGTCAACGGAAATCTGGTTTACGACAACGGAAAAATTAATGAACAAAAATTCGGGGAGCGACTGCTTTTTGAAGTTCAGGAATAAATTGAACAAAAGCCTCACAATAATTATATCAATAGGAGCGGGCTTTAGCCCGCTTTTCATTATCAAATTTATTTTATCTCCCACAGATTTCTCAGATTTTACAGATGATTGCGTTTAAAGATCTGTGGAAATTTAATTAAAAGACTGCCGGAATTCCAAAGGCGACATCTTCGTTTTCTTTTTAAAAAGTGTACTGAAAGACTGCGAATGTTCAAATCCTAATTCATAAGCAATTTCACTTATTGAAAGTTCTGTTGTTGAAAGCTTCTCTTTTGCTTTACTGATCAATTTTTCATGAATATGCTGCTGTGTATTCTGTCCGGTATGAACTCTCAAAAAGTCACTTAAATAATTAGCAGAAAGATTCATCGCTTCCGCAAGCTGGTGAACCGTTAAAAGACCCTTTTCAGATGATTCTGTATTAAAATAATCATTTAAATAAGATTCAAATTTCGTTAAAAGCTGATGGCTTCCACTTTTTCGGGTAATAAACTGCCTCTCATAAAACCGTTTGGAATAATTTAATAACAATTCAATCTGCGATAAAATAATTTCCTGCGTATGATGGTCGATATGCTGACATTCCTTATTAATTTTATTCATGATTTCGAGTAAATCATTCTCTTCATCTTCAGATAAATGCAGTGCTTCATTCACGGCATACGAGAAAAATCCGTAAGAAGAGATCGTCTTTGCTAAAGAATGCTTCAGCAAAAAATCTTCATGAAAAATCAGCAGATAGCCGGTATTTTCACAATCCATCGTCTGCAAATCCAGATACTGAACCTGATTGGGTGCCGTAAAACTCAATACACCTTTATCATAATCGTAATGTTGCTGTCCGTATTTTATTTTTCCCTTGGCATTCCGTTTTAGGGCGACACAATAATATCTGCTGACAAAACCTTTCCAGACATCATCTTCAATAAAAACACTTTCATGAAGATTGATAACACTTACCATCGGATGCTTCGGTTCGGGAAGCGAAAGCAGTTTATGAAATGCAGAAATAGATTTTATCGTGTTCATAATTTTTAAACTTTAATAATGATTTTTGGGCGCCTTTTCCGTCTTCCACTCCCGCTTTTTTGCTTCGCAAAAAGAGCTCCGTTCAAGCCGGGGCGCGATCGTATTCCGCCATAAAACCTAACAGGTTTCAAAAACCTGTTAGGTTTGAGTTATTTTAACAATTAAAGTTACAAATTAATAATCCAACAATCCCATACTGAATTCATCATAAGGAGCACCTGTATCCGTTCCCAGCGGTACAATACTTTCCAGCTTCTGAAGTTCGGCTTCACTTAAAACAATGTTACCGGCTTCAATATTTTGTTCAAGATATTTTCTACGTTTTGTTCCGGGAATCGGAACGATCCCCTTGCTGATGATCCAGGCTAGAGCCAATTGAGAAGACGTTACATTTTTTTCTTTCGCAAGATCTTCAATCGCTTCTACGAGTTCAAGGTTTTTATGAAAATGCTGTTCCTGAAAACGAGGAATTCCTCTGCGGAAATCATTTTCCGGCAAATCATCAATAGAACGGATCTGTCCGGACAAAAACCCTCGTCCTAAAGGCGAATAAGCCACAAAACCGATTCCTAATTCATTTAAAGTTTTGATTACACCTTTTTCTTCTACCGTTCTTTCGAATAAAGAAAATTCACTTTGTACAGCCGTAATCGGATGAATTGCGTGTGCTCTTTTTACCGTTTCTGAAGATACTTCCGACAAACCGATGTAACCGATTTTTCCTTCCTTAACCAAATCACTCATCGCTCCAACAGTTTCTTCAACAGGAATATTCTTATCCAGGCGGTGCATATAATAAAGGTCGATGTAATCAGTTTTAAGATTTTTAAGAGAACGCTCGACTGCTTTTTTTACATAGTTTTTGCTTCCGTTAATTTTCCAGGTGATTTGTTCATTATCGTCAATTTCCCAACCGAATTTAGTGGCAATAATATATTGGTCACGGTTTCCCTCAATAGCTTTTGCAATTAACCGTTCATTCGTAAAAGGTCCGTACAAATCGGCAGTGTCCAGAAAGTTTCCACCCAATTCCAAAGAACGGTGAATGGTTGCAATAGCTTCTTTTTCATCAGCTTTCCCATAAGTATCCACATCGCCAAAACCCGTCATTCCCATACATCCCAAACCGATATTCGGAACGAGTAATCCTTGATTTCCTAATTTTACTTTATTCATATTCTGTTGATTTTTAACAATACAAAATTCAGCAGAAATTACGAGTCTGATGTATGCAAAACGATGATTGTCGTATTTAAATTACGGATTAACTTCTTTAACCCTAATTGTGAAAATTATAACGCAATCATCTGTGAAAATCTGAGAAATCTGTGGGAAATTAAATTATTTCCTAACCTTAGAACTCATATAAAAACTCAATTTCCCACCATTCATAATATCAGAATGTTTCAGTGTAAAGTTTTTTATTTCTTTGCCGTTGAGAAGAATTTTTTCAACATACACATTCTTAGGGCGCTGATTGATGGCTTCGATTTCAAACCTTTTTCCATTTTCTAAATTTAAAACAGCACTGTCAATCGCTGGACTTCCAATCGCATAATCTTCCGAACCGGGAGCAACGGGATAAAAACCAAGCGAACTCAAAATATACCACGCACTCATTTGTCCTGCATCATCATTTCCTCCCAATCCATCAGGAGTTGCTTTGTATTGCATTTCTAAAATCCGTCTGATCTGCGCCTGAGTTTTCCACGGCTGTCCTGCCCAATTATAAAAATAAGCAACGTGATGCGCCGGTTCGTTTCCATGAACGTAACCGCCGATAATTCCTTCTCTTGTAATATCTTCCGTGTCTGCAAAAAACTCGTCGGGCAAATGCATGGTGAACAATTCGTCTAATTTTAAAGCGAATTTTTTCTTTCCGCCCATTAGTTGAATCAATTCATCCGGATTTTGAGGAACGAAGAAGCTGTAGTTCCATGAATTTCCTTCAATAAAACCTTGTCCGTGCGTACTCAATGCATTAAAATCTTTCTTAAAACTTCCATCCGCCAAACGAGGACGCATGAATCCGATCGATTTATCGAAATTATTTTTCCAGTTTTCAGAACGTTTGATGAACTGATTATAAATTTCCGTTTCACCCAAATGTTTCGCCAACTGAGCAATCGCCCAGTCGTCATAAGCATATTCTAAGGTGTTGGAAACCGAAGTTCCACTTTTTTCAGCAGGAATATATCCCAAATCTATATATTGCCCGATTCCTTCATAATCCCTTTTATTTGCCGTTTCAATACATGCTTTCAGAGCTTCTTTTGGGTCGCCGTCATAATTTCCTTTGATAATCGCATCTGCAACCACACTCACGCTGTGATAGCCGCTCATACACCAATTATCATTCGCGTAATGTGACCAGATCGGCAACATTTTCATGGAAAATTGGTTGTAATGAGCCATCATCGATTTCACCATGTCATTATTTCTTTTCGGCTGAATAATGTTAAAAAACGGATGAAGCGCACGATAAGTGTCCCAAATTGAGAAGGTTGTATAGTTCGTAAAACCTTCCGCTTTGTGAATATTTTGATCTAAACCTTTATATTCTCCGTTGACGTCCGTATATGTTGTCGGACTGATAAATGTGTGATACATTGCGGTATAAAAGTTCGTTTTTTCGGTTTCAGAACCTTTAATGACGATTTTATTTAGTTCCTTATTCCAGTCTTCCTGAGCTTTTGCTTTGACCTGATCGAAAGATAAATTTCCGGCTTCTGTTTCTAAATTTTCCAATGCATTCGCTTGGCTAACAGGTGAAATTGCCAGCTTAACTTCAATCGCTTCATTTTCATTCGTATCAAAATCAAAATACATTTTCAGATTTTTTCCAGCGATTTCCGGAAAGTTTTTGGTTTGATCAAATTTTCTCCAAAATCCATTATAAACTTGTTTTCCGTCATAGTTTTTCTGACCGTAAGATTTGAATGGCTTTGAGAATTTCATTGCAAAATAAACCGTTCTCGTTCTTGCCCAGCCGTTTGTTTGACGGTAGCCAGTAATTGTATTTCCGTTTTCAACACGAACATAAGTCCATACATTTTTACCGTCATAATTGTAAATTCCAGCCATCAAATCCAAAATAATATGTGCCTGGTCAGATTTTGGAAAAGTGTAGCGATGAACTCCGACTCTCGTTGTTGCCGTTAATTCTGCTAAAATATTATGATCCTCAAGCTTTACTTTATAATAACCTGCTTCTGCTTTTTCGTTTTGATGTGAAAATCTGCTTCTGTAGCCATTTTCAGGATTGGAAGCCGTTCCGGGATTTAATTGAAGTTTACCAACAGTCGGCACGATTAAAAAATCCCCCAAATCAGAATGACCTGTTCCACTAAAATGAGTCGAGCTGAAACCTACAATCGTTTTATCTTCGTATCGATATCCTGCGCAATATTTGTAAACTTCGCCGTTGTATTTTCCATTCAGGTCATAAGAAATTGTATCCGTTTCCGGACTTAATTGTACGGCTCCAAAAGGTGCAGTTGCTCCGGGATATATATGTCCCATTTTTTCTGTCCCGATTAATGGATTGACATATTGATAGAGCTTTTCGAATTGTTGAGCTTTAAAATTTAAATTAAATAATAAAAATAATAGAAAAACAGAAGTTCCCGAATTTTTCATGAATACGTAAATTTTCGAATGATAAAAGTAATCAAAATCAAAGAATAATTTTTATTGTTTTGATTAATGTAACTTATTATTTTTCAGAAAAGCGGAAACCAATTCCGTGCAGATTTTCAATGATTATATTTTGTTCATTGGCAAAAACTTTTCTCAATCTTGAAATAAAAACATCCAGACTTCGTCCCATAAAATAATCATCGTCGCCCCAAACGGCTTTTAAAATATCCTGCCTTTTTAAGACTGTATTTTTGTGGAGGATGAAATATAGAAGCAATTCGGATTCTCTTTGGGTAAGCGAAATAGTGTTTTCTACATCTTGTAAAGTGTAATTTTTAGGATCGAAATTGTATTTTCCGACTTTGTATTTCTGAGGAAAAGATTCTGTTTTCTTTGATCGTTTCAGGAAAACTTCAATTTTAAGAATAAGTTCCTCAATACTGAATGGTTTTACCAGATAATCATCTGCTCCGATTTTCAGGCCTTTAATTCTGTCTTCTTTCAAAGCTTTTGCGGAGATGAAAATGATAGGGATTTCAGAGTTTTTATCGCGAATATATTGTGCCAATTCAAAACCGTTCATTTCAGGCATCATGATATCTAACAGGCAGATGTCGAAACTTCCATTATTGAATGCTTCAAGTGCCGATTTCCCGTCAGAATAACAGTCGATTTCATAATAATTTTCCAGACTATCCTGAATTAGAAAAGCGATGGTTTTATCATCTTCGGCATATAAAATTTTAGATTTTTCCATGATTTGCCCTATTATTTTTGTGACGGTAAAAACAGCGTGACAGTAATCCCTTTATCGATGTTGTTTTCAACTGAAATCTTCCAGTTATGCTGTTGAACGATTTTTTTTACATAAAATAAGCCCAGTCCAAAACCGTTCACCTCATCACTTTTTTTTGTATTGATCCGGTAAAATTTATCAAAAATATGAGGAATATTTTTAGCAGGAATTCCTATCCCGTTATCTTTAAATTTTAAATATAAACCTTTTACATCCTTAAATGAAGAAATAATAATTTCAGGTTTAGTTTCGCAATATTTAATAGAATTATCTAAAATATTATAAATGATATTTGTAAAGTGAAATTCATCTGCAATGATTGATATATTGCTGTCAATTTCTATTTTGACAGAAAGATTTTCATTCTTTTGCTTTATGGTGTCTGCAATTTCCTGAATAAAAGGCAATAAAATTATTCTTTGAGGTTTTAATGACAATCCCGAAGCGTCATTTTTAGCAATATTCAATATTTTTTCAATATGATTATTAAGCTTGTAACTTTGATCGGTGATAATCGAAATATAGGTTTGTAGTTTAGGATTTTCCTTTATTATTTCTTGCTTTTTCAATGCTTCTGAAGCCAAAAGTATGGATGAAAGAGGAGTCTTGAACTCATGGGTCATATTGTTGATAAAATCCCGTTGCAGCTCCGAGAATTTTTTCTGTTGAATAATCGTATAAATAGAATAAACATACACCAAAAGAATGATGATAAGAGCAAACGTCAGCAAATACCAAAAACGCAGCGAACTAATCAGATACGTCGTTTTATCCGGAAAACGGATTGAAAAATAATACACCAGATTTTTATGTTTTGGGAATTTAATAACCTTATTATTTGGACTTTCCTGATGAGTAGAGATGTATTTTCCATAAACCATTTTGTCACTATGGCAATTGTATAATGCGTAAACATAATCGGTATTTATTTGCAGACGTGTAAATTCAGTTTTAAGATAATGTTCCAATACTGCTGGATGAAATTCATTATTGATATTTACCACATAATAGTCATTAGAAATATTCTGTACCGGGCTTTCATTAAAAGAAGTTTTCCCACCAGAAAGTTTGTCAACCACTTCCAGCAAAGCAATGTTCACCGTTTGGTTAAATTTTTTATCCTCAAGATTATATGCTTGTCTTGTCCATAGAAGTTGGGCTATCAAAATTCCGATAATAGCGATCAACCCGAGAGTTATTATAATATTGAGTTTTTTTATTTCCATTTAATGAAGCAATATTATCCAAAAATATCTATTTATCTTTTATCATTAACAACTTGTTAACAAATGTTTGAGAGCGATTAACAAGTTACACCAATATTCAGCTTTACATTTGCTATATCAAAAAATAACAATCGGTTTCATTTTTAACCATTAATAAAAATTTATATCATGAAAAATTTAAAAATTACAGCTTTTTTAGCAGTTTTGGCATTCTCTCCGTTTTACGCAAATGTGTTTCCTGTTGAAGGAACCCCTGTCGTAAAAGTACTTGCAGATGCAATCAAATGGAAATCAGAATCTATTGATGTTGGAAATATTCCTCAGGGAAAACCAAAATTAATCAGATTTGAATTTACTAACACAACGAAAAAGCCAATCGTTATCGAAAATGTAGCACCATCATGTGGTTGTACAACAGCAGATTACACAAAAACGCCAATTCTTCCGGGAAAAAAAGGATTTGTAGAAGCAAGCTATAATGCAGCAGCTCCGGGTGCATTTATGAAAACGGTAAACGTTACCACAAGCGACAGCAAAACTCCAAAAACTCTTTCTTTTAAGGGAACTGTGGTGACTTCATAATTAATTTAATCTTGTTCAATATAAAAACAGCCTGATAATTTTGTCAGGTTGTTTTTTGTATTTATTTTAAGGAGCAATTTCCCGCTTTTCGCACTCGCTATTTTCCTGGTTTTTTGGTTGCGGCGGCAAAGCCGCCGCAACCAAAAAACCAGGAAAATGAGCTCAAACAATGCTACAATCGGGGCTAGGGTTGTAGTCATTCATTTAAATACTGGGAAATATTCGAAAAATTGTCATCTCTGTCAAGGATCTACACACAAATCTTACCATACTATTTTGTAAAGTTTGAAATTCTTATTTATAAATCATTTCTTTTGATTCTTTAAGGTTAAAATCAAAACAATTATTTGCAGCATCATTTCTTAACTTATTTTAAAGCACCGCGTCTCAATATTTACTATTTTTAAGAAAAATAAAAAATATGAATCTATATACACAGCCGATGTTGCGTGAAGATGCTTTGAAAGATAAAGTTGCCATCGTTACTGGTGGCGGAAGCGGACTTGGAAAGGCAATGACCAAATATTTCCTTCAATTGGGTGCAAAAGTAGTGATCACTTCCAGAAATTTGGAGAAATTACAGGGAACAGCCAAAGAATTGGAAGAGGAAACGGGCGGAAAAGTTCTTTGCGTTGCATGTGACGTAAGAAATTGGGATGAGGTGGAAGCGATGAAAGAAGCGACATTAAAAGAATTCGGAAAAATCGATATTCTATTAAATAATGCAGCAGGAAATTTCATTTCTCCAACAGAAAGATTGACACATTCCGCATTTGATTCTATTTTAGATATTGTTTTAAAAGGAACAAAAAACTGTACACTTTCTATCGGAAAACACTGGATTGATTCAAAAACTTCGGGTACGGTTTTAAATATTGTAACAACTTACGCCTGGACAGGTTCTGCTTACGTCGTTCCATCAGCTTGTGCAAAAGCAGGGGTTTTAGCAATGACAAGATCTCTCGCTGTTGAGTGGGGAAAATATAATATTCGTTTTAATGCAATCGCGCCGGGACCGTTTCCTACGAAAGGAGCTTGGGACAGATTGCTTCCGGGTGATATGAAAGATCAGTTTGATTTAGCTAAAAAAAATCCGCTGAAAAGAGTCGGAGAACATCAGGAACTGGCCAATCTTGCTGCTTACCTCGTTTCTGATTTTTCATCTTTTGTAAATGGTGAAGTCGTAACAATTGATGGCGGAGAGTGGTTGCAGGGTGCAGGCGAATTTAATATGCTGGAAGCTATTCCACAGGAAATGTGGGATGCATTGGAAGCAATGATTAAGGCCAAGAAGTCTAATTAACAATATATTAATGTTTTTATTGTCATTCTGAATAGGACGAAGTGGAATGAAGAATCTCTATAAATGATGCCGAGATTCTTCCTTTGTCAGAATGACAATGCCACTACAATACAATAGGTTTTTGTAAGAAAGTAAAACCTTAAAATAAAAAGTAGATTCTCAATCGGGATCTACTTTTTTATTTTGGGGGATTTTACGGTTAAGGTTTAGGAAATTTACTGATATACTTCACTGGCAGGCGACATAAATTTGCAGTAGAAATTTTTTAATAACCAAAACAAACAAAAAACATGGAAACATTAAAGTCGGTGTTGGAAGCAAACCACACTAAGAAATCAAAAAATGAATTGATCGACCTTTTAACAGGATTGGAAAAATCATTAACCCCTGCAGTTTACGAAAAAGTTTCAGGAATCGAAACTTCTGAGCTGGCAAATCTTTCAAACAAAGACTTATTAAGCATCATCGAAAACTTCAAGAAAAATTACGATGAAAAATGGGAGAAGTCTTTCGCTGGAGTGTCTTCAGAAATATTAAAAATGATTTCCGGAAGAATGGCTGCTGATGATCAGGTTTTTAAAACGTCAGGTGCGGAAAGTGCAGATTTTGCGGCAGAATTAGGAAGTATCGATTTCGCGAAAATCATCGGAGGACCGCTTGATGCTTGTGTAAAAGCTCAGTCTAATGCAGCGATCAGTACGGTAAATTTCATCCAACAAGTTGGATTTGAAAAAGACGGGGACAACAACAAACTTCGTATGGCAGAATTCAAGTACAAAAAACATGTGCCGAATCCTGAGTACAAAAATGAAGAAGAAACTCCAAACGTTGATGCTACGATCGAGCAGGATGTTGAAATTTCAGTTCCTTTCATCGCATTATTGAATGTTCCAAGCTTTAGAATCGAAACTTGTGATGTAGATTTTAACGTAAAATTAAATTCAACGTATACAAAAGACGTAAGCGACGAATTCGGGATCAAAGCAGGAGCTTCAGGAGGTTTCGGGCCGGTGAAATTCAATGTGGACGTTTCTTACAAGAGAACTTCAAGCACAGGAATTAAAGTGGAAAAAGAATATTCTCTTGGAGTAAAAGTAAAGGCTACGAATGACGAAATGCCTGCAGGATTGGAAAAAGTTCTTGGATTGCTTGCTCAATAAAAACTTTTACGAGACATGGTCAAATTATCAGATTACCTGGATTATCTCAATAACGAGATAATTCAGGCTCGTAAAAAAGCAGACGAAAATGCGGTTGCCATCGCAAAAGAATATGCTAATCACGAGTATTTAAAATATTTTAAAGTTCCCCGATATTCGCTTCCGAGCGTGAAAATGGATATTCCCATCAAAATCACCGATATTGATTCTGATGCGGACAGGAATTTTCCTTTAGATGAATCAAAATTAATTGATGACGTCAACAAAAGAATTCTTGTCATTAATAAAGAAAGACAATTGAACATCCAGCCGATTTCGACAAAAACTATTCAGAATGACGATTTTAAAGGAATATTGAATAATGTAAGAGGTGGTGGCGGAATGGAATCAAGCCGACTTTCAAAAATTGAAACCACGACACAGACTCCGGATATTAAACCATTACCGACAAAAGCCATTGCCGCAACTCCGCAAAAACCGGTGGCAAGACCAACAGAAGGGACAACAACCGAAGAGGAATCTACTGCTTTAAAACAAATTTATTCAGAAGTTTTGAACAGGTACAGCTTGATTAATTCAAAATTAAACAACATTTATATCGATCCAAACACCAATTCCGCCGAAGACAAGGACAAATTATTCATCAACCTTCACGTGGAAATGGAGGAAGAGGGAATCAGAATCGTTTCTTACCAGGATAAGGACGGAAAAACCATCGAACAAATAACTTTTGAGTAATGCAGGAACTCGTTCATCATACGATACAGAAAATTCAGGAATTGCTGGAACATTTCAACAAAGTTCAGGAGCTTTATCTGTTGAAATCTTTTGATTTTGATGGGCAGTTTGAGACATTTCTTAATGAATTTTTAGAATATTTAAGATCGAAAGGAAATACCACTTATGAGTCTGAAGTGTTGAAAGTCATGAATATGATTTCTACTGTAAAGAGAGGTTTTAATCCAGTTCAGATGGAAAAAATAACGTCGGCAAAACGTGAAACGCTTTGGGGATTTTCATTCAATGCGATGGAGACAATTCATGGATTTTTAATGGAAATGCATGCCAAAGAAAAAAAGAAGCTCGACGAGGCGGAAGAATTGCTTTCGGGGTTAATTATTTCTTTATATCAAAACGGAATCTTGGATGATGACAAAGTAAAGGAGCTGAATTCTGTTGCTAAGATTGAAGTATTCTGGACCTCACTGGTCAATCAGAATACGCAGATTTCCGGAATTAATAAAAAACTACGACTGACCATGATTTCGGAAGATATTTTCTTAATTCTTGAAGAAGTTATTTTAAAATTAAACTAAAAAACAAATTGCCATGGAAAAAGAAAGATATATTGTTGTTTTGGATGATCAGCAGAAAAATTCCCTCAGAAAAGTGGAGAATGAATTGGAGGTCACCATCACCTCATCAGAATTTCTTTCATCTGAAAACCGTTCTTATGAAGTGATTGATAATGAAAACGGAGTTTTATACAAAAACCTCGGCATTCTGGTCGTTGAAAATATGGATGAAGCACAACTGAAAAGTGCCGTAAAAAACGACTCGAATCCGATCGTTTATTTTGAAAAAGAAAGAGAATTTTTTTCAGCAGATGAATTATCAATTATTAATGAATTGAAAAAGCAGTCCGCAGAAATTGCAGGCAAAATCACCGAGCTGGAAAAGTATATTATAAATAAGCCGCTGCCTCAAAAACCCTTGGTAGAAATGGAGTGGGGCTTAAAAGCTTTAGGTCTCGAAAGCTCCCTGTACACGGGAAAAGATGTTGATATCTGTATTCTGGATACCGGCCTTGAGCTTTCGCATCCTGATTTTTCAGGAAGAGAAATTGAAGGAAAATCTTTCATAAGCGGGGAAGACTGGAACCGCGATCCCAACGGTCACGGAACCCATTGCGCCGGAGTTGCAGCGGGAAATATCAGGCTCGACAACGGAAAACGTTATGGAGTTGCAAAAGATGTTAATTTAAAAATTGCCAAAGTTCTTTCCGATGCAGGAAAAGGAACAACAAGCAGCGTCATTGATGCGATAGACTGGGCGATTACCAAGAAATTCAGGATTCTATCATTGTCATTAGCATCTGTAGTAAAATTAAATGAAGCACCATCACCGCTTTTTGAAACGGTAGGAGCGAGAGCGTTGGAAAATAACTGTTTAATCATAGCTGCAGCCGGAAACGACAGCAGTCGGCCTTCTATTCCGAAACCTGTTTCTTCTCCCGCCAATGCCGCTTCCATCATGTCGGTTGCTGCGATTGACGGACAAATGAAAGTCGCAAAATTTTCTAATGCCGGGCTCAATCCTACCACAGGAGGCTGCATAAATATTTGCGCTCCAGGGGTTGATATTATCAGTTCGTATCCCAAAAATACAAAAAATAAAAGCAGTGATTATTACGCCATGAGCGGTACAAGTATGGCTGCACCACATGTTTCAGGACTTGCCGCGCTTTTCATGGAGCAGTTTCCCGAAAAATCTGCAAAAGAAATCTGGGAACTGATAGAAACCAAAGCAAAACCGATTGAAGGATTGAAATATCGTGACATCGGAAGCGGATTAATACAGGTTTAAACATGAAAACATACCTAGCAGTTCTGAAACATGACATCAATATCAAAGATCTTGAAGCAGAACTTAAAAAGAAAAACATAAAACCGGCGGCTCACTACAAAACAATAGGGGTAGTAAAATTAGAAAGTGAAAAGCCGGTTTCACCAAAAGATTTTAAGGATTATTTTCTTTCTATTGAAGAAGATAAAGATAATTTAACAATATAATTGATATTTAAGGCTTCTCTGTTCCGGAGAAGTCTTATTTTTGTTGCTTTGTTAATTAAAATATATGGTTATGAATTTCAGATTTTCAATCGTATTTATGATGTTTTTTGCGTTGGGGTTTTCTCAGGATCTTAAAGTAATGAGTTTCAATATCAGGCTGAATGTAGATTCTGATAAAGAGAATTCGTGGACGAACAGAAAACAGGATGTTGCAGATTTATTAACGTACTATCATCCCGATTATTTCGGCGTTCAGGAAGCACTTCCGGATCAGATGAAGGATATTAAAAACGGTTTAAAAAATTACGATTATGTAGGTGTTGGAAGAGATGATGGTAAGGAAAAAGGAGAGTTTTCTGCTATTTTTTATGATACAAACAGATTGCAGATTGTTAATTCAGGAACGTTCTGGCTTTCCGAAACGCCTGAAAAACCTTCAAAAGGCTGGGATGCTGCTTTGAATAGAATCTGTACTTACGCTGTTTTCAAGGATAAAAAATCTAAGAAAGAATTTATGGCACTGAACATTCATTTTGATCATATCGGAAATGTTGCAAGGGTAAAATCTTCAGAATTAATTTTAAAGAAAATCAAAGAAATCAATCCTAAAAATTTACCTGTAGCTTTAAGCGGTGATTTTAATTTAACGGAAGACTCAGAACCGATTAAAATTATTTCACAAAACCTGCAGGATACTTTTTATCATTCTGAAACGAAACATTACGGCCCGAAAGGAACTTTTACAGCATTCAATGTCAATGAAGTTCCAAAAGACAGGATTGATTATATTTTTACAAAAGGTTTCAAAATAAAATCTCACCGACATATTAACGACAGAAGGGAAAACCTGCTGTATCCATCGGATCATTTCCCGGTTTTGGTAGATTTGCAGTTTTAATTATCTACAGCGTTTGTCATCCTGAAAAGATCCATGCACGAATCATTTCATACTATTTCTAAAACTTTGCTTAAATACTTTCAGGATGACAAACCTTCTGACTTTTTTGAATGATTTGGATCAGAAAAATTATACAAACGAGCAATAATTGTATTGCTGTTTTTTGTTACTTTTATGTTAAATTAATACCTATATAAAAAAGATTTTAATGAAAAGATTGGTTTTGGGTTTATTGCTGTTGGCTTCATGGCAATTTTCCGCGCAGGAACTATATATGCCGAGAAATATTAAAAAAGCCTACGAAAACGGAACCCGCGATTTGTCGGGAGCACCGGGCAAAAATTATTGGCAGAATAAGGGAATTTATAATGTTGAAGTAAAGGTGGACGCCAACTCAAAAACAGTTTCAGGGAAAGAAACAATTGTCTACAGCAACAACAGCCCGGACGATCTTGATGAATTAGCCATAAGATTCGTTAATAATCTTCACAAGCCACAATCTCCAAGATCCGGTTTTGTTTCCAAGGATTTTTTGTCTTTAGGTTTAGATATTAAATCATTTATCGTAAATGGTGAAAAATATACTGTAAATAGTGATGATTGGGGAACGGTTGAAAAGATAAAATTAAATTCAGCTTTAAAATCTAAAGCAAAAGCAGAAATAAAAATAGAGTGGGAATATCCGTTATCCGTACAAAGCGGAAGGGAAGGGCAGATTGATCCCGAAACATTTTACGTAGCCTATTCTTTCCCGAGAATCTCTGTATATGACGACTACAACGGTTGGGATATGCTTCCACATTCTGATAGACAGGAATTTTACAATGATTTTAATGATTATAATTTTGCGATCACGGCTCCTAAAAATTATGTTGTCTGGGCAACGGGGGATTTTTTAAATCCTGATGCTGTTTTGCAGCCTGAATATTTGAAAAGATATAAAGCTTCCTTAAAAAGCGATAAGGTAATTCATATTGCGACCAAACAGGAAATGGAATCCGGAAAAGTGACCAAACAAAATAAATGGAATGTCTGGAAATTCAAGGCCAACCACATCACGGATTTTTGTTTTGCATTGAGCAATCATTATGTCTGGGATGCGGCAAGTGTTCAGCTGAAAACAAAAAGAGCCAGTGTTCAGGCGGGTTACAGGCCGGAAGCAAAAGATTTTGAACATTATGTAGACTGGATGCGTTACAACCTGGATTGGTTCTCAAAAAACTGGCCGGGTATAGAATATCCGTACAATGTAATGACGGCAATTCAAGGGTATGCTGACATGGAATATCCAATGATGATCAACGATTCCAGCATTCCGGATAATTTTCAGGATGCGAGATTGACGGCAGATCATGAGATTGCACACACGTATTTTCCTTTTTACATGGGAATTAACGAGACGCGGTATGCTTTCATGGATGAAGGCTGGGCAACCACTCTGGAATATCTAATTGGGATTGATGAAAATGGTGAAGCTGCGGCGAAAGAATTTTACCAGAATTTCAGGGTAAAAAGATGGATCAATGATCCTTCGGCAGAACAGGATCAGCCAATTATTTCGATGAGTACGCAGGTAAGTGGAGCAGGATATGGAAACAATTCTTATGTGAAAGCTTCTTTGTCTTATTTAGCTTTAAAGGATTATCTGGGTGATGATTTATTTAAAAAAGCATTACATCATTATATGAACAACTGGAACGGGAAACACCCAACTCCATGGGATTATTTTAATTCGATGAATACAGGATCCGGGAAAAATCTGAACTGGTTCTTCAACAACTGGTTTTATACCAACAATTATATTGATCTTAAAATCTCCAATATTTCTCAAATGAACGATCTTCTTACTGTGAATATTGACAATGTCGGAGGTTTTGCTATTCCTTTTGATGCGTTGTTGACTTATGAAGACGGAACTGTGGAAAAGCTGCATTTTTCACCATCAGTTTGGGAAAAAGACCAAAAACAAACCATGCTGACCATTCCGATTAAGAAAAAAGTAAAATCTGTGAATCTGGATGGTGGTATTTATATAGATTATACGCCGGAAGATAATTTGAAAAATATATAAAAAAGTAAAGCCTGAGAATTTCTCAGGCTTTATTATTAAATGTTTTGAGCTTTTTAATTTATCCTCAATCCTGCTCTTGGTCCTGCTGAAGCAATTACAGATTGAATTCTTGTTTTCTGCCCTCCTGAGAACATAAACATCGCTGCATCATCCACATAGTCCATATAATTCATGAACATCACAGATCTCTGAACGCCGCTGCATGTATTAAGCAAAGGATAAGTCGGCTTACCATAATTGGCGGTAGTCTGTGTTGGAGTATCCGCTACCAGGTCATTTCCGCAATTAGCATCTCCCCAGATGTGTCTTAAGTTCAGGTAATGACCTACTTCATGAGTCGCAGTTCTTCCTAAGTTATAAGGAACTGCAGAAGTATTACCGAAATATTTGGCTGCAATTACAACGCCGTCATTCCAAAGTCCTGCAGATTCAGGGAAAGTTGCGTATCCTAATACACTTCCCATTTCTCCCACTACCCAAATGTTAAAATAATGAGTAGGGTCGGTAGCATCCAATCCTTTGGATGAAGTTTTCTTCATTGCATCATTCGTTCTCCAGTTTCTTACCGTTGTAGATTTTCTGTTTACCTGTGCCAGACGGAATTTTACGCCTGTGTTTCCTGCGGCTACAGCAGCAAATTCTGTCGGGATTTTATTAATATCACTATTTGTGGCTGAAAAATCGGCGTTCAGTGTATTAATCTGAGACTGGATCTGTGCATCTGAAATATTCTCTGCTGCCGTTCTGTAAAGAACATTTACAACCACAGGAATCTCCACCGTACCATCGGGAAGGACTTTTCCTAGTTTTACATCATTCATGAACTTTTCAGTATGGGCTTCCAAAGCTTCGTATTTCTGCCTAAGCTGAGCATTGTTTTTTAAAGCTTCCTGGCGTACTTCTTCAGAAGCACAACCTCTTTTGAATAAACCTGATGATTCAGGAGTTGTGGATGAATCTTCAGACTGGTTGGTCAAATTGTCATTGTTACAAGATGATACTAATCCCAGCGCAAGGATTCCGAATAATAGTTTTTTCATAAATTCTCTTTTTTGTAATTAAGAATATGAAATTAATTTTTTTTCAATTAATATGCAATAATAATTTTCAAGATATGTTATGGATGTAATAATTATTTTTATTTTCAATTGATTTGTTTATATTCAATCTCGTTTATTTCTGATTTTTATGTAAAATTTAAACTTGATTTAAAATATTATGATTTATTAAAATTTGCATAGTACTCCGAAACGTGATTTAAATTATGGTTAAAAAATAAAATCCCATCTTGGAATTAAGACAGGATTTAAAGTTTAAATATAAGTGAATGTTAATTTAAGATTCCGCAAAACCGTTTTTAATGGCAAAAACAGCCAGTCCGACGCGGGTTTTTAGATCTAATTTATCACAAAGCTGATCCCTGTAACTTTCCACGGTTCTTGGGCTGCAGCACATTTTATCGGCAATTTCTTTGTAGCTCAGCTCGGTTACGGTGTATTTCAAAAACTCTTTTTCGCGGTCGGAAATTCTTATACTGTTCGCAGAATCTTCGTTATTCATATTGGAAAAAATAATCTTTGAAGCCCATTCCGGGTAGAAAAATCCGTCTGTATTGAGTTTTGTTAAGGCGTTTTCCAGCTCTTTCGGATGGGTGTTTTTCAGTAAGTAGCCTTTTGCTCCATTTTTGATCATTTTGATCACACTTTTGTCGTCACCCTGCATGCTCAGCGCCATTACTTTGATGTTCGGGTGGTGTTCCTTAAGCCAGAGAACGGTTTCAAAACCATCCATGATCGGCATGCTGATATCCATTAAAATGATATCCGGAACTTTGCTGTTGTTTTCAAATTTCTGGATGAGGTCTTTTCCGTTTTCGGCAACGTAGATGACTTCAAACTCTTTAAAATTATCAATAATTCCTTCTAAAGCTTTGGCGATAAGTACGTGATCGTCAACAATTACGATTGTCTTTTTCATGGCTGTCTTTTTAAAATAATATTGAGCGTTGTTCCCTTGCTTTTCTCACTGTCGAGACTGAAATCTGCCCCGATGATCTCGGCTCTGTTTTTCATGTTGGTAAGTCCGATGCCGTTGGATTTAATGTTCGATTTGTCGAATCCTACACCATCATCTTTGATATTCAGTTCCCAAAGTGATTCTTCGGAAGTATTCAGGTTAATGAAAATATTCTTGCATTTTGCATGTTTTATGCTGTTCTGAATAAATTCCTGCGTTATCCTCAAAAGTACATTTTTGTGGGCAAATCCTAAATCGAGCTGTTTAAAATTATGCTCAAAACTTACTTTACATTTTTTAAAAGAATTGGTATTGTCTACTTCTTCCTGTATTAAAGTTACGATTTCCTTTTGGTTAATATTATCATCCGTCAAAGTTTTTGAAAGGCTTCTCAAATCCTGCAACGACTGGTTGATGATTTGTGAAACCTGATCGATTCTTTCACTGACTTCCGGAACTTTGTTTTCATACAGAAGTTGCTGTGTATAAAGGCTTACCAATGTTAATTTCTGCCCGATATTATCATGAAGCTCGCGCCCGATCTGCTGCATGGTTGCTTGTTGGATTTCCAGTTGAGTGGCCAAAAGCTCACGTTTATGAATTTCGTTTTTTACTTCAATTTCATTTAAATATTCCTTTTTGCGATGCTTATATTTTCGGATATAAACCATGATGGCGGCCACAAACAACACAAAAAATATGTTGAAAAGGATGAGTGTTATCAAGAGCTCTGTTTTCCCCATATAAATGAAATTGAGAATAATAAATACATAAGAATTCCGGAAATCAGAAAATAAGCAAAATAGATATTAAAAATTTCTCTGTAAGGCCTTATCAGCTCCAAAAAAGTCCAGAACGGTAAAGTTCCGATATAAAATAAAGTTACCCCAAGATTAATATAAAACATCCTGTTTTTATCAAAATTAAGGATTTCGGAATCATTAATCTGTTTATAATATTCCATCACGACCAGGATCATTAAAATAAGACAGCCTAAGGTATAATTTAACGAAAGCATGACTTTATCTGAGGAAAACAGCAATTCACTCGGGATGAATGAAAGCAGGTAAACCAGTGATAATATAATGAAAAGCTTCGGCCTCCGGAAAGATTTTGCGGCATACAGCCAATAGAAAAATATAAACTGTACTGGGATTACAAAATAGTTGAAAAATGCCTGTTTATTATAATCAATTAAATACCCCGCCCATTTTCCTATGGATTCGCACAGGAAAATAAAAATCAGGTAAAACACAAAATATTTCCATGACTGATCTTTTATGCGTTTGTAAAATATAAGAGAGATTACAGCGGCAAGTCCTTCTGCAATGTACATAGATTCATATACCATTTTTTGGAAATCAGTCATTGTGTTTGATGTTTATTTGATTGTAATATTAACTAAAATTTTAGAATAATTCTGTTTTCGTGCTATCCGGCGGTATCAAAGTCCCGTGATTCTGTGCAAGCGATTGTTCGGCAGGGTCATTGACATTTCTGCTGGAAGCCATTGCTAAAACTTCACCGCTATTACCTGAACCCAGAGGATTGAAGTCGTAAGGCAATATTTCACCTTCTTCATCTTCCATTTTCATGGTAGGAATCATGACCAAAGTATGTTTTTGAGCATATTCTACCCCGATTGGCGTATCTGCCATGATTTCCCAATCAGCAGTTTTCGGATATGCGGCGTAATAAAATCTTATTCCTAAATCTTCTTCTGTAACAGTAGGATTGCTCTTTTGAGTTTCAGTTTCGATGTCAGAAATAAATTTTTTCAGTGTAGGCAGATCAAAATGGATGGAATGTGCATCGTCAAAGCCTAATTTATCCTTAATAGACACCAGATGGTTGTTTCTGTAGTTGTTGATCAGGGTCTGGATAAAGTTGCATATCATGGTGTTTGGCACTGAGATTGGCTCAAGTGTTTCAACGTCTAAAGTTTGTTTTGTTTTCATAAAGCTAGTTTTTATAGTATGATGTTAGTTGGTACTGCAAATTTCGGAAAAAATTTATGTTAAAAGGACACGGTTTTTCACCCTTTCTCTACCGTATTTTTACGGATTGTAAATTTTAATTAAAATTATAAAGAATAATTCACATTTTAACTAAAAAATAAGTGCCGCAGATTTCTCTACAGCACTTACTTACAAAAATAATATATATGAAAAAAAACTACTTATATTTCTGCCGGTCTGAAAACCAGACCTGTTTCTTCAAAATAATCTAAAGTGATTCTATCGCCGTCATTCACGGTTCCTGCCAAAATCTCTCTTGACAATTTATTTAATACTTCCTGTTGGATTACTCTTTTCAAAGGTCTTGCCCCAAAAGCAGGATCGTAACCTTTATTCATTAAATAATCTACAGCATCCTGAGTGGCAGTCATAATGATGTTTCGTTTTGCCAGCATATCATTAAATCCTCTCAACTGATATTGAACGATTTTTCCAATTTCTTTTTTTCTTAAAGGCTGGAATAGCACCACTTCATCAATTCTGTTCAAGAATTCCGGACGCAACGTTTGTTTTAATAAATCGAAAACTTCATCTTTTGTTTTATCAACAATTTCGTCCTGATTTTCTTCTGTAATATTCTCAAAATTCTCCTGAATTAAGTGTGAACCTAAATTCGAGGTCATAATGATAATGGAGTTCTTGAAATTTACAACACGTCCTTTATTATCCGTCAAACGACCGTCGTCCAAAACTTGAAGTAAAGTATTGAAGACATCCGGATGCGCTTTTTCAATTTCATCCAAAAGAACCACGGAATAAGGCCTTCTTCTCACTGCTTCAGTCAACTGACCGCCTTCATCATATCCAACATATCCCGGAGGTGCACCGACAAGCCTAGACACGCTGTGTCTTTCCTGATATTCACTCATATCGATTCTCGTCATATTGTTTTCATCGTCAAATAAAAACTCAGCTAATGCCTTTGCTAATTCAGTTTTTCCAACTCCGGTTGTTCCTAAGAATAAGAACGATCCGATTGGCTTTTTCTCGTCGCTCAATCCCGCTCTGTTTCTTCTGATTGCATCAGCAACTGCTTGAATCGCTTCATCTTGCCCTACAACCCTGTGGTGGAGTTCGGTTTCAAGATGTAATAATTTTTCTCTTTCGGATTGAAGAAGCTTCGTAACAGGAATCCCCGTCCACTTTCCAATGACTTCAGAAATGTTTTCTGCGGTTACTTCTTCTTTAATCAATTCATTCTGATGGTTTTGCATCTCTAGTTCAAGTTTCTGCAAAGCATCTTCCTTCTCTTTAATTTTTCCGTACTGAATTTCAGCAACTTTTGCGTAGTCTCCTGCTCTTGAAGCTCTTTCTGCTTCTAATTTCAGAGATTCAATATCTTTTTTAATCTGGGTTAAATCCTCAGATTTTTGTTTCTCTTTCAGCCATTTAGCATTAATTTCATTTCTCTGTTCGGAAATTTTCGAAATATCTTCTTTTAAATGGTCGATTTTTGTTTGATTGCCCTCCCTTGAAATGGCAGCCAATTCAATTTCCAGCTGCATTAATTTCCTGTCTAAAACATCCAGTTCTTCAGGTTTTGAATTGATTTCCATTCTCAACTTCGCCGAAGCTTCATCAATCAAATCAATCGCTTTATCCGGTAAAAATCGGTCAGAAATATATCGTTGAGACATTTCCACTGCCGCAATGATCGCTTCGTCTTTAATTCTTACTTTGTGGTGCGCTTCATATTTATCTTTAATTCCACGAAGGATCGAAATTGCGGATTCAGTATCCGGTTCTTCCACCATCACTTTCTGGAAACGTCTTTCAAGTGCTTTGTCTTTTTCAAAATATTTTTGATATTCATTTAAAGTGGTTGCTCCAATTGCTCTTAATTCTCCTCTTGCTAAAGCTGGTTTCAGAATATTTGCTGCATCCATCGCACCTTCACCACCTCCAGCTCCTACCAAAGTGTGAATTTCATCGATGAAGAGAATAATTTGTCCGTCTGATTTAATGACTTCATTTACGACAGATTTTAACCTTTCTTCAAATTCTCCTTTATATTTTGCACCGGCGATCAACGCTCCCATATCCAATGAATACAACGTTTTATCCATCAGATTTTCAGGAATATCTCCAGAAATAATTCTGTGCGCAATTCCTTCTGCGATCGCGGTTTTACCAACTCCCGGTTCACCAATAAGAATCGGATTGTTTTTCGTTCTTCTTGAAAGAATCTGCAAAACTCTCCTGATTTCTTCATCACGCCCGATAACTGGATCTAATTTTCCTTCGGCAGCGAGTTCGTTGAAGTTTTTAGCATATTTATTTAAGGATTGGTAAGTTTCTTCTGAGCTTGCAGAAGTCGCCTTGCTTCCTTTTCTTAATTCTTTAATTCCCCCTTCCAGAAGGCTTTTCGTAACGCCCATATCTTTCAGCATCTTCGAAACTTCTGAATTGGTATCTAACAATGAAAGCCATAAATGTTCGATCGTTACATATTCGTCGCCCATTTTTTTAGCGATATTAGGCGCATCAAGCAATACTTTGTTTGCTGATTGTGAAAGGTAAATGTTTCCTCCCTGTACTTTCGGAAGCTTTTCTAAATTTTCACGGTTGCGCTCTCTTACCAACGTGGCATCTGCTTCAGATTTTTTTAATAAAAAAGGCGATATGTTTTCATCTACCTGAAAGATTCCTTCAAGTAAATGTTGAGGTTCTATTTGCTGGTTACCGAATTCCATTGCAACTTGCTGTGCTGCCTGGATGGCTTCTTGTGATTTTACAGTATATTGATTTAAGTTCATATTATAAGTGATTTAAAAATTAAAAGATTTAATGATTTAAAATATTAATACCAAAATTTATTCTATTCTTCTAAAAACATCAAGAAACTAAATTTTCAGGCTTAGCTTCTTAATGCTATCAATTATTTATCATTTAATTCGATTACTTTATCGCAAAAACTGTTCAATTATTAAATTTACAAAAAATATGGACAAAATTTCCGAATATTGTATTTTTAACTCAAAATTAACTTGACAAAATTTCCGATAATTAAAAATTTTATTTAAAAGAATGGAAAAGTCGTCACAGGATCTATAAATCAAGCGGAGTAAAAAATTCCCCTCCCTTGGAGGGGTGGCGAAAATTCAACGAATTTGACGGGGTGGTTAAAAATGTGAGTTTCGGCTAAAGGAGATTCTCTCTTTAAAGGATTCAACGCAGTCAATGACAAACAAAACATTCTTGGCTGAGTGAAACGCCTTTGCTAACAAAAATATATGAAATTACTTTAAATAAATCTTTGCGAACCTTGTGTTAAAATAATTCTTACAAAATCAAATATTAAAATCAAAATAATTACTTTTGCGTCTCACATGGAACTTAAAGAAAAACAAAGGAAAATATTAGACGTTGCTGTAGAACTTTTCAAGGAGAAAGGTTATATAGGAAGTTCTGTAAGAGATTTGGCGACAAAGCTTAATATTAAAGCAGCTTCATTATATGCACACATCCGTTCCAAGGAAGAAATTCTGGAATGGATATGCTTTGGTATTGCTCAGGAATTTTTTGATGAGCTTCAGGAGGTGAAAAACACTGATATTCCTCCAAGAGAAAAATTAAATTTATTTATTGATAAACATTTATCAATTGTTCTTAAAAACCGCGATGTTACTCATATTTATTCCAATGAATGGAAACATTTGGAGGAAAGGCTTCCCGAATTTGTAGAATTAAGAAAAAAATATCAACAGGAAGTTGAGGAATTGATTTCTGAAATTTATAAAGCCGAAAACTGGGAATTAAGATCACCGACTTTTACGACAAGATTTATTCTTCATACTTTAAATAATTCTTATTTCTGGTTCAAAAGAAATATTGAATCCACTACTGAAATTACTGATGAAATTAGGGATAAGATACTTTACGGACTTCTCGGAAATCAGAAGTAATGATCATTTTTTTACCTTCCTTTAAGCACCATTTGTCCTTCTGACGAAAGGAAGAATCTCAACTTTATTATTAGAGATTCTTCAATACACTTCGTTTCGTTCAGAATGACAACTTAAACGCAAGATTTGCCTTAATCTAAACCTCAATTAATTCAAAATCTGACAAAAATCATAAAAATTTTGCCATGAAGAAAATTCTTTTTAAATTTACACCTAACAAATGTTAGTTAGTAATGAAGTTTGATGTTGAATATCTAAGTCTTAATGAATTGAGAAAGCTCCAGTCCGAGAGACTGGTGAATTTGGTGGGTTATCTTAAGGAGAAGTCGGATTTTTATAAAGGAAAATTTGATGAATTAGGAATATCAACTGGAGAAATAAGGTCAATTGAAGATATTTCAAAACTACCGATTACGTACAAACAGGATTTAAGAGACAATTATCCGTTCGGATTATTTACTGTTCCGAAAAATGAACTGCAGAGAATTCACTGTTCAAGCGGAACAACAGGAAAACCAACGGTTGTAGGATATACGAAAGAAGACGTTGATTTATTCAGCGAAGTAGTAGCAAGATCATTGAATGCAGCAGGAGCAAAACCGGGAATGCAGTTACACAACGCTTATGGATACGGAATTTTCACAGGCGGACTTGGACTTCATTACGGAGCTGAAAAATTAGGAATGAGCGTTCTCCCGATTTCGGGCGGAATGACAACGAGACAGGTTGATTTAATTATAGATTTTAAGCCTGAAGTAATCTGCTGTTCACCTTCTTACGCTTTAACAATCGCTGATGAATTTGCGAAAAGAGGAATCTCGGCAGACGAAATCAGTTTAAAATATGCCGTTTTAGGCTCAGAACCTTGGACGGAGATTATCAGACATCATATTGAAGAAAAACTAGGCGTTCATGCAACCAATATTTATGGGTTAAGTGAAATTATCGGACCCGGAGTTTCGATGGAAGATTTTGAGGAAAAAGGTGGAGCTTACATTTGGGAAGATCATTTTTATCCTGAAATTTTAGATCCGATTACAAAACAACCGGTTCCTTTCGGGGAAGAAGGCGTTTTGGTGATTACGACTTTAACGAAAAAAGCAATGCCACTTTTACGGTATTGGACGAACGATATAACGAGTCTTTACTATGACAAAAACTCAAAAAGAACCATGGTTAAAATGAAACCGATTCTTGGAAGAGCCGATGATATGCTGATTGTAAGAGGGGTGAATGTGTATCCAAGTCAGATTGAAGAAGCATTTTCTCATGTGGAAGGAGTCGTTCCAAATTATTATTTAACACCGATTGAAAAAGAACAGATGTGTGTTGCGTTGGATATTGATCTGGAAATTGATGATGAGTTTGTAAAAGCCAAACAAATTGAAATAAATACCGACGATTATGCTATTTTTGTCGGAAACTTTGGAAAAAGTATAGAAAACGAAATAAAAAAACGGGTAGGAATCACCACGAAAGTGAAAATTCATGCTCAGGACAGTTTGCCTAAGTGCGAAGGTGGAAAAATTAATAGAATACTAAAAACAAAATGAATTCATTTTATAAATTAAAAACCGTAAAGGTTCAGAAAGATACTAACGATGCAGTGAATGTAGCCGTTGAAATTCCTGAGGAACTGAAGGATAAATTCAGGTTCAAGCAGGGGCAGTATCTTAATTTCCGAATGATGATCGACGGAAACGAAGAGAGACGTTCTTATTCTATCTGCAATGCTCCGAGTGAAAAAAGCAACACGCTAGAAGTATTGGTGAAGCTGCTGGAAAACGGAAAAGTTTCCGGTTATTTCAACGAACATCTTCACATGGATGAAATGCTTGAAGTAATGCCTCCAATGGGTGGTTTTAACACCACTTATCACCCAACTAATGTGAAAACTTACATCGGTCTGGCGGCAGGAAGCGGAATTTCTCCGGTATTGTCAAATATTAAAGAAAGCCTTTACCAAGAACCGAATTCAAACGCTTATCTGTTCTACAGCAACAGAAGCATGAATCATGTGATGAAAAAGGCAGAGATCGATAAATTGGTTGAAACTTTTAACGGAAGACTGAAAGTTGTTTATTTAGTAAGCCGCGAACAGCATGAAGATCCGATTTTTGAAGGAAGAATTTCTCCTGAAAAATTAGAGCTTTTATTTGAAAGATATGCTGAAATCGATGTTAAAGAAGCAACATATTTCATCTGCGGACCTTCGGAGATGATTAAAGGGATTGCAGATTATCTAAAGAAGGATAAAAAAGTACCTGCCATTCAGGTTTTATTTGAATATTTCACCGCTCCTGACGAAGAAAATTCTGAGGAAATGAGTGATGAATTCAAGGCAATTGCCAATATCGAAAGTATGGTGACAGTAATCATTGATGACGATGAATATTCGTTCCACCTTAATTCCAAAAAAGAGAGTATCTTAGATAAAGCATTGAAAGACAATCTTCCCGTACCTTTTGCGTGCAAAGGAGGAGTTTGTTGTACGTGTAAAGCCGAGGTTTTGGAAGGAGAAGTTTTCATGGAGAAAAACTACGCGCTTACCGAAGATGAAGTGGCCAGAGGTTACGTTCTAACGTGTCAATGTCACCCGACAACGAATGTGGTGATGCTTAATTATGATGTTTAATTAATATAACAATGTAATAGTTTACCAGTGTAACAATCATTGGTACATTGTTAGACTGATACATTGTTAAATTGGAAAAATTATGGATTTAGAAAAATTTGTACAATACGTACACGACGAAAATAAAGTAGAACCAAAAGATGTAATGCCCGATGATTACAGAAAACTATTGGTTCGTCAGATTTCACAGCACGCACATTCTGAGATTGTCGGAATGTTGCCGGAAGCCAACTGGATCTCCAGAGCACCTTCATTGAGACGAAAAATGGCTCTTTTGGCCAAAGTTCAGGATGAAGCTGGTCACGGTTTATATTTATATTCTGCAACAGAAACTCTAGGAAACGGAACCATCAGAGCTGACAGAGACGCCACTTATGAAGATATGTTGGAAGGAAAAGCAAAATATTCAAGTATTTTCAACTATCCGACATTGAGTTGGGCGGATATCGGCGCAATCGGTTGGTTGGTTGATGGTGCAGCGATTATGAATCAGGTTATGTTGATGGGAAATTCTTATGGTCCTTATTCAAGAGCGATGGTGAAAATCTGTAAAGAAGAATCTTTTCACCAAAGACAGGGTTACGAGATTTTAATGGCACTTTGCCGTGGTACAAAACAGCAGAAAGAAATGGCTCAGGCTTCGTTAGATCGTTTCTGGTGGCCGGCTTTAATGATGTTTGGCCCAAATGATGACAGTTCGCCAAACTCAAAAATCTCTATGAATTACAGAGTAAAAAGAGAAAGTAACGACAGTCTTCGTCAGAGATTTATTGACGTTACTGTTCCTCAGGCGGAATTCTTGGGATTAACCATTCCTGATAAAGATTTAAAATGGAATGAGGAAAGACAGCATTACGATTTCGGAGAACTTCCCTGGGATGAATTCATGACAATTCTAAAAGGAAACGGACCTTGTAATAAGAAACGTATCGAAACGAAGAGAAAAGCTCAAAGAGAAAATTCATGGGTAAAAGAAGCGGCGGCTGCTTTTGCAGAGAAACAACAAGAAGCGACTAAGTAATTTAGATTCTATGAACTGGGATTATTTTAAAATTATTTTTATACCTGTAATTGTAGTAACATTTATCAGAGTGTTATTTGGAGCAAATATTTTTGAAAATTTTTCCAGTGTCATGTCTCTGAATTTTTTCATTACTGTTCCTTTTGTGTTAGGGGCTTTGATGATTTATTTGTCAAAAGAGAAAGATAAACCTAGCTATACGTATAGAATTTTTTTTCCTTGGGTAGGAGTTTGTTTTTTTGTAGCAGTCACAATAGCATTTCAAATTGAAGGATGGGCTTGCTGGATAATGATAACACCTTTGTTTTTATTGTTTTCATCATTAGGAGGCTTGTTTGGAGGCTATATAAAATCTAGAAAAAGAGATAGATTGAATATTTCACTTGTAATATTATTGCCTTTTTTAATTGCACCAATTGAGAAATCAATAAAAACTCAAAAACAGGTGTTTAAAACTTTTACAAGCATTAGAATTCATTCAACCAAAGAGAAAATTTGGGAAAATGTAACTTCCGTAAAAAGGATTGGATCTAATGAAGAGCATTCAAAGCTAACAAAGTTTTTAGGTTTTCCGATGCCTGTAGAAGCTGTTTTAGATAAGAATGAAATAGGTGGATTTAGAAAAGCTGTTTTCGAAAAAGGTTTAATCTTCAACGAAACGGTTACTGATTATTCGGATTTTAATAAAATGAGCTTTGAAATAAAAGCAAATACTTATGATATTCCATCAACGACTTTAGATGAACATATTTTAATTGGAGGTGAATATTTTGATATGCTTAACGGAACATATGTACTTAAAAAAATATCAGAAAATGAATATGATTTGATTTTATATTCAAATTTTTCACTCAACACAACATTTAATTTTTATGCTGGGCTTTGGGGAGAATGGATAATGAAAGATATACAGAATAATATACTTCAAGTCATTAAAAATAGGAGTGAAGTATAATATATTTAAATAAAGAATTTTTAAATCATTTAAATTTATAACATAAAGAAATGAGTCAATTAGATATGTGGGAAGTGTTTATTCAGACTAAACCGGGATTATCTCACAAACACGTTGGAATTGTACAGGCGCCAACAGCAGAAATGGCTTTGCAGAACGCAAGAGACGTTTATACAAGAAGAAAGGAAGGAACTTCAGTTTGGGTGGTTCCAAGTAAATATATTGTGACTTCAGAAGGAGTGGATAAAGAAGCTTTCTTTGATCCTGCTGATGACAAATTGTACCGTCACCCGACGTTCTACGATATTCCTAACGATGTAAAAAATATGTAATTAATAAAGATTTTAAGATGTGATATCAGATACCAGACTTATTGTCAATCTGAAATCTAATGTCTGAAATCTGAAATCTACTAAACAATGAACCCATTATATAATTATTTATTAAAACTAGCGGACGACAGTTTCATTATGGGACAGCGTTTGTCTGCGTGGTGCGGTGAAGGTCCTTATTTAGAGGAAGATATTGCATTGACAAACATCGCTTTGGATGAACTTGGACAGGCCAATAACTTCTATGTTTACGCCTCAAGAGTTGCCGATAACGGTAAAAGTGAAGATGATTTGGCATTTTTAAGATACGAACATGAATATCTGAATGCACATTTAACCGAGCTTCCGAATGAAGATTATGCACAGACGATTCTTAAAGTGTATACTTTCTCTGTCTATCAGAAATTAATGTATGAAGCATTGTCAAATTCTGCTGACGAAGAACTTTCTGCCATTGCTCAGAAATCTTTGAAAGAAGTGAGATATCATTACACTCACGCTGCTTCCTGGATGAAAATTTTCGCTCAGGGAACAGAAGAAAGTAAAATGCGTTTAGAAAAAGCCATCGAAAATATCTGGGAATATACAAAAGGTTTATTTGCAAAAGTGGAAGGGGAAGATGATTTAATTGCTTTAAATATCACTCCGAATGTGGATGAATTATACAACCAGTTTATCTCAATCACAGAAAAAGATTTCGCCGATTTTGGGTTGGAATATCCGACAGATCATTTCATGCAGCCAAAATCCAGAACAGGATATCACACAGAATATTTCGGATTTATCCTTTGTGAATTGCAATATATGCAGAGAGCGTATCCGGGGTGCACATGGTAGAGATAGAAACCTAACAGGTTTTTAAAACCTGTTAGGTTTACAAATAACGTGTAAAATATATCAGTTTACTTATTCTTAGTTGACTTTGCTAAGTGAAACGCCTTTGTGAACTTAAAAACGTTTAGTAGTCAAAAAAAACTTTGCGCACTTTGCGTTAAAAAAATCAAAGTAAAAAAGATTGAAAAATCCTTTAGAAATATTAGAACTCGTTCCCGATCCCGAAATCCCGGTAATCAATATCGTGGAATTAGGCATTGTAAGAGAAGCAAAAGTTACGAGCGAGAATTCTTGTGAAGTAACCATTACTCCGACTTATTCTGCCTGTCCCGCTATGTTTACTATTGAGGAAGACATCATCAAGATCATGAAGGAAAACGGTTGGGACGCGAAAGTGGTCACTAAAATGTTTCCGATTTGGACAACAGATTGGTTGACAGATGAAGCGAGAGAAAAACTTCGTGTCTACGGAATCTCACCTCCCGAAAAAGGAGCCGACGAACACTACATCGGGAAACCGAAAAAATGCCCGCGTTGTGGTTCTATGAACTCAAAGCAGATCAGTAGATTCGGGTCTACTTTGTGTAAGGCTTCATATCAGTGTTTAGACTGTTTAGAGCCTTTTGATTATTTTAAATGTCACTAAAATTAATGTAGTAATATAAAATATAACAGTTTACCAATATGTTCAGCATGACATTACAATTGTTACATTGTTAGACTGATAAATTGTCACATTATGACTATATTAGGACATTGTTAAATCTTTGAATTTTTAAATAATTTAATCTTTAAATTAGAAAATTATGTACACACAACTCGATATTGAAACGCATTTTGACGGAAAACTTAAAATTGCTTACCTCAATCAGCCAGACACAATGAACGCGCTTACAAAGCCTTCTTTATCAGATCTAAAAGATTTTATTAAAGAATGCAGCGATGACGAAACAGTAAGATGTGTTGCCATTTCAGGGAGAGGAAGAGCCTTTTGCTCTGGTCAGAACCTGGATGATGCTTTTGTGCAAGGCAATGAGCATCATGACAACGATATTATCAGAAAAATTGTAGTAGATTATTACAATCCTCTGGTTACAGAAATTACACATTGCAAAAAACCGGTTGTAGCATTGGTAAATGGCCCTGCAGTAGGAGCTGGTGCGATGTTGGCTTTGATTTCTGACTTTGTTTTGGCAGTTGACAAATCATATTTTGCTCAGGCGTTTTCAAACATTGGATTGATTCCTGATACGGGTGGAACGTATTTCTTACCAAAATTATTGGGGAGACAATTGGCAAATTACTTAGCATTTACAGGAAAAAGATTATCTGCGGAAGAAGCAAAATCTTACGGGTTGGTGGCTGAAGTTTTCACTGAGGAAGAATTCGCACCAAAATCAATGGAAATCCTTGAAAAAATGGCAAATATGCCGACTGCAGCGATTAAATTAACTAAAAAAGCATTCGCAGCTTCTTACAATAATACGTTGAAAGAGCAACTGGAATTAGAAGGTGATTTGCAACAGGCAGCAGCTGAAACAGAAGATTTTAAAGAAGGTGTACAAGCCTTTTTACAAAAAAGAAAACCTAATTATAAAGGAAAATAAATTATAGAAATTAGAAATTAGAGGTTAGAAATTAGCATGCGAAAGTCTAACTTCTAACTTCTGGATTCTAACATCTATAAAAAATGAAAAATGTAGGAATTATCGGTGCCGGAACTATGGGAATTGGCATCGCACAAGTAGCCGCAACAAACGGATGCAAAGTTTGGGTCTATGACGCGAATGCAAAACAAGTAGAAACGGCAACGGTAGGTTTGGAAAAAACATTAACTAAATTGGTTGATAAACAAAAAATTTCGGCAGAAAAAATGACTGAAATTCTAGCTAATATTTCCATCGCTACCGAATTGAAGGACTTCAAAGATTGCGAATTAATCATCGAAGCCATTATCGAAAATAAAGAAATTAAAACCAAAGTTTTCACGGAGTTAGAAAAGCATGTTTCAGAAAGCTGTGTGATTGGTTCTAATACATCCTCAATTTCAATCACCTCTCTCGGTGCGGAATTACAAAAACCGGAGCGTTTCATCGGAATTCACTTCTTCAATCCGGCTCCTTTGATGCCTTTGGTTGAGGTCATTCCATCTTTACTTACAGAAAAATCTTTAGCGGAAAAAATCTACAATCTCATGAAAGATTGGGGCAAAATGCCTGTGATTGCTAAGGATATTCCTGGATTTATTGTGAACAGAATTGCCCGTCCTTACTACGGTGAAGCCTTGAGAATTGTTGAAGAGAATATCGCTACTCCGGAACAGGTGGATGAAGCCATGAAAACAATCGGAAACTTCAAAATGGGGCCTTTTGAATTAATGGATTTAATTGGTGTTGATGTAAATTTCTCTGTAACAACAACCGTTTACAAAGATTATTTCTACGACCCAAAATATAAACCATCTTTATTACAACAAAGAATGTCGGAAGCCAAACTTCACGGCAGAAAAACCGGAAAAGGCTTCTACGATTACACTGAAGGTGCAGAAAAACCTGTTGCTCAAAAAGACGATGCTCTTTATCAACAAATATTTTTAAGAATTATTTCAATGTTAATCAATGAAGCCGTGGAAGCGAAAAGATTAGGCGTTGCGAACGATGAAGATATTGAATTAGCAATGCAAAAAGGAGTTAATTATCCAAAAGGATTATTGGCTTGGGGAAAAGAAATCGGTTATGCAAAAATCTCCGAAACCCTACAGTATCTTTACGAAGAATATCAGGAAGAAAGATACAGACAAAGCTCATTACTGCGTAAAATGTAACAATATACCAATCTAAGAATGTAGTAATCGCACTGTCATTCTGAGCAAAGCGAAGAATCTCATTGGTAAACTGCTACATTGTTAAATTATTAGATTAAAAAATGGATATAGACGGATTCCGGGCCGAATTAGAAACAAGGCTTCTCATTGAAAAAGAATACATCATTCAGGAGCTTTCTTCGATAAATGATTATCAGGAAAAGCTTGAATTATTAGGAAAATTTAATGAAAAATATAAAGAGCTGATCAAAAGATTAGCGAATGAAAATGGGATTGATGTAAATGCTCCTTATCCAACTGAAAATCCGTCAAATTCAGAAAATCTTTCATACGAGCAAATAATTCTTGGTAAAACCATGAGTATTTATGACAAATTGGTTGACGAATTATATGAAGAAATAACAAGCGTAAATTAGAAATGAATCCAAGACAAGTTGCAGATTATATGTTCGATCAGGATTATTTTTCCCAATGGATGAATATCAAAATAATCGAGGTTAAAGAAAATTATTGTTTACTGGAAATGCCCATCAAAAAGGACATGATTAATGGGTTAAAAACCGTTCACGGAGGCGTCACATTTGCTTTTGCAGATTCTGCATTGGCATTTTCGTCCAACAACACCGGAGATGCGGCTGTTGCCCTGAACTGTATCATCAATTTTACCAAAGCCGGAAGAGAAGGCGATATTTTCAGAGCAGAAAGTGTTTTGGTAAATGACACCAGGAAAACCGCTGTTTACGACATTAAAATTACCAATCAAAACGAAGAGTTAGTTGCGAAATTTGTCGGGACAGTTTATAAAATAGGAAAAAAAGTAATAGAATTATAAAAAAGATAAAAGACATCAGATGTCAGATAACAGATTCGTGTTTGTCTGAAATCTGAAATCTAGTATCTAAAATCTAATAAAAATGAACAACGTATATATCATAGATTACATCAGAACTCCTATTTCAAAATTACAGGGAGGTTTATCAGAAGTGAGAGCCGATGATTTGGCGGCAATCGTTCTAAAAGACATTGTTGCAAGAAACCCTGAAGTTCCTGTTGAGGAAATTGAGGATGTTATTTTCGGATGCGCAAATCAAGCGGGAGAAGATAACAGAAACGTAGCCAGAATGGGACTTTTATTAGCTGGACTTCCGTACAAAATCGGAGGTGAAACAGTAAACAGACTGTGTGCTTCTGGAATGTCGGCGGTGGCGAATGCTTTCCGTTCAATTGCTTCTGGTGAAGGTGAAATTTACATCGCAGGTGGAGTGGAGCATATGACGCGTTCACCTTATGTAATGTCAAAACCAAGTACAGCTTTTGGGAGAGACAGCCAGATGTTTGACACTACTTTCGGATGGAGATTTATTAATCCAAAAATGAAAGAAATGTACGGTGTTGACGGAATGGGAGACACTGCTGAAAACTTAGCCGATATGCACAACATCAGCAGAGAAGATCAGGATAAATTTGCTCTTTGGTCACAACAAAAAGCCACAAAAGCTCAGGAAAGCGGAAGATTGGCAGAAGAAATTGTAAAAGTTGAAATTCCACAAAAGAAAGGCGATCCAAAAATTTTCGATAAAGATGAATTCATTAAACCAACTTCTTCAATGGAAGGTCTTGGAAAACTTCGTCCGGCTTTCAGAAAAGAAGGCGGAACGGTAACTGCCGGAAATGCTTCAGGAATGAATGACGGAGCCGCAGCTCTTATTTTAGCAAGTGAAGAAGCGGTTAAAAAATACGGGTTGAAACCAAAAGCTAAGATTTTAGGATCTTCTGTTGCTGGTGTTGAGCCAAGAATCATGGGAATCGGACCAGTTGAAGCAACTCAGAAATTATTGAAAAGATTGAATCTTTCACTAGACGACATGGATGTTATCGAATTGAATGAAGCTTTTGCCGCTCAATCTTTAGCAGTAACCAGAAGCTTAGGTTTAAAAGATGACGATTCAAGAGTAAATCCAAACGGAGGAGCCATCGCGATCGGTCACCCACTTGGAGTTTCCGGTGCCAGAATTATCGGTTCTGCTGCTTTAGAACTTCAAAAACAAAATAAAAAATATGCCTTGTGTACTCTTTGTATCGGTGTTGGACAAGGTTATGCAATGGTAATTGAAAAAGTATAACTTTTTCAATAATGTAACAATATAGAAATGTATCAATGTAACAATTTACGATCTGTCATTCTGAACAAAGTGAAGAATCTCATTGATAAACTGTTAGATTGATACATTGTTAAATTAAATTTTCAACAAAAATTTTATGAACATTTACTCATATCACGGAATTCGTCCCATCATAAAATCTTCCGCTTACGTTCACCCACAAGCGGTGATTATCGGAAATGTGGAAATTGGTGAAGAAGTTTATATCGGTCCAAACGCGGTAATCCGTGGTGACTGGGGTAAAATTATCATCAAAGACGGTGCGAATGTTCAGGAAAACTGTACACTTCACGTTTTTCCGGGGATTGAAACTGTTTTGGAAGAATCTGCACACATTGGGCACGGTGCAATCATCCATTCCGGACACATCGGAAAGAATTGTCTTGTTGGAATGAATGCTGTCGTAATGGATAAAGCCATTATCGGAGATGAATGCATCATTGGTGCATTGGCTTTTGTTCCTGCGAATTTCAAATGTGATGCAAGAAAATTAATTGTTGGAAGTCCTGCAAAAATCATCCGTGATGTTTCTGATGAAATGATTAAATGGAAAACAGAAGGCACAAAATTGTATCAGGAACTGGCAAGAGAAGGGAAAGACGCGATTCTGCCTTGCGAGCCTTTTACAGAATATGTTCAGCAAACGCCTACCAAAATTGTTGATTACAGCATTTGGGATGATGTGAAATAATTCTGATCGAAGTCAAACCTAACGGGTTTTTAAAACCCGTTAGGTTTAAAAAGATTAGTTCAATTAAAAATTAAAAATGATTAATACAGAAAGTTTTGAGTTTGAATCTGTTTATCACGTTTTTTCTCATGTAAATGGAAAAGAATTTATTTTTCGTGAAGAGACAAACTATCAATTTTTTCTGAAACAGTTAGATAAATATATTATCCAAATTGCAGATATTTATGCGTATTGTCTGTTGCCGAATCATTTTCATTTACTATTAAGATTTAAAAATATTGAAGGTATAAATGTTGAAGACGAACATCAGTTTTTAATGAAGAACTTTGGTAATTTTCTGAATTCTTATGCTAAGGCATTTAATAAAAAGTATAATAGAAAAGGAGCTCTTTTTCTTAACGCTGTAAAGCGAAAGAAAATATCAGATGAGAAATATTTACTGAAAGTTTTGCATTACATCCATAATAATCCAATTAATCACGGATTTGTAAATAAGGTTGATCAATGGAAGCATTCTTCATATAATTCATATTTAAATCTTGAGAAAGAAAGTAAATTGAATAGAATGGAGATCATGCAATATTTTGATTCGTTAGATGTTTTTAAGAATTATCATCAATCTAATGTTGAATATGATTTTTTAAATTTAGAATAATTGTTAATAATCAAACCTAACGGGTTTTTAAAACCCGTTAGGTTTCCTTGAATAAAAATAAAAAACTATATGAACAAACTAAAAAACTATATCCACGGCGAATGGATTGAAGGTACCGGAAACGGGATTCCTTTATTCAATGCTGTAACGGGAGAAAAGGTTGCTGTTTCTGATACAGAAGGGCTGAATTTTGAACAGGCTCTAGATTATGGCAGAACAGTCGGTTACAAAAATCTTTCTTCAATGACTTTCTATGATCGTGGAGAAATGTTGAAAAAGGTGGCGCTTTACCTGTTGGAAAGAAAGAAAAAATATTATGAATTATCATATAAAACCGGGGCAACTCATGTTGATTCCTGGGTAGATATCGAAGGAGGTTTCGGTACGTTTTTCACCTATTCCGGATTGGCGAAGAGAATGCTCCCAAATACTCCGTTTTGGGTAGATGGAGATACTCAGAAAATCTCTGCTAATGGAACTTTCCTGGGAACTCACATTTTAACGCCGAGTGAAGGGGTTTCAATTCAGATTAATGCTTATAATTTCCCTGTCTGGGGAATGTTGGAAAAACTGTCAACTTCATTGTTGGCGGGCGTTCCTTCAATCGTGAAGCCATCTCCGTTTGGTTCTTATCTTACGAATGCTGTTTTCCAGGATATGATCGAAAGTGGGATTCTTCCGGAAGGAGCCGTTCAATTGGTTTGTGGTGAGCCGGGAAATATTCTGGATTATGTTCAGGATGGAGATTCTGTATTATTTACGGGTTCTGCAACGACAGGTAGAAAATTAAAATCTTTACCTTCTGTGGCCGGAAATGCTGTTCGTTTCAATATGGAAGCCGATTCTCTGAACTGCTCAATTCTTGGATTGGACGCTAAACCAGGAACTCCGGAATTTAATCTGTTCATCAAAGAAGTTCGTAACGAAATGACCACGAAGGCCGGACAAAAATGTACGGCGATCAGAAGAATTATTGTTCCGGAAAATTTAGTTGGAGACGTTCAGAATGCTTTATCTAAAGCGTTGGATCAGACTAAAATCGGAAGTCCTTTAAGCAGGGAAACCAGAATGGGCTCTTTGGTAGGAAGACAGCAATACGATGAAGTGGTAAGAAAAATTGATATTTTAAAAACTGAAAACGAACTTGTTTATGACGGGAAACACGAGCTTGTAGATGCAAGCTATGAAAACGGAGCATTTATGAGTCCGAAATTATTCTTAAATGATAAACCTTTTGAGAAAAATATCTCTCATGATGTCGAGGCTTTCGGGCCGGTTTCTACGTTAATGCCTTACAAAGATGCGGAAGAAGCTGCAGCCTTAGCAAAAAGAGGAAAAGGAAGTTTAGTAGGTTCAATTGTTTCTTATGACGACAACTTCGTGGCGGAAACTTCATGGAAAATGGCTTCTCAACACGGTAGAATTTTCGTGTTAAACAGAGATAATGCAAAAGAAAGTACAGGTCACGGTTCGCCGCTTCCGACTTTGATGCATGGTGGTCCCGGAAGAGCTGGTGGGGGCGAGGAAATGGGCGGATTAAGCGGTCTTCATTTCTTCCTTCAGAAAACAGCAATTCAGGGTACTCCGGATACATTGACGGCAATTACCAAAGTATATCAGCAGGGAGCGGAGAAAAAATTTGCAGATAAACACCCTTTTCAGAAATATTTTGAAGACGTTGAAGTTGGAGATTCGTTGGAAACAGCGGGCAGAACGGTTACCGATGCTGATATCGTTAATTTCTCCAATGTTTCGTGGGATCATTTCTACGCACACACAGATGCAACGAGCTTAACAGGAACGATCTTCGATAAAACCGTTGCTCACGGATATTTTATCCTTTCTGCGGCGGCGGGATTGTTCGTTTCAGGTAAAAAAGGACCTGTTATTGCAAATTACGGACTGGAAAACTGTTCTTTCTTCAAACCTGTTTATGCGGGAGATACGATGACGGTTTACTTGACGGCAAAAGAAAAAATCAACCGTGGGGTAAAGGGAAGAAATATTCCTTCCGGAGTTGTAAAGTGGCTTGTTGAGGTTGTGAATCAGAGAGATGAGATAGTTTGTGTAGCGACTATTTTAACATTGGTTGCGAAAAAATCTCCCTTCATCGATTTAAACTTAAAAAATATTCAAAAAACTTTAAATGGCTTAACTGAAAACACCCAGCCAAGTTGGGGCAAAATGTCTCCTCAACAGATGATTGAACATTTGGAGCACGGAGTTTTGGTGAGTTTAGGCGAACCGGAAGCAGATAAATGCTTTACACCGGAAGAGCAGTTGGAAAAATGGCAGGATTCTTTATACAATCACAGAAAAATGCCGAAAGATTTCCCTGCACCATTCTTAGCTGAAGATGAGAAGCTTTTGGAATTAAGACATAAAAATTTGGAAGCTGCAAAACAGTCTTTCATGGATAATTTAAAGAGATTCTCCATTTATTATAAAGAAAATCCGCAAGCTGAGCACATGAATTTCGTGTTCGGAAAATTAAACAAAGAAATGTGGGAACTGATGCATAAAAAACATTTTACCCATCATTTTGAGCAGTTTGGATTGATTTAATTCAAAATAAATAATAATTTTAAGGAGCTTTTTTACAGGGCTCCTTTTTTTAATCAAAATTAAATATGGAATTAAAATTTTTCAAAGACTTTGATTTTACAGATTTCTGGAATGAAAGCAGCTATTCGGAGAGAGATTATATCGAAGAATTTCCGGATGATGAAATGATAGCTTCTGTTGAGAAAGAGCTCGGTTACAAGCTTCCTGCGTCATACATCGAACTGATGAGGATTCAGAATGGAGGATTGGTGGAAAAATCTTGCTTTCCGACAACAGAAAGTACTTCCTGGGCGGAAGATCACGTAGCTATTACCGGAATTATGGGAATTGGAAGGAATAAAACGTACTCGATCTGCGGAGAATTGGGAAGTAAGTTTATGATCGAGGAATGGGGATATCCAAACGATGGAGTGTATGTAGGTGATTGCCCGTCTGCCGGTCATGATATGATTTTGCTGGATTATTCAAAATGTGGGAAAGATGGTGAACCGGAGGTTGTGCACGTTGATCAGGAAAGCGATTATAAAAAGACTTTTCTGGCAAAAGATTTTGAAACATTTATTAAAGGCTTAAAAAATGAAGAAGAATTTGATGTTGAATAATGTATGATTAACATGAATAAAACCTTTGCAGAACAAGTTGTTGATTTTAACCGGAATTTAAAATACAGCGGAAATCTTCCCGATGACTTTCAGGTGTTGAATCCATATCTGGATAATCCGGAAACAATGGAAGTGATGCAACAATTTTATCAAAAGTTTTACAATGATTCCAATAAGAGGAAGTTTTTGATCGGAATCAATCCAAGCCGCCACGGAGCGGGCGTTACAGGAGTTCCTTTCACCGACACAAAACGCCTGGAAAGCGTTTGTGGAATTACAATGAAATCAACGTATACTCATGAAGTTTCTTCCGTTTTTATGTATGACATGATCGCTGAATATGGTGGTGTAGAAGAGTTTTACAGAGATATTTATATCAATTCGCCGTTTCCTTTGACTATTGTCAGAAAATCTAAAGGAAGCTGGATCAATGCCAATTATTATGATGATAAAGAGCTTTTTAATGACGTAAAAGATTTTATGATTGATTCATTAAAAAAGCACCTCAGCTTACATCTCGATATTTCGGAAGTTTTTATTTTGGGAAAAAAGAATGCTGATTTTATTTCAAAATTAAATCGAGAAGCAAAACTTTTCGATAAAATGACGGTTCTGGAGCATCCGAGGTATATTCAACAATACAAATCGAAGGAAAAAGAACTTTACATCAACAAATATATTCTTGAGCTTAAAAAATAAAATCCTCTGAATTTTCAGAAGATTCTATTTAATTATTATAATTCTGCCGGAGCAGCAACTTTAAATTCATTTGTATTGATCACGCTTTGGATCAGTTTTTTATAATCAGGATATTCCGGATAATCCATGGGGATGATTCCGTATCGTCCTTTCGAATACGTTTTCAGATAGTCTAAGAATAAAGGATTTACCACTTTCGCCAGATCCCAGGGCCTTGTTGTATCCGGGAGAATTCCTCCGGTGGCACCGGTTCCGCTTGTAAAATTGAAATATAATCTGTCTTTATCTCCGCTTGCAGCATTTAATAATGCACTTTTCACGAATTCATTGAATTTATTCGCTCTGTCTGTACCTTTTGACCAGCTGTAATAGACGTCCTGAACATAGTATTTTACACCGTTATTTTCAAAATTACCCATTGAATCATTTGGCCATTTGTCAAATAAATTGAGACCGTCACTGCTGCTGTCCACGGTTCCGGTACCGAATCTTTTCACAAAGACAATTTTTCCTCTTACTTCATCAAGGGTCGGAATTCTGTTTTCCCGGTAAAAATAAGAAGGATAGTTATTAGAAATGGTAATATTAAAATCATTATAAAACTTTTCCTGCTTACTGTCATTGCTGGGATCAGCCTCATTTTTTACACACATAATGATGGTCTCATCCTTATGTCGCTGTAAAAAGTCTATCAGCATATTGATGACCTGTCCGAAATGAAGATTTAAGCCGAGGCTTCCGTGATAAAACCACAATACATGGTCTTTATCTGCATCATATCCTCTTTTCAGACGGAAATCCAAAAAGCGTATTCCTGAATTGAGCTGATCTGTAAAATTCATGGTTTGGCATTGCGCAGGCATGAAAGCCGTGTCGTAAGTGGCACTGTCGTGAGTTCCCGGTATGGTAAGCTCGGTAAGCTTTTTATTACCATCGATGTTACTCATCCAATTTTGTGTAAATGTGTTCATGGTTTTAATATTTTAATGATTAGTTTTTAAGAAAAATCCCCGAATTTCTTCAGGGATATCATCACACTTATGCATTAGAATCTTTCGCGGTACAATCGCTTATTATTTATAATTTAAGTTTCCCTGGTTATTAGTTTCAACTTTAATAATAAGCTTCTAATTATTTTTTAATAATCTTATAAGATTCCGAGGAAGATTTTATTAGATAATTTCCTGTAGGAAGTTCTGAAATATCAGTTTCTGTCTCGCCTTTTTTAGCTTCAATTGTTTTCACAAGCTGACCGGATTGACTGTAAACTTCTAACTTTTTATTAGCCTCAGTTTTAATGGTTAAAGGACCATTTGTAGGATTAGGATAAATACTCAGTTCTTTTTTAGAAGATTTTACTTCGTTTGCCGCTAGAACTACATTGCTGTCTTTTACCCATGTGAAGGCGTCTAAACTCAGATATACATAGCCTCCGCCTGCAGTAATTTCGAGTTGATCTATTATAATATTGCTGTAATTTTGACCATTAAGGTTTGTAAGATCAATCAGTGTAAAGCCGTTTGTGGTACCCATACTTGTTGCAAAACCTGTTGTTTTGGTTTGTGTAAACTTGGTTACGCCACTTAATTTTCCTGTAATAGTAAGGGTTCCGGAAACGGATAAGGTCAAATCGGCTGCTGAAGCATATACCCAAAATCTATTTACTTTGAATAAATTAGACGTTGTTTTTATACTGAATGAAGTTCCTGTCGCTTGATTTCCCGGCGCCGAATTGTCAATATACCTGTTGTCTACGGCTGAACCGTTCCATCCTGTACCCGGATAATTTGCCTGGATATCATAAGTATTTACATGAGAAAGGATATTAAAAATTACTCCGTTATCAGTAAAACTTGCGCTTCCGTGAGATTCTGTCTCAAACTGTTCTGTACTTGTCTGTCCAAACGAAAATATCGATATGAAAAGACTGCAGATTGTAAGTAGTATAGTACTTTTCATGATGTTTAAAGTTTTAATTTAGGTTGTTTTTTAGAATTTTTATGGTCTTGAAGGATAAATCCCCTCTACACAAATAATGTAGTTCATACCTAGGTAAGGCGGCATATTCTCGATAGGCACATTTGCCCCGTTGAATGTTACCGAAGCTCCGTTTATAGTAGTATCAGGAGCAGCATTTACAAAACTTGGAACGGCCGTGAAGTCTCTTCCGCTTTGTGTTCCTGTAACGGCAATTGAAGTTGTAAGTGTGGGTGTAGCAGTAGTTGCATTAGCGCTTGAAACTTTCAATTGGCTCATGAATGTCGGTAAATTTGTGCTAAGAAGAGTAGTTGAAGGAGATCCTCCTACCTCTCCAAGATTTACGGACTTTCCTGTGTTGGCAATTCCAGAACCGATAGGAGCACGTCCGTTTAAGTTAGGTAAAGCAAAAGTAGTAGTGCCGTTTCCTCCGTATGTTGTTCCTAGAAGGGAAAATAACGCCTGATTTTGTGCAATTGGCAATAGAGCTCCATTGCAGAATAAATATCCTCTTGGGGCAAAATTTCCCGCAAACATTTTTATAGTTGCTAACATTTCTTCCATGATATCTTTTGTTTTTTAGTTATTAGTATTTTATTTTAAATTAAGGTCTTGAAGGGTAAATTCCCTGTACACAGATGATGTAATTGATTCCCAAATAAGGAGGCATATTGTTGATAGGCTGATTTTGTCCCATAAACATTACAGATTGTGCATTGATAACTGTAGTAGGATTACCATCCACATAACTTGGAACAGCAGTAAAATCTCTTCCGCTCTGTGTTCCTGTAATAGCCAAAGATGTACTTGCAGAAGGTACCGCAGAATTAGCATTAGCATTGGCAACTTTCAACTGACTTGCAAAACTTGGT
This sequence comes from Chryseobacterium sp. IHB B 17019, assembly GCF_001456155.1. Classification (NCBI taxonomy): domain Bacteria; kingdom Pseudomonadati; phylum Bacteroidota; class Flavobacteriia; order Flavobacteriales; family Weeksellaceae; genus Chryseobacterium; species Chryseobacterium sp. IHB B 17019. The sequence goes on along the minus strand of NZ_CP013293.1, from coordinate 3,106,573 downwards.
AAATTCATTGACATAATAGTAGTCTGAGGAACTCCCGATTGCTCACCCAATTGGTAAGATTGTCCTGCATTGGTTCCCGCTCCTAGCGGATAACGGCCATTCAGGTTTGGTAAAGCAAAAGTATTGATGCCATCGCCGCCATAGGTAGTTCCTAAAATTGAGAAAAGTGCTGAATTTTGTGCAATGCTCAATAAAGCTCCATTGCAGAACATAAAGTTTACAGGGGCAAAGTTTCCGGAGAACGCTTTGATAACTCCCATTAATTCTTCCATGGTTAATATTTTTCAGTTTTAATATTCCTACTCTTTTCGAGGCTTTTCGGATACCGCCTTTAGTTTTTTTTTAATGTCACTATTAATTGACAATCCAAAGTAACGGCAATCATGAATTTTACAGTAGAGTAGAAAATACCAAATTGAGAATTACGTATTTCTACGTAACAAGACTGCAGCAAAAAATGATACCCCTAATTTATAGGATTAAATTTCTTCAAAACAGCTGTATTTTAGTATTTTTGCATCAATCAATTTAATTTTTAAAATGAACGAATTCGTAGTATCAGAACTTAAAAACAATATCGCCGAAATCATATTCGGTACCCCGAAAAGCAATTCTTTACCGGGAGTTATTCTTGAAAAGCTGGCGCAAACTATTTTAGATGAAGGTGCAAAAGATGAGGTAAAAGCAATTTTAGTAAAAAGTGAAGGTGAAAAAGCATTCTGTGCGGGAGCAAGTTTCGATGAGCTTTTAGCTATTGAAGAATTGGAGGCCTCCGAAAAATTTTTCGGAGGTTTTGCAAAAGTTCTGAACGCGATGAGAAACTGTGGTAAAATAGTGGTGGTAAGAGTTCAGGGTAAAACTACCGGTGGAGGTGTAGGACTTGCCTGTGGAGCAGATTATTGTTTTGCAACAAAAGATTCGGCGTTGGCGTTGACAGAGATTAATCTTGGAATCGGGCCTTTTGTGATCGGGCCTTATGTGGAAAGAAAAATCGGTAAATCCCAGTTTTCCGCAATGGCAATTGATGCAGATTTCAGATCCGCAGAATGGGCGGAGCAACACAATATTTACCATTCTGTTTCAGAGAATATTGAAGAAATGGATGCCAAATTGGAGAAATTCATGCAGACTTTAGCTTCAAGAAGCAAGGATGCTCTGGCCTTGATAAAAAAAGTATCATGGGAAGGAACTGATCATTTCAACGAACTGATGCCGGCAAGAATTCACATGAGTGCAAGCTTAATTCTGGAAGATTCTGCAAAGAAAAATATTGAATCAATTAAAGAAAGATTAAGAGCGAAATAACTTTTGTTTTAATTGTAAAATACACAGCCGATGATTTAATTCATCGGTTTTTTTATGACTGATAGGCATTGTCAAAAGTCAATTTTGCTTCACTAGTTAATGGTGAATTTTTATTTAATTTTAAATTGAAAAGTGAAACGAATTGGCAATTGACAATTCACATTTATTTTTATCTATTTCAAAAAAATATTTTGTCGGTTCAAAAAAAACAATAACTTTGTATTTCAAAGTTCTTTATATGGATTCAAAAAATTATCACGAAGACTTATCACACATTCGTTCCATGATGGAGCGTTCTTCCAGATTTATCTCATTGAGTGGGTTATCCGGAGTTTTTGCGGGATTGGCTGCCATTATTGGAGCTGTTTACGTGTATTTCGTTTTTCAGAGGGAGGGAATAGACTACTTTGATAGCGAGAATCATAATTATACCTCTTCATTGGTGAATGAATTAGTACTGATCGGAACTTTGATATTATTAACAGCAATTTTCAGCGGATACATTTTTACAGCGAATAAAAGCAAGAAGAAAGGATTGAAAATCTGGGATTCGACTACCAAACGACTTTTAACAACCTTTGCTGTGCCGTTGGTGGCTGGAGGTGTTTTTTGTCTTGGACTTCTTTATCACCATCTTTTTGTATTAATAGCCCCTGCAACATTGATTTTTTACGGAATTGCTCTTGTAGGTGCGGAAAGATATACACTCACTGATATAAAATATTTAGGATATTGCCAGATTGTTTTAGGACTTATTTCTTTATTCTTTTTAGGATGGGGATTGCTTTTCTGGGCGTTTGGCTTTGGTATTTTGCATGTTGTGTATGGATTGATTATGCATATAAAATATAAGTAGTTATGAATTAAAACTCTAAAACCCTAATCCCCTAATACTCTATCACTACACACAATATACTATCTGTTATGATAAAAATAAATCAACTCAACAAAGAATTCGAAAGTCGCGTAAGATTGGGCATTATGTCTGTTCTTATAGTCAACGATTGGGTTGATTTTTCGGAAATGAAAAGCTTGCTGGAGATTACGGACGGTAATTTGGCCAGTCACAGTAATGCTTTGGAAAAAGCAGGATATATTGAAGTAAAAAAAGAATTTGTGGGCAAAAAGCCCAGAACATCTTACCGTGTAACACAAAGTGGGAGAGAAGCTTTTACGGAGCACCTTAATGCTTTGGAAAAACTAATAGGAAGATAAAACTTATATTTTTTTATCTTTAAACTTTGTAATTCAAAGTACTTTAAATAATTAAATTAAAAATATGATGACAACAAAACAAAAAACAACGCTCATTTTCGCTGCACCGGTTTTATTAATGGCTGCAACATTTTTTGGAAACAATTTCGTAGAAGGCTGGAACTGGTCACCTTTTGATTTTATCATTGCTGCTGTCCTGCTTTTCGGAACCGCTTTCTTTGTTAATCTGGTAGCCAATTCAAAGAAAAATTTTGTTTCCAAATTAATTATCTGTTCGGTTATTTTACTTGTACTGATGCTGGTTTGGGCAGAGCTGGCAGTCGGAATTTTCGGAAGTCCATTTGCTGGAAGCTAAACTTGTGAAGATTAAAAAAATAAATGAGATTAAATAATGAAAGATTCAACGATTGAAGATATAGGAAAATATACCTTCTGGTTATTTTTCTTGTTGGGAAACATCTGTCTTTTTGGATATGTATTCACAAAAAATGATGTATTTGTGGGTGGAGGTTTAACGCTCTTAGTGCTAGGTACAATTATTAATTTATTGATCGTCACAGCCATATTAATTTACGGAATTGCCCTAAAATCCAAACTTGATATTTGTCTAAAATCTGTAGGTATAATGCTGATCAATATCCCGATTGCTATTGTGTATGCTATAATAGGAATGAATATTTAATAAAAAATAAACTATGAAAAAAATACGTGTCCAATTTCTGCTTTTTGTGTACGATAAGACTCAAAAAATCTACAGGAAATATTTTAAAAAGAAGAAAAGACAATGGCAGTTTACAGAGAAACAGTTGCTTGAATTTCAGGAAGATTCTTTAGGAAGAAAGCTCGGGGAATTTTATAAAAAACACGGATTCACCATGATCCCCAAAATGGAAAACCATGACGTTCACCATCTGATTACCGGATGCGGAACCAATTTCGAGGACGAAATAGCCATGCAGTTTCTTCTTTTAGGAAATGGAAAACTCAATGCGCATCTTTTGGCTGCGGTTGTTTTAGGAGTTTTGATTTTGCCGGAATATTTCAAAATGTACATGAATGCGTATAGAAAAGGTCAAAATATGCGCCCGTTTTATCAATGGGATTTTGAAGCATTATTATGGCAGAATTTCGACCATTTGAAGGACTTCATCCAACAAAAGCAAAGTACAGTTTATCACTAACCTCTAATTTCTAATCTGATTATGAAAACACATCACTATATATTTCTTACAACCGCCTTATTCATCATCGTATTTTACGACCAGAATATAGGGTTGAACCTGGGGATTATCAGTATTATTTATGCAGTACTTACGCTTTTCAGGACTCCTCAAAAAAACAGGACAAAAACCTTTCTTTTCCTTTTTGTGACAAGTATTCTTTCGAGTATTGCATTTGCTTGGTACGGAGATTTTCCTTCATTGTTGGCGGTTGTAAGTTCAATTTTGCTCTTAGGCTACAGATCCAAGAACAGAAGAATGAAAATCCTTCTTCTTATTCCTGTTTTTGTAGTAAATTGTTTTACGGCTATTTGCAGATTCTTCAGTTTCGACGAATGGCTTCCGAAAACAAACACCTCAAAGCTATGGCAGAAAACTTTTGCTTTTGTGTTGATACCTTTACTGTTAATCTCTGTTTTCTTCGGAATTTATTCTGCGGGAAGTGATCATTTTGCCAATCTTTTCACCAATATCGAAATTGATATTAATTTCTGGCAGTTATTTGCCATCACGGTTTTAGGCTTTTTTATCGCTTTTAATTATTGGAATCATGCCGTTGAAAAACTGATCTACAAAAACAACCACATTTTAGACAATGATTTTAAGGAAAAGGATAAAATTCAGAAATCAACCTATTCTTTCCTTGATTTGGATGCCGAGAGAATGAGTGGTGTAATTTCTTTCTTTGCTTTAAATATTTTATTGATTTTTTTCATTATTACTTATAATTACGAGCAATTTTATGAAGTAGCAAAAACTCCTGCCAAACTTTCGGAAGAAACGCATGAAAGGGTGAATGCAGTGATTGTATCTATTATAATGGCCATTCTGGTGATCATGTTTTATTTTAAATCCAATTTTAATTTTGATCCGAAAGCAGGTTTAATGAAAATTTTAGTCAAAATCTGGATTTTAATGAATGCCATTCTGGTAATTTCTGCGATGGTGAAAAATATGGAATATATTCTTAGCTATGGATTTACCTACAAAAGATTAGGAGTTTGTGCGTTTCTGATTTTATCATTGATTGGATTGATTATGACTTTCATTAAAATTCAAATGAAAAAAAGAAATGCTTTCCTTTTCAACAGTATGACCTGGTATTTCTATGCGACAATATTGCTTTGCAGCTATATCAACTGGGGCGGGATCATCACTTCCCAAAATATGAAGCGTAAAGATTTTGTTCTTAATTACCATAAAAATCAAATCAATTTCAATGAAAAGCAACTCCTAAAATATGCTGAAGAAAAAAATGATGAAAAGCTAAAGTCTGAAATTTTAAATAAAATAAAACCACAGAAAGATGAGAAATTCCTCTCCAAAGTCCTTTATTATCAAACGGTAAAGTAATGGAGATGATGAAAAAATTAAAGGAAAGTCAAAGGTTTGAAATCACATTATTGTTGATTTTGATGACAGGGTTCTGTTTTAGCCTTTCCATTTTCAGATATTATTTGAGTGATACGAAAGTGTTTTTATTTTTGAATTGGAATTTATTCCTGGCTTGGATTCCGCTTCTGATCAGTAGTTTTTTAGTCATTTTTAAAATTAAAAGTAAATTTTCTCTAATTAATATCATTGCAGTCTGGATTTTATTTTTCCCGAATTCACCTTACATTCTGACGGATCTTTTTCATTTAAAAATCAGAAGTACAGTACCGATCTGGTATGATTTGATGGTCATTCTTTCTTATGCATGGGCAGGTTTGTTTTGCGGTTTTATCAGTTTGCTGGATATTGAAAGGCTGCTTTCGGATTATTTTAAAAAACCGACGATCAATTTTGTCACCGTTTTCTTTTTATTCTTATCCAGTTTTGGGGTATATCTCGGACGATTCCTGAGATGGAACAGCTGGGATATTCTGAATAACCCTTTCGGCTTGTTTAATGATATTTTGTCCAGAATTATCTATCCGGCGGAACATCCAAAGACCTGGGCTATCACTCTTCTGATGGGAGTTATGCTTAATTTTATGTATTTAATGCTTAAATCTATAAGAAACCAAAATGTACTGAAAACCGTTAATGAAAACTAGAATTCCAATAAATTTTTAGTATCATAAAACCGTTATTGGAACAATTTTGGCTTCTAAATAGTATCATTTAAAAAAGATAGTATGAAAAAATCCTTATTGCTGATCCCGCTGATTATTGTTGCATGTAAAAAAGACCCGAATATTTCGGAAACTCAGAAACAAGACTCAATAATGGTTACAGAACAGCCCGCTTCTACAGAAAAAACAGATTCCGCGGCATTGAGAATGAAGGATTCAATCATTAATAATGCTCCTAAAACCAAAGAAGTTTTGCGTACGGGTGTGATGAGAAATGTGAAAGACGGACAAATCATAAGAACGGCCGATGCAGAACAGCTTCCTTTCACGTTGGGCGAGGAATTCACAAAAGACGATCAGGAATTTATTTTAAAAATAACAGATTTTGACAAGCCCAGTATCAAAGCTAAAATTTCCACGAAAGAAAAAGATTTCAATATCCGCTTCAATCAGATAAAACTACCAAACGGCGATTATGACGGGCCTTTCGGAAGAGAAATCACTTATGAAGTGAAAGAGAAAGGCGAGGTTTGGCTTATTATCGGAAAAAGCAATATGGCTTCCGGAAATACAAAAGGGGCTTTTACTGTAAGTGTTGAATAATTATTATCAATTTGGTATAATTTCTGCAACCTAAACTTTAAAATTATCATTATGAAAAATATATTTTTGACAGCGGCAGTGGCTTCGGTTGCTTTGGTAAGTTGTGGAACAGTGCAGTCGTTAGTTCAGAATACATTTCCCTATACGGCCAATGTTTTAGTTTCTACGGGAGTTCCCGCTAATAAAGAGGTTTCCTCTACTGCAACGGCTTCCAATGTCCAGACATGGTTTGGCGGAAACAACAATGCACAGATTAAAGATGTAAGAATTTCGGATGCAAAAGTTTCCGTAGTTTCACCTTCTGGTGGAAATCTTAGTGCTTTTAAATCAATAAAAGTATATATTTCGTCAAGCGGAACGGGAGAAAGACTGGTAGCTTCAAGATCAAACATTTCCACTGATGCTTCAAGCCTGACACTGGATCTGGAAAATTCCGGATTTTTGGATGAAGTGGTGAAAAGTACGGGAGTTACTGTAAGAACGGTTTATGAACTGAAAAATCAAACAAGTTCAGACATGAACCTTAGAATTGCACTTAATTTCAGCAGTGTTCCTGCGAAATAGTTTTTTATAAAAGTTTATTTTTAAGAAAACGTCTTTCAAATTTATTGAAAGACGTTTTTATTTTTATTATTTAAAATCTACTAACTCCACATCGAAGATAAGCGCTGCTCCCGGAGGAATCACGCCGCCGGCTCCATTATCACCATATGCTAATTCAGATGGAATATAGAATCTGTATTTTGCACCTTTGCTCATCAGTTGTATACCTTCAGTCCATCCTTTGATCACTCCGGAAAGGTTTAATTCGATTGGTTTTCCGCCGTTTTTATCCGTAGAATCGAAAACGGTTCCGTCCATCAGCTTTCCTGTGTAAGTTACATTGGCTGTACTTGATGCAGTTGGTTTTGCTTTTCCGTCTCCTTCTTTCAAAACTTCGTACTGCAGGCCACTTGGCGTTGTTTTTACATTTTTGTTTAGTTTGTTTTTAGCAAGAAATTCTGCGCTTTTCTTTTTATTTTCTTCTGCTTTTATTTTTTCCTGAGCCTGTTTTTTTTCATTTTGCTTCTGCATGAAACCTTGCAGGAAAGTACCCATTTCTTCTTTTGGAAATAATCTTGGCTTATCAGAAAATTCATCTTTTATAGCTTGGGCCAAAAGATCTGCATCAGCAGGAAATCCTTGTTTCTTCATGTTTTGAGCAATGTCAAGCCCGATATAATAAGACGCTTTCTGTTCGTCGGTATAGGTTTTTTGAGCAAATACAACGTTTACTCCTGTCAAAAGAACTAAGGTAATTAATGTTTTTTTCATTGTTAATTTTAAAATATAATCTGTTTGTAAATTTAAGATTTTGTAATAGAATCCATCACGATCGTCACCGGGCCGTCATTAATTAAAGAAACTTTCATATCGGCTCCAAAAATGCCGCTCTCGGTTTTTAATCCTGATTTTGAAATTTGTTCTTTAAAATAATCAAAAAGTGGAATGGCTTTATCCGGTTTTGCAGCTTTAATGAAAGACGGGCGATTTCCTTTTTTATAGTCCGCAATCAAGGTAAACTGACTGATACACAGTATTTCTCCTGCGATATCAACAACGGATAAATTCAGTTTTCCTTCATCATCCCCGAAAATCCTTAAGTTTAAAATTTTCTGAACCAGCCAATCAGCATCAGCTGTTGAATCATTTTCATCAATTCCTACCAAAAGCATTAATCCTTTTCCGATTTCACCTACAATTTTTCCGTCAACTTTTACATGGGATTCGGAAACTCTTTGTATGACGACCTTCATTTTTAATAATAAATATTTAAGATTTTTCCCGCAGGATCATAGTTGTAAAGATAAGTTTTGGGAGGTACATTAGCAACTGCAGTAGGCTGTCCGGTAAGTAAAATCCATTCTGCATTGTCTTTCGGGCATACTACTTTTATATTATCTTTTACTTCCAGTGTTGTGTTGCTGTCCGGGCAGATGTGCGGTGCATTTCTGTCGTATATTTTGAAAGTGGTATCAGAAGCTCTTACGATGATAAGGCCTCTTGTTCCGGATTGCTGTTCATTGATGTAAACCCAGCCTCCAACCTGGTTCAAAGCATAATAGGCAGGGAGATTAAGGTTTAAGGTTACATTAATAGGATTATTGGGAAAACAACTTACAGTATCCTCACGGCTTCCACATGAATTAAGAGCTAAATTATTGAAAATCAATAATGTAATTATAGACAGAATTGAAAAAGTTTTTTTCATTTCAATTTAAATTTTTATATATTTGTAAAAATAAAACGATTACAACACGAAAACATTGTCCGGCAAATGTCGGATTATTTTTTTATACTAAAACTAAATTTTGAAAATTATGGCAAGCTATGTTACAAAGGAGGGATTAGAGAAAATGAAAGCTGAGCTGGAACAGTTAGAAACTGTGGAAAGACCAAAAATTACCCAGCAGATCGCTGAAGCCAGAGATAAAGGAGATTTGTCTGAAAATGCAGAGTACGATGCGGCTAAAGAGGCTCAAGGTATGCTTGAAATGAGAATTTCTAAGCTAAAAGATGTCATTGCTACTTCTAAAATCATAGACGAAAGTCAGTTAGATACTTCAAAAGTTTCCATCCTTACCACGGTAAGACTTAAAAATAATGCAACAAAACAGGAACAGGTATTTACATTGGTTCCTGATAATGAAAGTGATCTTAAAACCGGGAGAATTTCTGTAAACACGCCGATCGCAAAGGGCCTGCTTGGAAAAGCTGTTGGAGAAACTGCTGATATTACGTTGCCAAACGGAAACAAATTGTCTTTTGAAGTTTTGGAAATAACATTATAATTAACTCATAATTTTTAACTTCTAACTCATAACTTAAAGAAATGAGCACAATATTCACAAAAATCATCAACGGCGAAATACCTTCCTACAAAATTGCCGAAAATGAGCACTTTATCGCTTTTTTGGATGCAATGCCGCTTGTAAAAGGACATACACTGGTGGTTCCCAAAAAAGAAGTTGATCTTATTTTTGATCTGGAAAGTGAAGAATACAAGAATCTTTGGGGATTCGCTCAGGAAGTAGCCAAGAAAGTCAAACAGGCGATTCCCTGTGTGAGAGTAGGAGTGGCGGTTGTAGGATTGGAAGTTCCTCACGCACATATTCACTTGATTCCTTTAAATAAAGTAGAGGATATGAATTTTAAAAATGAAAGATTAAAATTAACAACCGAAGAGTACACTGAAATTCAGAACTCGATTATTAATTCTTAAAAATAACAGAAGCTCGTAAACTAACTTACGAGTTTCTTTAATCTATACCTTATATATTATATATAAAAATGAATTCAAACCAATGTTCTTTCTGCGGAAGAAAAAGAAATGAAGTGCAGATGCTGATTTCCGGCCAGAATGGTTTTATTTGCGAAAACTGTATCGAGCAGGCTCATGTCATTGTAAAAGATAGTGCTTCCAAAACGGGATATTCTCCTGCAGAAAATATAAACGAACTGAAGAAACCAAAAGAAATCAAAGAATTTCTTAATCAGTATGTAATAGGACAGGACCAGGCAAAAAAGCAATTGTCAATTGCGGTTTATAATCATTATAAAAGATTGCTTCACGCCCAGGATGAAAACAGGGAAGTTGAGCTGGAGAAATCAAACATCATCATGATCGGGGAGACCGGAACGGGTAAAACCTTATTGGCAAAAACCATCGCAAGAGAATTGAATGTGCCGTTCTGTATTGTTGACGCCACAATTCTTACTGAAGCAGGATATGTGGGGGAAGATGTTGAAAGTATTCTTTCAAGACTTTTAATGGTAGCCGACTATGATGTGGAAAAAGCCGAAAGAGGCATCGTATTTATTGATGAGATTGATAAAATTGCCAGAAAATCTGATAACCCGAGTATCACCAGAGATGTTTCGGGAGAAGGTGTTCAGCAGGGTTTATTAAAATTACTGGAAGGAAGTATTGTGAATGTTCCGCCTCAGGGAGGAAGAAAACATCCGGATCAAAAATATATTCAGGTGAATACTCAGAACATCCTGTTTATCGCTGGTGGTGCTTTTGATGGCATCAAAGAGATTATCGAAAGAAGAATGAACAAACAGGCCATAGGCTTTAGTTCAGAAAAAATCAATAAGACGGATGAAGATGAATATATATTAACGAATATTAATGCAATTGATCTTCGTTCTTTCGGATTAATTCCCGAACTTTTAGGCAGATTTCCAATCATCACTTACCTCGATAAACTCACGAAAGAGGTCATGGTAAGAATCATGAAAGAGCCGAAAAATTCAATTGTGAATCAATTTGTGGAGCTTTTCAAAATGGATGGCACGAATTTGGTTTTTACAGATGGTGCAATTGAAAAAATTGTAGAGGAGACCATTGAAAAAGGTTTAGGAGCAAGAGGATTGAGGGGAACAACCGAAAAAGTCCTTGAAGACTATATGTTTTCAATAGGTGAGGAAAAGGAAATAATATTAACGGAAGATAATATTTTTGTTAATAAATGAAAAAATATTTTGTTTTTTCTTGAAAAATAACATACCTTTGCAGTTGAGATATTGTATTAATATACAAGCGATTGTAATTTGATGCATGAAATTTGTATTAACACACAAATAATTTATACAATGAGAAAAAGTTTATTTGCTATTGGTTTATTAGCAGCGATAGGTTCTGTTCAGGCGCAGAATGTTCTATTACATATAGATGACGCAGCTAACACGTATGTGAGTGAAGGCGCTCTGGTTTATTCCGGAGGAGGCGTTCAGACGAGAGGTGACGGTACTATGGATATTCATGGTAACGTTATGGTAGTAGGAACTGCCGGAGATGCTTTTAAAACAATTACCACTGCTGGTGCAGACAAGACTTTTGGTGGTAGTATAATGTTGAGGCTAAACAATCCGGGATCTTATGCTACTTCTACTTATGGCCAGTTATATATTGACGGATTGAGTCAAGCTAATATTACAGGTATTGTAAGTAAAGAATTTAGAGCTGACAGACATGGTAACGGTAACTATTTCCAACAGATTGCGATGCCTTTCTCTGGTAAAGTACTTGGAAGTTTAGCTGCAGAATTTAGTAAGAATTTTAACATAAACAGATATGGTGATCCGATTTTGAAATTCGATCATTTTAATGCTGTTTCTAATCACTTTACAAATCTGGCAACTGGAGCAACGAGTGACCCAACAGGATATTATATGTTGAAATCAACAAATAATAATCTTAATACAAGTACTCCACCAGCTACTCAGCCAACTATTGCCCCAACACCTGTAGGTTCTGTTTATACCCTTAATGGAAAACCTTATGCTAATCTTGCAAGCCCTGTAACTTTACAGAATGCTGCAGCAAGCGTGAATTTCGGATCGGGAGGTAACGCTATAAACAGTTATGGCGAGAAGTACAATACTTATATTGATGATAATTTCGATTTTACAGTTTCTGGACCATGGGCAGGAACATTCGGTAAGAACTATTATCAATTCGGAAACCCATTCCTTACAAACTTAGATTTATCTAAAATTGGATTCATCGAGAATGGAGGAGTAACTGATGGTAACAATATAGTAAATATCTGGGGAGTAGAATACAATCCAGGTACTGTAGTTACGCTTGCGAATGGTGCAACGTATGCTACCGGAAATCAAGTACAGACATTTAATGCAAGTGGAATACCTGCTGGTGATATAGGTCTTGTTATTAAGCCTATGCAGTCTTTCAAAATTAAACTAAGAGATAATACAGCACAGACTTTAAATTTTAATACTCTTAGAAGATTTGCTAATACTGCGAGAGCTGCAGCAACAGACTATAGTGTTGTAGCTGCTAAAAATTCAGGTGCTGGTGCTAAAGGAACTACTAATACTTTAAAACAATTAGGAGTTATTGCTTTAGATGCAACAGGAAATGAAATAGGTCGTACTTATTATGTTGTTTCTCCTGCATCAGTTACAGGTCATCAAAGCTCCAATGCTACGACAATTCAATCAATGGCTATAGGAGGTATTGTATTAGGTACCTTTGAAGAGGCACTGACAGGTGGCTATGATCCTAATTATACTTCAGTATATTCATTATATATTAATGAAGCTAATGAAGATAATTTCAAAGGTAAAAACGTTAAACTAGTTAACTTCAACCCGGGAGTAAAATCTTATAAGTTTGAGGTTAGAGAGAATGCAGAATTAATCAACAACGGTGCTCATCAGTTATCTTCGGGAATCGGCTTTTATTATAAAGCTGCGAATGGAACTGTGCAGCAAGCCAAACAAGGAGATATTGTTCCTGTAAACGGAGCAGAGTATGACTTGTATTACGGTGAGCCAAGTAATGTTGTTTTAGCAGCAACAGATATTAAAGCAGCAGCACCTGTAAGAACACAAGTTGTTTATAACTCTGCGATTGAAAACTATATTGTAAGATTTGATCCAAACTGGAAAAAAGCAGATATTGAGGTTTATGATATGAGTGGTAAATTGGTTATCTCCAAAAAAGCGGTAGATGCTACTAGAGACTTTGTAATTGAATTAGATGGTAAAATCAAAAATTCTTACATCGTGAAAGTTGTTTCTGACAAAGGAGATATTGTTAACACTAAAATCTTAAAATAAATATATGAAAACTATAAATAAACTAGTCTCAGCTTTTTTTCTTTTAGCAATTACGTTGATTCATGCTCAAAGTACACCACCAAATCCAATTGGAGGAGGAGGGGGAGGTAATGGTACAGGAGCACCATCTTCGCCAATTGATATGTATGTGTATGGATTAGGTATCATCGCAGTAATGTTTATTGCTTTTTTTACAAAGAAATATTCAGGCAAAAAAATATAAAATTTTATTAAAATAATATTAAACTCTCTGATTAGTCAGAGAGTTTTTTTATTTTTACGATATGAAAAAGATTTACATAATATCGGCAATATTAGCCGCATTTTCATTACAGGCACAATTCACTGTTACTATTCAGGCTCCGGCAGATTTTAAGGATCAGGATGCAATTCTATATACTTTAAATGGTTCAAAAGATATTATCTTTTCAAAGGAACAGAGTAAAAATAATACCTGGACTTTTAAATATCCAACAAATTATATGGGGATGATGAAAGTCTATTTCCCAACTTCCAATAATACATTCAATTTTATTTCTGAAAATAAAAATGTAAATGTTAAGCTTGAAACCCAGACGAATAAAATTAAAAATATCATCTATCTGGACGAGACAAATGATATCATGAGTAAAATCCAGGAGGGCTCTCAAAAAAAGGAGCTTATATTGCCTGCATTATCTCAGATTAAAGAATATTATAAGGATGATACAGACTTTGGCAAAGCCTTAAAAACAGAAATAAACAGGCTTGCCGGTAATACGGGCGGAGTTGATCAGACGCAGCATCCGTTTATTTATTACTACAATACAAACTACAGTAAATTTCTTTCGACAGACGCAGCAAAAAAAGCAACTCAGGATGATATTATTAATTTTATTGATAAATCTAATGATATGCTTGAGACTTCGTCACTGTTGAGACCGATTTTAGTGGGTTATCTTAATTCGGGGGGAAACACAAATGTGACTGCTTCTGTGGATAAGCTTTTAGACAGACTAAAGGTAGAAACACCTCGTGGACAGACGGTTTTGTCTGAGTTGATTGATATTTTTGATGTATATGAAATGGCAGACTATAAGGAAAAATACCTTAATTTTGCTAAAAATCTGAAATGTACAATCACAGATAGATTGGCTTCTACACTGAAGTCTAATGCAAATGTAGAATTGGGAGCAGCATTTCCAAACTATAAATTCCAATCACCTGTAAATACAACCGCAAAATCACTTTATGACGTTAAAGCTGATAAAAAAGTGATTGTATTTTGGTCGTCTACATGCTCACACTGTGAAACTGAGCTTCCTCAATTATTATCAAAATATAATGATTTAAAAGCTAAAAATATTCAAATTGTTGGGTTATCATTAGATATTGATAAAGATTCTTATTCTAAAAAAATTACAGCATTTCCTTGGGTGAATGATTCGGAATTAAGGGGATGGAATAGTACTTATGTAGATACCTATAATGTTCATGCAACTCCTACGTATTTTATTTTAGATGCTAACAATAAGATAATCAATAAACCAGATCACGTGGGCGATGTTTTGGAGTATTTTAAGTTAAAATAATTTTGGAGGTAAGTAAATATTTTCTATATTTGCACCACCAAAACGGCGAGGTAGCTCAGTTGGTTAGAGCGCAGGATTCATAACCCTGAGGTCACGGGTTCAATTCCCGTCTTCGCTACAAACAAAGGGTTGTAAGAAATTTTCTTACAACCCTTTTACTTTATCTAAATTTTAAATATCTCAATTAAGAGTAAACTTTATTCCAGTTTAAATTTGTGAATTATTCTAATTAGCGATTTTATAACCATAAAGTGAACTTAATACAACCTGATAAACATTTCCACTACTTACCGAGGCCGCTCCCGACATACTTACTGTTTCTCCTGCATTCAGATAAGTGATGCACGAGACGTTGGTCCCAGCAAATGCACCCGGATTTGACAGAAAAGACTGAACCAGTACATTATTGGGAGTAGTAGCATAATTCTTAACAAGATACAATACGACAAAACCAAATGTCGGGGTCCCCGGAACAAGCCCATTATCGAATTGAGTAGATCCATAAAACATATAATATCCGTTTGTAGGAGCTGTGAATCTTCCATTTGTAGTATTCAAGGCATTTCCGGAATTGATGACGGTTCCCTGAGGATAATTAAATTCGGTTTGAATATATGAGGATCCCGGTGTAGCAGTGCCGGTTTGTCTTGTAGAAGTAGGTACTGTGGAAAAAACATAGTTTGAAGAAGCAGCTGGTAAACTATTGGAATTTGACAACAGGATAAGTTCCCAGGTTGTTCCCGTAAGAGTCCCTTTACTGATAAAGAAACCATAATATCCGGCAGGAATATCAACAAAAGATACCCCGGCTCCGCTTTGGTTGTCAATTAATTCAGTTCCGTTGGCTGCAATCCTGAGAACAGCTGAACCCGTATTTTTAAAATGATAAGTACGCCCCATAAAATTGCCCGATCCGCTGATGCCGGCAGGCAATGTTAAAGTCCCGTTTGTATTGGCACTGTACGCTAAATAATAATCGTCAGCTCCCACCAGACCGCCTATAGTTACGGATCTGTAATTTGCTGCAAAAGCTCCGTTTACAGTAAGCTTACTGCCCGGAGAATCTGTACCAATACCCACATACCCGGCCTGTGCCGATAAATAAGCAGAATGTAAACCTCCCGCCAATAAAGCTGTGAAAAGTATCTTTTTCATAATAAAAAATATTAATTTGTAATAAGTTGTAATGCTTTTGAAGAATGGTACTTTAAAAAAAAACATTAAATAGTTTTTATTTAAAGAATAGCCCAGCATTTTTCTATGTGCAACATACAGGAATAAAATATAGCTGTAAAATAAATACTGTAAAATCTTTTCTACAACGCTGTAGAATTATTTACTGCAAATTTTGAAATCAAATTAATATTATTATAAAAGAGTAGGCTCCTATTTCTTTGAAACAGGAGTTATAGATTAAGATTTTAAATTAAGAATTTTTTTATTTAGGACTAACTTTGATACCCCAATAATTTCCTCATTTGGTAGAAGAATCTTTCGATGAGCCTTAAATCCTGTGTAACAATTTCGGCGTTTCCTTTAAGTTCTTTATCAAAAGGAAGTTGTTTGTTATAGGTAGTTTTTAAACCTTTAGGAAGAACTACATCTACATAATAATTTCCTTTATCATCAGGAGTAAGAGAAATATTTTGAACCTTACCTTCCACAATACCGTATTCCTGATAACGGTAATTGTCCAGTTTGATTAAAACTTTTTCCCCTGGAGTAATCTTCCCGGAATTAACTGCTGGTACAGACATTCTTCCCACCAGACTTTCCTTATTTTTTGGAAGAATGGATAAAATAGCATCTCCGGCTTTTATAAACTGGTTTTCACCAAAAAACTGCTGGAAGCTTGCCACACCTTCCGTATTGGAAATGATAAGGTAATTCTGCTCCCAATCTTTTAGAGATTTTCTTAGCTGCTCAAACAGCTGCAAGGTCTGCGAAGAGTAAGTAATTTTGTCCTTTTCGGTGTTAATAGCGGTTCCGCTTTTTGTTTTATTGAGATTAGAGATTCCTTCTTCGATCTGAGAGAGGGAGATGGTAATATTTTCTAAATTCTGTTGAGCCTGGAGATATTTTATTTTTTCATTTTCCAGTTCTACCTGGGCAATTACACCCTGATTAAACAATTCCTGAGAACGCTGGAAATTTTTTTTTGTAAGCTCATATTTTGCCTGTTCGAGGCTTTTCTGTTGTTTAAGGGTTGCAATTCTCACCCGATATTCAGAAAGGCTTTGATTAGCGGCTAGATTTTCCGGGGCATAAGGCTGGAGCCTTGTAAATAAAGCTTCATCCTGAAAAGCTTTGGCAAAATTATTATAATCACTTTGCAGCTCACCGAGTTTAAAATGTGAAGTTTCGTGAAGAGGAAAAGACGCCAATTGATTTGGGGATACGGAATCTATGAGTTTTTTTAGTGCTAAAACATCCTTATAATTAGCAGTGGACTGCATAACCATCAAAACTTCATTTTTATGAACCTGTTGCTGATTTTTAATGAAAATTTTTTCGATTTTAGCATTGGTTCGCGCTTCCAGTTTTTCTGGTGGATTTTGAGAGGTCACCATAATAGGAGCGGGGATAAACTCTGGATATTTAATAATATAGCTCATGATCATAATAAGGACTAGAATGATCAAAATAATGGTGTTTCCCCAACGGATCATCCAGTGAGGAGGCTGTGTAAGGATATCCTGAACGCTTTCCGAGCGAAGCTCAATAGTATCTAAAATGTCTTTTTCTTTCATTATGTATCGTTATCTTTTCATAAACCAGTCAGGGCTTTTTTAAACCCCGACTGGCTGGATATTCACAATAATCATCAAAGATTATTGAGTTTGTTTCTTGAATCTTTACAACGGCAATGTATAATCACACTTCGGATTATTGCCGACCTCAACTCCCGGAATTGCGCCATCCGGGCAGTAGCGGTTGCATGCATTCCATTGTTTAACGGTGCCGATGTAGCAGAAGCAATTGCATGGAAATACAGGAATCGGGCCTGCACCATGAACTTCTTTTAAATTTTGTCTTTCGATTTTTCTTAAATTTTTCATAACTATAAGATTTTGAGTTGGTTATTTAAATTTAATAAAAATATTTATCAATTTCCCAGTTCCAGTTGATTTTTTACCAAGCGGTAATATTCACCTCTTAAAGAAACCAGTTCGGTGTGGCTTCCTTCTTCTACCACTTTTCCTTTGTCCAGTACTATGATTTTATCGGCATGCTTCACTGTTGAAAGCCTGTGAGCAATGACAATGGCTGTTTTTCCTTTAAAGAATTGTTCGAGATTTTCCATGATGACTTTTTCGTTATTGGCATCAAGGGCGGAAGTGGCTTCATCAAAGAAAATGTATTCCGGGGATTTGTAAACCGCTCTGGCAATAAAAAGCCGCTGCTTTTGTCCACCACTCACTCCCAGACCTTCATTCCCGATTTTGGTATTGTAGCTTAAAGGAAGTTCTTCAATAAAGTCTTTGATATTGGCGATTTCTACGGCTCTTCTTAATTTTTGCTTGTCGACATAATCTTCTCCCACAGCAATATTATTGGCAATGGAATCATTAAAAACATAGCCTTCCTGCATCACTACCCCGCAATGATCCCGCCAGAATCTTGGAGAAATATTTTTAAGTTTGGTATTTCCAAGTTTTATCTCTCCTTGTGTGGGCTCATAAAATTTCATTAATAATTTTAAAAGAGTAGTCTTTCCACTTCCGCTGGCTCCTACGATGGCGGTGGTTTTCTGATACGGAATCGTTAGATTTAAATTTTCAAAAACAAATTGATCTGAACCAATATACCTGAAGGAAAGGTTTTCTATTTCGATATCTTTTTGTGGAATATCGTGGGCATATTGTTCGTCTTTACTTTCCTCATCGTCTTTATCATGGATCTCACCGAGCCTTTCCAGGGAGATTTTAGCGTCCTGGGTTTGTTTAATAAAATCAATTAACTGAAGTAGTGGGCTGTTGAGCTGTCCGATGATATACTGTACAGAAAGCATCATACCCAGCGTTAAATTTCCACTTAAAACAAGCTTCGCAGAGAGAAAACTTACCAAAATATCCTTCATTTGGTTGATAAAATTCCCTCCAACGGATTGCCACTGTTCAAGAGACAGAGATTTTATTCTTATTTTAAATAATTTAACTTGTAAAAACTCCCAATCCCATCGTTTTTGTTTTTCGGCATTATGCATTTTGATTTCCTGCATTCCGTTGATCAGCTCTATTACTTTGCTCTGTTCCTGGGAAACCTGGGAAAATCTTTTGTAATCCAGCTCTTTTCTTTTGCCAAGGAAAAAACTGATCCACCCGATGTAGGCAACAGCCCCAACAAGGTAAACGATAAACAGCCTGTAATCATAGAATAATAGAACGATGCTGAAAATAATCAGGTTGACCAATGAAAACAGGGTATTCAGGGAAGAGCTGGTCAGAAGCTGCTCGATTCTGTGGTGGTCGTTGATTCTCTGCATGATATCTCCGGTCATCCTGGTATCAAAAAAGCTGATGGGAAGCTTCATTAATTTAATAAAGAAATCGGAAATAATGGAAATATTAATCCTTGCAGAAAGGTGAAGTAAAATCCAGCTACGGATCACCTCGATTCCCATTCTCCCAATGAAAAGCATGATCTGGGCCAAAAGAACAAGATAAATAAAATTAAGATCCTGATTCTGAATCCCGACATCGACAATACTTTGGGTAAGGAAAGGAAAGATAAGGGAGAGTAAACTTCCTGCTAAAAGCCCAACAGCAAGCTGGACAACAAGTGATTTATATTTTAACAGATATTTTGAAAGGAAGGAAAAACTGGCCTTACTTTCTTTATCATCAAATTCGGTTTGAAAGAAAGCAGGTGTTGTTTCTAAGATTAAAACAATGCCTTCTTCAGTTTTTTCGTTGGCATTTTCCCCGATCCAAAGCTTGATGAATTCATCCCGTGTATAGGTAATGAGCCCATAACTTGGATCTGAAATATAGACTTTATTATTTTTGTCGATTTTATAAACTACGACAAAGTGATTTTTGTTCCAGTGAACGATACATGGAAAAGGAACTTCCTCGGCTAGAGTCTCAAAATTGATCTGTACCCCCAGTGAACGATATCCTAAATCTTCAGCAGCATCACTGAGTCCCAAAAGGCTACTTCCCTCACGCGTGGTCTCGGAAAGGTTACGAATCTGCTGCAGGGAGATGCTCTTCCCGTAATGTTTACTTACAATACGGAGGCAGGTAGGACCACAGTCTTTGGAATCGGGCTGGCGGTAAAATGGAAAGGATTTCAAGTTTATCAATTTGTATTTTAAATAAATTGTCGTCATTGTGACGACAGTTCTTTCTGATTTTAAGTCTAAAAATAAGTATTTTTATTTAATTTAATTTTTATATTATTTCTTCATCTTCTGTCAACTCATCAATGAAGTAATAAATATCTTCGCGGTCATATTTTTCCGGAAACTGATACCCGTTGATTAAGATAATTGGAGTAAAATTCAGTCCGGCATCTCTGTTTTCTATGGACATATTAATCAGAGGTTCTAAGTTTTCATGAGTTGATGCGGCAGCGGTTTTTTGTCTTATTTTATCTTCATCTTTGGTTTCAAACCAATATTCAACGATATTAAGGAATTCCTTTTCCGTTTTGTTTTTGTAAATATACATGAAATCTGAAATGAGACCGGTGAATTTTTCGTTCTGTTTTTCCGAAGAATAATTGAATCTCATTTGTACAGAAATGTCATTGGGGTATTTCACCAATAAATTTTCCATAATCTTGTGAGCGTCTTTACAAAATCCACAATAAGGATTTGATATGATTGATATTTTTAACCTGGCTTCTTTACTGCCTACAGAAAAAGTTTCGTTATCTGTAAACGTGATTTTTTCTTTTTCTAAAAGTTCTCTTTTGAATAGCTCATAATTTCTTTTAAATCTTAAATTTTTAGCATTTGATTTTTGTAAATTTTCTTTTTCATTAAGTGTATTATTTAAATATAAAATCAATGAGAAAGAAACTACCCAAAGGATAAGACTCAACAAAGAAGTTGTTAAATCAAAATAGGTATTATCAAACAAAAAGATACTGATGATCAGCTGGGCAATCAAAACTGAAATAATCAAAAGGCAGACTCTGCAGAAAGCCTTTTCTACAAATCCCTGAATATAAAGTGAGTATCCAATTGCAATTACCGATGCAAGAGTAAAACCTTTAATGATGAAAGATGTTGCTGGTAAAAATAAACCAAGAACAGTAATACCAATGAAATATATTAATGAAAAATCAGAGAATTTCAATCCTAAAATACTCGTTTTGTCCTGATCGATGATTTTATTACAGGAGTTCACAGTTTGACTTGTTGCAGAATCCCCACCACAGATACTTCCGATAACCGTCGAAGTATTACCAAATTTCTGATTAAAAATTTCCAATGAAATATAAACCCCGATCATAGAAAGGATATTGAAGGCCCCCTCATACCAGGTCTGATTCAGAAGAGTGTAAATTGCTATAATAGCAAATATGGCATAAATAAAAGGTTTGTAACTGGTTACCGACTTGTTTTCAACATTTTCCTTTTCAAAAAGTAAGACAAAATCAGTTGCTTTTTTATGAAGTTCTTCTTTGTTTAAAGTTTTCGCTTTATCTGAATATATTGAGTAATTATTTCCTGTTTTTTTCACTAAAGAGAAAGTATTGTCTACAATGGCAATAAATTCTTCCGGCAATTCATCCCAATATTCTTTATCCAGTTCGTAGGCGTCATTCCTTACACCCATAAAGTTTAATGTATCGCTAAAAGCCAGCGCAGACGGGTAATTGGGATGTGAATTGAACTGAAAGAGAAACTCCTGTTTGTCGAGTTTAAGGTAATTGATGAGTTTGTCCAATAGCATATTAATATTTTTAACTAAAATACGCAGATGTTTGAAAAAAACAAATGGTTTTTCAATTTTATGTGATTTATATTAATTATGGATACTTGGTGGCTTCAGATAATTCTATGGGATTGTTGTTGTTCTTCATGTGCTTCTGTTCACTTTTCGTAAGCTCATTATAATCAGGTTTAAATTGTTTACCATTCTCATCTTGCCAGAGAACTTTTATATTTCCTGCTTTCATTTCCCGATATGGGTCATTGTAATGGTCAATAAGAACTTTTGCAAGTTGTTTTTTTGTTACTTCCAGGAAGGTTATAGAAAAATAATTTATATCTGTAATTTCATTTTTTTTTATTCCTGTGAAACTGAATTCATAATTATCTTTCATATCTTTCATATATATGATTAATCCTGGTAATCCATTGAAGAGAGAAGGTCCTTCCTGTATTGCAATATCTGTAGTAAACCAGACTTCCCAGTCCCGACAGGAATAGTTTAAAGTTGCTTTTTGACAATTATAGCCTGCTATTTTTTTTGTTTCGCTATTTATATTCCAATGAAATGTAGGTATATTGTCGGACAATTTATACAAATCCCGTAGAAGCACAGTAAATTTTGATATTTTTTTTGTTTTAAAATCCTTTATAACCATAAAGTCGTAGTCATATTTAATCTGGCTTTTAATTCCCTTCTTTCTATTTTCAATTACTGTGGAATCATTCTCAAACTGATCCTGGGAATAAAATTTAGATTTATTATCTTTTATAAGTAAGATCATATTTTTATTTTTAATCTCTTTCTCTAATGAATCTGTTTTATAATTCATACGATAATATACTTTGTAATTTTGGGCAATCGACTGATTAAAAATTAATGTTGTAAGGACGCACATTGTTTTAAATAATATTTTCCAGCTCATAGTATTGTATTGCTTTTTGTTTTAGAGGATTTTTACTCCATTCTTGCCATTCTCCTGAGTAAGGGTCATAGCCACATTTCAAAGGTTTAGAAATATCCAAACTATTTTCATTGATATGAGTTCTTTCAGTATAAGCCCTGCAATCAGTGCAAATATACCGGAACTCGCAATCTTTGCAAACTTCTATTTTATCTTTGGTGAGATTCCAATATTTTTTGAAATCTTTATGTTCTAAAACCTCTTCCAAAGTTGTATCCATTATATTCCCAAAACTTTGAGGCATAGAAGGGCAATTTTTTATATTACCGGCAGCATCAATGCCTATTTTTTTATGAAGACAGGAGTTGTGATGGTGTGATTCAGAAACTATTCTTAAATTAATTGGACTCATATTTTCTGCTATTTCGCCGCAACTTTTACAATTATGAATCTTTTTTTTATGTAAAAAAATCTTATCCGAAGACATTTTATCTGCAATTGTTGCTTGGAAATTATAAATATCTATTTGTGTGATAATGTTATAATTGCATAATATTTTTGCAAGTTTATAGCAATTAAAATTTAAGAAATCATTCTTCACTAGGATAATTTGAATATCTTTCAAGAAGTTATTTCCTGATTTTGAAATTTTATCTATAAAATTTATCAAGATTTTCATGTCATTTACATAGAAAATTCTCATTTGCAAACTTTGTACTCTTAGCTTTTCAAAATCATATTCAATTTTTTCTAGATATGAAAGATTAGATTGAGCATCTATATCTATGATTGCATTAGTTATTTCAAACGGCTGTTTATGTTGTAAATTGATTTTAGGAAATAGAGAAGCTTCTTCTTCGTCCAAAACTTCAAAAATTAATTCATCTTTTAAGAGAAATTTTTTATAATCATCAAGTATTTTTACGCTTTCTGGGTGTGTTTTTTTTAATAATTCGAAATCTATGATGCTACTATGGGCTAAAATATCAGCAAAGTCATTGGGTATATAGTAATATAAATTTCTTGTTGTATCCAATAGTAATGTTCTTATATGACCTTTGCAGAGAATAATATCACTAAATAATTTATATATCATAATTTTGAAATGGGCTTATATAATTTTCTTGAAAATGTAATAGAATTTTTTATCTTATTATTTCCTTTAATTTGTAAATTTTCATTATTATCAAGAATATTTTTTTTTACTTTTAGTTTTCCTAAATCGAGTAGTATAAAACTGCTGTTGATTTTTTTTAATTTGTTTTTTAACAATGTTTCATGATTATTCTGCATGTAATTTACTTTTTAAGTGTAATACTAACTCTTCTTCAATAAAATAATTACAAGGATATGACACCATCCCAAATTGACCTACCGGATTGACCTCTAAAAAATAATATTGATTATCATAGCTTTTAATCAAATCAATAGAACCCATCGTCAGATGTAATTCATTCATCAACTTTTTCAACATATCTTCTATTTTTTGAGGAAGTTGATAAGGGATTTTTCTATTAGGTCGTTTAAAATCATAATTCCTGAAATCAACCTTTGTATGCTTATTTTTATTTGAAAAAATTGCCATAGAATAAAATTTACCCTCTAAGAAAAATACTCTGATTTCAAATCTTTTTTTTATTTCTTCCTGAAAAAGAGAATTTGAAAAATTTTTCCCAGTAGTTTTTATGTCTGAAACTTTTTTTGTATGAGTGACAAATATTCCACCTTTTTCAGCTGTAAAGCTTGTCGCTTCATATATAGGCTTAGTAATTAGGTCTTTTCCAATATTTTGTAAGGCTTGTTGATTATTGGTTATGTATGTTTCTGGAATTGTCAATCCTGTTTTTTTCGCAATTTTTAGAACCTGTATTTTTTCTACAGATAATATATCTTTATAATAATCATACCATTTCCAATTTGGATAGAAATCAAACAATATTCTTAAAAATTTATTATTTTCTGCAAAAATGAATTTTGAAAGAGTAACAGCATTATGATCAATTATACCACCTATTTTTGTAATGCTTTCACTGCTTTGGTCAATAAATCTCCTGCACCAGACAATTTCAATCTCATCTAGATTAACTTTAAGATTAAGTAAAATGTCAGTTATTATTATTTTTTCTGATTGAAAATCAATAAAGACATCATATAATTTAGGGTTATTTATTTGATCTATGTTAAGTCTTACATAAGGAATTTTGTGAAAATCAAACCAACAACATATATCATTGGTTGTTTCATCGAAAAAAGATTTTGAAATGACTAAGATGTTACTCATAAAATAAGTCCTTTAAATTCTTGATCAGCATACGATTCTATGTCTATATCGTAGCTTAACTTTAGTGCTTCAGTAGATTTGTTTTTTCTACAAATTTTTATCTCCTTCACGACAAAAAGATAATTTCGATCTTGATAAGAAAAATATCTTTTTAGCATTTTTTTTTGTCCTCCAATATCTTCAATAATATCATAACACAAATATTTTTTACCGTCTTCAGTGGTCACTGTTCTAGCATTTTTCTCCAAAATGTCAGGAAGATTTTTTATGAGAAACAGTGACGTAATAATATTATTATTACAATAGTTATTCACTATTGATTTTTGTCGATTACTGAAAATTATTTTTCCATAACTTTTATGAAAATAATACTTGGAGTTTTTTCTAAGACCTAAACTTTTGAATGATACAGCATTTTTCTGGTTTTGTATAACATAACTGAACTTTTCATCTTTTAGAGGAGTAACCTCTGTAGATGTTTTGCAGGCCATGAGAAAAATGGTTACGGCAAAAGCCGTAACCATCTTATTTGTAATGTTATTTAACATGCCCAATCACTGTCATCACACGTTCCGTCATTCGAAGGATGAGCATCACCCTTGTGTCCTGTCATTACAAGTGTGTCGCAACCAGAAGATATAGTACTGGTACTAGAATTTAATAGGCCACCTTTTACTGTGATTAAATCATTCTTTTTGATTTTTTTGCCATTTAAAGACGCTAATGTTTTTTTCATTTCTTGTTAAATTTTAAATTTAATAAATAATTTTTGTCATACAATCCCTGACATGGGTTTCGCTGATCAGCGTTTTATATTTTCTTTTCTTACTGTACACATAAGAAAAAGAAATATGCATTTGTGCTTTTGCCTGAGACAAAGATGATACAGATTAATATTTTTCACAAGCAGAGTATTCCAAAATTGATCAATTTCGAGATAATATATGTTAAAATTGATCAATCTATCAGTATTGTAATTTATAATGTGTTGATTTTTAATAGATTATTTAACATGTGAAAATAATAAAAATGTGGTATTATTGCATTTCAAAAAACACTTATGCATAAAATTTTGTTACTTCCTTTCCTTTTTTATATTGGCTCATACCTTTCTCAAAGTGTAAAGAGCTTTTATATTCCTGATTCCTTAAAAAATAAAAGCTTTGAACAGCTAGAGAAATCTTATAGTAAAGAATTTCGGCAAGATCATAAAGCAATAATGTATGCATATACTTTTTTAGAAAAAGCTAAAAAAGAAAAGAATGTCAAAAAACAGTTTGATGGATACTTTTTTCTTTTCACAAAATTTAAAAAGAATGTCAAATACATTGACAGCATACAAAATATCATTAATAAAAGCAGTAATATAGATGAATTATCATATGGGAATTATAAAATTGGAGATATCTATTATAATTGTAATAAATATGATCAGGCATTATCTTATTATTTAAAGGCACTTCCTTATGCAAAAAAAAATAATAATACGAAGGAAGTCGTTTTGATAAAGCATGCAATTGGAAAAATAAAATATTTCACTTATGATTATGAAGAAGCTTTAAAAATATTTAAAGAAAATTACAATTATATAAAAAACGAAGAAAAAGAAGATCCGGGTAATTATTTATCCATTTTACATAGCTTAGCAATTACATATAGTGCAGTAGGAAAGTACGATTCCGCTTATGTTTATGCAGAAATGGGTAGATCTAAATGTCTTCTTTATAATAAGAAATATTATTTTAAAGTATATGATCTTAGTTGCTATATTATTAAGTTTTACCTAAAAGACTATCTAAAGTCAGTTAAAGGGTTAAAACAAAATATTGATTATTTTAAAAAATATGACTCTACCAATCTTGGGATATCCTATATGTACCTATCTATGAATTTTCAGAAATTAAATAATAAACATGAATATTTTTATTATTTTAATAAAATGGATTCTGTACAGAAAAGAATAAGCTTTATACGTCCAGAGTTGATTAATTTATATAAATATTCCTTGCAATATTATGAAAAAGAAGGCAACAAAGAAAAACAAATTTATCTTATAGATAGACTTATAGGCCTTAATGAAGTTATATATGAATCAAATTATAAATTTTCTAAAAAGATTCATCAAAAGTTTGACACTCCTGAGCTATTAGAGCAAAAAGAAAAATTAATTTTAAATTTAGATAAACGGAATACTGCATTGTACGGGCTACTTGGTGGAGGCCTATTGTTACTTTTTATATTCATCTATTTATATAATATTAATCGGAGCAAATTGAAACTCTATCAAGTCCAGGCTCAAAAATTAATTGATACACAAAATGAAAGTTCTGAAATTTATAAATTAAATAATTCTGAGAAACTAGAGATAGAAAATCACGTAACACAAATTCCTAATCTTTTATTTAATGAAAAAAATAATAAAGTTAAAAGTCCAATTCCCGAAAATGTTAAACAAGCACTTATTCTAAAATTAGAAAATTTCGAAAAGCAAAAAATATTCATTACTAAAAATATTACATTGTATTCTTTATCTAAAGATTTTGAAACAAATAGAGACTACTTGTCTAAAATAATTAATGAAATAAAAGACAAAAGCTTTTCACAATATTTAAATGAGTTGCGTATTAATTTTGCAATTACAGAATTAAAGGAAAACAAAAAATTAAGGTTAAAAACTATAGCTGCTATTGCAGAAGATGTGGGTTTTAATAATGTAGAATCTTTTACGAAAGCATTTAAAAATGTTACAGGGACTTTACCTTCTTATTATAT
This sequence comes from Chryseobacterium sp. IHB B 17019, assembly GCF_001456155.1. Classification (NCBI taxonomy): domain Bacteria; kingdom Pseudomonadati; phylum Bacteroidota; class Flavobacteriia; order Flavobacteriales; family Weeksellaceae; genus Chryseobacterium; species Chryseobacterium sp. IHB B 17019. The sequence goes on along the minus strand of NZ_CP013293.1, from coordinate 3,079,128 downwards.
AAGAATTTTACGTGAGAATGATAACTGATTCAAAATTAGTATTTTATCAAAATAATAATACGATATTGATCAATGTCGGCAACTTAATATAATGATATTTTGGAAAAAGCACTTATTTTGGACCGATTAAAAAAGCAAAAATCAAATAGAATGAAAAAACAAAAACAAAAAGCGCAAAAGAAATTATCTTTAAAAAAATTACAACTGGTAAGTGTTGCTAATTTAAGAATAATTACAGGTGGAAATGGTGGAAATGGTGGAAATGGCGGAGATGGTGGTAATAATACAGGCGATCTAGGACAAGCAACAGCAATAAATGCTCTTAATAACTATTTAAAATAGTTGTTTTAAGATGTAAGGTACAGAATTGTACCTTACATCTTCACTTACATCATACTTTAATAATATGAAATATATAATCACTTTTTTGATTTTTTGTTATCAAATTTTATTTTCTCAAACACAGCCAATAATCAAATCAATACCCTCAACTGATCAATATTTTGAAACAAAAGTAATTGATGAATATCGTAATATTGAGAATGTAAAAGATTCATCTGTCATAGATTGGATGAAAGAACAAAATAGCTATGCGAATTCTGTTTTACAGTCTATTCCAAATCGCCAATATTTGATTGACAAGCTTGGTGAGATGGATAGTAAGAACGAGTATTCTATCTCTTATTTGCAGGTTACAAATAATGATAAATACTTTTACTTAAAAAGACAGGTTAAAGAAAATACCCCTAAATTGTATGTTCGAAATGGATTTAATGGGAAAGAAGAGTTACTATTTACCTCTGCTGAATATAAAAGAAATAATAAAGAATATGTTATAAATTACATAAAACCTAATTATGACGGATCTAAGATTGTTGTTGCCTTAACCGAAGGAGGGAAAGAGGTAGGAGAAATGATTATAATTGATGTTGAGAAAAAAATCAGACTACCTTATACAATTACTCATTGTTGGCCATCTGATGGTGGTGGAGTTTCTTGGTTGCCTAACAATAATGGTTTTATTTATCTGCATTACCCTATAGTGGATAATAAGTCAAATTTATTTTTAAAAAATATGACTGCAGTATTATATAAAATTGGCGATGATCCTGAGGAAATTTACCCAATATTGTCAAAAAAAGAGTACCCAGAACTGAATTTAAAAGAAGAAGATTTCCCTATTGTTTCAATTAATAGAAATAATCCTAACTACTTAATAGGAAAAATTGGAGGAGCTGCAAATTTTTCAGATACTTATTATTCTGATTTCTCGGAATTAAACAACAAACATATTAATTGGAAACCTTTGTATAAAAAAGAGGATAAAGTTGTTGATTATGTATTAGTAAAAGATGAATTATATTATGTAAGTGCCAAAGGTGTGAAAAACAATTTTGTTGCGCGTACGTCATTAAAAAAACCTAATTTCTTACAACCAGAAATAATTATAGATGAGAAGAAAGATGAAGTGATTGGATCCGTATACTCAACAAAAGATGGCTTATTTATTACAACAACAAAAAATGGAGTAGAGTCCAAATTATATTTTTATAATTCACAAAAAAAACTTCAGGAAATTACTTTACCAATTTCGGCTGGTAATGTAACTTTAACAACAAAATCAAACAATTTTTCTGATATTTGGATTACTTGTTCAGGATGGAACAGTCCGGATAGAAGATATAAATACAATATCTCGGAAAATAAATTTATTCCTGAGAATACAAATCCTATTATAGATTTTCCTGAATTTAAAGATGTAAAAGTTTTAGAAACGACCGTTAAATCTTATGATGGAAAAGATATTCCTTTATCCGTAATCTATAACAAAGAATTAAATCCTAAAGAAAAATTACCTTTATTGGTTTTAGGCTATGGAGCATATAGTAATTCTTATAGTCCTTTTTATGCTAGAATAGCTTTGCTATGGGCTATAAAAGGAGGAATAGTAGCATATACGCATGTAAGAGGCGGTGGAGAGAAAGGAGAAGACTGGCATTTGGGAGGTTTTAAGAAAACAAAACCTAATTCGTGGAAGGACTTTATTTCTTGTATAGAATATATGCATAAAAAAGGATACTCAAATCCAAGTAAAACAGCTATTTGGGGAATCAGTGCTGGAGGAATAGTAGTAGGCAGAACAATGACAGAAAGACCGGATTTGATAAAGGCGGTAATAGCAGCTGCAGGAACTTTAAATACAATAAGAGGCGAAGCCTCTCCTAATGGAGCTAATAGTGTAAAAGAATTTGGGACAGTTAAAGATAAAGATGAATTTGAATATTTATATGAAATGGACTCTTATCAACATATTAAAAAAGGAGTGAAATATCCAGCGACTTTAATAACAACAGGATATAATGATCCTAGAGTTCCGGTATGGATGTCAGGGAAATTTGCAGCTAAACTCTTGGCAGATAACGATAACGCTTCGAAGAATCCTATTTTACTGAAGGTTGATTTTGATGGTGGACATGGAAGAGATAATACTAAGAAGAAATCTTATGAAGATACAGCAGATATCTTCGCTTTCGCTTTCTGGCAACTAGGTCACCCAGACTACCAGCCAAAAGAAAACACAAAAAAATAAAAATGCCCCAATTCCCATATCAATTCTTTGAAGAATACATTGTCCGTACTCCTTTATTTTCGTACAAAGACTTTCAGGAGAAGCTGGGCAGAGAAGAAATTTTGGATGATGATTTAAAAGAAATATGCAGTAATCCGGTTTTCCAGGAAGCTATTTATTTGGCATCTCCATATTTACATGAAGAAATTCAGCAGTGGTTCTCAGGGAAAGGTTTCTCTTTAAAAGAATATCAAAAACTAAAAAATACTATACTAAAATATTATAGCCGAATAAGTACGCGTTGTACTCCATTCGGCTTATTTTCATTTGTTCATTTAGGAAATTTTGATAATGAAAAAGCCATTCATGATAATCTAAATAATATCAGAGATACTAAATTAGACATGCACTTTTTGGTAAGTCTGGCTAAAAGTTTTGAGAAAATACCTAAACTAAAGAATCAATTGCGGTTTTTTCCTAACAACAGTATTTACCAGATTAGGGATAATATTCGCTATGTTGAATACGAATATAACAGTGGCAAAAGGAATTACTTTATTTCTTCCGCTCCATTTACAGATGAATTACAGCGGGTATTGGAGTTTTCGGAAGAAGGTAAAACAATCACACAAATTGTAAAAATTCTCATTAATGAAGAAATAAATGAAAATGAAGCCAAAGAATTTTTAGATGAACTTATAGAAAATCAGGTTTTAGTAAGTGAAATGGAGCCTAATGTTTCAGGGATAGATTTTTTAGAAACTATAATTTCGGTTTTAAATAAAATTAAAGCCGAAAAAGAAGTTAAAACTTTACTTTCAACCATATCCAAGCTTAAAGAAATAGACCAACAAATTGGGAATTCAGTTTCAATTTATTCCGAAATTGAAGACTTAATTAAAGGATTTGAAATTGATTATGAGAAAAAGTTTCTCTTTCAAACCGATCTTTACAGTGAAAATGTGTTTACATTACCAACAAGCTGGAAACGCAAACTGAAAGAAGGAATCAGCTTTTTAAATAAAATTTCTTTATTACAAAAAGATTCTCAATTTGAAAAGTTTAAAAAAGTTTTTAATGAAAGGTTCGAAACTCAGGAAATGCCTTTAGCTTATGTTCTTGATGTAGAAGTTGGGATTGGTTACAGGCAAAATGTGCAGGCAAAAGGAGTTCATCATTATTTGGAAGATATCAAATTACCAATTTCAGGAAAGAATCAAAGCCTTACTATTGAACTTACCGCTATCCATAAAATTCTTAATGAAAAATTGCAACAGGCTTTATGGAAAAATAAAACGGTTATTAATTTATCGGAAGATGACTTTAAAGATTTTGAAGAAAAATGGAATGATTTACCCGAAACTATTTCTTTTATGGCAGAAGTTATTTCCGAAGGTAATCAGGAAAAATTATTTTTAAATGGTAGTACGGGAAGTAGTGCTGCAAGCTTCTTAGGTCGGTTTTGTTCCGAAAAATCAACGGTGCAGAACTTAACAAAGACGATTACCCGAAAGGAAGAAGAGCTGAATCAGGATTATATTCTTGGAGAAATCATTCACTTACCCGAAGCCAGGATTGGAAACGTTATCCGGAGGCCTACTTTGAGGAAATATGAAATTCCGTATCTGGCGCAATCTGTTTTACCAAAGGAAAATCAAATATCTGTTGACGATTTATACATTTCTTTAAAGAACAACAGGATTGTTTTACGTTCAAAAAAATTAAACAGAAAAGTAAAACCCTACCTCACAAATGCTCACAATTATTTTTCAGGTACTTTGCCCGTTTACCATTTTTTGGCAGACTTTCACTCTCAGGATACAAGGCCGGGATTGTGGTTCAATTGGGGAGGGCTGGAGGATATCTATCAATTTCTTCCAAGAGTAGAATACAACAATATCATTCTTTCAAAAGCTCAGTGGAGGATTATAGATAAAGAGATCTATGCTTTAGAACAATTAATTTCAGATAAAAAACAATTTTTATCTCAATTGAAAGATTGGAGAAATGAAAGAAAAATTCCTGCTTGGATCCAATGGGTGAAATCGGATAACAAACTTACAGTAAACCTGGAAAACATTGATATGGTAAAAATGTTCATCGATTCAGTCAAATCTGAAAGATCAATTATCATCGAAGAATTTTTATACAATGAAAATGATGATTTTAAACGTGAATTTATTTTTCCAATGTATAAAATTACATAACAAATGATTGAAAGAAAATTTATTCCCGGAACAGAGTGGATTTATTTTAAAATTTACACAGGAGTAAAAACGGCAGATATTATTTTATACGAAAGTATTTTGCCCTTAGTCAGTGGACTTTTAGAAAGGAAACATATCAAAAAATGGTTTTTTATCCGTTACTCTGATCCAAAACCTCACCTGAGAATAAGATTTGAATTAAAAGATACCCGTCATTATAATCTTGTTCTTTCACAAATCAAGGATTCTTTGGAAAAATATTTTGTTTCGGGGGAAATTTCTGATCTTATGCAGAGTACTTATACAAGAGAAATTGAAAGGTATGGTACAGAGATGATTGAGGACGCAGAAATACTCTTTTATTGGCATAGTAATCTCGTAGTGCATGAATATCTCAACTTTGATGATGAAGATAAAATCATTGTTTCAGCATATTATATTGATAAAGTTTTGGATAAATTGAGACTTTCAGCAGATGAAAAATTAAAATGGATAGAAAATTCTAATAACGCTTTTAAAAAAGAATTTAATGCGGGTAAGGAATTAAACTCTCAACTGGATAAAAAGTATAGGGATTTTAAACTAAAGTACACTGATTTTTTAAACTCTGAGGAATATAAATATTTTCGGACTACAATTACTTCTCATATCAATGAAGTTGAGACTATTATAGAAAATTGTAAATCAAAATCTGATAAACTGTTTTTACAAGACTTCTTTGGAAGTATTTTTCACATGAATATCAACAGAATCTTTATCTCAAATCAAAGGGTTTTTGAAATGATCATTTATGATTACTTATTTAGATATTACAAATTTGTAAAGTTTCAGAATCAGGCCACCTGATTTTTGGTTTATCTAAAAAAAGAACCTTAATTTGTTTCGGCAAAAAAATTAAAAGCAAAAAAGTATAAATTAAAAATTTATAAAATGAAAATAATTAATCATTAAACAAATGTTTAATCTGGTGAATTTTTTATGTTAAAATCAAATTTTAAATGACTTTTTTATAGTTATCTAATCAGTAATCAATAAGTCTTTTAAAGGTGACTAAACTCAACAGAACTTAAAAAATCTTAAAGTTTTCATAAAGTTTTAAAAAAAAGGGGAAATGTTTTTGTATTTCTAAAATATATTGTAATTTTACAACGCCTTGAATGAGGGAACAAGTCAAGGTAATAAATTTTTTTTCATCATTTGTGTTTTTAGAATCGTATCGCCTGATACGATTCTTTTCATTTTATATCTTCATAGTTTAAAAGCAGGTCGATAAAATAAGAATAAGTTACTGACCCTTCCTGTTGATTGCTTTTTAGGAAGAGATTGTTCGTAAATCCAAATATATCATCCAGCAGACCTCGATGTCTTAAAACGAACGCTTTTTCGTATGCTCTGTCCCTTTTCATCTCTGGAGAGTAGTTTTTCAACATGTTTTGTACAAATTCTGGATCTTGTTCCACAATGAAATTTAATAAACTTTTTAAAGTAAAATATTCTGTGCTGTATCTTAATTCTGCATTTTGTGATTTAATACCAATTAAATAACCTATAAAGTTTGCTTCCTGCTCTCTGGCAAAACCAAGTTGATGAGAACTTTCATGAGCAGAAGTGAAGGGAATGTAGGTGTTCGGCAGTTCTGAATTAAATTGGGCTTCAGCAGTAAAAGGGTTGTAATAGCCCAGAATCCCTGTAAAATTCATGATATTTTTAAATATACTTGGCTTAAAGGAATTGATTTGAGGTGCTTTTTTATCAGAAATATATGGTGGCAATTTCGATTGTTGGAAAAGAATCTCTCGTTGGATTGATTCCAGATCGGTTATGATAAAAACTCCGTTCCGGTCTTGTTTTACCGCTTTCCGTGTCTCTTTGCATTTGGCGAGATACTTTAAGCTTAAGGCCTTTGCTTTGGCTAGGTCCGGCTCATCTTGAGTAGCTAATTTTTTGATAAGAGGAACCTGGAAATAAAGCATTCCCCAAAATACCTGGTACGTAAAATAAAAGATATTGATTATGGTGAGTAATCGTAACAATGAGCTGTTCCGGCTTGTTTTTTTAAAGCTTTTAACAATGAAATAAACTATAATAATCCCAAGCACAACATAAAGCACATCTCCAAATGAAAATGGAATCCACGAGAAGATTGTCTGATGAATGGCTTTCTGAGCTTCAAAGAAATGCTCAAAAAAAGAAATCATCATTCCTGATTTTGAGAAGATATAGAACAAAAGAAATTGGGCAAGTAATAAACCCGCCCAAAATCTTTTCTTATATATTATTTTTATATTAATGACCACCACCTTTTGATTCTTCAACCTCTACACCTTGTTTTTTTAATATCGCAGGTGCAATAAATCCATAAAATGCAAGATAAATAAAACAAATAATAGGGATGATATATGAGAAGTGTGTCCATGTAATTCCCATAATTCCCTCAGGACTTGTTTTGTCGAAATCACAAAGCCAACCTTGTATAAGCGGGATAATACCTCCACCCAAGATCATCATCACAAGGAATGAAGATGCTTTTCCAGTGTTTTTTCCAAGCCCTGCAATAGCAAGGTCGAAAATAGAAGGCCACATGATAGAGCAGAAAAGACCACCTGAAATAAAGAAGTATTTTGCAATTTCTTTATCAGGATAGACCAGACCTAAAAGCATCATCACAACTCCCGCAATACCAAAAATCATTAGCGTTTTACCTGCATTTTTACCTCCGATAAAGCTCATGATGATAAATGCTATAATCCATAAAGCATAAATATAGAAAGATGAAACATCTTTACCGCTTAATTCGTTGGCAACAATAATAATTCCGAATGCAATGAAAGGAACTACAAATTTCAGAATAAGATTACTAGCCTTAGAAATATTGAAAACATTGATACTACCGTTCCATCTTCCGATCATCAAACTTCCCCAGTATAAAGATACAAACGGGGCGATATTATGCTCAAGAACCCCTCCGAACTCTTTCGTATGAAGCAAAGCCGGAAGATTACTGATGATAGAAACTTCTACACCTACATACAGGAAAATGGCAAGCATCCCCAAATAAAGCTGAGGATAGGAGAAAATACTGAACTTCGGTGTACCTTGTTCAAGTTCTGCCTCTTCCTCTTTCGCAGGATCTTCGATTTTTGAGAACAACATGAAAATAGCTACCAAAATAAATGCAATTCCTAAAACAATAAATGGAACTTTCACCATTTTAAGATTGTCTTTTACAAATTCTATAGGATAATTGATGTTGCTTGAACGTTGTTTTATTTCACCCAGCTTTGTGGCATAAGCATCAATTTGTGCTTCTGCATTTGCCGGATTTTGATCGATTTGTGCAACCTGAGTATCAAGGTCTGCTATATTTTTTTCAATAGTAGAAACAACTTCTTGTACTTTTACCGGATCATCCTGAGTGTCTTTTTTCAGGGCAATAATATTTTTTGAAAGCTCTTCCTTATGAGCTGTAAATTCATTTTTTACAATTTCAATTTTAGACAAATTGGGATCTGGTGCTTTAGATTCATTTTTATCTCCCATCCCGAAAAGGGCAATTCCTACAAGGATCGGCCCGATTGTAGTTCCAAGAGAGTTAATTCCGCCGGCTAAAGTAAGACGGTGAGCTCCCGTTCGGGGACTTCCCATTTTAATAGCAAGGGGATTGGCAACGATCTGCTGTACAGAAAAACCAAGACCTACAATGAATAAAGCTGATAAGAAAAACCAAAAGCTGGCTGCCGAAGCTGCCGGAACAAACAAAAATGCGCCAAAAGCAGATAGCCCCAAACCTACAGCAAGTGTTTTCTTATAACCGAATTTTTGAAGGATATCACTTTTTAAAGAAATGATAAAGAAGATTACCGATCCCACAAAATAGGCTACATAAAACGCCCATGCTACAAGCTGGCTCTGGACCTGGGAAAGGACAAACCATTTTTTGAAAACGGGAATTAATATATCATTACTGGCGGCAACAAAACCCCAGAAAAAGAAAACGACTATTAAGGATAGGAATTGTGACCATTTGGTCTGTTGATTAGAATCCATAGATTATTGATAATTGTTGAAAACAAATATATTATTATTTCTTTTAATTATAGTGTTCCAGCAAGGTTTTTTTTATTTTATCAAATGCCTCTGCTTTTAGATTTTTAGGAGAATCTGAAGGTTCCAAAATTACGTTAAAGTAAACTTTTACCTTCCCGGGATACCCTTTTGAATTATCAAACGGGAAAATTTCCTTTAATCCTGCAAAAGTATAGATCACAAGAGGGGAATTATGTTTGGATGAGAGCGTAAAAGCTCCATCTTTAAATTCGTCTAAAATAATAGAAGTATCATCAGGTACGCCTCCTTCAGGGAAAATGACGATACTGTTTCCTTCCTCCATCTTTTCAGCGCATCTCCGGTATACATCGGCGCGGCTCCTTGCACTTCCCCGGTCTACCATCACACAGATTCTTTTATAGATGGTCCCAAAGATAGGGATTTTTACCAGTTCTTTTTTTCCGACAAAACAAACGGGATGATCCCTGCACAAAATGCACATCATCATAATATCCATAATCGACGTATGGTTGGAAATGAAAACGTACTGTTGGGTTTTGTCTAATTTTTGATCGGATAGCCGGGTCAGTTCATATCTTAAACCCATTCCGTAAAACATGCAGTAGCTCCAGTATCTTATAAACTGGTAAGCATATTTATAATGTTTTTTACTGAACGATAAAATATAGACCGGTATCCCGAATAATACGGTAAAAACAAAAGCCAGTAACAGCAGCCAGAATCTCCAGAGGTAATTTAGAATCTTTGTCACAGCTTATCCGTTAAAAATTACTTTTTTCTTTACAGAATAATTGAGGATCGAAACCAATAAAATAGCTGCGATTTTACTGATCATTTCCGGGCTTAGCGTATAAACCCTCAAATCAATATTATCCTTAAAAATAAAGCTGTAAAAAACCTGGAAGAAACCAAGGCTTAATAAGGTCGAAACGAAAGAAACCATCATGAAATAAGCAAACTCTCTCCTTTTAGAATGCTTTCCTCTTTCAAAGACAAACCAGATGCTCAGGAAATAATTTGTAATAATCCCACAGCAGGTAGAGAAAATATTACTCAGAGGGTAGTGTATCCCGTGGAAGTTCATCTCTCTGGGAAGGAACTGGGGAAGATAAGTGCTGAAAACCTTAAAGCTTCCTATTTCTACAATAGCGCTGAGCCCTCCCGCAATGATGAAGAACAAAACTTGTTTCTGGCGTATTAGTATTTCTCTCATTCAATATGATATGACATGCAAATTTATAACTATATGTTAAACAGTAAAAAAAGTTGTTAAAAATTTTTTTACCATCAAAATAATTTCTAAATTTAATTTTCTGAATGATGTAAATTTCACCTGATAATAAATTCATTTTCAACTGCTTGTTGATGGTTTTTTCTATCTTGTAATGCGTGATTGAAACACGTACAATCAAACATTTTAGAACCATTTTATAATAATATTTGTATGAAACGTCAAAACAAATACAGAAAATTCCAGCTTCAGCAAAAAAATATTGAGGCTCTTGAAAGAGAGAATTCCCGTTTCAAACGAGTATACTCAGAATACGAAAATATGTCCGACGAGCTTTGGAGCCTTGAAAACTCAAGCGGAGAATCTGTACCGGATGATTTTATTAATGCAATGCTCCTTCAGACTTCATATCTTGAAGACGAAATCGAAGATTGGCTAATACAATTCAATGAAAAGAAAACAGAGGTAAAAGACTAATGATTTTAGACAGCTCGGCCCTCTTTTTAAAGATGGTTTAAAGATAAATTCATAATTTAGCATCTTTAAACTAAAATCTAAAATATGGTTGCTATTGTTGATAGTGGGTCTACTAAGTCGGATTGGGTAATATTGGATGAATTCAAAAAAGTATTTTTAAAAACGGAAACCATTGGTTTCAATCCCAATTTTATCAACAAAGAGCTCATTGTTCCGGAAATTGAAAAGAATACAAGCTTAACATCTGTTAAAAATTCTATCAAAAAGATTTATTTCTACGGCTCCGGTTGTGGTATTCAAAAAAACTGTGATACTATTGTTGAAGAATTAGGCAAAGTATTTGCTGATGCACAGATTACCGTAAGAGAAGACCTTTTGGCGGCAGCATATGCAGCTTATCAGGGAAGACCTGCAATCGTCTGCATCATGGGGACAGGCTCTAATTCTTGCTATTTCGACGGAGAAAATTTAAAGATAAAACTTCCTTCTCTTGGCTTCCTGATGGGAGATGAGGGCAGTGGCAGCGCCATTGGAAAACAATTGGTGCGTAGATTTTTTATGCAAAAGCTTCCTACTGATCTCAGCCAGGAATTTCAGGAAATTTATAGCTTAACAATTGATGATGCATTAAAAAATATGTATCATACGACCAGACCTAATGCTTATTTAGCGAATTTCAATAAATTTGTGATAGACAGAAAAAACCATCCTTACCTTCGAGCCATGGTGATGGAGGAAATGAAAAACTTTTTCGACTATCAGGTTCTTCCCTATGAAGAATCAAAAGAAGCGGAAATCAATTTTATTGGTTCCATAGCTTATTACTACGAAGATATTTTACGTTCTGCAGCTGCGGAACTCAATCTTAATGTGGGACAGATTGTACAAAAACCTATCGAAAGTTTAGTCAATTACCATATTAAATATATACTATAAATAAAAAACAAAATTTTATGTCAAGTAAAACTCACCGCGACGAAAAGAACTTTAATCAGGCCGCGTTAGATTATCATAAAGCCGAACCTAAAGGAAAAATTGAAGTAATCCCTTCAAAACCGCACTCATCACAGAGAGATTTGTCATTGGCGTATTCGCCCGGGGTTGCAGTTCCTTGTATGGAAATCCACGAAAAACCGGAAACAGTATATGATTACACGGGAAAAGGAAATCTCGTAGCTGTTATTTCTAATGGTACAGCGGTTCTGGGATTAGGAGACATTGGTGCTGAGGCTTCAAAGCCGGTAATGGAAGGGAAAGGTCTTTTGTTCAAAATTTTTGCGGATATCAACGTTTTTGATATTGAAATCAACGAAAAAGATCCAGATAAATTTATTGATATTGTAAAAGGTATTGCTCCCACTTTTGGAGGAATTAATCTTGAAGATATCAAAGCTCCGGAAGCATTTTATATCGAGCAAAGATTAAAGGAAGAGCTGGATATTCCTTTGATGCATGATGATCAGCATGGTACGGCAATTATTTCAGCAGCCGCTTTGATCAATTCTTTGCAGATTGCAAACAAGAAGATCGATGAGGTAAAAATGGTTGTAAACGGGGCAGGAGCAGCAGCAATTGCTTGTACCAACCTGTATATTTCTCTTGGTTTAAAAAGAGAAAATGTGTTAATGTGCGACAGTAAAGGAGTTATCAATCATAAAAGAGAAAATCTTACCCCGGAAAAAATAGATTTCATCGCTCAAACTGATATTGAAACATTGGAAGATGCCGTAAAAGGTTCGGATGTTTTCATCGGATTATCAAAAGGAAACGTCATGACTCCCGAAATGTTATTGAGCATGAGCGAAAATCCAATCGTTTTTGCACTGGCAAACCCGGACCCGGAAATCGCTTACGATTTAGCCTTTGAAACCAGAAAAGATGTAATCATGGCGACGGGAAGAAGTGATTATCCTAATCAGGTTAACAATGTTTTAGGTTTTCCTTACATTTTCCGTGGTGCATTGGATGTTCAGGCGAGAGGTATTAATGAAGAAATGAAACTGGCAGCCGTTCATGCAATTGCAGATCTGGCGAAAGAACCTGTTCCGGAAGCGGTAATTCTGGCTTATAATGTCCAGAATTTGCAGTTCGGAAGAGAGTATTTTATTCCGAAACCATTTGATAACAGGTTGATTACTAAAGTTTCGAGTGCAGTTGCAAAAGCTGCCATTGAAAGTGGTGTTGCAAGAAAAACGATTGCCGATTTCGAAGAATATGAAAGCAGCCTTCTCGACAGAATGGGAAGAGATGAGAAGCTGGTAAGAATGATGCAGAGCCGTGCAAAATCAAACCCGAAAAGAATCACTTTAGGAAATGCCGAAGAATATAATGTATTAAAAGCTGCCCAGATTTTATATGAAGAAGGAATTGCGTATCCGAGTCTTTTAGGAGATAAAAAATACATTAAAGAACAAATGGAGCGTTTCGGGATCAATCTTGATGTGCCGATTATCGATCCAAGCGATGATGATCAGAAGGAAAACAGAAAAAAATACCGTGAAACCCTTTGGAAGCTTCGTCAGAGAAAAGGTATGAATGAGTATAAGGCAAAAAGATACGTTCGTCAGAGAGATTATTTCGGGCCTTTGATGTTGAGACACGGTGATACAGACGGATTGATCGTTGGTTTCTCTAAAAATTATGTTTCTGTTTTAAGACCTGTTTTAGAAGTTATTGAAAAAGATAAAGGTGTTGATAAAGTAGCGGCGATGATGATGATTTTATCTGAAAAGAAGCCGATTTTCTTCGCTGATACCTCGGTTAATCAGAATCCTACGGCTGAAGATTTGGTAAATATTGCTAAAATGGCAGAATTTACTGTAAAATCTTTCGCTATTGAGCCGAGAATTGCCATGCTTGGATTTGAAAATTTTGCCGCAATTTCTGATACTTCGAAAAAAGTAGCAAAAGCGGTAAGCATTCTCCATGAAAAATATCCTAAAATGGTTGTAGACGGAGAAATCCAGCCGGATTTTGCGATGAATGCAGATCATTTGAGCGATTATCCTTTCTCAAAATTAGAAACAACCCCAGCCAATACATTCATCTTCCCGAATCTAGAAAGTGCGAATTTATCATACAAAATTATCAGAGGGATGAAAGTAGCCCAGGTTATCGGGCCGATTTTGATGGGATTGAAGCAGCCGGTGCATGTTTTACAGATGAGGTCAAGTGTTGATGAGATCGTTAACCTTGCTACAATTGCTGTTCTTGATGCTCAAAGAAGAGAGAAAAAAGACAAAAAATAAATATAAAACACACAAATTTTGAAAAAATGAGATTTAATGAAAAAGCAATAATTTTTGATATGGACGGAACTCTCGTAGACAACATCCGTTATCACGAAGAATCCTGGCTTATTTTCCTGAAAGAACATGGAATTGACATGGAACCTGATAATTTTGCAGCCCAGAATCATGGAACAATGGACGAAATGATTATTCGTTTTTTTGGAGAAGGTTTATCCGGTGGCCGCGTTCAGGAATTAGGGTTAAAAAAGGAAGAAACGTATCAGAATCTATATCAGAAACATATCAGAGAGGTAAATGGATTAACACCGTTTCTTCAGAAATTAGCTCAAAAGAATATTAAGACTGGTCTTGCAACGATGGGAATTCCTTCCAGTATTGATTTTATCTTAAATAGTTTGAATATCAGAAACTATTTTCATGAAATTACAGGTGGAATAGAAGTTACCAAAGGTAAGCCGCACCCTGAAATATTCCTGAAAACACTTGAAAAACTGAACGTTGACGGTAAGGAAGCGGTAGCTGTAGAAGACTCGGTTGGCGGAATAAAAGCGGCAAAAAATGCAGGCTTGAAAGTAGTGGGAATTGCCACAACACATTCCAAAGAAGAGATGATGGACAACGGATGTTTTCATGTAATTAATGATTATTCTGAGATAGAAATTGCTTGAAAATATTTTTAATCAAATAATTTCAAAACATAAATATTTTAAAGACTCCGATTTTGGAGTCTTTTGCTTTTACATCAAATTATTAAAATGATAGATAAAAATTAAGTTAAAAATCATTCGGGCGTGAAATGAAAACATTAATTAGTTTAATTTGCTATATTTGGGAGTTTTAAAAATTAATAATGATATTTTCACTACAAGGCATCGTTCAGGAACTTACGCCTACCTACGCAGTGATCAACGTACAAGGAGTTGGTTACTATGTAGGTATAAGTTTGATGACTTCACAAACTCTTACCATCAATAAGGAAACCTTTCTTTTTGTTCAGCAGATCATTAGAGAAGACGCACATTTACTTTTTGGTTTTAACACTCGTTCTGAAAAAGAAATGTTCAATCTGTTAATAAGCGTTAATGGTGTTGGAGCTGTTTCAGCCCTTATTTTATTATCAACTTTAAGCCTCGATGAGATTGCTTCTGCGATACTTTCAAAGAACAGTGTATTGATCCAAAAGGCCAAAGGAATCGGTGCAAAAACCGCGGAAAGGATTATTGTTGACCTTAAAGATAAAGTCCAGAAATTCAGTAATCCGGAAGAAAATATTTCTACATTTGTAAATAATAAAATAAAGGAAGAAGCGTTATCTGCATTAGAAGTTTTAGGCATTCCCAAACGAATGAGCGAGAAGCTTGCAGATAGAATAATAAAACAAAATCCTGACATTTCAATAGAAGAGTTGGTAAAACAAATTTTAAAAAACATTTAACATTTGGTGGAAAATAATAAGTATCTCAATATATTTTTGTTCCTGTCGTTCTTTATGTCAGTCAGTGTCTTTGCGCAGCAGAGACCGGTACGCGACACGGCAATTATCAAGAAAGATTATCAGTTGGCAGATCCTACGCAGTATGAGGCTTACTATGATATAAAAACCGGAATGTATTTCGTGTACCCAAAAGTCGGGAATACCATTACAGGACAGCCCACGGCGATGTCTCCGGAAGATTACAAGGAGTTCATGATGTCGGCGCAGACAAAGGCTTACTACAAAGAAAAATCAGACCGATATAGCTTGATGTTCAGGAAAGATAAATCTGATGCGGCGAGAAAAGGATTGATTCCTTCTCTGACAATTAACAACAGGCTTTTTGAAACCATTTTTGGGAGCAACAAAATTGAAATTATCCCTTCCGGATATGCCTCTTTCGACTTCGGAGGACTCTATCAGAAAATTGATAATCCATTAATTTTACCTCAAAACAGAACAAGTTTTACCTTTGATATAGACCAGAGAATTCAGCTTGGGTTAATTGGAAAAGTGGGTGAAAACCTGCAGTTGAAAGCCAACTATGACACCCAAAGCGGTTTTGCCTTTGAAAACCGGATGAATTTGGTATGGCAGGCAAAAGGCAGCTGGAAAGACCTTCAGCAAACGGGTTTGGATAATGTTGATAAACCAAGTGCGGGAGGCGAAGATAAAATTATTAAAAGAGTAGAATTCGGTAACGTAAATATGCCACTGTCAACCAGTTTGATACGTGGCTCTCAATCGTTATTCGGGGTCAAAACGGAATTCCAGCTTGGAAAAACATACGGAACCGTCGTGCTTTCCCAACAGCAGGGTGAAGCCAGGAATATTACGGTCCAGGGTGGTGGTGTCATGAACACATTTAAGCTTAATGCGATTGATTATGAAGATAATCAGCACTATTTTTTAGGGCATTATTTCTTAAATAGTTATGATAATTCATTGTTAAATTATCCTCAGATCAATTCAAAGATAAGCATCACAAGAATGGAGGTTTGGGTGTTAGATCAAGGGAATAGCAACTTACAATATCAGAAAAGTATCGTCGGGATCAGGGATTTAGGTGATGGAGGCGGTCTTCCGAACAATGACCAGACAGGTTTCAATCTGTATTCTACAATCAGCGCGTTACCGGGAGTAAGAGACGCAGGTACAGCTTATAACGCCATTAAAGGAAATAATCTTCCTGTCGCTACCGGAGGAACGGAGCCTTATGTGGATGGGGAGCAATTTATTTTTAACAAAAAAGCAAGAAGATTAAATCAAAACGAATATACATTACAGCCTCAGTTAGGTTACATTTCATTAAATCAAAAATTAAATGATAATCAGCTTTTGGCGGTATCATTCTCCTATACTGTGAATGGAAGTAATCAGGTATATAAAGTAGGGGAGTTCTCTGAAGAAAGTACTGTTTTGGTTACTAAACTTTTGAAACCGAATACAACGGTAAAAACTACATCCCCAATGTGGAACTTGATGATGAAAAACATCTATTCTTTGGATGCGGGACAGGTAAATCAGGACGGATTTATCCTGAATGTATTGTACAGAGATCCACAGTCTGGAGGTAAAGTAAATTACTTACCTGTAAGTGATCCAATCATTCGAAGCCAGCCTTTAATCAAATTATTAAACTGGGATAGATTGAATGTAAACGGTGATTTACAAAATAACGGAGGCTCAACGGGTGACGGTATTTTTGACTTTGTCAACGGAATTACGGTAAGGCCGGAAACGGGAAGAGTAATCTTCACAAAAGTTCAGCCTTTCGGTAACTATATTCAGGGCGTGATAGGAAGTAATGATCCACAATTTGTTTTCTCGGATCTTTATAGTCAGCAGAAACAGGTTGCTACATCGAGTAACCTTGCCCAAAGATATACCATTGAAGGGCGTTACAAAGGAACTCAGGGACAGGGGATTTCTTTAGGAGCAGTGAATGTTCCTCAGGGTTCTGTAAAAGTTTCCGCCAATGGAGTTCAGTTGACGGAAGGCATTGATTATACCGTAGATTATATGCTCGGAACAGTTACGATCATTAATGAGCAGGTAAAACAATCCGGACAGGCAATCAATATTTCATTAGAAAATCAATTGACATTTAATACGCAGAGAAAAAGATTCTTAGGATTAAACTTAGAAAGAAGATTTAATGAAAACTTTATCTTAGGAGCTACGGTTGTCAACTATTCCGAATCGCCGCTTACCCAAAAAGTAAGCTATGGCCAGGAAGCAGTGAACAACACAATGGCGGGCATCAACTTGATGTACAACAATCAGCTTCCTTTCCTGACGAGATTAACAGACAAAATCCCATTAGTAAATACAGAAGCTCCATCCAATTTGAATTTCAAAATGGAAGCGGCATATTTGCTTCCTGGATTAAATAAAGGAATCAACGATCAGTCTTATATCGACGATTTTGAACAGACAACTTCTAAAATTTCATTAAAAGAACCAACAGCCTGGAGCTTAGCTTCAAAACCTGAAAAAAATCAAACTGATCCCCTTTTCACAGGAGCAGGTAAAAATAATGATATTACGGAAGGCTACGGAAGAGGTTTGCTGTCATGGTACAACATTGACCCGAGATTCTGGGGAGTTGGAGGTAAAGCTCCGACGGGAATTACGCCACAGTCGGTTTCAAACCACGCTTCAAGAAGAGTTCAATTCTCTGAAATCTTCAACAACAGGGATTTTGTAGCAGGTGAACAGACGTACACGAATACATTCGATATTTCATATTATCCTACCGAAAAAGGACCTTACAACGTAAATTCTACCCCTGAAAGTACATCACAAAGATGGGCGGGTATCATGAGACCGATTACAGTTTCAAACTTTGTAAATTCAAATATTGAATATGTTGAGTTCTGGATGATGGATCCGTATGCAGATGGAAATACTTTAGGAACCGCTCCAAAGCTATTATTGCAATTAGGTAACGTTTCTGAAGATATCCTGAAAGATGGACAAATGCAGTATGAAAATGGTTTACCAAGTCCTGGAGCAGGTTCTACAACTACAAATTCAAACTGGGGAACTCAGCCAAAACAACCACCGATTTTATATGCTTTCTCAAGTGAAGGAGCAGACAGAGTAGCGCAGGATGCCGGGTATGATGGATTAAGCTCTGACCAGGAAGCTGCATTATTTGGAAATACTTTTGTAAATCCAGTAACAGGAGTAAATGACCCTGCAGTGGATGATTTCGTATTCTACTTATCAGATAAGTTTACAGGAAATCAGGCTTCATCTGTAATCCAGAGATACAAATACTTCAGAAATCCGGAAGGAAACTCTCAGAGTAATTCTTTGGAGGTGGCTTCCCAGACTCCGGATGCGGAAGATATTAATAAAGATTACAACTTAGATCAAAGTGAGAGCTATAACCAATATGAAGTAGATCTGGCCCAGCCAAGCTTAGCTTTAGGAACAAATAATATCGTAGATGTTAAAACTGTTCAGGCACAATTCCAGAATGGACAGACTGCTCCGGTAAAATGGTATTTATTCAGAATTCCGGTTTCACAATATGTAAATACTGCGGGGGATGCAGATCCTTCAGTTTTAAATAATGTAAGATTTGCAAGGTTATTATTAAAAGGTTTCGACCAGACTTCAACATTGAGATTCGGAACAATGGACCTTGTAAGATCAGACTGGAGAAAATATCCTAAGAATATTGCAAAAACTAATGATCCCGCAACAGATGAAGGGTCACTTGTTGATACAACTCTTCAAAATCTTGAGGTAGGAAGTGTGAATATCGAAGAAAACGCTTTAAACCAGCCTCCTTATGTATTGCCTCCGGGAATCGACAGACAGATTTTGAGCGGAAATGCAGGTGCACAGAGACAAAACGAAGCCTCATTATATTTAAAAGCTAATGATTTATTGGCTACAGAAGCAAAAGGAGTGTTTAAAAACACCACTCTTGATATGAGAAGATACAAGAAGCTTAAGGTTTTTGTACACGCTCACGATCCTATTAACAGAGATCCAAATGTTGGATTAATGGATGAGAAAACTAAGTTTTTCATTCGTATTGGTAGTGATGCTACGGACAACTATTATGAATATGAAGCTTCTTTGAAATTAACTTCAACCAACGCAACGGCACCAATGGAAATCTGGCCAATGGAAAATGAAGTTGATCTTGATATCCAAAGTTTTGTTGATGCTAAAATCAGAAGAGATAAAAACTTCCCGAATGATATTACAAAAAGAATTCAGGATAGTGAATTTGGGGGAGATGTAAACTTTAAAAAACTTTATATTAAAGGTCGTCCAAGTTTAGGAAATATTACTACAATTATGCTGGGGATTAGAAATGCAGGTAACAGAGGAGCTGTTTCCATAGACAGGATTCTTTGGGTAAACGAAATCCGTCTTTCTGAAATCGAAAACGACGGAGGTTATGCAGGAAATGCAAGCTTGAACTTCAATCTTGGAGATTTTGCAACCGTGAATACAAGTGCATCGTATACTTCAGTTGGATTCGGGAATATTGATTCTAAACCGGCGGAAAGAAACCAGTCGACACAATCTGCTTTCAGTATCAATACAGCAGTTAATGTTGATAAATTCTTACCGGAAAAGAGTGGTGTTAAAATCCCATTAAACTATTCTTATTCCCAGACTATCGAAGATCCGAAATACAATCCTTTGGATACCGATGTGGAATTCAACCAGGCTCCGAATAAAGAGCAGCTGAAAAAGGTAGCAAGAACCTACACTCAGCAAAGAAGTATCGGAGTGGTAAATATGCACAAGGAAAGAATGAACCAGAATAGAAAGCCTAAATTCTATGATGTGGAAAACCTTTCCGTGACTGCGGTTTACAATGATGATTTCTATAGAGATATTTACACAAAGAGAAATTACAGACAATATCTGAGAGGATATATTGATTACAATTATACTTTCAAACCGTGGGTGATCAAGCCATTCAACAAAATGATCAGCGATACGGCAAAGTCTGCAAAATATTTGAAATGGGTGAAAGAATTCAACTTCAATCCGGTTCCGACAAGATTCTCTTTCAGAACAGAAGTTGACAGAAACTACAACGAATTAGAATTTAGAAATATTGATGCTATTTTAAGCGGAAATTACAATGATGATTTTGCGGCTATCAAAAACAGAAACTTCTATTTCGGATGGCAGTATGGTTTAGGATTTAATTTTACAAAATCGTTAAAGCTTGAAATTAACTCTGCAACAAGAACCCTGAATGATAATGTGGATGTAAATTCAATGGATAACAAATCGATCTTCGGAGATGTTTTCAGAGCCGGAAGACCTGTTTTGTATAACCACAGAGTTCAGCTGAATTACAAATTACCATTCCAGTACCTTCCGTATTTAGATTTTATTGATGCAGAAGTAGGGTATGGCTTTACGTATAACTGGAACTCAAGATCTACAGTGTTGCTTTCAAGTCCGGACGGTAGTTTAGGATCAATTGGTCAGAACACCAATGTGATTCAGGCTACAGGTTCAGCAGACTTCACGAAATTCTTCGGTCAGTTTAAATATTTTAAAGATATTTCAACCAAACTTCAAAAACGTAAGCAGGAAATTGATTCATTAAATAACGTTTATACGCAGGCTTGGGAGAAAAAGAGATACGCTTATAAAAAATATAAGTTTAAAAACAGACTGACTCCGCTTCAGAGCATGGCCTATTTATTAACATCGTTCAAGCAGTTGGATATTAATTATTCTGAAAACAACGGTACCGTTCTTCCGGGATTATTATCTGCACCTAACTGGTACGGTTACGGACAGACTCTGGGAGGACCTACCATCGGATTTTTGCTTGGATCACAGGCGGATATCAGAAGAACGGTAATGGAAAACGGATGGGTAAGTGATTCGGAATTCATGACAGATCCTTACGTCCGGATGTCGACAAGGGAATTGCGGGCCAATTTACAGATAATGCCGATGAACGATCTCAGAATTGATATCAGTGCATTGCACAACTATAACAGGAATTTTACCCATACCGGGTTTAACTATAGAGATCAGAATACAGGAATTGCAAATCCAAACTTTACATTTGCAAATGATATGGTAACCTATTCAAACTCTGTCATACTTCTGAAAACCGCCTTCAAAGATGGAGCCGCGATTTATCAGGCAATAAGGGAAAATGCAAGGGCTCTATCACTACAAATGCCGGGACAGATAGAATCAAACGGATTTAAGGATGGCTACGGAATTTCAAATGCTTATATTTTAATTCCTGCATTCCGTGCAGCAGTAGAAGGTAAGTCTCCAAAAGAGATGACCAACCCGAAAAAAGCAGGACTGCCGATTCCAAACTGGAAGATTACTTATTCAGGACTAAGAAACGTCCCGATTATCAACGGTCAGTTCTCGAAATTTGATATCCTGCATTCTTATCAGGCGACCTATACAGCGACGGGTATTCAGTCGAGTATTGATTATTTTAACAGTCTTAATGCATACGATGCTACCCAAAGAGATATTAACGATGACTATATTAATCCGTTTACCTTCGCTCAGGTGGGTTATGTGGAGAACTTCTCACCACTTATCGGGGTAGATGTTACGATGAGAAATAATATGCAGTTCGGTATCCAATACAACAGATTAAGAACCTTATTGTTAGGATTGGTAAACCATACTTTAACGGAAGATTCAAATAGCGAATATGTAGTAAGAGTAGGGTATATCATCAGAAATTTCAGATTAGGTACCAATAATATTAGAGGAAAAGGGAAAGGCAAAGGAAGCGACCTGAACATCAGAGGAGACTTCTCATTAAGAGACAGTAAAACAAGCATTACCAACATCTTATTGGATGACTCTCAGATCACAGGAGGTCAGAAACTAATGAATATTAAAGTTTCTGCAGACTACAACGTTTCAGAAAACCTAAATCTAAGAGTATTCTACGAACAGATGACTTCTAAATATAAGATCTCAACGGCGTTCCCACTGTCAACGATCAGAGCAGGTATTTCTGCGACGTTTACATTCGGAGACTCGGGTGGTGGCTTCTAATTAGAACTAAAACAAATTTTAATGTCCTTCAACTTTGGAGGACATTTTTTATATCCGATATTTGAACCTTGTAGAATTTTGAATACATTTGTAGAAATAAAAATTAAAAAATGAACACACCATCAGAATTAAAGTACACTAAAGATCACGAATGGATTAAGATTGAAGGTAACGTAGCTACAATCGGTATCACAGACTTCGCGCAGGGCGAGCTTGGAGATATCGTTTATGTAGATGTGGATACTGTAGATGATGATCTTAAGGGAGGTGCCACTTTCGGAAGTGTTGAAGCCGTAAAAACAGTTTCAGATTTATTCTTACCAATTTCAGGAAAAGTTATTGAATTCAATTCGGAACTGGAAAGCCAGCCGGAATTGTTGAATACAGACCCTTATGGAAACGGATGGATCATCAAATTAGAAGTTGCTGAAGGTGCTGATCATTCAGACTTGATTTCTGCTGAAGAATACCAGGCAATCATTGGATAAAATTTCAAAAATACTGAGTAAGATATTGCCCATCTACTGGGCATTTCTTACTTATATGCTTCTCAAGCCGGGAGAAGAAAACCATGAATATTGGTTCATGTTCAACGGCATCGACAAAGCCTTACACCTAAGCATCTTTGCAGCACTTGGTTTCTGTTTCATAGCTGCATTCCCTAGAATCAGATTTTCCTATTTCATTCAGATCATCCTTATATATGCATTCCTTACCGAAATTCTTCAGGAAGAAATGGGTCTGGGAAGATCCATGGAAACCTTAGACATCGTTGCCGATACTATCGGATGCCTTATCGGATACTCTATATATAAGGTACTCTTCAAAAAATTCTCCTGAACTTCACAATAAAACATTAACTTCCTCTATACAAGCTCTGATTTTTCTTAGAAGCTAATCCAGCTATCCACTCATACTCCTCACGCCAACCCTTTTCCCACTCCAAACCCTCTCTCCCACATCCCGTTGCGGGGTAACCGTTCCTATCTGGGCTAGGATGTCCCGTACCCTTATAGAGGCAGCCCACAACAATAATACCGGTTTTTTCCTCAATCCCACCCATAATCCACCCACCTATACCTATCATTATAACCAGCATTATAAATTCCCCTCCTTTGGAACCACCCCGTCAAAAATTCAGAGAATTTTTGACGGGGTGGTTCCAAAGCCAACATAAACATTATTCGCAACCCAAACCTTATAGGTTTTTAAAACCTATAAGGTTTATTAGAAAACCACCAGCCACCAACCTTCATCAACAACTTAGCCTAATGGGTATCACAACCTCTGTTCTCCTACTCTCACCCTTCCAGCCCTCCAACTCTCTGACTCTTTAACCCGTCGCACAATACCTATCACCCCCTCGTTTAAAATTATTGATTCAGGCTTTCAGTGACTTATGATTGTCTATGAATAAAATATGAACATTATGTTAAATAGATTTGGAAGTATGGGGTAAAAGTGATTACTTTTGCCCCACTGAAAACGAGAGTATGTCAGTAGCGCAGAGGAGCTTTAAGGAAAGCGGTTAAGATTAAAAAGAACTACTTTGTAGTATATCAGTACTATAGGAGGATAGGACAAAAAACTTTAATTTTTTTAATAAAAAAAAGTTGTGAGTTTTAAAAGTTTTTGTATCTTTGCAGTCCGGTAAAACGGGAGCGCAGGAGTAGGATTGATTGAGTGGGAATGGAGAGATTAGGGTGAATTAAAAAACTTTAAAATTCTTTGTAAAAACATTTGGTCAATTAGGAAATAATTTTTACTTTTGCACACGCAAATACGGCAATGCTTAACGACAGAAAAAGGCAGCCGGGAAAGCGGAAGAAAAGAGATCATTGAAAAATAGATATAACAACCAAGTAAGGAAAAACTAAAGCGTCAAAACTTTGAGTGAGTCAGAACAAACATACAATGGAGAGTTTGATCCTGGCTCAGGATGAACGCTAGCGGGAGGCCTAACACATGCAAGCCGAGCGGTAGAGTCTCTTCGGAGACTTGAGAGCGGCGCACGGGTGCGGAACACGTGTGCAACCTGCCTTTATCAGGGAGATAGCCTTTCGAAAGGAAGATTAATACCCCATAATATATTGAGTGGCATCACTTGATATTGAAAACTACGGTGGATAGAGATGGGCACGCGCAAGATTAGATAGTTGGTAGGGTAACGGCCTACCAAGTCAATGATCTTTAGGGGGCCTGAGAGGGTGATCCCCCACACTGGTACTGAGACACGGACCAGACTCCTACGGGAGGCAGCAGTGAGGAATATTGGACAATGGGTGAGAGCCTGATCCAGCCATCCCGCGTGAAGGACGACGGCCCTATGGGTTGTAAACTTCTTTTGTATAGGGATAAACCTTTCCTCGTGAGGAAAGCTGAAGGTACTATACGAATAAGCACCGGCTAACTCCGTGCCAGCAGCCGCGGTAATACGGAGGGTGCAAGCGTTATCCGGATTTATTGGGTTTAAAGGGTCCGTAGGCGGATCTGTAAGTCAGTGGTGAAATCTCATAGCTCAACTATGAAACTGCCATTGATACTGCAGGTCTTGAGTAAGGTAGAAGTAGCTGGAATAAGTAGTGTAGCGGTGAAATGCATAGATATTACTTAGAACACCAATTGCGAAGGCAGGTTACTATGTCTTAACTGACGCTGATGGACGAAAGCGTGGGGAGCGAACAGGATTAGATACCCTGGTAGTCCACGCCGTAAACGATGCTAACTCGTTTTTGGGCTTTCGGGTTCAGAGACTAAGCGAAAGTGATAAGTTAGCCACCTGGGGAGTACGTTCGCAAGAATGAAACTCAAAGGAATTGACGGGGGCCCGCACAAGCGGTGGATTATGTGGTTTAATTCGATGATACGCGAGGAACCTTACCAAGGCTTAAATGGGAATTGATCGGTTTAGAAATAGACCTTCCTTCGGGCAATTTTCAAGGTGCTGCATGGTTGTCGTCAGCTCGTGCCGTGAGGTGTTAGGTTAAGTCCTGCAACGAGCGCAACCCCTGTCACTAGTTGCCATCATTCAGTTGGGGACTCTAGTGAGACTGCCTACGCAAGTAGAGAGGAAGGTGGGGATGACGTCAAATCATCACGGCCCTTACGCCTTGGGCCACACACGTAATACAATGGCCAGTACAGAGGGCTGCTACCAGGCGACTGGATGCTAATCTCGAAAGCTGGTCTCAGTTCGGATTGGAGTCTGCAACTCGACTCTATGAAGCTGGAATCGCTAGTAATCGCGCATCAGCCATGGCGCGGTGAATACGTTCCCGGGCCTTGTACACACCGCCCGTCAAGCCATGGAAGTCTGGGGTACCTGAAGTCGGTGACCGTAACAGGAGCTGCCTAGGGTAAAACAGGTAACTAGGGCTAAGTCGTAACAAGGTAGCCGTACCGGAAGGTGCGGCTGGAACATCTCATTTTAGAGCGTCTTTCGGGACGATAAACAAAATTAGTATCGCAAGATACAAAGTACTTACTTAAAGAGAGGCTTTAGTTTTTTATTTGGTTGATTTATATTTAAAAACATACAAAACCCACTAGAAATTAGTATAGGGATAGAGATACAAGAGCCGAGAGCCAAGAACCAAGACGAATGCAAAAGTCTTGTATCTAGCATCTAGGATCTGTTAGTCTAAAAGACAGTCTCGTAGCTCAGCTGGTTAGAGCGCTACACTGATAATGTAGAGGTCGGCAGTTCGAGCCTGCCCGAGACTACTAATTGTAAAAGACGGGAAGATATAAGATGCTAGACATCAGATTTAAAAGTCTGAGATCTGGAATCTGGAATCTGAAGTCTACTAGAGGGGGAATTAGCTCAGCTGGCTAGAGCGCCTGCCTTGCACGCAGGAGGTCAAGGGTTCGACTCCCTTATTCTCCACAGTTTTGAAGACTTAGTTTAAAAGTTACGGATGGAGCCAAAAACAACATCTGTTCATTAAGTTGACAAGAAGAATTTGATCATTGACATTAACGGTAAAGACATCACAAAGAGAAAACCGAGCACTTATAAGTGCTTGAGTAACCTAAAAATAGGAAAGAAATCGTTAAGGGCGTATGGCGGATGCCTAGGCTTTCAGAGGCGAAGAAGGACGTGGTAAGCTGCGAAAAGCTCGGGGGATTGGCACACACGAATTGATCCCGAGATGTCCGAATGGGGCAACCCGGCAGGTTGAAGACCTGTCACCTCGCAAGAGGAGCAAACCCGGAGAACTGAAACATCTAAGTACCCGGAGGAAAAGAAATCGAAGAGATTCCGTAAGTAGTGGCGAGCGAACGCGGATTAGCCCAAAAGTCTTTATATATTTAATAGAATGTACTGGAAAGTGCAGCCATAGAGGGTGATAGCCCCGTATATGAAAGGTATATATAGATGATAAATGAGTAGGGCGGGACACGTGAAATCCTGTCTGAATATGGGGGGACCATCCTCCAAGGCTAAATACTCCTGAAAGACCGATAGTGAACAAGTACTGTGAAGGAAAGGTGAAAAGCACTTCGAATAGAAGGGTGAAATAGAACCTGAAACCGTACGCCTACAAGCGGTCGGAGCCCACAAGTTGGGTGACGGCGTGCCTTTTGCATAATGAGCCTACGAGTTAATTTTACTAGCGAGGTTAAGGACTTCAGGTCCGGAGCCGGAGCGAAAGCGAGTCTGAATAGGGCGCATAGTTAGTAGGATTAGACGCGAAACCTTGTGATCTACCCATGGGCAGGTTGAAGCTCTGGTAACACAGAGTGGAGGACCGAACCGGTTGACGTTGAAAAGTCTTCGGATGACCTGTGGGTAGGGGTGAAAGGCCAATCAAACTGGGAGATAGCTCGTACTCTCCGAAATGCATTTAGGTGCAGCGTCGCAAAAAAGTTTATTAGAGGTAGAGCTACTGATTGGATGCGGGGGTTTCATCGCCTACCAATTCCTGACAAACTCCGAATGCTAATAAATGTTCTGCGGCAGTGAGGGCATGGGTGCTAAGGTCCATGTCCGAGAGGGAAAGAACCCAGACCAACAGCTAAGGTCCCCAAATATATGCTAAGTTGAAGCAACGCGGTTGAACTGCATTGACAGCTAGGATGTTGGCTTGGAAGCAGCCATTCATTTAAAGAGTGCGTAACAGCTCACTAGTCGAGCGGTTCGGCATGGATAATAATCGGGCATAAGCATATTACCGAAGCTATGGATTTATAATTAATTATATCTGGTAGGAGAGCATTCTGTTTGCGCCGAAGCAGTATCGTGAGGTATTGTGGAGCGGACAGAAAAGAAAATGTAGGCATAAGTAACGATAAAGGGGGCGAGAAACCCCCTCACCGAAAGACTAAGGTTTCCTCAGCCATGCTAATCAGCTGAGGGTTAGTCGGGACCTAACGCGAACCCGAAAGGGGTAGTGGATGGACAATGGGTTAATATTCCCATACTTGCTCACACTAAAAAGGGGACGGTTCGACGTAGCTATTGAAGACGGACGGAAGTGTCAAGGCCTAGCCTTCGGGCGAAGCTGTTATAGTGAAATCGGATCCAAGAAAAGCCGAAGTGAAGCAACCCGTACCAAAACCGACACAGGTGGTCGAGGAGAGAATCCTAAGGTGCTCGAGTGAGTCGTGGCTAAGGAACTAGGCAAAATAGTCTCGTAACTTCGGAAGAAGAGACGCCATCAGCAATGGTGGCCGCAGTGAAGAGGCCCAGGCGACTGTTTATCAAAAACACAGGACTCTGCTAAATCGAAAGATGCTGTATAGGGTCTGACACCTGCCCGGTGCTGGAAGGTTAAGGAAGGGCGTTAGCAGCAATGCGAAGCGTTTGACTGAAGCCCCAGTAAACGGCGGCCGTAACTATAACGGTCCTAAGGTAGCGAAATTCCTTGTCGGGTAAGTTCCGACCTGCACGAATGGTGTAACGATCTGGGCACTGTCTCAGCCACGAGCTCGGTGAAATTGTAGTATCGGTGAAGATGCCGATTACCCGCAATGGGACGAAAAGACCCTGTGAACCTTTACTATAACTTCGTATTGACTTTGAGTAAGTAATGTGTAGGATAGGTGGGAGGCTTTGAAGCATGCACGCTAGTGTGTGTGGAGCCAACGTTGAAATACCACCCTTTACTTACTTGGAGCCTAACTTCTTTTAGAAGGACATTGCGTGGTGGGTAGTTTGACTGGGGTGGTCGCCTCCAAAAGAGTAACGGAGGCTTTCAAAGGTACCCTCAGCACGCTTGGTAACCGTGCGTAGAGTGTAATGGCATAAGGGTGCTTGACTGTGAGACCTACAAGTCGATCAGGTGCGAAAGCAGGACATAGTGATCCGGTGGTTCCGTATGGAAGGGCCATCGCTCATAGGATAAAAGGTACTCCGGGGATAACAGGCTAGTCTCCCCCAAGAGCTCACATCGACGGGGAGGTTCGGCACCTCGATGTCGGCTCGTCACATCCTGGGGCTGGAGAAGGTCCCAAGGGTTGGGCTGTTCGCCCATTAAAGTGGCACGCGAGCTGGGTTCAGAACGTCGTGAGACAGTTCGGTCTCTATCTATTGCGGGCGTTAGATGTTTGAGAGGGCTTGATTCTAGTACGAGAGGACCGAATTGAACAAACCTCTGGTGTATCAGTTGTACCGCCAGGTGCACCGCTGAGTAGCTACGTTTGGAAGAGATAAACACTGAAAGCATATAAGTGTGAAACTCGCCTCAAGATGAGACATCTTTTAAGGGTCGTTGGAGATGACAACGTTGATAGGCTACAGGTGTAAAGTTGGTAACAGCATAGCCGAGTAGTACTAATTACCCGTAGATTTATAGCCTATTGGTTACTATAAAACAAGCCTTATAAGTGCAACCAAGGTTTTGTCTTTGTGAAAGTTTTTATCGATTAAAACAGATGTCAGATAGAAGACATCAGATTTAAGACCATTAAAAGTCTGAAATCTGAAATCTCACCTCTGATATCTTATATACAACCTTTAGGGTGGTTTTAGCGGTGGGGCTCACCTGTTCCCATTCCGAACACAGAAGTTAAGCCCACCAGCGCCGATGGTACTGCGAAAGCGGGAGAGTAGGTCGCCGCCGGTTTTTATTTAAAACTCCTTCATCAATCGATGAAGGAGTTTTTTTATGCCCAAAAAGCAAAAAACTACAAATGCTAAAATCAAAAACAAAAGAATAAACAAAAGTCTCATACATAAATGTGTATGAGACTTTTTTCGTTTTATACCATAACAACTCCATACCCCAAAAAAAATAGATGAGTAATAAGCAATGGTAATTAATAATTTTGCTAGATGCTAGATGCTAGATGCTAGATGCTAGATGCTAAATGCTAAATGCGGGGAGCTCCGGAGGAGCGACCTGTTAATAGCCCAGATTATATGTTTGGATGTATCAGCCCTGTAAGGGCGGCCTGTAGCTACAAAGATATTTAATGTAGTATAGAAATATTTAAAAATCATCCATTGTTAGATGCCGGAATATATTTCAATAAAAGTCGCAAAAAGTTATTCTTAATTCATTTTACTTCTTACACTATTTTTTAATGGTAGAAAATGTGATGAAAGAATTTTATATTTTTATTCTATCAATATCTCAAAGCTTGTCATTCTGAAAGAATCTAAACAAAGGATTATTAATATTTTTTAGTAGCCCATTAAACTACATTAAGCTTTTGAGCAGGACAACTTTTTAATCAAAAAAATACCACAAACATCTGTGCAAATCCGTGTTATCAGTGATTAAATAAAAAACAAAATAACTTACACTTACCTAAATCCTCAAAGCTTTTAAAAACCTTGAAAATTTTTTCTTAATGCCCTATACTAAAAGACTATTTTTGATCCAACTGGAATTAGCCTTCTCCAAAATTAAAATCTAAAGAAAAGAGTTTGTATACAAAAAATGCAGTTTAGATTCCTTCGGAATGACAGTAATGTATATAAATCAAATTAGTTTTAATTTTTATAATCTAAAAGTTTTTAATCTCAGAATAAGAAAATGTAGAATTAGATCTTCATCAGAATGACAAACGAAACAGTAAAGAAAAAAGAATTCTTTTACATTACTTTATTTGGGCACGATAATCTTTACCGCCAACTCCCCAACCCCAACCTTATAGGTTTTTAAAACCTATAAGGTTTATTAGAAAACCACCAGCCACCAACCTTCATCAACAACTTAGCCTAATGGGTATCACAACCTCTGTTCTCCTACTCTCACCCTTCCAGCCCTCCAACTCTCTGACTCTTTAACCCGTCGCACAATACCTATCACCCCCTCGTTTAAAATTATTGATTCAGGCTTTCAGTGACTTATGATTGTCTATGAATAAAATATGAACATTATGTTAAATAGATTTGGAAGTATGGGGTAAAAGTGATTACTTTTGCCCCACTGAAAACGAGAGTATGTCAGTAGCGCAGAGGAGCTTTAAGGAAAGCGGTTAAGATTAAAAAGAACTACTTTGTAGTATATCAGTACTATAGGAGGATAGGACAAAAAACTTTAATTTTTTTAATAAAAAAAAGTTGTGAGTTTTAAAAGTTTTTGTATCTTTGCAGTCCGGTAAAACGGGAGCGCAGGAGTAGGATTGATTGAGTGGGAATGGAGAGATTAGGGTGAATTAAAAAACTTTAAAATTCTTTGTAAAAACATTTGGTCAATTAGGAAATAATTTTTACTTTTGCACACGCAAATACGGCAATGCTTAACGACAGAAAAAGGCAGCCGGGAAAGCGGAAGAAAAGAGATCATTGAAAAATAGATATAACAACCAAGTAAGGAAAAACTAAAGCGTCAAAACTTTGAGTGAGTCAGAACAAACATACAATGGAGAGTTTGATCCTGGCTCAGGATGAACGCTAGCGGGAGGCCTAACACATGCAAGCCGAGCGGTAGAGTCTCTTCGGAGACTTGAGAGCGGCGCACGGGTGCGGAACACGTGTGCAACCTGCCTTTATCAGGGAGATAGCCTTTCGAAAGGAAGATTAATACCCCATAATATATTGAGTGGCATCACTTGATATTGAAAACTACGGTGGATAGAGATGGGCACGCGCAAGATTAGATAGTTGGTAGGGTAACGGCCTACCAAGTCAATGATCTTTAGGGGGCCTGAGAGGGTGATCCCCCACACTGGTACTGAGACACGGACCAGACTCCTACGGGAGGCAGCAGTGAGGAATATTGGACAATGGGTGAGAGCCTGATCCAGCCATCCCGCGTGAAGGACGACGGCCCTATGGGTTGTAAACTTCTTTTGTATAGGGATAAACCTTTCCTCGTGAGGAAAGCTGAAGGTACTATACGAATAAGCACCGGCTAACTCCGTGCCAGCAGCCGCGGTAATACGGAGGGTGCAAGCGTTATCCGGATTTATTGGGTTTAAAGGGTCCGTAGGCGGATCTGTAAGTCAGTGGTGAAATCTCATAGCTCAACTATGAAACTGCCATTGATACTGCAGGTCTTGAGTAAGGTAGAAGTAGCTGGAATAAGTAGTGTAGCGGTGAAATGCATAGATATTACTTAGAACACCAATTGCGAAGGCAGGTTACTATGTCTTAACTGACGCTGATGGACGAAAGCGTGGGGAGCGAACAGGATTAGATACCCTGGTAGTCCACGCCGTAAACGATGCTAACTCGTTTTTGGGCTTTCGGGTTCAGAGACTAAGCGAAAGTGATAAGTTAGCCACCTGGGGAGTACGTTCGCAAGAATGAAACTCAAAGGAATTGACGGGGGCCCGCACAAGCGGTGGATTATGTGGTTTAATTCGATGATACGCGAGGAACCTTACCAAGGCTTAAATGGGAATTGATCGGTTTAGAAATAGACCTTCCTTCGGGCAATTTTCAAGGTGCTGCATGGTTGTCGTCAGCTCGTGCCGTGAGGTGTTAGGTTAAGTCCTGCAACGAGCGCAACCCCTGTCACTAGTTGCCATCATTCAGTTGGGGACTCTAGTGAGACTGCCTACGCAAGTAGAGAGGAAGGTGGGGATGACGTCAAATCATCACGGCCCTTACGCCTTGGGCCACACACGTAATACAATGGCCAGTACAGAGGGCTGCTACCAGGCGACTGGATGCTAATCTCGAAAGCTGGTCTCAGTTCGGATTGGAGTCTGCAACTCGACTCTATGAAGCTGGAATCGCTAGTAATCGCGCATCAGCCATGGCGCGGTGAATACGTTCCCGGGCCTTGTACACACCGCCCGTCAAGCCATGGAAGTCTGGGGTACCTGAAGTCGGTGACCGTAACAGGAGCTGCCTAGGGTAAAACAGGTAACTAGGGCTAAGTCGTAACAAGGTAGCCGTACCGGAAGGTGCGGCTGGAACATCTCATTTTAGAGCGTCTTTCGGGACGATAAACAAAATTAGTATCGCAAGATACAAAGTACTTACTTAAAGAGAGGCTTTAGTTTTTTATTTGGTTGATTTATATTTAAAAACATACAAAACCCACTAGAAATTAGTATAGGGATAGAGATACAAGAGCCGAGAGCCAAGAACCAAGACGAATGCAAAAGTCTTGTATCTAGCATCTAGGATCTGTTAGTCTAAAAGACAGTCTCGTAGCTCAGCTGGTTAGAGCGCTACACTGATAATGTAGAGGTCGGCAGTTCGAGCCTGCCCGAGACTACTAATTGTAAAAGACGGGAAGATATAAGATGCTAGACATCAGATTTAAAAGTCTGAGATCTGGAATCTGGAATCTGAAGTCTACTAGAGGGGGAATTAGCTCAGCTGGCTAGAGCGCCTGCCTTGCACGCAGGAGGTCAAGGGTTCGACTCCCTTATTCTCCACAGTTTTGAAGACTTAGTTTAAAAGTTACGGATGGAGCCAAAAACAACATCTGTTCATTAAGTTGACAAGAAGAATTTGATCATTGACATTAACGGTAAAGACATCACAAAGAGAAAACCGAGCACTTATAAGTGCTTGAGTAACCTAAAAATAGGAAAGAAATCGTTAAGGGCGTATGGCGGATGCCTAGGCTTTCAGAGGCGAAGAAGGACGTGGTAAGCTGCGAAAAGCTCGGGGGATTGGCACACACGAATTGATCCCGAGATGTCCGAATGGGGCAACCCGGCAGGTTGAAGACCTGTCACCTCGCAAGAGGAGCAAACCCGGAGAACTGAAACATCTAAGTACCCGGAGGAAAAGAAATCGAAGAGATTCCGTAAGTAGTGGCGAGCGAACGCGGATTAGCCCAAAAGTCTTTATATATTTAATAGAATGTACTGGAAAGTGCAGCCATAGAGGGTGATAGCCCCGTATATGAAAGGTATATATAGATGATAAATGAGTAGGGCGGGACACGTGAAATCCTGTCTGAATATGGGGGGACCATCCTCCAAGGCTAAATACTCCTGAAAGACCGATAGTGAACAAGTACTGTGAAGGAAAGGTGAAAAGCACTTCGAATAGAAGGGTGAAATAGAACCTGAAACCGTACGCCTACAAGCGGTCGGAGCCCACAAGTTGGGTGACGGCGTGCCTTTTGCATAATGAGCCTACGAGTTAATTTTACTAGCGAGGTTAAGGACTTCAGGTCCGGAGCCGGAGCGAAAGCGAGTCTGAATAGGGCGCATAGTTAGTAGGATTAGACGCGAAACCTTGTGATCTACCCATGGGCAGGTTGAAGCTCTGGTAACACAGAGTGGAGGACCGAACCGGTTGACGTTGAAAAGTCTTCGGATGACCTGTGGGTAGGGGTGAAAGGCCAATCAAACTGGGAGATAGCTCGTACTCTCCGAAATGCATTTAGGTGCAGCGTCGCAAAAAAGTTTATTAGAGGTAGAGCTACTGATTGGATGCGGGGGTTTCATCGCCTACCAATTCCTGACAAACTCCGAATGCTAATAAATGTTCTGCGGCAGTGAGGGCATGGGTGCTAAGGTCCATGTCCGAGAGGGAAAGAACCCAGACCAACAGCTAAGGTCCCCAAATATATGCTAAGTTGAAGCAACGCGGTTGAACTGCATTGACAGCTAGGATGTTGGCTTGGAAGCAGCCATTCATTTAAAGAGTGCGTAACAGCTCACTAGTCGAGCGGTTCGGCATGGATAATAATCGGGCATAAGCATATTACCGAAGCTATGGATTTATAATTAATTATATCTGGTAGGAGAGCATTCTGTTTGCGCCGAAGCAGTATCGTGAGGTATTGTGGAGCGGACAGAAAAGAAAATGTAGGCATAAGTAACGATAAAGGGGGCGAGAAACCCCCTCACCGAAAGACT
Organism: Chryseobacterium sp. IHB B 17019; assembly: GCF_001456155.1. Classification (NCBI taxonomy): domain Bacteria; kingdom Pseudomonadati; phylum Bacteroidota; class Flavobacteriia; order Flavobacteriales; family Weeksellaceae; genus Chryseobacterium; species Chryseobacterium sp. IHB B 17019. The sequence goes on along the minus strand of NZ_CP013293.1, from coordinate 3,044,582 downwards.
AAGGTTTCCTCAGCCATGCTAATCAGCTGAGGGTTAGTCGGGACCTAACGCGAACCCGAAAGGGGTAGTGGATGGACAATGGGTTAATATTCCCATACTTGCTCACACTAAAAAGGGGACGGTTCGACGTAGCTATTGAAGACGGACGGAAGTGTCAAGGCCTAGCCTTCGGGCGAAGCTGTTATAGTGAAATCGGATCCAAGAAAAGCCGAAGTGAAGCAACCCGTACCAAAACCGACACAGGTGGTCGAGGAGAGAATCCTAAGGTGCTCGAGTGAGTCGTGGCTAAGGAACTAGGCAAAATAGTCTCGTAACTTCGGAAGAAGAGACGCCATCAGCAATGGTGGCCGCAGTGAAGAGGCCCAGGCGACTGTTTATCAAAAACACAGGACTCTGCTAAATCGAAAGATGCTGTATAGGGTCTGACACCTGCCCGGTGCTGGAAGGTTAAGGAAGGGCGTTAGCAGCAATGCGAAGCGTTTGACTGAAGCCCCAGTAAACGGCGGCCGTAACTATAACGGTCCTAAGGTAGCGAAATTCCTTGTCGGGTAAGTTCCGACCTGCACGAATGGTGTAACGATCTGGGCACTGTCTCAGCCACGAGCTCGGTGAAATTGTAGTATCGGTGAAGATGCCGATTACCCGCAATGGGACGAAAAGACCCTGTGAACCTTTACTATAACTTCGTATTGACTTTGAGTAAGTAATGTGTAGGATAGGTGGGAGGCTTTGAAGCATGCACGCTAGTGTGTGTGGAGCCAACGTTGAAATACCACCCTTTACTTACTTGGAGCCTAACTTCTTTTAGAAGGACATTGCGTGGTGGGTAGTTTGACTGGGGTGGTCGCCTCCAAAAGAGTAACGGAGGCTTTCAAAGGTACCCTCAGCACGCTTGGTAACCGTGCGTAGAGTGTAATGGCATAAGGGTGCTTGACTGTGAGACCTACAAGTCGATCAGGTGCGAAAGCAGGACATAGTGATCCGGTGGTTCCGTATGGAAGGGCCATCGCTCATAGGATAAAAGGTACTCCGGGGATAACAGGCTAGTCTCCCCCAAGAGCTCACATCGACGGGGAGGTTCGGCACCTCGATGTCGGCTCGTCACATCCTGGGGCTGGAGAAGGTCCCAAGGGTTGGGCTGTTCGCCCATTAAAGTGGCACGCGAGCTGGGTTCAGAACGTCGTGAGACAGTTCGGTCTCTATCTATTGCGGGCGTTAGATGTTTGAGAGGGCTTGATTCTAGTACGAGAGGACCGAATTGAACAAACCTCTGGTGTATCAGTTGTACCGCCAGGTGCACCGCTGAGTAGCTACGTTTGGAAGAGATAAACACTGAAAGCATATAAGTGTGAAACTCGCCTCAAGATGAGACATCTTTTAAGGGTCGTTGGAGATGACAACGTTGATAGGCTACAGGTGTAAAGTTGGTAACAGCATAGCCGAGTAGTACTAATTACCCGTAGATTTATAGCCTATTGGTTACTATAAAACAAGCCTTATAAGTGCAACCAAGGTTTTGTCTTTGTGAAAGTTTTTATCGATTAAAACAGATGTCAGATAGAAGACATCAGATTTAAGACCATTAAAAGTCTGAAATCTGAAATCTCACCTCTGATATCTTATATACAACCTTTAGGGTGGTTTTAGCGGTGGGGCTCACCTGTTCCCATTCCGAACACAGAAGTTAAGCCCACCAGCGCCGATGGTACTGCGAAAGCGGGAGAGTAGGTCGCCGCCGGTTTTTATTTAAAACTCCTTCATCAATCGATGAAGGAGTTTTTTTATGCCCAAAAAGCAAAAAACTACAAACGCTAAAATCAAAAACAAAAGAATAAACAAAAGTCTCATACATAAATGTGTATGAGACTTTTTTCGTTTTATACCATAACAACTCCATACCCCAAAAAAAATAGATGAGTAATAAGCAATGGTAATTAATAATTTTGCTAGATGCTAGATGCTAGATGCTAGATGCTAGATGCTAAATGCTAAATGCGGGGAGCTCCGGAGGAGCGATCTGTTAATAGCCCAGATTATATGTTTGGATTATGAGCCCTGTAAGGGCGGCCTATCGAAGTAAAACAATCTTAAACCCCTTTAACTTTCATACTCTCTTTGTCATCCTGGAAGGATCTAAAATCTTCTTTAATAGGAAATCTTCATTATACATTTTACGAACAATGAGCTTTTATTTACATTTAAAAATCTGCTTAATCACCAATCTGCGAGAGATCATTCTTCATTCTTAATTACCATTTATATATTATCGTCTTGTGTTACCTGGCTAAGTTTACACCTTTGTTTACCTTTTATATTTAAAATTAAATTATTCTTTGTCTTGCTTTGCGTTAAAAAATCCAAATAACCAAAAAAACTGTTCATTATCTTCCGCTCCTTTATTTTTGCTAAATGCTAAATGCTAAATGCTAAATGCTAAATGCTAAATGCTAAATGCTAAATGCTAAATGCTAAATGCGGGGAGCTCCGGAGGAGCGACCTGTTAATAGCCCAGATTATATGTTTGGATGTATGAGCCCTGTAAGGGCGGCCTGTAACTACAAAGATATTAATGTAGTATAGAAATATTTAAAAATCATCCATTGTTAGATACCGGAAGAAACTTAAGAGGTTTGAGGTTCTTGTGCTTATGGGAGCTACTTTGAAACCACTCCCGTCAAAAATATTTGAATTTTTTGCCACCCTCCAGAGGAGGGGAATTTAATGCTGTTAATGATAATGTTGTAAATGGTTTGATTGATAAAGCGGGGATTGTTTCACAACTTCTATTGCCTGAATTGTAGGGAGACCCTAGCCCAGATAGGAGCGGTTACCCCGCAACTGGATGTAGGAGAGTTGGAAGGTTTGTGGCAGGAAAGCAATGGCGTGAGGAGTATGAGCGGATAGCTGGAAATAGCTCCTAATTACTTTAAAGGTTTATAATTAGCGATGTTTAATAAAATTTCTATAATTAATGTTCCATAGAAAATTGCTATGGATTTTTCAATTGGGATTAAGCATTGATATCTCGTATATGAAGCTTAATGCTAAGCCAAGATTTTTGGGCTTTATTTTCAGACTTTATGATGTTGCTTAAATGTTTAAATAAGAAATATTATAAAATAATTTATTAATGAAAATAATTTTTTTCTTTAAATTTTTATTTTATCACGAAAATGTGATTACTTTTATTAATATTTTTAAATAAAAAAAATTAACAATCAACTATAACTCTTATTTCACTAAGTATATTGTTAAGAAATTATTAAAATATTACTAATGTTTATAGCAAATCGCATTTATGAAAAAAACTATTTTTAAGATTGGATTGCTTCAATCCACGTTATTCTGTTTAGGTGGATTGTACGCGCAAAATAGTGACTCTATTAAAACAACAAAAATTGAAGAAGTCGTAGTTACTGCGTATGGTGTTAAAAAAGAAAAGAAAGCTCTGGGATATTCTTTCCAAGATGTAAAAGGACAAAGCCTTGTTGATGCGAAGGAAAATAATGTGACCAATGCTTTAGTAGGTAAAGTTGCTGGACTTCAAGTTATAAAAGGTGGTTTTGGACCAGGTTCATCTTCAAAAATTAATCTGCGGGGGTTTAACTCATTTAGTGGAGATAATCAACCTCTTATTGTTGTAGACGGAGTTCCTTTGAGTAATAATCTAGGATCAAAGGTCAAACAAAATGGAAAGGATTATAATAATGATTTTTGGAATCCTGATCTCGATATGGGAAATGGGTTGAGTGACATCAATCCTGATGATATTGAAAGTGTTTCTGTGTTGAAAGGTGGTGCCGCCTCTGCATTGTACGGTTCTAGAGGTGGAAATGGCGTTATTTTGATTACGACAAAAACTGGCAAGAGAAAAGGAGGTATCGGAATCACTTATTCTACGAGCTTAGGCTTTGAAAATATATTTATGAAGCCAGATTTGCAGCATAGCTTCGCACAGGGTAGTAATGGATTGTCAAATCCTGCAGGAGTTGATAATACAGCTTCATGGGGACCTTCGTTTGATGGGTCCATGACAGTTCATGATAATTTAAAAAACTTTTTTAAAACCGGGACTAATGCTCAGCATACCTTAAGTTTCCAAGAAACTTTAGGAGAAGGAACGAGCTTATATACTTCTGCAAATTATTTAAGCAGTAATAGCCAAATTCCGAATTCTAAATATGAAAGATTCAATTTTATGGCAAAAATGAATTCTAATTTTGGAGCGAATAAAAGATGGACAACCGAGATAAAGGCTCAATATATGAGCGTTAAAGGAAAGAATAGGCCTTCATCAGGACGAGGAGATGGTAATTATTATCCAAATATTCTTTTAATGCCTCAAAATATTGACGTAAGAGATTACCGTGAGGGACAAATGCAGAACGGAGTAATGTCACGGTGGATTACTTCTAATGGAATCAATCCTTACTGGTCTGCATATAACAGTCTTAACGAAGATAAAAAGGATCGTTTCTTGTTAAATGCATATCTTAAATATCAATTTAATAATTGGCTGAGTGCAGATGTAAGATTGGGAACAGATTTTTATTCTCTAAATGCAGATGCAAAAGTATGGACGGGATCTTCTCGTAACAATTCTTATGCAACAAGTCAGGAAAAGTTTTATGAAAATAACTATATAGCAAGTTTAAATGCTAAAAAAGATAATATCATTGGCAAATGGGGAGGCTCACTTTCTGTATATGGACAAATGATGGAAAGCCGAACTAAGGCACTTTACTTTACAACACAGAATCTTATATTAGCCAACGTATTCAGTACAAGCAATACAAGTGATCTTGCATCAATTACTACAACTGAGGTTGATCAGTGGAAAAAAATCAATTCAGTATTTGCTGCTGCAGAAATTAATTATGACGGGTATTGGTTTATTAATGCTACAGCCAGAAATGACTGGTCTTCCACTTTGAATATTTCTAACAGGTCTTATTTTTATTCTTCTATAAGCACATCGTTGGTTTTAACGGATATGTTTAAGAAATTAAATGGCACAAGTTCCAAGGTATTGACATTTGCTAAACTTCGTGCAGCCTATGCTTCTACAGGAAACTCTTTAGCACCTCAGCAATTATATAACACTTATTTTGCATCCACAGATCCTACAGGACACATTACACTCACTAGGAATAAAATCCTTTTTAATTCAGATTTACATGCAGAAAAACTTAAAACTTTCGAAGTGGGGGCAGATATGAAGTTTTTTGATAGGGTTTCATTAGATGTAAGTTATTTTAATAATAATGCGACAGATCAGCTGATTGCAATCCCAATCAACCCGCTTTCAGGATATGAAAGAATGATGATCAATTCCGGAGGCCTTCATAACAGAGGTTTTGAAGTTGTATTAAATACAGATATTTTCAAGAAAGAAAATTTTGTTTGGAATTTCAATGCTAATTTTTCTACTTTAAAAAGTAATATCGACAAAATTGATGGAAATGTCACAAAATACCTTTTAGGCGGTTACGATACAGTGGGGATTTTTGCTGAAGTCGGAAGACCTTATGGAGCTATCTATGGCACGAAATTTTTAAGAGTTGAAGATCAAAATAGCCCTTATTTCGGGAAGCTTATTGTAGGATCAAATGGTTTGCCTATAGCTACTTCTGATAGTCAATATCTGGGAGATCAGAATCCAAGGGCTTTATTTGGGCTTACAAATAGTTTCACATATAAAAATTTTGGACTTTCTTTTTTAATTGATGGAAGAATCGGAGGAAAGTTTTTCTCATCAACTCAGGCAGCACTGCAAAATGCAGGTCTCGCAGCAGATACAGCTCCAGGGGGAATGCGTGATAATGTTATACTTGATGCCGTTGTCCAAAATGGCAATAGCTATACAGCAAATACCACTGAAATTACACAACAAGATTATTGGACAGCAGTTACAACATCCGGAGGAAATCTGGGAATTAACGAACAGAATATTTATGATGCAACTAATATTAGGTTAAGAAATGTTCAGTTAACCTATAATTTTCCTAAAAGTATTTTCCAGAAAATTGCTTTGCAAAGTGCAAAAATAGCTTTCACGGCAAACAATGTATGGATGATCTACAGCAAAACAAAAGGCATTGATCCGGAATCTGTATTTGCAATCAACTCCAATGCTGTAGGATTTGAAAATCTTGCATTTCCTACAACAAGATCATACTTATTTACAATCACACTAGGTTTCTAAACACCAAAAACTGACAAAAATGAAAAAATATATCTTATCTTTTTTTGCATTAGCAGTACTTTCTGTTTCATGTAATGATTTTGAAGACATTAATAATAATCCTTTCTCTGTTGATATTAATAAAGCAGAACCGGAATATTTCTTAAACAACTCTATTCTTGGAGCACAGCAAGACCCCAATATTGCAGAGCGTGTCTTTGTCCTATATTGGAAAACCGCAGCAAGACAGCATCTCTCAACAGGAATTGCCGGCGGAAGCTATGACGATTCCTGGACTTCGGAATACTGGAAATATATTTCAGAATGGCTGAATAATGCGAATGCAGCAATACAAGTTGCCAATGAGAAAAAAGCACTTGGACAGGGGAAGCCTTATTATGACAACATTATTCAGGTTTCCAGAATCTGGAGAGCCTATTTAATGAGTGAATTTTCTGATAATTTCGGGCCACAGCCAATTCAGGCTTTTCAGGGAACTAATCCTACTTTTAATTCTGAAAAAGAAGTGTATTATTTTATTTTAGACGAATTGAAAGATGCTGTTGATAAAATGGACGTCAATCAAGGTCCTCCTTCAAACTCTAATGCCTATGACATGGTTTATGGTTTTAATTGGAGCAAGTGGGTAAAATATGCGAACTCCTTGAGAATGAGAATTGCCATGAGAATTTCAGAAATAGATCCTGCAAAAGCAAAAATAGAATTTGAAGCTGCAGCCAATTCAAATATGTTTATCAGTAGCAGTACAGAGAATTTTGCAGTGGCGGAAAAACCGGGTTGGGATGCTTTAACAGGGGTAATGTCCAGAGAGTGGAACTCACAGATTTTATCGGGAACTTTAAATAATATGTATATCGGTTTGGGAGGAATTAATTCCACATCCCAATTGCCGGCGTCACAACATGCTGCTGTAAAAGCCAATGATTATTTAGGAATAAAATACGATCAGCAGTTCACAACAATGACGAATGACCCAAGCGCAGGATATTGGCTGGATGGTTTACCAAACAAAATTGACCCGAGAGCCTATAAAACATTTTATATTCCGGGAGATCTTACAAGTCCGATTTATTCTCTTTACCCGACATATACCAATCAGGCCACAACCAATTTCGGTAAGTTGACTTTTGCAGATAATTCACAAATCACAGTAAACGCAGTAAATACCTGGAACGCCTATACAATAGGAAACTGGGGAGTAAAAGGACAAAGAAACGGATTAAGAAATGTTGTCGGTTGTATGCCGGCTCTAGGAAAACAATATAGAGAAAGTACAAATTCCAGAATATTTTTCGCTAGTTGGGAATCTTATTTCCTGATTGCTGAAGCAGCTTTAAAAGGCTGGGCGACACCAATGAGTGATGAAGCGGCTTACAATAAAGGAATTCAGGACAGTTTTACCTATAATAATGTTTCTCAATTCTTTGGGCAATATATTGCTTCTACAGATTATAACAGAGATGGAACCTCAGTGTCGTACAACCATACGACAGAGCCGGGGGCAAGTCATGTGATGCAGTACAAAGATCCTGCTACCAATAATCTTGTTTCAGTGAATATCAATTATCCGGTAAATACGATCTATAAAAATGGGGCTTTTAAAAATGATAAGCTCACAAAAATTATTACCCAAAAATATATTGCCAACACGCCATGGCTTCCATTAGAATCCTGGAGCGATCACAGAAGATTAGGACTTCCATTTTTCGAGAATCCTGCGATTGAGACTCCGCTTGTGAATTTACCGAACCTGAGCTCAGGAAATTATATGACCAATTCAATTAAAAATTTTCCTCAGAGATTAAAATATCCAAGTACATTTAGAAATACGGATCAGACAGGATATGATAAAGCCGTCCAGCTTCTCGGAGGTGAAGACGCCGTTCTTACTCCGCTTTGGTGGGCGAAACATTAAAAATATAACTAAGCTAAAGAATCTTTTTTCAGGGTCCCTTTCAATATTTGAAGGGGACTTTTTAGTATTGTTGACTTAAATTTAATTAAAATCTGCTCAGAATCCCCCAATGGATTTTTATATCATTAAATTTAAAAGGATTCCCAAATTCATTACCATTGGAAAGCTGGAAGCTCATCAGCCCGATCGGAATAAAGAAATTAAAACCGAGCCCGACACTATAAAGCTTGGGTTTTACATTTAAAGATTTATTGTTGAGCTGGCCATACTGCCCAAAAACATCAAAGAAAGCCTGATTCCCGATGAGATACCGGTATTCTAAACCACCATAATAATAAAAGTCGGCGGCAAGGGAGTTTTCATTGAAACCCCGCATGGAATTCCAGCCCCCGAAGCGGTACAATTCGTTTGCTGAAAAGTCAATTTTTGAGTCCATCATGGCTCCTTCCGCTTTTATATTAAGGAAATGATTTCCGTTAATATGATAATTATGCTCTCCAAAGAAATAGAATTGATTTTGTGGAGCTTTAATGTTGTCTTTTGTGTAAGTGGTTGTCAGATAATCATATCCGCCATTTATTTTTGTCTTGTAAAGGAAAAGGTCAATGTCCGTCGGTTCTATCATTTCAAACCAGATTCCAATCCCTTTTTTGTTGTAATCTTTCCCCTGAACATATAATGTATCGATTATACTGGAACTTTCAAATGTTCCTCTCAATCCGATTTTATTTCGGTTGTTAATATGATAATAAAATGCTGGAAGAGCTTTTACATTCGCGAAGGTAGAGTCTTGTCTGAAAATATTCACTTTCATATTCAACCCCACATTTGATTTAAAAAGATAAGGAATATCTGTTTGAAGGTCAAATGTTTGTCCTTTATCGGGATTTCTCTGCCAATATAAATTAATGGTTTCAAAGCCGTTGAAAATGTTCCTGAAATTGACATTCAGGGTTCCGTTTAAGGTGAATTTATCCGTTTTATCATTCCCAAAACCAATCACTCCATCAAAAGTATTCGTTTTTTTCTTTTCCATGAAGAGATAAATACTCGTAGAATCTTTTGTAAATAAGGTTTGCGGCGGTCTTTCCAACGTGACAAACTGGTGGCTTTGGAAGTTTTTATTAATGGCAATAAGATTTTTATCGTCATACGTTTTTCCCTTGAATTCCTTTTCAAGATTTTTCATAAATCTCTTAGGAACTCTTTCATAGCCCTTGACTACAAAACCGTCAATGGTTCGTTTATCATTTTTATTGATATCTAATTCTACAACCGGATAGCCGTTTTTCTGACCTTTATATTTTGATTTAATTCTACTGAAAGCAAAACCATCATCAATATACGTTTTGTTGATTTTTTTCTTTGTTGAGTCTAAATTTTTAGTAAAAAATTCTTTCTGAATTTTCGTTTTCTGTATAATGGAATCGGAAAGATTAACGTAGGTTTCATTGAAATTTTTTCCTTTATCAAAAATAATTTCCGTACTGTCACCGATTACTTTTACTTCTTTTAATTGAGTAAAAAAATAATTATTCTGAGCCAGAGAATCCAGAAACTTCACTGCAGAAGCGGAATCTTTTACTTTTTTCTTAACCTTCGTTTCTGAATCTATGAGAAAATAATGCTTCTTCTGCGCTTGTATAAAAACGCAAAACAGTATAAAAAATATTTTTAAAATTAACTTCAAATAGGTAAAAAGTTTAAAAATGTCTTGTTTGTCATTCCGTAGAATCTAAGCAAGGTATTTTAATATTTAAATAAAAATCTTAATAATTTAAAATATTTATTATTATAAAATTTGTTTTAATAACTGAAACTAAGCCAGTTTATTATATTTTTTCATTAAATTCTCATAAGTTCCCTGCGGAAGAATCCATTTCAAAGGAACCCCCATTTTCTGCCCGAATTTACCAAAATAATAATGAGCTTTCCACTTATTTTTAGTTAAAAGTACATCGACGTATTCTGCAACTTCCAGAGGTTCAGTTCCGTCTCCAACATGAGAGTTCATCAAAGCATATACTTTATCGAAAACATTTTTATAAGGCTCGGAAACTTTTGTTCTTACTCGGTTTTCCGCGATATTGGTTTTGATATCCCCCAAATGCAGCGAACAAACATGGATATTCCATGGGTAAACTTCATATCTCATCGCCTCAGTTACTTTATCCAAAGCCGATTTTGAGGCTGAATAAAATCCCCGGAAAGGCAATCCCATTTCGCTTCCTATACTGGAAACATTGATGATCTGCCCGAATTTATTTTCACGCATTTTCGGCAAAACTGCACTCATCATCTGGACTGCACCCACAAGATTTAGATTAAATAATCTTAAAATATCTTCCTTCGTAGAATCTTCCACAGCGCCCACCATTCCCATTCCGGCGTTGTTGATCAGGACATCAATTCTGGTTTCTGTTTTCAAGACTTCTGCAATCGCATTTTGAACAGCTTCATTATCTGTAATATCAGTTGGAATAGATTTAAAATATTGACTTTCTGTATGTTTTCTGCTCAATCCATAAACTTTATGGCCTTTTTTCCCGAAATATTCTGCTAAAACGAAGCCTATTCCGGAGGAAGTTCCTGTGATGATGATGGTTTTTGTATTCATTAGTTTTTAGTTAAAATAGTATTTAAATCTTCCCAAAACATAGGATAAGATTTTTCTACAACATCTTCGTCTTCAATATTTAATGCTGCAATCAGGCAAAACGGAGCAAAACTCATGGCCATTCTGTGATCCTGATAGGTTTTTATAGAAATATTCTCTTCTGGTTCGCTAAAACTGATTGATTTTATACTTAAATCTGTAATTTCAGTTTCTGTCCCGATTTTTTTTAATTCATTATATAAAGCCAGCAACCTGTCGGTTTCTTTCACTCTTAAAGTTCCCAAGCCTGAAATTTCAAAAGGAATTTTCAACGCCGAAGCTGTCACACAAAGTGTTTGGGCAATATCCGGGCAATTGTTCATATCCAAAACAATCTTTTCAGGAAACTGGAAATTGGAATTTGCCTGAAGGGTAATTTTATGCTCGTTTTCTGCAAAAATGGTTTTAATTCCAAAAAACTCTTCATAGATTTTTGCAATCGCAGAATCCCCTTGTGTTGATTCTTTGTAGAAGCTTTTCAGGTGAATTGTTTCTCTTCCTAATGCTGCGATAGAATAGAAATATGATGCTGAACTCCAGTCACTTTCCACCTCATAATTTATAATTGATGAATGATTATTGATAAATGATTCAACTTTGATTGTATTTCCAGTGAAGCTATTTTTAATTCCGAATTTGGTTAAAATATCCAGCGTCATTTCAATGTAAGACCTTGAAGTCACTTCGCCAACAAGATTTATTTCTAGGCCATTTTCCAGTTTTCCCGCGATCAATAGGAGAGAAGTGATAAACTGGCTCGAAATATTTGCCGGAACATCTACTTTAGCCTGGGTGATTTTTCTTCCTGTGATTTTCAATGGTGGAAAGCCTTCATTTTCAAGATATTCAATTTCAACTCCAAGATTTTGTAAAGCAGTGACCAGATTTTTGATCGGTCTTTCTTTCATTCTTTTTGAGCCGGTAAGAATGGTAGTTTTACCTTCCATTATTGAATAATAAGAAGTCAGGAAACGCATTGCCGTCCCTGCGTGGTGAATATCAACAATATCTGTATTTTGTTCCAATGCTTTTTTCAGCAATTGTGTATCCTGCGAATTGGAAAGATTTCCGATTTTTATGTTTTTAAACAGACTTTCTAAAATCAACAAACGATTCGAAATACTTTTCGAACCGCTGATCTGTACTGTTTTATCCCCGATTAATTTTGATTTTTCTAACTTCATTTCTTAAGTAAGGAAGCTGGAGGTAAGAAGCTGGAAGTTAAGTATTGAGCTAAACCTCCGGCTTCCATCATCCATCTTCCATCATTATTTTAATTTCTCATTATTCTGATGACGGTCTTTATCGCGATCAGTCTTTATCTTCATTTTTCTGTCGAAAGCTTCCTGCAGATTTACTCCGGTTTGATTGGCCAGACACAACGTTACAAACAAAACATCCGCCAGCTCTTCACCCAAATCTTTATTTTTGTCGCTTTCCTTCTCGCTTTGTTCGCCATATCTTCTTGCGATGATTCTCGCCACTTCCCCGACTTCTTCCGTCAGCATGGCCATATTGGTAAGCTCGTTGAAATAACGGACGCCAATTGTTTTTATCCATTCATCGACTTGCTGCTGCAGATTGGTAATTTCCATTATTGATACTGATAAGCTCCCAAAGTAGGATTTGAAGTTCTTGAAACATTCGCAATATCTGTAGGAACTGTCGCAGCTACTGCCGTACTTCCTTTGCCGATTGCAGGCGAGTTTTGCTTCACTCTTAAATTCATCTGTGCAGCAAAATAATTAACAAACAACGGATCCTGATTTTTTATCGACTGGATCACACTCGGATTGCTGTCAAATGGGAAACCTGCTTCTGATGTACTGGAATATTTTAACAAACAGTTTTCAAACACAAAATTGAATAATTGTCCCGGAGTCTGCTCAAAATTCACAGAATTATCCCTGTCGGAATAAACAATACTGTTCCTTACATTAAGGATAAGAGCGCCTTGCTCCGTTTGTCCGGAGTCGTTTGTCCATTCATTGGTTGCAAAAATCCCGTTCCTGTTGTATGATTGTAATAAATTTGAATAATTGGCAATAGTAGAATGAATATAACTGTGAGTTCCACCCTTGAAAATTCCGATAGCAGATTCTCCACAATTGTTCATGACTAAATTTTTAGCATTAACGGTAGAAGCCACCGCATAAATTCCGTATTCCTGGAAAGTATGGATGAAGGAATTATTGATTGTAGCATTGGTCTGCTTCATTTCAAGGCCTTTGGTACCGCCGAAAAGTCTCGCATAATTCATGTTAAGGGTAGATCCAGCGTCCATCTTTATAGATTTCCAGCTTTTAGGAATCGTATCATAAGCAGGGTCATTTCTATCACCTCGAAGAACAACATTGTTGGCTAAAGTTCCGTTAATATTTAATGAAGCTCCGGAAAGGACTTTCATTCCGCTGTTTTTATGGAAATAAACTTTTGTTCCGGCTTCAATATCTAAGGTAACATTCTGATCGATCGTTAAATCCCCGTAAATAATTTTCGCTTTATCCTTTGTCCACGTAGTATGGGTGGTGATAGCATTAGGATTTGAAGGGGTTTCGATGAAAAATTCTGCATCCTGAACCACAGAGAATAACACCACTTGTTGCTGAGCAACAGGGCTTTGGAATAAGATTTTATCTTCAGCAATCGCTTCCGGACCGCTTGCTTCCGGTGCAATTTCTACGAAAATATAAAGACTGTCTTTCTTTCTTAATGGTACATCTTTAAAATCATGACCCGGTTTTCCGTCTACATTTATCTTATATAAAGAAGAAGCCCCTTTTTCAAGATAAATTCTTGGAATCAGGATATCTTTGTCTTCATTATTATATACTTTTACAGCATACGTCTCAGAACGGACCTGATGATAGACAGTATCGCAAAATACGGTGTCTTTTGAAAATCTCAATTCCTGAGAGGGAGCATCAAAACTAATATCATCTTTATTACAGGATACAGCCATAATAAGCATCCAGAAAGAAAAAGCCAGTAATAATTTGAATTTCATCGAAATTATATTTTTAAATAGATTTCAAATTTAACGAAAATACTTTGAATTTCTTATGAAGAAAAAAATATTGATCGGGTATTTGGAAATTAAAAAAAATATTGTATTTTTGCACCCTAAAATTAGCAGAGAAATATCCATTACTATTTCGAAGGCAAACTTTAATTTTTTAAAAATTGTATTATGAAAAACGGAATTCACCCAGAAAATTATAGACTTGTTGTTTTCAAAGATATGAGTAACGACGAGGTGTTTCTTTGCAAGTCTACTGCAGAAACAAAAGACACAATCGAGTACGAAGGACAAGAGTATCCTCTAATCAAAATGGAAATTTCTTCAACTTCTCACCCGTTCTACACAGGTAAAGTAAAATTAGTTGACACTGCAGGTAGAGTTGATAAATTTATGAACAAATACAAAAAATTCGCTAAGTAATTTTTTGCAATTAAAATATTTTAAAGTCTTTCGGTTTTCCGGAAGACTTTTTTGTTTGATTTAATGTAGAATTTAAAGCTGGATATTAAAAGTTAGTTCTAGTATTTGTATTTTTGCTTTACTAGGAACAAAAAATTATAAGTTAAAATGAATGGACTGTCAAAACTTCCATCCTCTAACTTCTAACTTCTAGCCTCTAACATCTAACTTAATAAAAATGCAATTAGTATTTTCAGATGCACAATATTGGGAAGATTTTCTCCCTCTTACTTTTACAAGACCGGTTGCAGAAATGCGATGCGGAATCCTTACTTTCTCCGAAAGATGGCAGAAAATTTTGGAGAACACGGAAATTTCTTATTTCACGGAAAATTATCTTCAAAATAAATTCAGTAACCCTGAAGAAAAAGAGAGTCTTTTTTTGGTTACTAATTTTTTGCCGACAGAAAATGTAATACAACAAATAAAAGATTTGAAGCAGGGTGAAGCATTGGTTTATGAAGATGAACTGATTGCGGCAAGAATCAATATGAAGGATTTTTCTTTGAACCAGATTGAAAAAATGACGGATATTAAAGAAGAGCTGACTTTCTTTAAAAAACCAACAGATCTTTTTACCTATAATCACAAAGCCATCGATTTTGATTTTGAATTGCTTACAAAAGGCAGAATTTCACAGGAACTTTCTTCAACGAACGGATTTTTAGGAGATAAAAAAGATTTATTTATTGAAGAAGGTGCACAAATTGAGTTCTCCACTTTAAATACCAAAACCGGAAAAATTTATATCGGGAAAAATGCCGAAGTGATGGAGGGTTGTAATCTTCGTGGCCCGATTTCCTTGGGTGAAGATTCTAAGTTTAATTTGGGAGCGAAAATTTATGGTTCAACGACGGTTGGACCGCATTGTAAAGTTGGAGGTGAAGTTAATAACATCATTATTTTCGGATATTCCAGCAAGGGACATGATGGATTTCTAGGGAATTCCGTAGTGGGAGAGTGGTGTAATTTCGGGGCAGATACCAATTCATCAAACTTGAAAAATAATTATGGTCACGTAAAATTATGGAATTACCGCACAAAAGCCTTTGAAGATACAGGCTTACAATTTGCCGGCCTAATCATGGGTGACCATTCTAAAACAGCCATCAATACTCAGTTGAACACAGGAACGGTTGTTGGGGTAGCTTCCAATATTTTTAAAGAAGGCTTTCCTCCGAATCTGGTAGAGAATTTTTCGTGGGGCGGTTTTAAGGATGATGAAAGATTTAAACTGGATAAAGCCTACGAAGTGGCAGAACGGGCAATGGCGAGAAGAAAAGTAGCTTTGACTGATGAGGATAAGGCTATTTTTAAATTTATTTTTGATACGTATTAATAAGTATATAAAAAAACTTCAAAATATTTTGAAGTTTTTTTGTTTTTGATGTAATAAAACTGAAATTCCAATTGTCTTACCTATAGAAACAAAACTTATGACCCAAGATACTTTCAAGAATACGGTATTTATTCTCAAAAATGAGATGTATCGCTTTGCGAAAAGGTTTGTCATGAGTAGTGATGAGGCGGAAGATGTGGTGCAGGACTTGATGATAAAATTCTGGCAGAAAAAAGATGAGCTGGAAAAGTTTGGGAACTTAAAATCCTATGCATTGAAAGCCGTCCGGAACGAATGCCTGAACAGACTGAAACACCATGAAGTAAAGCGGGGATTCGCGGATATGCAGCTTCATCGGTCAGAGCTTTACAGCATGGATGTAAACAATTTGAAGGAATATATTATCAGCTTTATTAATGAGCTTCCGGAAAAACAAAAGACAGTGATCCATTTGAAAGACGTAGAAGAATATGAAGTTTCGGAAATCGCCGAAATGTTGGAAATGGAAGAGAATGCAGTAAGAGTAAATCTTATGCGGGCCAGACAAAAAGTAAAAGAACAAATTTCACAATTGATGGATTATGAACAACGACAAATTTCAGAATAAATACGACGAGATCTTCCAGAATATAAAGGAAGAAAAAATGGACTGGGATTTTGAGGATTTCCTGAAAAAAGCAGAAGGAAAACAAGATGAAGTGGAAGACAACGGAGCCCCAATTATCCCGATTGACTCCAAAACGAAACCTTCATTCCCGAAATGGTTCTGGATGGTGGCAGGTGTAGTTTTGCTGTTGAGCATTGGTTTTCTTTTTAATTATCAAAATTCTGATGTAAAAGATCAGGCGCAGTTGGTAGAAAATCAGATCAAAAATCAGAAAAATGATTTTATTGAAGAAAATAATGATCATCAGGAACAGGTAGCGGTAAATCATCCAAACGATACAATTGAAGCGAAAAAAGATTCTATTTTCCAGGAAAATACAGTGGCAGAGAAAGATGTTTTAGATGAAATTCTACCCAAAAGAGGAAGGCTTAAAAAAGAAAGAAAGCCGCAGTTTGTAGACAATTCCTCTTACAGAAAATATAAAAAAGCTTCAGATTCTACGGGATATCAGGATTCTTACGTGATTGTAAACGGTAAAAAAATCGAAAACGTAGAAGAAGCCATTAATGTGACTAAATATTCATTCCAAATATTTGCAAATAACGTCAGTGAAAAATTAGTACAACCAAAAGTCGTTGACGACGATTATTAATTAACCTTTAAAATAAGATTGTATGCACCTGATCAGGCACTAATAATCAAAAAAATAAAAATTGACTCATGAAAAAAATAATAATAATATTCGCCCTTGCTTTTTCCCATTTCTACAATGTGTATGGGCAGAAAGACAAGCTCGACCAGCTTTTTGAAAAATATCAGGAAGTCGAAGGCGTGACCTCCATAAAAATTGCAAAACCAATGTTCGGGATGCTCAGCAGCTTAGATTTGGGAGATGCAGAATTAGACCAGATGAAACCTTTATTATCAAAAATCAACGGTCTGAAAGTTTTTATAGCTGAAAAGTCGACAGATGGCAAATCAATGAAAGGACAGAAATTAGCTCAAATCAATAAAGATATTTCTTCTTACCTGAGTGATTTGAACTACAGTGAAATCATGACTATGAACAGCGGAGGAGCCAAAATAAAATTCCTCTCTTCTGAAGAGAAAAACGGAATCATGGATGATCTGTTGTTAAGCATCGACAGCGGTGGTGACGAAAATATTCTGGTGAAGTTAGACGGAAAACTTTCAATGGATGACATTAATAAAATTATCAGCTCCAGTGAAACTAAAATCAATCCGATTACCAATACCAGAAGCAGTCTGACATCAGACAATACGTCTTCCTATTTAAGTGGTGAATCCAGAAGCGTTGGAGAATTCTCCGGAATTCATGTGAGTACGGGTGTGAATGTTGTTTTCAAACAGGAAAGCCCTACAAACATCAAGGTAATTGCCGATGCCGACAAACTACAATATATCATGACAAAAGTGGAAAACGGTGTTCTGAAAGTTTATGTTGATAACAAAGGACAGAAGAACTTAAAGTTTAAAAACATCAGCGTAAATGTTTCTTCTCCAAGAATGGACAATATCAAAACGTCTTCAGGATCAACTTTTACGACCATCAATTCTGTAAGAGAAAATAATCTTACCATCGACGCGTCATCAGGTTCTGTGGTAAAAGGAAAATTCCATATTGCCAACGAAACTAATGTTGAAGCGACTTCAGGTTCAGATATTAAAATCGATCTTAATTCAAAAAACCTGGTATTCAAAGGTTCTAGCGGATCAGATTCAAGTATTGAAGGGCAGGCCGGAATGGCAAAGTTTGATATCAGCAGCGGCGCGATTTGTAAAGGTGAAAATTTCAGAGCCAATCAGGTAGAGGCAGAATCTACTTCAGGAGCAAGCATTTCTGTGAATGTTGTTGATAAATTAAAAGCAAAAGCTTCTTCTGGAGGTTTGATTAAATATAAAGGAAATCCGGAAATCACTTCTGATATCAGCAAAATGTCCGGCGGATCTTTAAAGCAAATTAACTAAAACCAATCACCATGAAAACTTTAAAAAACATTTTCTTGATCGTTTGTACGATGTTCCTGCTACAGTCGTGCGTAGTTTCGGAAAGACCGAATATGGCTTTCTTTTCAGAATCGGGACACGATTTTAAAGGCGCAAAATTTGTGAGCATCAATGTTCCGATGTTGCTGGCAAAACCTTACATCAAAAAAGCTTTAAAAGAAGACGGTGAAAGTGAAGAGATCATTAACCTCGTAAGAAAAGTTTCAAAAATAAAGGTAATGACCGTAGAAAATGGGGACCGACAAATGCTGAAAGATTTTGTTAATTATTTAAATAACAACAATTACGAAGACTGGGCAACCATAAAGCACGACGGCGATAATGTAAATATCCGCGTAAAACAAAAAGGTGAAACTATTAAAAATATGCTGATCACTGTAAATTCTGATAATGAGTTGGTTTTTGTAGATGTGAAAGGAAGTTTTACGGCTAAAGATATTTCAAAAATGATTGCTTCGGCAACGGATAAATAAGGCACTTTATATTCAATATCATATACTAATTTTATTTTGTACAAGAGAACCGTTCCGGAATTCCGGGCGGTTTTTTGATTTAAGTTATTGATTATTAAGTTTTATTTAAACTATCAAAATCGATTTTCGTATCTCGCTGAAAAGTCTTAATTTTGCAAGAAAGTAAAGATGTCTATTCATAACAAAATTGTAGAGACAGCCATCACTTTCGATGACGTGCTTCTAGTCCCTTCTTATTCAGAAGTTTTACCTAATCAGGTTTCATTAAAATCAAGACTTACCGATAAAATTACGCTTAATGTTCCGATAGTTTCTGCTGCGATGGACACCGTTACAGAGGCCGATCTGGCAATTGCTTTGGCAAGAGTGGGCGGTTTGGGTTTTATTCATAAGAATATGACGATCGCGGAACAGGCTGCACAGGTAAACCGTGTAAAACGTTCGGAAAACGGAATGATTTCCGACCCTATCACGCTTTCAAAAGATCATACGCTGGCTCAGGCGAAGGAAACAATGGCTAAATATAAGATCTCCGGCCTTCCGGTTGTGGATCCCGATAATATTTTAATCGGTATTATTACCAACAGGGACGTAAAATATCAGGAAAACCTTGATATGAAGGTCGAAGAGATCATGACGAAAGAAAATCTGATCACTTCCGATAAAGATACAAACCTTGAAAAAGCTAAAGAAATTCTTCTTAAAAGCAGAATTGAAAAGCTTCCTATCGTTGACAAAAACAATAAACTAGTTGGTTTAATTACCATTAAAGATATTGACAACCAGTTAGAATATCCGAATGCCAACAAAGATCAGAACGGTCGTTTGATCGTAGGAGCCGGTGTTGGTGTTGGTGAAGACACGATGGACAGGATCGCCGCTTTGGTACAAGCAGGTGTTGATATCGTAGGAATTGATTCTGCACACGGTCACTCTAAAGGAGTTTTAGATAAAATTTCTGAGATCAGAAAGGCATATCCGGATTTGGATATCGTTGGCGGAAATATTGTAACGGCTGAAGCTGCGGAAGATTTAATTAAAGCAGGAGCAAACGTTCTGAAAGTAGGTGTTGGTCCGGGTTCTATCTGTACAACGAGAGTTGTGGCGGGTGTTGGAGTTCCTCAATTGTCTGCTATTTACAACGTTTACGAATTTGCTAAAACTAAGAATGTTGCCGTAATTGCAGATGGTGGCATCAAGCTTTCGGGAGATATTGTAAAAGCAATTGCAAGTGGAGCAGGAGCCGTAATGTTGGGCTCACTTTTAGCCGGAACTGACGAAGCACCGGGTGAAGAAATTATCTTCCAGGGAAGAAAATTCAAGTCATACCAGGGAATGGGAAGCCTTTCTGCAATGAAGAGAGGTGGAAAAGAAAGATATTTCCAGAGTGAAGCTAAGAAATTCGTTCCGGAAGGTATTGAAGGTAGAGTTCCTCACAAAGGTAAACTAGAAGATGTTATTTTCCAATTAACAGGAGGTTTAAGAGCCGGAATGGGATATTGTGGAGCTAAGGATATTGAAGCTTTACAAAACGACACAAAAATGGTAATGATCACAGGAAGCGGATTGAAAGAATCTCACCCTCACGATGTTATCATCACTCAGGAAGCCCCGAATTATTCTTTGTAATAATAAATTAAATATAAAAAAAGCTATCTCAATGTTGAGGTAGCTTTTTTATTTTTTTGATGAGGTTTTATCAATAGGAGCGGGCTTTAGCCCGCTTTTAAAAGACGTTGTAGATTGGCTTTAGCCCAAACTTATATTTCAATTATTCTTCAACTAAGAAATTAGTTCAACAAAAGAATTGTATGTTCCGTCATAATCCTCCCATTTTTGGTCATTAACAAAGAATGAGGGAGTGCCGTTTACACCGCTTCTTACGCCGCCTTCAAAATCACTTTCAATTTTATCCTGAATATCGGCCGTGTTAATATCATTTTCAATTTTATTAAAATCAAGCTGTAACGTTTTTACGGATTCTTTCAGCATTTCTTCATTCAGACTGTCCTGATTTTCGTAGATGAGATCGTGCATTTCCCAAAACTTCCCTTGCTTTCCGGCAGCTTCAGCAATAGTGGCAGCAGCCATTGCGTATTGATGAGAATCAGTTAAGGGAAAATTCCTAAAGACAAAAGCCACATCATCACCGTATTCATCCACAAACTTTTTCACTAAAGGAAAGGCGTGTCCACAATAAGGACACTGGTAATCTCCATATTCCACCAAAACGATTTTTGCTGTTTCCAGATTTCCCTGAACATGGTCATTCGGACCGATTGGAATTCTTAATGTAGACATAAATTATGAGTTTTTATTTAAATTTTCTAAAGCATCAATAATCCCGTCAGCGCCGGGATTGATTCCGTCCGGCGACAGATAGCTCCACTGGATTGTTCCTTCTTTATCAATTACGAATAAGGCTCGTTTTGAAGTTCCCTTTTCCTCATTATAAACGCCATATTTTTTCGAAATTTCACCTTTTGGGTTAAAATCTGCAAGCAACGGATAATGCAGTTTCCGGTCTGCCATAAAAGCATCATGACACCAAGAACTATCCACGGAAATCCCTAAAATCTCAGCGTTGTATTTACGGAAAATGCTGAGCATTTCATTATATAAAGCAACCTGATCTCCGCAGACAGGGCTCCAGTCTGCCGGATAAAAGACCAAAATTAAGTTTTTACCTAAAAAATCTGATCGTTTTAATTTCTGGTCGGGAGTAGCGTGTAGCTCGAAATCCGGTGCCGGTGTTCCTTTTTCTAATATCATATTATTTTGTGGTGTTTGATTAAAATAAATCTATTTGTATGAATTGTAGAATAAAATTAGGAATAAGTATTTGATTATGATGTAATCGGTTGCTTAAATTTATCTTAAATAATTTCCATCATTCAACCTTTTTATATTTAAACTTAGGCTTAATTACATAATTTAAAAATCTGCCTTTCGACTGCGCTGTTCGAAACCTGTCAAAAATCTCTGTCGGAACTTTCAGGTAATCATACACTGCTCCAGACTGATATATGATTCGCAATATTTCAGTTTCCGGAAAATAAATATAATTATTGACGACTGAGGATGGCATGTATAATTTTCTACAAAAAATGTTCCTTAATGAAAAAAGAAAAACCTCCGAAAAATTTCGAAGGCTTTCAATATAATTAAGATTTTATAGAGACATTGTGTGTTTTATTTTTTCACGAATTTAAATTCATGAGTCTGGAAGTTCTTGGTATTGATTTTTAACAAATAAACACCTGAAGTGAGTTGAGAAACATTAATCTTCTGATCAAATGCTTCCGATTTTACAAGCTGGCCAGCCATATTGTAAATCTGAATAGACTGCCCGTTGTCAATTCCGGAAATTCTGATCATATCAGCAACCGGATTTGGGAAAATCTGGATTTTAGAATCTCCTTTCACATCTGAAACAGCAAGTGAGCCGCTGTGAACGTCACCAGTCATGGTCGAATTTGCTGAAGTTAAGTTTCCGCCACAACCTCCTGCTGTTTGAGTGAATGTGGTATTTTCAACCCAAGTTCCAAAGGTAATTGAGGGTGGGTTAGGTAAAAAGTTATTATTTCCGGTAGAATTATAATAAATCAAATTTGGATTTGCAAATGTCCCATATCCCTCATCAGCCAGAAACTCCCATCTTGACAAAGCATTATTCCACTGAATTTTGAATTCGCATGTACCTAAGCCGCTGCAGGATTGTCCATCAACAGGAGTGGTAATGTAAATGTTTTTATTGTAAGCATCTACGCCTGTTTTACTGAAAACAAAATTTTGATTGTCAAATACATTATGACAGCCATTGAATGTAATGGTCTGTTGTGCAAAAGCCGAACTCCCAAGAGCTAGGCATAATAAGTAAAGTGTTTTCATAGCTTATGGGTGTGATGGGTAAATTCCGTATAATGCGATAATACATTTCAGAGTTACAAATGGTGGCCTGTTTTCGTGAGGCTGGCTTCCTCCTGTAGGATTTACCATTGTTGCTTTCATTGTGGTATTCGCGTTTGCGTCAGAATATTCTTTGTCTAATCCTTTTGTGTCTGCCGGAAGTGTATTTGTCGGTGTGTTCTGATTTCCTTCGGCTGTTACGGCATTTACAGTATGAGAGTGAGACGGCATTTGTGTTACTAATAAGGTTACACTTTCTGATCCGCCTGATTGTCCCATTATGTAGTTTGTAGGTCCTCCGGGAGCCTGCCCTTCATGAACAAGTACTCTTCCCCTCATGTCTGGTAAGGCAAAAGTTGTGGTTCCGTTTCCACCATACATCGTTCCAAGAAGTGAAAATAGAGCCTGATTTTGTGATATTGACATTAATTGTCCATTACAAGGTGCCCAGTTTTGCGGAACAAAATTATAAGGTACGAATGCAATCTGCCCTAGGAAAGGATCTGATCCTTGAGCTTTTAAAGAATTTGTGAATGCACAGCTGAAGATCAGCGCACATGCTAAAGCTAGTTTTTTCATGGTGTTAGTTTTATTTTTTAGGTTGTATCAAAGTTATAAAATATTCAACATATTTTGTTTAAAAAATAAAAAAACCTTCCAGAGTTAGCTGAAAGGTAAATTTATTTTAATATAAATGAATTATTTGTACAAATTATCTTTAAAATCATCAATCCTGAAATCCGTCAGGGCATTTCCTTTTTCTACTTTTTCTTTTGAATAGAGTCGGAAATCATTTTCTGTTTTTTCTAAAAGGTAATCGTAAGGTCCGACGTGGGAAATCAGCTTAACCAAAACCGGGGAAATTTCAAGGCAAATAAATAATCCCATAATGAAAGCCGCAGCCACACCAATGATCGCAGAATTTTTGCCCAGCTCATCCAAAGCCTGTAGTCGTGCCGCAAAACCATTGAATTTATCTTCAAATGTTTCCGTTGATTTTCTTTCTGTTTCCAGATTGGTATAGACCTTCGAAATTTCTTTATCTAAATATTCCAGTCTTGAAGCCACCTGCTTCTGGTAATTTTCAAGATCCTGTCTTCTTTGCTCTTTGAGCTCTTGCTTACGTTTTGCGTTCGGGCCGAAGCCTTCTTTTCCACTCGTTAATCCGGATTGTTTTCCTAAAATCTCTTTTTCAAGTTCCACCGCAGCAGAATCATATGATTTTTGATATAGGGCAACTTTATCGGAAATCTGTTTCTTTTCAGTTTCAAAAGGGCCGCTCTGTTGAAGGATTCTTCCGTTCATTTCGCCCTGAAGCTGTTTTTTATTCCTTTGGATAATAGTATTTAATTGTTTATTAACTTCCTTTTCAAAAATTTTAAGCTCCAAAGGTTTAGAAATAATAATTCCTAAAAAAGTTGCGAGAACCAAGCGGGGAATTGCCATTAAAATCTGATTCCACCAGGTTCCTGTTTTCTTAATAGAAGAAACGATATAACGATCCAGGTTGAAGATCATCAGTCCCCATAAAACTCCAAAACCAATAGATGTCCAGATATTATCAAATACAGTATACATCGCATAACCTGCGGAAAGCGTAGCAAAAACAGCCGTAAAAAGAACAATACCTCCAATTCCTGAAAACTTATTCCATTCGCTTGGTGTTTTTCTTAAAATATGAATGTTTCCTCCGGAACAGACCATTAGAAACTTTTGGAACCAATTTATTTTATGATTCTGTTGATTTATAGTTTGTTGGTTATTTTTCATGCTAGAAAATTTATACAAATATAATACTAAAAATCATACCATTGTAAAAGATAGTATTATGTTTTACCAAGTATGCTGTTTTGTATTTAAGTTAGAAATAGTTTTTAATTTTCTTTTAAATAATTAAATTACTATATTCGCAAAGTTTTTAACTTAAAAATATAAATAATGAGAAGATTTGTACTTTTACTTACATTAATTACTTTTTTTAATGTATTTTCCCAGAATAATCAAAATTTTTGCGGTTTTGATACTGAAATGGAAAAAATGGACATGAAATATCCTAATTTAAAGAAAATTAGACAGCAGACTGACTTAAAATTCAGCAGTATTAACAAGCAGTCGTATTTGAATAAAGTAGGAGGCGCAAGCTCATGGAATGGTCTTTATACAGGGCAAGTATATGAAATTCCTGTTGTAGTGCATGTCATAGAATCGAATGCTGCAGCAAATGCCAATCTGGCGGTTACTGATCAGGAAATTATAAACTGGATAGACAGGGCCAATAGAATGTATGCAACTACGTATGGCAATAGTTTTTATCCGGAAGGTTCTGGTCCTGCAGGAGGTAATGTAATGCCTTTTAAGCTTGTGCTTGCGAAAAGGTCTCCGAGCTGTACTCCTACAACAGGAATTGTAAGATACAATGGAAGTGTTCTTGCAGGATATGATACAGGTGGTGTAGCAATGCAGGGGAATAATGGTGCATCGGATTCTGCAATTAAAAATCAATTAGCACCACACTGGCCAGAAAATTCTTATTTTAATATCTATGTTGTAATAGGGTTTGATGGGCAACAGCAGCTAAGTTACGGATTAATGGGGTATGCGAGATTCCCGGATTCTTATGATTATGGCTATGAAAGTTTCATGAAGGTGGCAACCATTAAAAATGCTAATGACACAACTCTTACCCATGAATTGGGACACGCGTTCGGGTTATACCATACTTTTCAGGGGGTAAGTCATACAAGCCAGAATACTTGTCCGCCTAATAATAACTGTGCGACGGATGGAGACAGGGTTTGTGACACATCACCATCACGAAGTATGTACGGAGTACCAGTTCCCAATAACAGCAGTATTGATCCATGTACAGGAGTAAACTATGATGGAACTCAATATAATGTGATGAATTATACTAATTCCAACAGGAAATTTACGCAAGGCCAAAGAGAAAGAGCGATCCTCATGATGATGGAATATAGAAGTAATCTTCTGAATTCTCTGGGGGCAAAAGACCCTTCTGTAGCAGTTCCATCTCCTGTCTCTGTAATTGCAGCACAATGTAATCCGGTAGGTACTGCACATCCGGCGAATAATAACTTTGCAATTGGTCCATATAGAGTGCAAATGAATACTATTAATAGTATGACCAACGGGTATGATTCTGATGAAGCGGCACCTATATTCTATGCGGATTATGCTAATGCTACTTGTATAAGACCGGCTTACTACACGGATATTGCTGCAAATTCAGCAACTCCTATTGATGTTACGTATGCTAATGGCTTTAGTCAATCTAATAAATTTAGAACAAAAATTTGGATAGATTATAATAACAATGGTGCATTTGAAGCATCAGAATTAGTAGTAAATAATTTATCCGCTATGATTCCTGGCGGAGAGGAAATGGTACTTACAAGTAACATCACCCCTCCTGCAACTGCTGTTAAAAATGTATATCTGAGAATGAGGGTTGCTGTAGACGCTGCCACTTTTGCATCAGCTGTTCTTCCGGACTATGATGCATGTTCCCAATTACAGTACGGTCAGATGGAAGATTATGCTGTAAGAATCATGGATGTTTTAGGAACTTCTGAAGTAAAAGATAATTCAAACGCTACAATAGTGTTTGTAAAGGCCGAGAATACATTAAAACTATTAGGAAACAAAAATGAAGTTTTCGGGGATTATCAAATTTCAGAGATGAGCGGAAAGCTAATTCAGAAAGGAAATTCAAAGACAAACGAAATTAAAATTTATCATGAGCTTCCAAAAGGAGTTTATATTATTAATCATTCTAATAATGGAATAAAAAACTCAAAAAAATTCTTAGTTAACTAATACAACAAGCCCTTGAAAAAGGGCTTTTATTTTTATATTATGAATAAAGGACTATGTTTTATTCTTTTTTGCATGATGGCCAGCTGCCAGTCACAAAAAAGAGTTGTAAAGCCAGATAATAAAGTTGAGCAAAGTAATGACAACCTTAAAACCGACCTTCTCGGAAGCTGGAAACTAATTGAAAGGAAGTATGCAGATGGCGTTGAAAAAAAGATATATCCATTACATCAATGTGAGAAAGAGTATACCTTGGTTTTTGAGAAAGTAAGCGGAAATACACTGCTAACCAAAAATTATGCAACAGGAAAGAACTGCCAGATTAAAAGCAGCTCCGGCCCGCTTTCTGTGTCTATATCAGAAAGCTCTTTTTCATATCTTGATGTAGATCTAAAAAGAACAGAACGGTATAAAATATCATCCCCAAAAAAACTTTCCATCTTCTATAATGAAATCTTATATGGTAAAGCAAGACAAATAGAAGACCTATACGAAAGATTAGAAAAAAGGTAAAATGTCGTTTTGAAAAATAATAGTATCTTTAATATATCAACCACAAAAAGTTTAGATATGAAAAATGTTATTAAATTTTCAATGATCTGTATGACACTGTTCTTGGTTTCCTGTAATAAAGAGAAAACTATAGATGACGAGTTGAAAGAGGCCGCGGCAAACATGAATAAGCTGACTCCCCAGATTCTTAATGATGGAGTACGTCTGGATAGCGTTTCAGCTCTACCGAATAAGATTTTTAAATATAATTATACATTAACGGATGATGTAAAAGAAAGTGTGACCCCGCAAGAGATCGAAACTTTCAAAAGTCAAGCGAAGGAAGGTGCAATTCGCGTGGTAAAAACTTCAGCAGATATGCAGGAATTCCGTGATAATGATGTGACCCTACAATATTCTTATTTCGACAAAAACGGAAAACCGACTGCCGATTTTATTATCAAACCTGAAGAATATAAATCTAAATAAGAACTTAATTAAAATTATTTCAAACGATCAGGATTTTGTTTTAGAAAACTTTCCCAGCCGGTATAAGATTTCGTATCAGCAATTGTTCCGGAATTGAAGTGATGGCAGACTGCAACCGCCAAGCCATCGGAAGCATCAAGATATTTTGTGGGAAATTCTTTAAGATTTAAAAGATTTTGAAGCATTCCCGCCACCTGTTCTTTGCTCGCATTTCCATTGCCTGTAATCGCCATTTTTATTTTTTTCGGAGAGTACTCAGTAATGGGAATATTTCTGTGAAGGCTTGCAGCCATTGCAACACCCTGTGCACGTCCCAATTTTAGCATACTTTGAACATTTTTTCCGTAAAAAGGAGCTTCCAAAGCCACTTCATCAGGGTGAAATTCGTCAATTAAAGCTAAGGTTTTATCAAAAATATATTTAAGTTTAGTTTCGTGATTGGGATATTTTTTCAGCAATAATTCATGGATGGAAATCATTTCCATTTTTCCTTTTTTTACCGAAATAATTCCAAAACCCATTATCGTAGTTCCTGGGTCAATTCCTAAAATAATTTTCTCTGCGATCATCGGGTCAAAGATATGACTTCTAATTTTTTTAACGATAAAAAATATTCTTAACTTAACAAAAAATAACCATGAAAAATTTAATTGTTTTCACCTTTCCTTTTTGTTTTTTTTCGAGCTTTTTGCAGTTGACGGATTTAAATACAAAAAGTGAAAGTACAACGATCAGCACGGTGAGTAAAAACTCACAAATTATCTTCCTCTTTTTTAAAATTGATAAAAACAGATTCCGGACAGGAAAAAATTACCTTACAGGAAAAGAAAATTACAGAAGGGAAATTAAAATCAACCTTGAATTCTGATGAAAGTAATGCCCAGAACGGAGATTGTAGAAGATCCTCTGAATCCTTCAAGAGAAGTTTATGATAAAGAAGAAGTCAGCAGGGTGAAAATTTCTCTTCAAAATGCTGAGTTTAGTGTAAGATATTCACATTCTGCCGAAATCCAAATGGTGAAAATTGAGAAGATCTCCACAAACGGAAAACAATTAGTATCACTCAAAGGCTATAATCATGAAAAAAACTTAATTATCACTTTTTATCGGGAGCTTTTGTTTTGCTCAGGTTTTTGAGACGGTTCCGGTTTTACAGAACGAGGTACAGGCGCAGGAACGTAGATTTGCCATCTATCCGAATCCGACAGCTAATGAGTTTTATATTAAAGGAAAACAGAACTTTTCTAAAAATGTAAACGTTGCTTTATACGATGCTTCGGGAAAGCTGATTCCTGTAAAATCTGATTTAAAAGATTCTGAAACACTGTATGTTGATATTAATAATTTACCTTCCGGAGTTTATACTCTGATGTAACTCAGGATAAGGAACTTCTTATTTCTCAGAAGATTATTAAAGAATAATTTAACATAAAATAATTCATGTAATCGGCTCTGATAGCCGATTTTTTGTTTTAAATTAAATTTTATCCAGCTTTTTCTCCGCAATTGGAACCCAATTCTGATCGTGGCGAAGAAGTAATATATTGTCAACTAAAAATTTAGTTTTGTATTCTTTGTCTTTATAAATTTCCCATGCTTTCAGATAATTTTCATACGTCAGATTCCTGTAACCTACGGTCATGTGAGGATTAAATGATTGGTTTATAAAATTAAATCTTTCACGAACTCTTGCATGTAAATCTTTCAGTTGATCATTCTGTTCGGGCTGTACAAAAATGACCGGGTTTTTAGGATTCCCAAAGCTTCCAAAACTATTTAATTCTATTTCAAAAGGAGAGATATGAGTGTCGATTTTTCCGAAGGCTTCATAAATATCATTTTCCAAAGCAAGCTCTCTTGAAAATGGCGGAAACAAAGTAATGTGCGCATCATTCTTCAATGCTTTTGAATTTTCATAATGTAAAGCAAGATCCCTTTTGAAAATCTTTACTTCTTCAATGATTTCCTGCGGTGGATAAATGGCTATGAAATAGAGTTTTTTCATGGAAAATAATTTACATTTTCACGGTTGTTTTAGTAGTTTTTTCACCTCCCATTTGCACAACAGTATTTTCAATGGCATCCGTTATTTTTTTGATCTCAACGTGTGGCTTAAAGATCATGTTTTTCCCTTTCCCTTCATCTGCAATATTGGATAAAATAATGACAGAAGTTTTTGTGTGGGGATAATAAATATTCAAAGAAGGTGAGCCTTTGACATAACCGCTGTGAAAGTACGTGTCGGGCTTTTCAGTATTTGTCATAATTCCGTATCCGTAACCCATTTTCCCAAAAACAGGATGGTGTCTTTCGGCACTTTTGGCGGTGAATTTTTTTAAAGTCTCCGTGTTTAAAATTTTTCCACTGTACAAAGCATTATTCCAAAGATGAAGATCATCAATAGTCGAAAGAATTCCGCCCGCTGGAATGCCAATGTCTTTGCTTCCTAATCTTTTCGGCATGTTCTGTATTTTCTCGAAAACTTTTTCATTTCCCAGATAGGCTCCGGCAAAATTATTTCCTTCAAACTGAGTTCCTATGAAAGAGTGAGTCATTCCGGCCTTTTTGAAAAGCTCCAGTACATTTCTGTGATAAGATTTCCCTGAAATTTTTTCTATAATTTTCCCTAGAGTATTGAAGCCGTCGTTTGAATAAAAGAAATCAGAGCCACTTCTAAACTGCAATTTTCCTCCCAAAGTATTCAGTCCGGAAGTATGGTTCAAAAGCTGATGAATGGTAATATCTTTATATTCTTTATTTTGAAATTCACTCAAATATTCCGAGACTTTATCATCTACATTCAACTTTCCCTGTTCAGATAAAAGCAGTGTCAGAACGGCGGTAAACTGCTTGCTCACAGAACCGATGGCAAATATTGTATTATTATCAATTTCTAATTTATTTTTAAAATCTGAATAGCCCTGGTTTTTCCTGTATAATTCAATTGAATCTTTGAAAATAGCAACACTTCCATTAAAACTATATTTTTTAAAAACTGAGTCAATTTGGTTTTTCAAGAGTTTTTTTTCGAAAACAGTAATTGTACTGTCGACAATGGCTTTTTTGTCGATGGGTTTTGCTTTAATTTCTTTTTGACATGAA
Source organism: Chryseobacterium sp. IHB B 17019 (assembly GCF_001456155.1). Taxonomy (NCBI): domain Bacteria; kingdom Pseudomonadati; phylum Bacteroidota; class Flavobacteriia; order Flavobacteriales; family Weeksellaceae; genus Chryseobacterium; species Chryseobacterium sp. IHB B 17019. The sequence goes on along the minus strand of NZ_CP013293.1, from coordinate 3,014,052 downwards.
ATTAAATTAACAAAAATGAAAAACAATATTAAAATTTGATAAGCTTTTCTAATCATTGGTAAGAAATAAATTTTTTAAACATTTGCTATCCATAAAAATAAGAAAAACCTCATAATTTTCATTAAGAGGTTTAATAGTTATTTAAAATTATTCTTATTTCGCGATCAGATCACAAAACCAGAAAATGTATTCGTCATCTTTTTCATTCTGATCTGATTTTGGTTTCGGATATGTTTTTTTGACTGTCTCCCCAATTTCAAAATTAATAGGATTTTTAAAAATAGGGCCGTCAAAAGTGAAAGTGTGAAATTCTCCGTTTTCTCCGCAAGGATCAACATTTTCAGGTAAATCTTTAATGAAGTTTTCATCAATAATCCTTCCTGCAAAACTTTTGTCGAGATACGTTTCATTTACACAAGTAACAATTGTTTTAAAACCAAGATCCAGAAATTCATGGATGAGGTCGGTTGTATTCTGTTTCCAAAGTGGAAAAACGGCTTCCATCCCGATGGATTGCAATTGATCTTCCCTGTATTTCCTTAAATCTTCCAAAAAAATATCCCCGAAAATTGAATGAGTGACACCCTGAAGTTTTATTTCATTCATAGTTTTGCCCATGATCTCGCGGTATTCTTCCATGGATGGCTCTTTGGGAAGTTCCATTTTAATTAAATTTAATTCTAAACTTTCCGCCTGTTTTTCAAGCAAAGAAACGTGAACGCCGTGCATAGAAATTCTCTGGAAATCCTTATTAATGCTTGTTAACAAAGAAGTGACTTCAAATTGGTCTTCCTTTAAAATTTTATACAATGAAAGCGCAGAATCTTTTCCGCTGCTCCAGTTGGAGATGGCTTTCGGTTTCATTAATTTATTCTGGATTTTATTTTGCTGCATCATTCATTTCTGCTTTAAATTGTGCCATTCCAGCTTTGGTGCTTCCTTTATCAGTGGCTGTTTCCCATTCTTTTATAGCTTTGGCTTTGTCTCCCAAACTGTAATAATAACTTCCTAAAACCGTATGACCTTCAATCTCGCCCATGCTGATGATTTTCTGTCCTAACTTGATAATTTCAGGGTTTTGTTTAAGTTTTTTCAGTTTATTTTTTAAGACAGCTTCCATTCCACCCGCATCGTTCATGACCATTAATCCAAATTTCTCCATACAGGCTTTTGCAAGACCTCTGGTACACAAATCATCAATAGTTTTTGTATAATTTCCCATTGCATTTTCATCAAATAATTTGTCAAGATCATTAGATTTTACTCTTGTCTTACGATAATATTCGTAAAGAAGCTGTGCATTTTTCTTAGCCAGGGTGTTATCTTTTCTGTTGTTTTCGGCGATGCTGTCTTTTTTTAAGTCCCATTTGGTATCTTTTACCCAGGTTGAATTGCCGGACAAACGGTTTTTAGACATTTTAAAAATAAAAATATCCTTATCAGGAAAAACTACCACAGAATCATTCTTTACAAAGTAATCTCCCTTTCCATATCCTGCGATATCGACTTTTCCATTGCCATCAAAGGCAAAATACGGGTATAAAGTTTCTTTAGAATTGGTCATAAAATAACCCTGGAGGTTGTTGTCGGCTTCTTGAGCATTGAAAAGCCCGCTGGAAATAATCCCAATCAGGAATAAAATGTATTTCATGAGTTAAAATGTTTTCTGTGGAGTAAAAGTACAAAAAACCTCAAAGAAATTTCCTTGAGGTTTGATTTATAATTATTAAAACAGTTAGTAGTCAAATTGCCCGTCCGGCTACGGACTACATGTTTCTTCTGTATTTACCGCCTACTTCAAATAAAGCATTGGTGATTTGTCCAAGCGAACAATATTTTACGGCATCCATCATTACATTAAATAAATTCTGCTGATTGATGGCTGCGTGTTGAAGTTTTTTAAGAGCTTCTTCGGATTTATCTTCATTTGCTTTTTGGAAATTATGAAGTGTCTCGATCTGAACCTGCTTTTCTTCCTCAGTCGAACGGATCACTTCTCCCGGACGAACCGTTGGCGAACCGTCTTTTCCTAAGAAAGTATTTACCCCGATGATTGGGTATTCTCCGGTATGTTTCAACCATTCGTAATGCATGGATTCTTCCTGAATTTTTGAACGTTGGTACATCGTTTCCATCGCACCCAAAACACCACCTCTTTCTGTGATTCTGTCGAATTCAGCATAAACAGCTTCTTCAACTAAATCCGTTAATTCTTCAATAATAAATGAACCTTGAAGCGGATTTTCATTTTTCGCCAATCCTAATTCTTTATTGATAATTAACTGAATCGCCATTGCTCTTCTCACAGACTGCTCAGTCGGTGTTGTAATCGCCTCGTCGTAAGCATTCGTGTGAAGAGAATTACAGTTGTCATAGATCGCATAAAGAGCCTGAAGGGTTGTTCTGATATCATTGAAATCAATTTCCTGAGCGTGAAGCGAACGGCCTGAAGTCTGGATGTGGTATTTCAGCATCTGGCTTCTTTCGTCTGCTCCGTACTTCAGCTTCATTGCTTTTGCCCAGATTCTTCTTGCTACACGGCCGATCACTGAATATTCAGGGTCGATACCGTTAGAGAAGAAGAATGATAAATTCGGTGCAAAATCATTGATATCCATTCCTCTTGACAAATAATATTCCACATACGTGAAACCGTTTGCCAATGTAAATGCCAGCTGAGAAACCGGATTCGCACCCGCTTCTGCAATGTGATATCCTGAAATAGAAACCGAATAGAAGTTTCTTACTTTTTCGGTAATAAAATATTCCTGAACGTCGCCCATCAAACGAAGGGCAAATTCAGTGGAGAAAATACATGTATTCTGAGCCTGGTCTTCTTTTAAAATATCAGCCTGAACCGTTCCACGAACCGTTGCAATTGTTTTAGCTTTAATTTCAGCATAAGCCTCAGCAGGAATAACTTCATCACCCGTAATTCCTAATAATTTTAAACCTAGACCATTGTTGGAAGGAGGAAGTTCTCCGTTATATTTTGGTCTTTCTAAGCCTTTATCGTCAAATTTTGCTTTTAAAACAGCTTCAACTTTATCCTGGAGATTATGTTCAGCGATGTATTTTTCAACATTCTGATCGATGGCTGCGTTCATAAAGAAGGCCAACAACATCGGCGCCGGTCCGTTGATCGTCATTGAAACGGAAGTCATTGCATTCACCAAATCAAATCCGGAATACAATTTTTTCGCATCATCTAAAGTCGCAATTGAAACTCCCGCATTTCCAATTTTACCGTAAATATCCGGTGGTAAAGCAGGGTCTTGACCGTACAACGTTACAGAGTCAAAGGCTGTTGACAGACGTTTTGCATCCATTTCTGCAGAAACATAGTGGAATCTTCTGTTGGTTCTTTCAGGACCGCCTTCTCCGGCAAACATTCTTGTCGGGTCTTCTCCTGTTCTTTTGAAAGGATAAATTCCCGCTGTATAAGGAAACCCTCCAGGAAGGTTTTCCTGACCTTTCCATTTGATCAAATCACCCCAATCGGTGTATTTTGGAAGAGCAATTTTTGGAATTCTTAAATGGGATAAAGATTCGGTTGAGGTTTCAACTTTAATTTCTTTTCCACGAACGAAATAGGAATAAAACTCTTCATGGAAGGCTTTTTTAGTGTCTTCCCAAGTTTTCAGGAAGTCGATATTTTCCTGTTGAAGGTCTTTTTCTGCTTTCTGATATTCAGCATCCAACGTTTCATTAGAAAGGAATTTTTTTACACCTTCAATATGATACATTTTTCTTGCTAATTCAGCCTGTTTTTCAACATTGGCGTCGTATTGTCTGTTGTTTTCAACGATTTCAGATAAATAACGAACTCTTTTTGGAGGAATGATCGTTACTTCGTCTGTAATTTCCTGTTCAACAAAACCTTGCAAATTTAACCCTGAAAATTTATCGTTTACTTTTGCAACTAATCTGTTGTATAATTCTGTTGTTCCGTGATCGTTGAACTGAGATGCTTTTGTCGCATAAACAGGCATGTCATCCAATGGACTTTCCCACAACAAATGGTTTCTCTGGAACTGTTTTCTTACGGCTTGAAGCGCATCTAAAGCACCACGTTTGTCAGATTTATTTAAAGCAACTAAATCTGCGTAATCCAACATGTCAATTTTTTCCAACTGTGTTGAAGCTCCGTATTCAGGAGTCATTACGTACATTGAAACATCCGCAAAATCAGATACTTCCGAGCCGGACTGTCCGATACCTGAAGTTTCCAAAATGATTACATCAGGATGAGCCAATTTCAATACATTTAATGCTGAATGTATGAACGGAGAAACAGAAACATTGTTTTCTCTAGTCGCCATCGAACGCATATAAACTCGTGGATCATTGATCGCGTTCATACGGATTCTGTCACCCAACAATGCACCTCCGGTTTTCTTTTTTGAAGGGTCAATGGAAATGATCGCTATTTTTTTATCTGGATTTGAACGAATGAAACGTCTTACCAATTCGTCTGTCAAAGAAGATTTTCCCGCTCCACCAGTTCCGGTGATACCAATGATCGGAATATTTAAGCCTTTTGATTTTTCATCGATCGCTTTTACCAAATCAGGTTTTTCTTCTGAGAAGTTTTCAACAGCAGAAATAATTTTAGCGATGCTCGTAGAATTTTCAAAACTAATTGAATCTAAGTCATTTGCCGTAACGTCTTTACCTGTCGCGAAATCAGATCTTTTTACCAAATCGTCGATCATTCCCTGTAAACCAAGCTCACGGCCGTCGTCCGGAGAATAAATTCTGTCGATTCCGTAAGACATGATATCTTCGATTTCTTCAGGCAGAATTACACCGCCGCCGCCGCCAAAAATCTTGATTTGCGGAGAGTTTTTCTCTCTTAAAAGGTCGTAGATATATTTAAAATATTCGTTGTGACCGCCTTGATAAGAAGTTAGTGCAATTGCGTTGGCATCTTCCTGGATGGCTGTATTCACCACTTCTTCGGCAGATTTGTCGTGACCAAGGTGGATGACTTCACATCCTGTTCCCTGAATGACACGGCGCATGATATTAATCGCAGCATCATGGCCGTCGAATAACGACGCAGCTGTTACGATTCTTACTTTGTTTTTAGGAGTATATTTTTGGGTTTCCATAAAAAATCTAGAAAATTTCTGAATTTCCAAATATAACAATAAAATAACAACCTAAAATTTCTGTTTAAACTTTTGATTTTTAAATCATTAAATAATTTATAGGGAATAAATTTCTTCCATATTAACAAACATTCGTTTAGAAATGATAACTAAATTCCTAATTTTGCATCCATAATATATTAAGGTATGAAAAAGGCGCTGCTATATTTTGCATTAGGAACGGTTGTAAGTTTTTTAATTAATTATTTCTTTTACAGCTCAGAAAATATTGGTCTTGATATTTATTATGCCGTAGCTTTCGGTTTTGCATGGGGAATCGCTTATTATTTGGATACCCCGAATTTCACATTACCGCAAAAGTTGGGTTTGTCTTTTGTGGCAATGGGAGTTTTAGTTTTAATCGGAACTTTGATTTTCAACCTTGAATTGGCTATTCCTTCCGTACTCAAATTTTCTACGGTTTTTGTTGCGTATTATTTAATTGCAAGCTTCAGAGGAAGTAAGTCACTGAGAAAATAAAAAATGAGACTGTCTTAAAGGCGGTCTCATTTTATATTTTAGTGAATCATCAGGAAGCTTACTAAAGCTAGGCCCGTGACCAGAATCATAAATGCAAAGAAATTAATGGTAAATAATATGACCCCAATTATAAAGCTTATTACGCCATGTGTATGATAAACCCGGTGATGAGCAATAAAGAAGTACATCATACTATATAGCAATAAAACTGTTATCAATAAGTATAACAGAACATTAATAAATCCAATGTCTATTACACTTGTTAATTTTGCGATGAGGAATATAAATAAGATATTTAGCAGAAGAAATGAGAAATAATGCAATGTGAAAACCCCATGATCGAAATACCACCATTTTTTCTTATTATGAAAAATCCATAGAAAGAAAGCAAATAGTGGAAGATAGATGAAAAGAGCCTTTGGCATGTTATGAAAAGACTTTTCTGCCAGATTTTTAATAATTTCGGCTTTTGTAACGCCCTTTTCCTTTAGTTCGAAGAATTTGTGAGCTAATGGAATTCTTATAAAATCCAAAGCTGATGGGTTTTTAGTAACCGCTGAATCATAGGATTTTCTCGTTTTGTATCCTCCGTAATTTACATCGTCATCTATCTTCTTATCCATTTCGAGGGTCTCTTCGAAATCATTTATTTTAGTAGAGTCAGACAATAATGTATTGAGTTTTTTAACAGTTGCTGAATCTTGTTTACTAAGATTTTTTTCAGCTTTAATGCTGTCGAGTATTTTCTTTGTTTCGGCGGTTTTCATTTTTTCAAAAAAACTCGCTTTATCCGAATTTCCGGCATCTTTACGATCTGCTAAATTAATATTTAACATAGGAAAAAGTGCAAATGTGAAAAAAGTAATGAAACTGACAAAAATATAAAGCTTTACAGGCGGCACGAATTTCTGCCTTTTACCTTCCAAATAAGTACTTGTAAGCTTTCCCGGTTTTATCAGCAGATTTTTTAATGTACCCCAAAACTGGCCGTCATAATGTGTAAAGTCCTCGAAAAAGTGTGTAAAAAGATAATAGAAGGGTTGTCTCGTTTCAACATTTTCCTGTCCGCAGTGTGGGCAGAATCTTTCTTCTACCTCATGTCCGCAATTCAGACAGTTTTTTTCAATCCGTATTTTACCGTGGCTCATAGTTTTATAGGTTTGGGCAAATATAATTATTTCAGGAAAACGAAAATTATTGATTTTGAATAAATATAAATTCTGTATAAGCTCATGCCTCATTCAATATATTAGATAAAATATGTTTTTGCATTCCAAAAATAATTTGTACCTTTGCACACCCTTTTAGGGGAAAATTATGTTTAATCTTTAACTAAAACGTGTGAATACATTAAGTTACAAAACTGTTTCAGCGAACAAAGCTACTGCTAATAAAGAATGGGTTGTGGTAGACGCTGAAGGACAGCCGTTAGGAAGACTAGCTTCTACGGTTGCAAAGATTTTGAGAGGTAAGCACAAGACGAACTTTACACCTCACGTAGATTGTGGTGATAACGTAATCGTTTTGAATGCTGGGAAAGTTACTCTTTCCGGAAACAAGTGGAACGATAAGACTTATATCTGGCATACAGGTTATCCTGGAGGTCAAAAGTCTATGACTGCGGCTGAACTTCAAAAGAAAGATTCTTTAAAAGTATTGGAAAAATCTGTAAAAGGTATGTTACCTAAAAACAGATTAGGATCTGCTTTATTGAAGAACCTTTACTTATATGAAGGAACTGAGCACAAACATGAAGCTCAACAGCCTAAAACAATTAATGTTAACGAATTTAAATAATTAATATGTCTATAGTTCACAAAATCGGAAGAAGAAAGACTTCTGTAGCGAGAGTTTATGTAAGACCAGGTTCTGGAAACATTACAGTAAACGGTAAAGATGCTGCAACTTATTTCTCTACAGACGTGATGGTTTACAAATTAAACCAACCGTTTATCCTTTCTGAAACTGTTGGTCAGTATGACGTTACCGTAAATGTTTTCGGTGGTGGTAATACAGGTCAGGCAGAAGCTATCAGATTAGGTATTTCAAGAGCTTTATGTGAGATCAATGCTGAATTCAGATTAGCTTTGAAGCCAGCTGGTTTACTTACAAGAGATGCAAGAATGGTGGAAAGAAAGAAGCCAGGTCAGAAAAAAGCAAGAAAGAGATTCCAGTTCTCAAAACGTTAAGAACTGCGGTAAGCTTAGAGCAATATGCAATAAGCTATTTGAAAAACTTATTAAACTTTTTAACTCGCTTGAAGCTTACAGCTTAATGCCTAAAGCCTAAAGCAAATTGCCCGTTACGTTTAGCATCCAAACACTTCTCCCATCTAAAGAAGTTGTTGATTGTTTAAAAGACGGAAAGTAAACTAACAAAAACAGAAAACATGGCAAAAGCAAATGTAAAAGACCTTCTAGAGGCTGGCGTACACTTCGGTCACATGACTAGAAAGTGGAACCCAAATATGGCTCCATACATTTTTATGGAGAAAAATGGTATTCACATTGTAGACTTACATAAAACAGCAGTTAAGTTGGACGAAGCTTGTAACGCTTTAGAAAAATTAACTTCTGCAGGTAAAAAAGTTCTTTTCGTAGCTACTAAAAAGCAAGCGAAAGAGGTAGTTGCAAAGCACGCTGCTGAACTTAATATGCCTTATATTACAGAAAGATGGCCTGGTGGTATGTTGACGAACTTCGTTACAATCAGAAAGGCTGTAAAGAAAATGAACTCTATCGACAAAATGAAAAAAGACGGTACGTTCGAAACTTTATCTAAAAAAGAAAGATTACAGGTAGACAGACAAAGAGCTAACCTAGAGAAAAACTTAGGTTCTATCTCTGACATGGTTCGTCTTCCTTCTGCAATCTTCGTTGTAGATATCATGAGAGAGCATATCGCTGTAACTGAAGCTAAGAAATTAGGTATCCCGGTTTTCGGTATTGTTGATACAAACTCTGACCCTAGAAAAGTAGATTTCGTTATCCCAGGAAACGATGATGCTTCTAAGTCTATCGATATGATTTTGAGCATCGTTTCAGAATCTATCAAAGATGGTCAGTCTCAAAGAAAAGCTGATAAAGAAAAATCTAAAGAAGAAGGAGAAGTAGTATCTGCTGATAAAGATGCTGATTTCGATGCAGAATAATTAAGATTGTTTCTTTTAAATAAAAAAACGCTGGATCTCAAGATTCAGCGTTTTTTGTTTATAAAACTAAGTTTTTACCGTTCTAGTTAATTAGAAAGCTTCACGTTATAAGAGCTTGTAATGAACTTTGTTTTTTGATAAACCGTGTTGCAAATCATCCCCGAAAGGTTATAATTTTGATTCTTAGGCACCATTACAGCACCTATTTTATTGGTTCCAATCGGGATTTTTTTGAAATAGTTGTTTCCACTTATCGTTAACACCATATTACAACGGGAATTGTTTTCCACCGTAATGGAAGTTTTAAGGTTATCCGAAGAATCATTCAATAAATCTGTTAAAACGTCTGCAGTCTCTGATTTATAAGTTTTTATTAAATTTTGATATTCTCTTTCTGTCTGGCTTGCGGAAGTTGTACTGCTTCCCGTATTTGAGCTTGTAGGGTGGGGCTTTCTAACAGGATTACCAGCCGTTGTTTTGTAATGTCTTGTCTCACAACTGTTCAGAAATAAAGAAATAACAGTAACAGCCACGGAAAAAGGAAATAGCTTTCTCATATAAAAATTTTCAGACTGTAAATTTACAATTTTACTTTTTCCCGGAAACTATATGAATTCCAACTTGCGTAGGATTGCTTATCGTTAAAAAAATACTTTTATTGATGTCTTTTTTAGAAGAATATACAACATCACAAACATTGCTTGTTAAGGTGTAATTCCCTTTATTAATAACAATAAAGTTTTCTCCTTTCGCAGGAACCGCCATATTATAAAAATTTTTACCCTGAATTCTTAAGACAAGGTTGCAGTCTGAATGGTTTTTAAACAAAAGAATAACCTCTTTACTGCTGATGTCTTCATTAAACATGGCATTGAGCAGCTTTACAGTCTTCTCCTTATGTTCGTTAGAAGTAGAAGCGAGCAGCTTTTTGAACTCTTCTGCTTCCGCAGAATTGGAATTTTTAAAGATGCCGCTAGGGATGTCAGAAATAACGGGTCTTGCTTCCATTGGCTTTGCATTTTCCTTACCTTTTGTCCATTCTGCATTTTTTAGAGCAATTAATTTAGGTTTTAATACTCTTCTTTTGGGATCATCGGGATGTGCAGTTTTCAGGAAGCTTTCGATTTCTGCTATATCTTTACTTTCAAGAATATTCTTAGCATTTTTAGCATTGTCACTTGTGCTGCATGAGATCAATAGTAGAACTAATGAAATGATTAGGGAATTTTTTTTCATAAATGATGAATTTTAATAAATTATTTTTCATTGACTTAGAGTGTGTGTTTTATTGAAATGATAATATAACTAGATGAGATTATGATGGTCATATTATTCTTTCATCTTTGCATATTAATGAATTCTAAATTTTATGTAAGTAATCGTTTTTCCTTTGGAAGAAAACAATTCTTCGTAATAGGTTCTGATATCTCTTAGATGCTCAGTTTTTGGGTCATACTCTGGAGCTCCATAAATATCATGGTGGGCAGTAAGTATTTCATAGCCAAGACCTTGTAATAGACCTAAAGTGTATCCGTGAAGGAATTCGGAATCTGTCTTTAAGTGAACAATTCCACCCGGTTTCAGGAATTTTTTGTATCTGTTTAAAAAATCCGGATGGGTCAGTCTGTGTTTTGTACGCTTGTATTTGATCTGCGGATCAGGGAATGTGATCCAGATTTCATCTACTTCGTTTTCTCCAAAAAAAGAATCAACAAGCTCAATCTGAGTTCTTAAGAAAGCAACATTGTTCATGCCGTTTTCAACAGCTTCTTTAGCCCCGAACCAAAATCTTGCCCCTTTGATATCAATACCGATAAAATTTTTCTCAGGGAATGTTTTAGCAAGACCTACCGAATATTCACCTTTTCCACAGCCTAGCTCAAGAATGATTGGGTGATCATTCTTGAAGAAATCTGTTCGCCATTTTCCCTTAAGGTTAAAACCACTTAAAGCTTCTTCCCTTGTTGGTTGAATAACATTCGGTAATATCTTGTTTTCTGCGAATCTTGCTAATTTATTTTTACCCATGAGTTTTAAAATCCCGCAAAATTAACGAAATTTCCGCAAATGCCTCGTTTTTAGCGATAAAAAATAACTATGATCGATTTATTTCTTGGCCGAACTTCCCAACGCTACCATTAAAGCCTTTTGAATTGTTTTCTGAGATGCATATTGCGCTCCGCACACAATACTTGTAAAAAGGTAATCTCCTTTTTGTACAACAATAGAATTGTCACCGTGCGCAGGAACAGGAAGTCTGTATTTTGTAGTCCCGATTCCCTCCATTCTTACGATGATATTACAGTCAGATTTGTTCTCTATCATCACAATACATTCTTTGGTATTCGGGTCATTGTCGAAAAGCGAATTAAGAATTTTTACTGTTTTATTTTTATGTTCCACCGGGTTTTCCGCCATTAGCATATTGAATTCCGAGGCTTCTGCATCAGGAATTGCGGCGGTAGGTTTTGCAACTTCAGGAGTGGTGGGGGCAACAAAGACATTCTTCGGTGTGCTTGGTGTATAGACCACGGCAGCCTGTCCCATCTGGAGCTGTTTCTGATATTTTGCTATCTGTTTTTGTCTGATGATAGCATTCATTTCCTCGAAAGATATTTTTGTGGAAGGCCTTCTTTTAAGCATAGCAAGCCAGTCCTGCATCTGCTTTACTTTGGTGTCTCCGGGTTGTGCATTTTTGATGTACTCTTTCATCATGTCCATTACACGGGGTTTCAGGACAGACCGGCGTGGGTCATCAGGATGCGCATCTCTCAGAAAGGCATTGATTTCGTAAATATTTTTACTTTTTAAAATTTCACTGTAATCTTTTCCTTTTTTCTGGGCAGAAAGATTGACGAATAATATGGCACTAAAAAGTAGAAGTATCTTTTTCATTCACTAATATTAAATTTAAAAAAATAAAATATTTTTTTTCCTTTTTTTGTGTTGGTGATTGGTATTAGTTTTTTAGTGTCTAGTTGATAACGGAAATTAAGCTATTTTTATTTTTAAACTCCGAATTTTCGCTAAATTAAACATTATTTAAAAAAAACAAAAAATGTATCGTAATTTTTGATACTCTTAATGTTATTAAACAGTCTGTTATTTTACAATTTCCTGGAGGTGAGAATTTCTCAGTCTTCTCTGATAAATAGGCATATATTTTTCAATAGGAATTTTTACGGCTTCAAAATTACCCGCCAAAATATAAGGCTCAATATTTTCCGAAGTATAAACGAATTGTAGAAAATTATCAATTAAATTTTCAGGAATTTTAAATCTTGTGAAATATTCTTTTCCTAAATAATTTTTAACCTGTGTGATGGAATTATTCATCCTTTCATAAGCTACATATCGCTGCTTTTTCTTCCTTTCACCGGACAAAATATCATAGATGCTTTCCAGGCTGAAAGTAAGGCCTCCGTCTCGCAATCCCGCTACAGGAAGCTGTGGAGGTGTTCCGTCGCCTTTCGGTTCCGGCAGGCCGATCACTTTTTTTATGGCAAGGCCTTTATCAGCTTTTTTCAGAGCATTTACATCATATCTCAGATTTCCTGTAGGCTTGAATCTGTTGATGACTACTTCCTGAATTTCACGGTAAGCTACTTTTAACTCAATTAAATTTTTCGGACCCAGCATTTGAGGGGTAAGCTTAATATCTTTTCTTTCTGTAACAATCGAGGTAAAACGGATGAGATCTCCCGGGCTTGCCGGAATAGTAAAATCACCGTTGTAATCGGTAAGAACCGTTTTCTGGGTTGAAAGATTGGTTACATATACCTGGTTGAGATATAATACCGAATTGTCTCTGAGAAAAACTTCTCCAGAATAGATTTGAGCGTTAATTTTTACCAGAAAAACCAACAGCAATAAGGTAAACAACTTCTTCATATAATGTGGCAAAATTACGCAGAAAAGCATCAATGTATACCTATTTTATTAGTGAAAACAGGTTAAAGTTATATTAAACTTTACGATAAAATTGTTAATGAATGTTATAGAATATGTTTTCATTAATAAATTATGAAAAAACTTCATTTAAAATTCAAAAATTAATAATTTTTTACCAGAAGCCAGCTAGAATATTTTACTGTAGTTGTTCCGCCAAATTCTGTCCAGCTGATGAAATACCAGTAAGTTGCCGTATTTACGGGTCTTCCTGTGATTTTTCCGTCCCAGATGAATCGGTTGGCAGATGAACCTCTGAAGATTTCGGCTCCGTATCTGTCAAAAATTCTGAACTCTACATTGTCGTTATTCATTAATGAAGAATAGTCTATGGCATCGTTGTAGCCGTCTAAGTTTGGTGTAATGGTATTTATTAAATTAATAATAACAAAAGGCCTTGTTATCTCTTCGCATCTTCTGGAATCACGTACATGGATAATGTGGTTTCCTCTCGGAACATTCATAAAGACATTGGTATCCTGCCAGTCTACACCATTCAGAGAATACTGATAAGGAGGAGTTCCTCCACTGACCCCGATGGTCACGGTAGTTCCGTTGATGTCAATAGAAGTGATAACTGGAAGTGGAGACTCTGTAACGGTTACGTGTTGTCTGTAGGTACAGCCGTCAACAGTAAGATCTACCCAATAATTTCCTGCCGGAACATTAGTAATGGAAGGTGTAGTGGCTCCCGTACTCCATAGATAACTGTCAAATCCCGGCCCTGCATTTAATGTCGTTAATGTTTTAGGACAAATAATTTTATCAACTAAAATATCAGACTTTTTCGGGATTTTAATAGTGATTGTGATGGAGGCAATATTGGGGCATTCTCCCGGTTTTTCAAATCTTATGTAAATGGTTTGTGTACCGGTAAAATTTATTGGGTTTGCTATTGGAGCTACATCGTTCTGTGCATCTGCCAAACTTCCGTGGTAGGTCACCGTTACCAAAGGATCTGTAGTAAACAAGCTTATATACGGAGTAAGATTAATCGATTTGATTCCATCAAGGTCATCATCGCAAACCGTTTCGGTATGAGTCGTTTTTATCAAAGGAATTTTTCCGCCAACTGTAAATATAAGCGGTTTGATAACGGGAGGACAACCATCTGGAGAATCTACTCTGATATAAATGGTCGTGGTTGTTGTATAACTCCAGTTATTAGGAAGTGTATTGGTGTTTCCAGCGGTAGCATCCGCTAAATTGGCATAATATCTCACTCCCGTAAAATAAGTCGGGTTACTGAGAACAATGGCTGTAATATCTGATAAAGTAACATTTACCGAACCATCTACAGCTTCATCACAAAATACCCCTGTATAATTTGAGGTCACTTGTGCATAAGGAAACAAATTGAGTGTGATTTGTGCAATACTTTTACACCCGATTGCATTGGTCACCACTGCATAAACAATAGTTCCGTGAGTAGCATTATAAGCTGTAGCAGGCGTAATTAAAGCCGCGGGATTTTCGTTTTGGGCATCAATGAGGGTAGGGTAATAGGTAATGGTTACCGGGGAGTTACCTGTGACATTTGCTGTAGTCAAATTAAACGTTCCCTGGCCTGTTCCGTTATTATTACAAGCGTTCAGGGTAGCATTATTTGTTATTAAAGCCTGGATGTTTAGGGTTACGGTTACTGTTTCGCAATCCGTAAAATCTGGATCATTTCCACAAAATGTATAAGTGAAAGTATCGGTTCCTGTTGTTCCGGGAGTTGTTACTGTGTAGGTAATTACTCCGGTTGTAGGGTTGATGACTGCAGTTCCTAAAGAAGGTGCGGTAAGAATAGCCACCGTCGAAGGAACAGGTGTTTGTGTTGAACTCGTAAAAGTAGGAGTAATGATTTTAGTGCTGCAGATATCATAAGTTACCGCAGTTTGTCTTGTGCAGTTTAAAACTTTGAATTGTTCAGTTATAAGAGGTGCGCAGCTTCCCATCGTTACAGAACAGGTGTAATATCCCGGTTGCGTAGGCGTTATTGAAGGTGATGTTGCTCCAGGAATAGGGTTCCCGTTGATATACCATTGATAAGTATCATAGATAATAGGGTCAATTGTAAGAACAATTCCCGGAATACAGTCGCCTCCGGATTTTAAAATTACAGGCTGAGTCGGGAATCCGGCAAAGAACCCACCATATCCTACCGCGTCACTTCCTGCATTGATACCGGCTGTGATTGCCTTGGAAGAAACGATAGTGATGGTTCCCGTTGTATTCGGAATTCCGTAAGTAACCCAATTATTGGTTCCTGTCATATCGAAAGGGCCCGTTGTCGCAGGAGGTGTAACTCCGTTTACGGTAACAACAGCGCCTTTTTCTGTGATTAAATTTAATTTGGTAGGAACATTTAAAATACCGGTCGGATTACCGTTGGAATGAACAAAGTTTTCATCAATAAGACCAAGTTCATTAATCTGTTTTGGCAAATAACAGTTAAGGGCAGGAATAAAATTAAAACCGCCTGTTGCCACTTCATTACCTGTACCAGTGGAATTTCCTGCAAGAATCTGATAAATGTAAACGTTTTTGGTACTTTTAATATATAAATTATAATGGTTATTTCCTTGAAGTTGATATTTGGTACCCGGTATCCTGAAGTATTCTCCGGTATTTAAAACTGCTATGGGAACCAGCTCATTGTTCACGCGGACTTCTGTGTTATCTTCGGTTGCTACCACCAAAGCACCTTCCATGTTTGATGTTATAGCTCCGTTACCTTTTACCAGGGCAAATTCATTTCCTAATCTGTCTACCGGAACAGCCTGATCCATCAAAATATCCGAGCTGCTGGGAAAATTTCCCGCATATTGACCGTTAAAATTCCCATTGGTGACGTTTACAGGCTTTGTGGCGACAATTTTAGCCCCGATAAAGCCGTCAGAATTCCCCGAATTGCTTCCACTTCCGTCAATGATATAGGATTGACCTTTATTTAAGGTAAAAGTCATGGTCGGAGTTGTGGTTCCAGTGGTCCCGTTTGAGAATTGTACGGTAGGTTTATATCCTGAGATGGTCACTACAGTGTTGTCTTCCGTTGCCAGGATACTTGTCATAAAATTCAAAATAGGATTAATGACCGTAATGGGAGCGTGGGCAGCATAGAATAATTTTCCGGTGGAAGGAATTCCTTTTGAAGTAATGATTTCCGCGTGATTGAAAACAGAAAACCTTAGATTGGCATAAAACGGAAATTCCGCTTTTACATAAAGTCCTTTAGTGGTGGGCGTAAAAAGGTCGGCCTGTAGTGTTGTAATGATATAATTTCTTAATATATCAACTTTTTGAGGGTTTCCTTTGCTGATATTTACAGTAGCAATTAAAACATTATTATTATAGATACTTACCGGAAACGGAGTCGTACGGTTAGTAGAAAGATATAATTTCTGGTAAGGATTCGGGTTTCCGGTACGGTCTACCATAGGCGCAAACCAGTGTTCCCTATCCAATTGAGCAAATGTAGAGGCGAAGAAATAAAATATAAATAAAAAGGATAGAATTTTCTTCATTTAGTTACAGCTTTTATCACAAATTTAATAATAAAAACTGGTAATGGCTTAAAAAATAAATAAAAAACCATGATTTTAAAATCATGGTTTCTACGAGGTTATGTTAATTTCTTATTCCACATTTTTTACGAGGATCCAGCCGGAATATTTTATTTGAGTTTGCGCCTTATTTGGCTCTGTCCAGGTGATCTCATACCAATAAGTTGCGGTAGGAACTTTTTTGCCATACATGGTTCCGTCCCATTTGTAGGCACTAAACTGGTTTGCCTGATGCACCTTATTTCCGTACCTGTCGAAGATATTGAATACAAGATTTTTCTTGTATGATAATTCCGAATAATCAATATAGTCATTCCTGTTGTCTCCATTCGGAGTGATGGCATTCAGAAGATTAGGAACGGTAACGGTGACGTCTATCGGCTCACAATTATAAAAATCTTTTACATAAATACTGTTTTCACCTCTCGGAAGATTTCCAAAGAAGTTTGAATCCTGCCATGTAACGCCGTCCAAAGAGTATTTATAAGGTGCTGTTCCTCCGATTACAGTAACAGTAATGGTATTATTTTTAATATCAAGATTCGAAATTACTGGCTGTTCTGCGGCAAAAACTTTTACATCTTGTGTAGTGTAGCATTCACCTGTTTTCAGTTTTACCCAATAGGCTCCCACAGGTACCGTGATCGCTTGAGTTGTAGCTCCGGTGTTCCATTCATAGCCATCAAATCCCGGCCCCGCATCTAGTGTTGCTTTATTTTCAATACAGATAATTTTATCGGTTAAAACGGTAGATTTTACCGGAGGAAGTACTGTCAGGGTAATTTCTGCAATACTGAAACACCCGTTTGAGTTGGTTACCTTTACATAAACTTTTGTATTGGATGAGATATAATTCAGAGTGCTTGTAATAACATTTGTCCCATTGGTAAGGTCCGCCATAGTAGGGTAATACAGTTTGGTAACACCAAATTGTGACGTAACAGCAGCGCTTTCAAGATTGAATGAAGCTTTACTCGGATTTGATTCGATATAGCATGCTCTTAAACTTGCGTTCTGCACAGTAGGATTTGGATCTACTGATAAATTTAAAGTTACCTGCTCACATCCTACTCCTGTTGTCGGGTTTGCACAGAAATGATATACTATTACATCACTTCCTACATAGTTAGGAGTTGCCGTGTAGGTAATAGTTCCTGCGGCATCAATTGTCGCCGTACCATGAGTCGGAGCAACATCAATCTGAACCGAACTCGGAATAAATGCTACGGTATGATTCGTAAATTTCGGAATGATTGTTTTTTTTGCTTCGCAGACAACTGATGATACTGTAACTTGTTCATAACAAGAATCCAACGAATAAATAGGTGTCGTTACAAAACATCCTCCCATACCCACTTTTACGGTATAATCTCCCGGCTGCATCGGCGTGTAAGTGTATGTATTCGCTCCAGGAATAGGAACTCCATTAAGGTACCATTGATAAGTTTCAAAACTGTCACCTGTTTCCAATACCACTCCCGGAACACAGTCGCCGGTTTTGCTGATGGCCGGAACTGAGGAGAATCCCGCAAAATATCCACCGTATCCTACAACACCGCTTCCTCCTGCAATTCCCGCAGTAACGGCTTTAGTGGAAATAATCGTGACATTTCCGGTAACTCCCGTCAATGAATAGGAAACCCAATCCATCGTTCCCGTTACGTCATAAGGCCCTTGAGCTGCAGTAGGTGTAACACCGTTTACTGTTACAGCCGCGCCTTTTTCTGTTAAGATATTTAATTTAATATTATTTGTAGACTGGGGAAGCATTTCAATATTCCCGATTTCATCAATTTTTCTAGGTAATAGGCAGTTGAGCGGAGGAATATAATTAAAACCAATTGTTGCGCTGGAAGTTGCTGTTCCGGCAAGAAGCTGGTAAACGTAGGCATTTTTGGTTGTTTTTACGTACATATTGTAATGGCCACTTCCCTGATCGATATAGTTGGTATTATTAGGTTCGTTTACGCGGTAATGTTCACCTTCATCAATGGTGGCAACGGGAGCCAGATTGTCGTTTACATAGATTTCGGTATCATCTTCTGTAGCTACAATCAGAACATCTTCTGTTTTAGCTGAAATATTTCCATAACCTTTTACAATGACAAATTCTTTTCCTAGTCTATCGGTGGGAACGGATTGATCCATTACAATATCTCCACCCGTAAGTGGTGTCCCAATATTGTATTCTCCCAAAAAGTTTCCGTTGGTAACAGAAACCGGCTTATCCGAAGTGATTTTAGCACCAATAAAACCGGTTGCATTTCCCGGCTGATTTCCTCTTCCTTCGATAATGTATGATTGTCCTTTATTTAAAGTAATTGAAAAGCTTGGAGTTGTCGTTGCAGTAGTACCATTTGTGAAAACAACAGCGGAATCATACCCTGAAACGGTAACGGTAGTATTATCTTCTGTTGCCAGAATTCCCGTTGTAAAATTCATACCGGAGGTGGAGTTGGTAATAGGAGCTACAACAGCATAAAATTTTGTACCAACGCCGGCTTTTCCTTTTGATGTTAAAATTTCACCATGCGCCGGAACCACAAATCTGAACGTCGCGAAGAAAGGTTTTGTTCCTTTTAAATATAATCCTTTAGTTCCTACAGTAAAAAGATCTGCAGCTGAAGAACCAATCATATCTGCGGCAGTGATATTATATACCTGAGGGTTTCCCTTGCTTATGGAAACAGTCCCAAGCACCACATTGTTATTGTAAATAGTAACATCAAACGGTGTTGCAGAGTCCGTTGATAGATATAATGCTTGTTTGGCGGTAGAAGATAAATTAGCTGCTGAAAAGGGTGCAAACCAATGTTCCGTATCTCTCTGCGCCGAAATCTTTATGAATGTAAAAACAAGTAAAAGTAAAAAGTAGAATTGTTTTTTCATAGTCAAATGATTAGTTTTAACAAAAATAGATTTTTATTTCTAAATATTTAGAAAAAGCATAAAAAAAACACGGTTTTGAAGCCGTGTTTTTAATAATTTTAATTAAATATTGTTTATTCTCGGTTTTTCACCATGATCCATCCGGAATATTTTATCGGTGTTTGCTTGCTGTTTGGCTCGTTCCAGCTTAGATCGAACCAATAATTTCCTGTGGAAACTTTTTTACCTCCAACAGTACCGTTCCATTTGTATCCGCTGGTTTTGTTTCCTTCGTGTAATTTTGTTCCGTATCTGTCATAAATGTTGAATACAAAATTCGGTTTATGGGATAAAGCAGAATAATCAAGTACATCATTTACGCCGTCTCCGTTTGGTGTTATTACATTGATGAGGTTAGGTACGGTAATTTCAACATCAATAGGCTCACAGTTGTAATCATCTTTTACATAAACCATACTGTTTCCTCTTGGTACATTGGTAAATACATTGCTGGTCTGCCAATTGATATTATCCATTGAATATTGATAAGGAGCAGTACCCCCAACTACATTTACCGTAACGGTATTATTGGAAATATCAATATTTGAGATTACAGGCTGCTCGGAAGCATATACTTTTACAGTTTGTCTTGTAACGCAAGTTCCTGTTTTCAGGTCTACCCAATATGTACCGGCCCCAACATTGTTGATGGACTGGGTAGTTGCACCGGTGCTCCATTCATAAGCCGTAAAACCAGGTCCTGCATCTAATGTTGTCATATCTTCAATACAGATAATTTTATCTTCCAATATATTTGAATAGACTGGAGGGAGAACAATAAGTGTAACCTTAGCTATTCTGTAACACCCGTTTGCATTGCTTACTTTAATATAAACCACTCCGTTTGGAGCTATGTAAGCTGTAGGATTCAAAATTTCATTGGTGCCGTTCTGGGCATCGGTAGGAGAAGGGTAATATTGTTTTACAATACCTGTCTGGCTTGTAACTGCCGCCGTTGTCAGATTAAATAGCGCTGTTGCCGGATTAGACTCAATAAAACAAGACCTTAATGATGCGTCTGTTACAACCGGGCTTTCAGAAACGGTTAAAGTTAAAGTTACCTGTTCGCAATCCGTAAAATCAGGATCGTTTCCACAGAATTTGTATACAATCGTGTCAGTTCCCGTAAAGCCGAAGTTGGGTGTGTAGCCAATCACTCCGCTAGGATCAACAATCACAGTTCCGTTTGTAGGTGGAGTTACAATGGTTACCGTACTCGGTACATAAGACTGTGTAGAGTTTGTAAATTCCGGAATGATGGCTTTAAATCCTTCACAAACAGTCAGTGCTTTTGTAGACTGATGAAGACATGTGAAAACTTTGTAAACAGGCGTTACTGCAGGAGGACATGATCCTACTGTAATTCTTACCGTATAATTTCCTGCAACTGTAGGGGAGTATGTATTGGAATTTGCTCCCGGAATTGGAGTTCCGTTTAAGAACCATTGGTATGTATCATAGCTGTCATCTACTTCAAGAATAATTCCCGGAATACAGTCTCCGGTTTGCTTAGCAATTAAAGGAATAGAAGAAAACCCTGCAAAATATCCACCATATCCTGCTGAGCTGTACCCTCCGTTCACACCGGCTGTTACTGCTTTTGTTGAGGTAATTGTCACATTTCCTGTGATTCCTGTGATGGCATACGTTACCCATTGTGTATTTCCGGTGAGCGGATAAGGACCTTGGGCTGCAGTAGGTGTTGCGCCGTTTACGGTAACGGCTGCGCCAACTTCTGTTAAAATATTAAGTTTTAAAGTAATTGCTGAGGTAATATTAGGCATTTCATTAATCTTGCCTATTTCATCAATTTTTCTCGGTAAAAAACAATTCAATGGAGGGATATAGTTGTAACCACCTGTATTTCTTGCCGATCCAGCACCTACCAATTGGTATAAATAAACATTTTTAGTGGTTCTCACATAAAGATTGGAGTGACCTCCACCCTGATCTTTATATTCACTTTGTAGAATCCTGTAATATTCTCCTTCATCAATTGTGGCAACTGGTGTGGTAGCGTCATTTAAATAAATATCCGTATCATTTTCTGTGGCGATAATGATCCCGCCCTCCATGTTGGCAGAACTGGTAGTGATACTTTTTACCATGGCAAACTCATTTCCAAGACGGTCTGTAGGAACAGACTGATCCATGATGAGGTCCGCACCGTCTGAAGAAGTTGTAGTAGCATAGAATCCGTTTGCATTACCGTTGGTAACGGAAATTGGCTTGGTAGATTCAATTTTGGCACCAATAAAACCGTCTCTGTTTACCGGAGTGGTTGTAGATAAACCTGTAAGGATATAAGACTGTCCTTTATTAAGGTTTACGGTCATGGTCAAAGGAGTTGGCGACGGTACATTTACAAACGAAATGTTCGGGTCGTATCCGGAAACTGTAACCGTGGTATTGTCTTCGGTTGCTAAAATTCCGGTCGTAAAATTCTTATCTGTCGCAGCTACCGTAACCGGCGTTGCTGCGGCATAAAATTTTGTGCCGATACCTGCTTTACCTTTAGAGGTGATGATTTCGCCATGCGAGCTCACCGCAGCTCTCAGTGAAACGAAATAAGGTCTGTCACCTTTGGTATAAACTCCCAAATTGGTAGGCACCGCCGCGCTTGATGCAGCGGTTGTTCTTATTAAATTTGCATTTAAAGCAAAAGTTTGTGGTGAGCCCTTGCTGACATTAACGGTTCCAATCACAGTATTGTTGTTATAAATCTTTACTTCAAACGGAGTGGTGGCATCCGTAGAAAAATAAAGAACGTGATTGTAGACACCGCCCGTAGAAACGTCATAGTAAGGGGCAAACCAATGGTCTGTGTCTCTTTGTGCAAAGAGTGTATTAAATGCACAGAGCATTAATACAAAAGATAGAAATCTTTTCATAAATATGGAATTAGGATTACTGCAAAAATAGAAAATTTCTATTAAGGTTTCTTTACATTCTACTTAAAATGTGCTTTTTAAGCAATAAAAAAACCATAATTTTTAAAAATCATGGTTAAAATATTTATATTTTAAAGATTATTCTCTGTTTTTCACCAGAATCCATCCGGAATACTTTACTGCGGTTTGCTTACGGTTGGGCTCATTCCAGCTTATATCAAACCAATATGTTCCCGTTGGTACTTTGTGACCGGCTACTGCACCGTTCCACTTGTAGTTGTTGTCTTTGTTTCCCTGATGCATTTTTGTTCCGTATCTGTCATAAATATTAAATACAAAATTCGGTTTGTGGGATAATGCTGAATAATCAATCACATCATTGATGCCGTCTCCATTGGGAGTGATGGTATTGATGAGATCAGGAATTGTAATTTCGATATCAATAGGTTCACAATCATAAGCATCTTTTACATAAATTTTTGCATTACCTCTTGTAACATTCGTAAATATATTGCTGGTCTGCCAATTGATATTGTCTATAGAATACTGATACGGGGCAGTTCCACCGATAACATGTACTGTGACTGTATTATTTGTAATATCAATATTTGAAATTACCGGCTGCTCCGATGGATAAACTTTTACATTTTGTCTTACCACGCAGCTTCCTGTTTTCAGGTCTACCCAATAGCTTCCTACGCCAACACTGTTGATGGTCTGGGTAGTAGCTCCGGTGCTCCATGTATATGAAGTAAAGCCGGGACCGGCATCCAGGGTAGTGGTGTCTTCAATACAGATAATTTTATCATTTAATGTGGTGGAATATACTTGTGGAAGTACGATAAGGGTAACCTGGGCAATTTTAAAGCATCCGTTTGCGTTGGTTACTTTAATGTAAACCACACCGTTTGGTGCTATATAATTTGTAGGGTTTAGAATTTCGTTGGTTCCGTTTTGTGCATCAGTAAGCGATGGATAGTATTTCTTGGTGATTCCTGTTTGTGTTGTAACCGGAGCTGTTGTTAAATCAAATAAGGCTTTTGCAGGATTAGATTCCAGGGCGCAGGATCTTAGCGTTGCATCGTTTACAATAGGATTTTCAGAGACCGTTAATGTTAAAGTTACCTCTTCACAATCAATAAATTCGGGATCGTTGCCGCAGAATTTGTATACAATTATGTCAGTCCCCGTAAACCCCGGGTTGGCTAGATAACCAATCACACCATTGGGATCAATAGTCACAGATCCGTTTGTGGGAGGAGTTACAATGGTTACCGTACTCGGTACATAAGACTGTGTAGAGTTTGTAAATTCCGGAATGATGGCTTTAAATCCTTCACAAACAGTCAGTGCTTGTGTAGACTGATAAAGACAGGTGTATACTTTGTAAACGGCTGTTGTTACGGCAGGACATGATCCTACTGTGATTTTTACGGTATAATTTCCCGCAACTGTCGGTGTATAGGCGTAGGAGTTTGCTCCGGGAATCGGAGTTCCATTGAGTTGCCATTGATAGGTGTCATAGCTGTCTTCTACAGACAATGTCACTCCGGGAATACAGTTTCCTTGTTTTGTAATAATCGGAACTTTAGAAAAACCTGCAAAGTATCCTCCATAACCTGCTGTAGCGTAGCCTCCGTTTACCCCTGCGGTTACCGCTTTGGTGGAGGTAATCGTTACATTTCCTGTGATTCCTGTGATTCCGTATGTTACCCATTGTGCATTCCCTGTCAGCGGATAAGGTCCTTGAGCCGGAGTAGGTGTCACTCCATTTACGGTAACTGTGGCTCCGGCTTCTGTTAAGATGTTAAGTTTTAAATCAATGGGTACAGTAGTAATGCCGGGCATTTCATTAATCTTGCCTATTTCATCAATCTTTCTTGGTAGAAAACAGTTTAATGGTGGGATATAATTATAGCCCCCTGTATAATTTCCAGGGCCAACTCCTATAAGCTGATACAGGTAAGTATTTTTAGTTGTCCTGATGAACATATTGAAATGTCCGCCTCCCTGGTTTTTGTATTCATTTTGTAGAATCCTGTAATATTCTCCTTCGTCAATGGTTGCTACCGGAGTTGTTCCGTCATTTAAATATATTTCAGTGTTATTTTCTGTACCAATAATGATTCCGCCTTCCATATTATCATTACTCGTAGACAGACTTTTTACCATAGCAAATTCGTTTCCTAAATATTCTGTAGGTACGGATTGATCCATAATTAGATCCGCTCCTAGTAAAAAACTAGTATTAGCATAATATCCGAGAGAATTACCGTTTGTAACAGATATGGGTTTGTTTGCTTCAATTTTAGCTCCTATAAATCCATTACTGTTAGCGGCAGCGTCTGCCGATCTCCCAGCTATAACATAAGATTGCCCTTTATTTAATGTAAAAATAATTTGTACTGGAGTAGGAGAAGGGATATTGATAAATTTGCAATTTGGGTTATATCCTGAAATTGTAACCGTAGTATTGTCTTCCGTGGCTAAAATACCTGTTGTGAAATTCAGTACAGACGAACTGATGGGATTGGGTGCTGCAGCGGCATAGAATTTTTTCCCGATACCCGCTCTCCCTTTCGAAGTAATGATTTCTCCATGAGCCACTTCGGCTATCCTTAAGGATGCAAAATAAGGTTTTCCACCTTGTGTGTAAATTCCTAAATTTAGGGGTGTTGATGCATTCTGTTCATCATTTGTTTTAATGGTATTTGTGTTTAGAGTAAAAGATTGCGGGTTGCCTTTACTTATAGTTACTGTTCCGATGACAACATTGCTACTATAAATGTTTACATCAAACGGAGTCGTAGAATCTGTTGAAAAATAAAGTGCTGGGACAAAATTGGTATTAAACGATGAATCGAAATACGGCGCAAACCAGTGTTCTGTATCTTTTTGAGCAAAGATTGTATTGATTGATAGAAATATCAAAACAAAAGAAAGTAAATATTTTTTCATAGCATTGTGTTGGAATAACAAAAATATAATAATTTTTGATATATCAAAATATTTTTGTTATTATTAACAATAAATCAATTAATCAAACTATATATTAAATAATTTATAATTTATTACGTAAAATAAAAAGTATATGATAATAATTTAAATTTGCCTTCTTTGAAATGTTATTTTTCTCTCTTTTTGTTGATTTAATTGATAAATTCCTTTTGATTATGTTAAATTTGCTAGATAAAATAAAAAAACCACGATTAAAAATCATGATTAAAATATTTATATTTTAAAGATTATTCTCTGTTTTTCACCAGAATCCATCCGGAATACTTTACTGCGGTTTGCTTACGGTTGGGCTCATTCCAGCTTATATCAAACCAATTGTGCTACCCTTAATGAAGCAAGGTAAGGTTTATCTCCCTTCGTATAAATTCCTAAATTGATTGGTTTTAAAGTGTTCCATTTATCATCAGTCCTGATAAAAGCTGCATCTACAGTAAAAGATTGTGGATTTCCTTTGCTGATAGTCACTGTTCCGATGACAACATTGTTATTGTAAATGTTTACATCAAACGGAGTTGTGGAGTCTGTAGAGAGGTAAAGAGCATGTACATATCGGCCAAAACCGGTCAGGGTAGAATCGAAATACGGTGCAAACCAATGTTCTGTATCTTTCTGGGCAAAGACTGTATTAATTGTTAGAAATAGTAATACAAAAGAGAGTAAACATCTTTTCATAGCATAGTGTGTTAGAATGCGCAAAAATAGAATATTTTTTAATATCTCAATGTATTTATGTTTTTATTATCAATAAATTAATTAAATTGGTTATTTTATTTACAGTTGATAAAATTATATATAAAACTAAGATTATATCATAATAATTTTAATTTATTTTGTTTGAAATATTATTTTTCTCTCTTTTTATTGTTTTAATTAATACATTTCTATTGATTTAATGTTTAACCTTTGCGAAAACGGCACAAAAAAACCACGCTATTAAAGCGTGGTTCAAAATTTATAATATAAATTTTAGTCTATGTTTTTTACCAAAATCCAACCAGTGTATTTAATTGGAGTTTTTGCTTTATTTGGTTCATTCCAATTGATATGATACCAATATGTTCCGGTTACTAATTTTTTATCATAATGTTTACCGTCCCATTTGTAGTTGTTGAATTTATCACCAGTGAAGATCTTGTTACCATATCTGTCATAGATTACGAAAGAGAGATTGTCTTTATAAGCCAACTCGCTGTAATCGATAAAGTCGTTCTTGTTGTCTCCGTTTGGTGTAATTGTATTGATAAGGTTCGGTACTGTAATTTCTACTGAGATTGGTGTACAGTTATAAGCATCTCTCACATAGAATGTATGCTGACCTCTGGAAAGACCTGTGAATACATTAGAATCCTGCCAGTTTGTAGGTGAATCCACCGCATACTGATAAGGTCCTTTTCCACCCGATACATGTACTGTTACCGTATTGTTGGAAATTTCAAGTTCTGTAATTACAGGGTCTGTAGCTTTTTTAACGCTTACAAACTGCTTCACAAAACATCCGTTGTCTTCAAGAATTACCCAATACTCACCCACAGTAGCACCCGGTAAAACCTGAGTGGTGGCTCCAGTATTCCATTCGTAAGATGCATAACCTGGACCTGCGTCAAGATTTGTTCTTGCGTCGATACAAATTGTTTTATCTACTAAAAGAGGGGATCTCTTAGGCGGAATCACTTTTAAGTTAACCTTAGCAATGGCATAACATCCCTGGCTGTTGTATACTCTTACGTAAGCAGCACCATTTCCTGAAATATATTCATTAGCAATAAGAATTTCATTAGTTCCGTTGCTTGCATCCACGAATGTAGGATAATACTTTTTAGTGATTGGGGTTTCTGATGAAACCACTGCAATTGTTAAATTAAATTTAGCTCTTGCTTCATCATTTTCAAGGAAGCATTCGCTTAATGTAGCTTCGTTTACAACCGGTGTAGGAAGGAATTCTAATGTGATTTTTGCACTTCCGGTACATCCTTCACTTGTTGTTACCAATACATAAACAGCGCCTGCTGCAGAAAGATAATTTGTAGGATTTGTAATCATATTGGTTCCTGCATTCAGATCTGCCAGTGTAGGGTAGAATTTCTTAACTACAGGATTGAGTAATGTAACTGGAGCTGTTGTAAGATCAAAGAATCCTTTTCCGTCATACTGACAGGCCTTAATCGTAACATCTTGTAAGATGAAAGGAACAACATTTAAGTTTAAAGTTACATGTTCGCAGTCAATGAATTCAGTAGCGTTACCGCAGAACTGATAAACGATTTGATCCGCTCCAAGATATCCAGGGTTTGGAATATAAGTAATTTGTCCTGTTGATGTGTTCAGTGTAGCTGTTCCGTGAGTAGGGTACGTAAGAATAGTTACTGTACTAGCTACCGGAACCTGGCTCGTAGTGAACGAGAATGTAGGAGTGATTACTTTAGTTGCACAAGCATTTAAGTTGGCTGTTGTATTTCTGATACATGAGAATACTTTATAGACTGGTGTTGTAACAGGAGGACATGTTCCCATTGTTACTTTTACCGTATAGTTTCCTGCCTGTGTTGGTGTATAAGTAGCCAGTGTAGCTCCCGAAATGGCAACACCATTTAGGAACCATTGATAGGTTTCAAAGCTGTCGTCCACTTCCAATACAATTCCAGGTACACAATCTCCCGATTGTTTTGCAATAACCGGAATTGAGGAGAATCCTGCAAAATATCCACCATATCCTACAGCACCACTACCTCCGGCAATACCGGCTGTTACGGCTTTTGTAGAGTTTACAGTTACATTTCCAGATAATCCAGGAATGGAATAAGATACCCAAGCTGTGGTTCCGGTAACAGGATAAGGCCCCTGTGCCGCAGTAGGAGTAGTTACCGGTCCGGCACCAACACTATAGCTAACTGCAGCTCCTGCTTCTGTTAAAATATTTAATTTAATATCGGGACTCAAACTCCCGTTTAGATCATTAATTAATGCTATTTCATCGATTTTTCTTGGTAAGAAACAGTTCAAAGGCGGGATATAGTTGTATCCCAGTGTTGCAATACTTGTCGAAAGACCTGCAAGAAGCTGATAAACATATACATTTTTACTGGTTTTAATGTACATATTATAATGTCCGTTACCCTGATCGATATAGTTGACATTATTGGCCGGAGTTGTGTTATTCGGGCCATTTACTCTATAGAATTGTCCTTCGTTAAGGGTTGCCACTACCGGGCCGCCATTGATTTGTACCTCTGTGTTGTTTTCAGTTGCAATAATCAAAGCATCTTCCATCTGGGCGGTGATATTACCATTTCCTTTTACCAAAACAAACTCATTTCCAAGCCTGTCTACGGGTACAGATTGATCCATAATAATATCCGAACTTCCACCTACAGGTCCCCATGCAAATTGACCGTTAAAGTTACCGTTCGTTACAGAAACGGGCTTGTCTGATTCAATTTTGGCACCAATAAAACCGGATTGGTTTCCTGCCTGGGTTCCACGTCCTTCAATAATGTAAGACTGCCCCTTATTCAATGTAAAAGACATTGATGGAGTTGTGGCACCAGTGTTTCCGTTAGAAAAAACAACCGAAGAAGAATATCCAGACACTGTTACGACTGTATTATTCTCAGTTGCTAAGATCCCTGTTGTGAAATTATAAAGAGTATTTCCAGGATCAGTAATAGGTGCAGCCGCAGCATAAAACTTCTTACCGATACCTGCTTTTCCTTTAGATACCAAAATCTCGCCGTGGCTGGTAATTGAAAGCCTAAGATTGGCATAATAAGGTTTGGTTGCTTTTGTATAAATACCTTTTGTAATAGGTGTAAAAAGATCAGATTGTGTGGTAGCTACAAGGTTCGCCGAAGCTGGGAGCCCCGGAGGCGGAGTAGTTGCAAGTAAATTAAATACCTGAGGATTGCTTTTGGAAATTGTAACGGTACCAATTAAAATATTGTTGTTATAAATTTCTACAGGAAACGGTGTTGTAGAATCTGTAGAGAAATATATCGCTTGGGCGTGTGAGGTCATTCCAGCGCGGGACATCATCGGTGCAAACCAATGTTCTGTGTCCCTTTGGGCAAAGAGAGTATTAATCGTTAAAAAAACTAATACTAAGCTGAGTAGAAATCTTTTCATATATTAGGAATTAGGATTTCTACAAATTTAATATAATATTTGAAATATTGTTAATAAATTGTAAAGAAAGTTAAAATATTATTCCCGATTTTTAACTAATATCCACCCTGAGTAAGAAACTGGTAATTTGGTATCCGGCTCAACCCATCTCAGTAAATACCAATAAGTTCCCGTTGACAGCGGCCTTCCGTTGAGCTTTCCATCCCAGATGTAATCTTTGTTCGTTGATCTGTAAACGGGAGCCCCATAACGGTCAACCACTTCTATCGAAACATCTTGTTTTATTCTAAGATCGGAATAATTTAACACATCATTAAGCCCATCTCCATTTGGTGTAATTGCATTGATAAGATTTAATACTAAAAATTCTTTAATCACCGGAGTACATCCGTCGGCTCCTAAAACATAGACGGTGTGCATTCCTCTCGACAATCCTGTAAAGATATTAGAAGTTTGATAATCAATTCCATTCAAAGAATATTGATATGGAGCAGTTCCCCCTGAAACAAAAACAGTAGCATTATATCCTGAAACTTCAATTTTTGTAATAGTTGGAGCCTGTGTAGTTGTAACATTAACATGCTGACGGTAAATACAGCCATTAAATCCTAAATCTACATAATAACTTCCGGCGCCCACAGCAACGGTTTGCGTTGTAGCTCCCGTACTCCAGGTATAAGAAGTAAATCCTGGACCTGCATCTAAAGTGACCTGTTCATTAGGACAAACCACCTGATCATGAAGCCTGTCTGATTTTTTAGGAGTTTTTAAATTAATTGTCAGAACTCCTGTGCTTGGGCATTCGGTTGGACTTGTAAATCTTATATAAAATGTACTTGCAGCAGTAATGTTCTGGATAGGCGAGACTGCATTGGTTCCGGCTTGTGCATTTGCTAAAGTAGTATGGAATGTCAGGATAACAGCAGGATCCGCTGTAAATAAGTTTTTATAATCATTAAGGTTTACACTTTCAGAACCGC
This sequence comes from Chryseobacterium sp. IHB B 17019, assembly GCF_001456155.1. NCBI lineage: Bacteria > Pseudomonadati > Bacteroidota > Flavobacteriia > Flavobacteriales > Weeksellaceae > Chryseobacterium > Chryseobacterium sp. IHB B 17019. Next base: position 2,983,833 of record NZ_CP013293.1, on the reverse strand, counting down.
TGATATCATTGTCGCAGACTTCAGCAGTTGCGGTTCCGGTAAGCAGAGTGATTCTGTTTCCTATTTTAAAATTAATCTGACCAAAAGCAGCAGGACAATTTCCTGTAAGCGCATCTACTCTTACATAAACCGTTGTATTGGCTGTGTATGTCCAGTTGGCAGGTAAAGTATTGGCGTTTCCTGCATTAGCATCAGTTTGATTTAAATAATATCTTACATTAAAACCCGTAGAATTTGTGACAATCACAGGAGAAATATTGGCGAAATTTACATTAACAATTCCATCAAAATTATCATCACAAAGCGTTGCATTGAAGTTACTTGTATTAATATTCGGAGATGGGGTAGTAGTCAAGGTAATCTGAGCCACTTTCATACATCCGTATTGGGAAGTCACATTGGCGTAAATGGTTCCGGCAGGCCCGCTGTAAGTGGCCGGTATTGCAATTGGAGTTCCCGCTAAAGCAGAATTTGTAAAATATTGAACAGTAATTCCCGGATCCGGCGAAACACTCACAGAAGTAAGATCAAAAGTACCATTTCCACTGGCGTCACCACACGATGTAAGAGATCCGTTGGTGGTCTGTAGAACATCAATATTAATAATGATTTTAAAATATTCAAAATCAGCAGGATTTCCGTTTCCTTCTACATAATAAATAAATGTATCTGTGGTATCAGCTGTAAGTCCCGGATTGGGTGTGTAGGAAATTTCCCCTGTGACAGGATTTACGGTTGCTGTTCCCGAAATAGGTGCTGAAATAATGCTTGTATGTGATGGAGCAATTGTCTGTGTGGAAGTTGTGAAAACCGGTGAAATGACTTTCGTATTACAAGATCCGATAGTATAAGTGGTCGTTGTGATTGGAGGGCACACCGTGTAATTGTAGCCATTTGTAAGCTTTGATTCACAATTGTTTTTTGTGATTAAGCAGGTGTATGTTCCTGCTCCGTATAATTCCGGGTTAATAGAAAATGAAGTCGCTCCCGGAATAGGGTTTCCGTTAAGATACCACTGATATCCATCGTAAGAATTGTCAACCTGTAATATAATTCCCGTGTAGCAGTCTCCGGTTTTTGAAATGGCAGGAATGGATGAAAAGCCTGCAAAATAACCCCCATAACCCACTGCGCCGCTTCCGGCCGCGATTCCTGCAGTTACAGATTTTGTGGAATTAACAGTAATTGTCCCGGTTACATTGGGAACAGAATAGGTAACCCAGTTCGGATTTCCGTTGACAGGATAAGGTCCGTTTGCCGCAGCAATAGCATTGCCGTTTAATGTAACGGTAGCACCGGTCTGGGTAATGATATTCAATTTGGTATTGTAAGACTGGCTTCCGATTTTATTGATAAACCCAATTTCATCAATTTTATTAGGCATAAAACAGCTTAAAGGAGGAATAAAATTCATTCCACCGGTAGGATATTCATTCGTTCCTGTATTTCCGGAAACTCCTGCCAATAACTGGTATACGTATATATTTTTGTTGGAAGAAATCCCCATATTATAATTATCATTGCCTCCCTGATATACATAATTCATGCTCGGAACCATATAATATTGTCCTGCATTCAGGATAATTCCGGAGCTTATACCGTTTATTGTAAGTTGGGTATTGTCTTCAGTAGCAATTACCAATGCGGTTTCCATTTCGGAAGCAATAGTGCCGTTGCCCTTTACTACGACAAAATCTTTTCCTAATCTTTCGACAGGAACTGCCTGATCCATTAAGACATCGTTGTTGGTGAAGTTTAAAGAAGTATAAATACCATTAAAGTTTCCGTTCGTGACAGAAATTGGTTTTGTGGCTTCTATTTTTGCACCGACCAATCCGTTAAGATTATAGAAAGAATCGGTACTTACAGCCTCCAAGATATAGGATTGACCTTTATTTAATGTAACTGTTTTTGTAGGAGAAGAACTTCCGTCAGAAAAAACAACATTCGGGTTATATCCTGAAACGACTACCGATGTATTGTCTTCTGTTGCAGTAATCCCAATGGTTGAATTGACATAATAAGCAACACCCGTAATCGGCGCCATTCCTGCATAAAATGTAGTTCCAAGACTGGCCAGTCCTTTTGACGTAATGATTTCCGCGTGGTTTTGTAGGGAAAATCTGTAGTTGGCGAAGAATTTCTTTGGACCTTTTACGTACATTCCCATTGCATTGGGTATGAAAAGATCGCCGGGATTTTCAGTAATTAAAAAATAATTGGGAATACTTACCTGGGCCGGATTTCCTTTACTAACCTGTACTGTGGTAAAAAGCGTATTGTTATTATAAATCTGAACGGAAAATGGTGTAGTTTCGTTAGTAGACAGGTATAGATATCCCTGAAGGCCGGTCGTTGCTGCTTTCGCAGACATGGGGGCAAACCAGTGATCAGTATCAAGCTGCGCATTGAATAATAAGCAAAGAAAAGTACAAATGGTTAATAGAAGTTTTTTCATGATTCTCAATAAGGGGTGCAAATGTAAGTATTAAAAATCAAAATTTTACATAAAAAATTCTACTATAATCTGATATTGGCTTAAATTATTGAAAATTTAATTTATTTTTAATATTTAAAATAATCTCATAATTCCGTGAAATAAAAATCCCGATGAAAAAAATCACCGGGATCAATATTTTTAAATCTGAAAAAGATTATAAGCTTACTCTTACAAATCCTGTTACTTTAAGATCAGCATTTACAGACTTTACATAATCAGCAACAGACATGCTGCTATCTTTAATAAAATCCTGGTGTACCAAAGTGTTGTCTTTGTAGAATCTCTGCATTTTACCTTTCAAAATATTGTCGATAATGTTGGCAGGTTTCCCTTCTTCAGTAAGTTTGTGTCTTTCGATTTCTAATTCTTTATCGATAGTTTCTTGAGAAACAGCGTTTTCGTCAAGAGCGATAGGGTTCATAGCAGCAACCTGCATAGAAACAGCCTTAGCAGCTTCGTCAGCTCCATCTACTTTAGCAGAAAGAGAAGTGATTGCAGCGATTTTGTTTCCAGCGTGGATGTAAGCTCCCAAGAAAGGCCCTGTAATTCTTTCGAAAGCTCCGATCTCGATTTTTTCACCGATAACACCTGTTTGCTCAACTAATTTTTCAGCAACAGTAAGTCCGTGGAAATCTGTAGCTAAAAGTTCTTCTTTAGTAGCAGCGAAAATAGCCATTTCAGCTAATTCGTAAGCAAGCTCGATGAACGCTTCGTTTTTAGCAACGAAATCAGTCTCACAATTTAAAGAGATGATTGTCCCTAATGTGTTGTCTTCGTTTACTCTAGCGATCACAGCTCCTTCAGAAGAGTCTCTGTCAGCTCTGTTAGCAGCAACTTTCTGTCCTTTTTTCCTAAGGATATCTACTGCTTTTTCGAAGTCTCCTTCAGCTTCAACTAAAGCTTTTTTGCAGTCCATCATACCTGCACCTGTCTGGTTTCTCAATTTTGCTACGTCTGCAGCAGCTGGTGTATAAGACATAATATCTATTATTTTTTTATTGTAAGTGTTAGTATTAATTTTTTAGCTTAATTTTAAAGCAGTGCAAAGATAATGATTTTAATGATAAACTAAAAAATGACTTTTTGCGTTATTTGTATATTTAATAGAATTTTAAATGTTTAATTAATGAAAAAAATATTTCTCCTCATATTTTTATGCCTTTTTACCTTAGGTTTTTCGCAAAAAAAGAAAAAAGCGAAAACAAAAGCCATTGTAGAAAAGGAAACCATCATCATTTACACGGAAAATGATGCGGAAGCTACTACAGAAGCGAGAGTTATTGCAGGATTTTTAAAGCAAAATCCAGGGCACGCCAAAACGGATTATTTCAAAAAGAAATTAATTCAAATGATCATGGCGAATAATTCTCCGGAAGCAAAACCTACCATCAAACCTTTGAGTGAAGACAAAGTAAAACAAATGGTGTTAGATAACAACAGCCTGAACAGTGCTAAAACAATTGCCGCCAATTCAGGATCGACTCCGGAAAGAACTGTAAACTATGCAAGCATGAGCTCTACAAGTAAAAAAGCCGAGCCAAGTGAAAAAAATAAAAGAACGGCAGCCCTTCTGACCCACATGTTTAATAATGACCCGATGGACAAAGAAGCTTATATTAATATCAAAAATAAATCAAAATGTAATCTGATTGTAAAAATAAGCGGAAAAAGGTACTACAATCTTGATGTTCCGGCCAACGGACAAAACTTTTTGCTGGTAGATAAAGGGGATTATGTGTTGACAACCATGGTTTGCGATGCCAAATATTCATCCATTAAGAAGATCAATAAAGATATTGAGATTGAGTTGAATCTGAGAGAAGATTAAATAATTATAGAATGCTAAATAAAAAACGGTTAAGAAATTTCTTAACCGTTTTTGTTTTTATCCTTTAAATTGCCCCATCGCAATAAATTTATCTTGTCTCTGGGTCTCAAGTTCCTGTCCTGTGAATTTTGAAAAAGCTTTAATATTCTGTAAGATTGAAGCTTTCAAATTTAAATAAGTCGTTTCAGGGTCGTAATGAGCTCCTCCAAGCGGTTCTTCAATGATTCCGTCAATGAATTTTTCTCTTAAAGCATCTTTTGGAGTAAGATTCAATGCATTGGCAGCATCTTCTTTGTGATCCCAGTTTCTCCAAAGGATTGATGAGCAGCTTTCTGGCGCAATCACCGTGTACCAAGTGTTTTCTAACATGTATACCTTGTTTCCGACACCAATTCCCAATGCTCCGCCACTTGCTCCTTCACCGATGATATATGTGAAGATTGGAGTTTTAAGCTGTACCATTTCGAAAATGTTTCTCGCGATAGCTTCACCCTGTCCTCTCTCTTCGGCTTCCAGTCCTGGATAAGCTCCGGGTGTATCCACCAAAGTTACCACAGGAATGTTGAATTTCTCAGCAAGCTTCATTAGTCTTAAAGCTTTCCTGTATCCTTCAGGATTCGGCATCCCGAATCTTCTGTACTGTCTTTCTTTCGTTGTTCTCCCTTTTTGGGTTCCTATGATCATTATTTTCTGACCGTCCAATGTCGCTAAACCACCGATCAGTGCAGGATCATCCGCGAAATTTCTGTCTCCGTGAAGCTCCAAAAAGCTTCCTTTGTCTACCATTCCTTTGATATAATCTAATGTATAAGGACGATCCGGATGACGGGATAGTTGTACTCTTTGCCAAGGGGTAAGATTAGAATAGATTTCTTTTTTCTTTTCTATAATCTTGTCCTCTATCTGGCTACATGCTAATTTTACATCAACACCACTTTCTTCTCCTACTAAAGAACAAGTCTGAAGTTGATCCATCAGGTCTTTTATAGGAAGTTCGAAACTTAAATATTCCATTTCTTGAAGTAAATTAAATCTTTCAAATTTATGAAAAATTATGAAAAACTATTTAAAATTATTGATCGCATTGTTTATTCTGGAGATACTTTCCTCTTTTCCAAGCAGTTCCAGAATATCAGGAACATCCGGACCTTTCAGTTCTCCAACCAAGGCCAGACGCAGCGGCATCATCACTTTACCCATTCCCAAGCCCTTGTTTTCGGCGAAATCATGAACAATTTGCTTTAAATTTTCAGCATTAAAATCAGCAGATTGTAAATTTGCAGCTAATTCTCCCAAAATAGCAGAAGTTTCTTCGTTCCAGGCTTTTTTTGAAGCTTTTTCGTCATAAGAAGTTGGTGCTTCGAAGAAAAACTTTCCATTTTCGTAGATATCTTTCGGGAAAGTGGCTCTTTCTTTCATCAGATGAATAATTTTTAACAATTTCTCATCTTCCATATTTAAATTTAAATCTGATTTTTTTAAAATTTGAAGCAATTCTTCGTCAGATTTCAATTGAATATACTGATGGTTGAACCATTCTGCTTTTTCTTTGCTGAATCTTGCTCCGGCCTTGTGAACTTTATTTAAATCAAATTCTTTCGTCATTTCTTCCAACGATAAAATCTCTTTATCATCGGCAGGAGACCAGCCTAAAAGTGCCACCATATTGATGAAAGCTTCAGGAAGATAACCGCTTTCTCTGTATCCTTGGGAAATATTTCCTGTTGCCGGATCAGTAAAGTTTAAAGGAAAGACAGGGAATCCGAATTTATCACCGTCTCTTTTGCTTAATTTTCCTTTTCCTTCCGGTTTTAAAATCAAAGAAAGGTGCGCAAACTGAGGCGCTTCCCAGCCCATCGCTTCATATAATAAAATGTGCAGACCTAAAGATGGCAACCATTCTTCACCACGGATGACGTGAGAAATTTCCATTTCGTGGTCGTCGATGATGTTGGCGAAGTGATAAGTAGGCATTCCATCGTTTTTCACCAACACTTTATCGTCCAAAGTATTGGTGTTTACAGAGGACTTTCCACGGATGATGTCTTCAAGGTTCAGCGTTCTGTCAACCGGCATTTTGAATCTTACCACGTACGGTGTTTTTTCATCCAGCAATTTCTGAACTTCTTCTTCAGAAAGGGCAAGGCTGTTTTTCAAACGGTTTCTCGTTTTGTTGTCATACGAAAAAACATCACCTTTTGCCTCGTATTCGGCGCGGATGGCGTCTAATTCTTCAGCTGTATCAAAAGCGATGTAAGCATAATCTGTTTTTAAGATCTGCTCTGTATATCTGTCGTAAATATCTCTTCTTTCAGATTGTCTGTATGGAGCGAATTTCCCTCCTTTTTTAGGGCTTTCATCGGCAATAATTCCGCACCATTCAAGGGCTTCCTCGATGTATTCTTCTGCTCCCTCCACATATCTCGCAGTGTCTGTATCTTCAATTCTCAATACAAACTCACCTCCCTGATTTTTAGCAAAAAGATAATCATATAATGCGGTTCTTACGCCTCCCAAGTGTAAAGGTCCGGTAGGACTTGGAGCAAAACGTACTCTTACTTTCTCCATTTTAATTAAAATTTTGATGCAAATTTACTTAAAATTATGTGTTTTAAGCAGGTTTAATGTTTGTGTTATTGGCTTTTTTGTTTTGAATATTTACATTTGTATTTATAAAAAGTAAATTATGTTAGAAATAGGAGAAAGACCGTGGGGAAAATATTTTGTTTTAGCAGATGAACCCAACTATAAATTAAAAAGGATAGAAGTAAATCCGGGACAGAAATTATCTTATCAGTATCACCACAAAAGACAGGAACAGTGGACAGTTATCGAAGGAGATGCCACTGTGGTCCTGGATGATAAGGAAATCAACCTGAAATATGGTGAGAGTATTTTCATCCCTCTTGGCGCGAAACACAGAATGATGAATCTTTCTGATAAGCCTGTTGTTTTCATTGAAGTGCAGACGGGAACGTATTTTGGGGAGGATGATATTGTGAGGATTGAAGATGATTACGACAGAAATTAATTAGATAATAAATCAACAATAATTTAAAACAGTAAGAATTGCAGGATTTTTACTGTTTTTTTTATCTTAATATTTACATTTGTATTTCCTAAGAATAAAACGACAACAGGAATAAATAATGGATAATAATATTTCGCTTTTAATAGGATTAAAAAACAATCTGGAGTTTTCTAAAAGCTGTTATCAGTCAATAAGGGAAAATTATCCTGAGACGGAAATTGTTTTTGTGAGCTATGGAAGTTCTGACGGAACGCATGAATGGCTTACTTCTCTAAAAGACGAAAATCTTGTTTATTTTTCCAGCGCTGAAGGCAAAACACTTTCAGATACTTACAACAAGGCGATTGAAATTTCTACTAAAGATTACGTTTGTTTTTTACACAACGACATGGTTATTGGAAGAAATTTTTTATCAGAACTTGAAATTTCGTTAAAAGAGCACAATCTTGTTTATTATAAAGTTGTAGAACCGCCCATTTTTGCTTCCGACAAGAGGCTTTGGAAAGAAATTCAGGATTTTGGAAGTGATTTTGAAACTTTTCAGTTTGATAATTTTTTTCAATTTGAAAAGGTTCAGGAAAAACAAAAAGGCGAATATACTAATGATGTAAGTTTCTTCCTTGCTGCAAAAAAAGATGTCTTACAAAAGGTAAATGGCCTGGACCCACTTTTTAATCCCATGTTTTGTGAAGATGATGATCTGATTTTAAGATTAAGGATGTCCGGAGAAAAAACATTTGTTTGCCCTAACGCAATAGTGTATCATTTTGTAAGTAAAACATCAAGATTTTCTGAGGAATTTCAAAATCGGACAAAAAAAATAGAGGAAAATTCATTGAGGAATTTCTTGCGTAAATGGGGATTTTTCAATCAATCAAAAACAAAAAAGAAATTAAACATCGGATTGATCCTGGAAAACCCGAACGAAGATGCCATAAAAAATTTGGAAATATTTGTTGATCATATTTATTCTGATTTTAATCCAGAACAATATATTAATGAAGAACAAAAAAATACTTTATTTGATTTAAAAGAAAAGTTCAGGTCTAAAAACTCCGGTTTTTCTGATGATATCATGATAAGATTTGATGCAAAAAAGTTTTCCGAAAAAAATATGTATACTTTCAGGAACCTTTCAGACATTATTGATGATCTTAAAAACTCAAAGAAAAATTTTTTACAGAAACTTTTTACAAAGGATAATACTTTTAAAGTCAATAACCTGACGATAGAAATATTGAACGACAATTCTTACGAAAAACAATTAATAACCAGAAATAATGCTTGATTTTTTAAAACCAATTACGATTACTTACGGGATTACGGTCTGTAATGAACATCAGGAATTAAGGATTCTTCTCGACCTGCTATTGCCACTTATCGATAAGAATGATGAGATTCTTATTCTTCGCGATATTACAAATCCGGATCAGAAAGTAGGTGAACTGCTGGAAGAGTATCAGCCGAAAATAAAAGTTATTGAAACAAAATTGAATGGTGATTTTGCCACTTTTAAGAACAAGCTTATTGAAAATTCGAGTTCGAGATATCTTTTCCAGATTGATGCGGATGAATATCCTACCGAACATTTCATAAAAACATTAAAATCTTACCTGAGAAAGGAAAAAAGTGTGGAAGTTTTTTTTGTTCCGAGAATCAATATTGTTGAAGGTATTACTGAAGAATATGTGAAGGAAATGGGTTGGGATATGAATGAAGAAGGCTACATCAATTTTCCGGATTACCAGGCAAGAATCATAAAAAACAACAAGAAAATCTTCTGGAAGAATAAGGTTCATGAAGTTTTATATGGAAATAAAAATTTTACGGAAGTGCCGAAAGATTATAAATTATCTTTAATACATAAAAAGAATTTTGAAAGACAGAAAAAACAAAATGATTTTTATGAAACGTTAGAAGATTAATCAGTTTAATATACAACAAGAATGGCAGAATTAGGAATTAATGTTTTTGGATTTATTAATGGTGAATTTGGTATTGCAGAAGCTACAAGATTGAATTGCAAGGCGATACAGTCTGTCGGTCTTCCCATAAGCCTGATTAATTATAGTGTAAAAACCAATCATAATAATAATGATCTTACTTTCACGGAATTCTCTGATCATGCACCACATCCGATTAATCTAATCCAGATTTCTCCGTCTGAAACGCCTAATTTCTTTGATTATTTCGATCATTCTTTTTTCAGGGATAAGTATAATATTCTTTATATGGCCTGGGAATCGGAAACTATTCCCGAAGATTATGTGATGAACATGAATCTTTTTGATGAAATCTGGACGCCGTCAACCTATTGTAAAGAATGTATTGAAAAATATGTCAGTCTTCCGGTACAAGTGATTCCTCATCCGATCAATATTGACTTACAGCCAACGGATGATGAAGATGCATTGAAGTTTTATGATAAGAATTTTTTTAATTTTCTTTTCATTTTTGATTACAACAGTTCTATTGAAAGGAAGAATGTGATTAATTTAATTAAGATCTTCCGTAAAACCTTTGATCAGGATGATAACAATGCTTTTTTGACGATAAAAACTTCCCGTTCTACAAAATTTCCTTCTGAGAAAGAACAAATTTTAAAAGAAATAGGAGAATCAAAAAAGATAAAAATTGTTGAAAAGATCTTTGATAAAAACGCTTTAAATTATATCATCAGCAATTGTGACAGCTACATTTCGCTTCACAGATCGGAAGGTTTTGGGCTTACAATGGCGGAGGCAATGTACTTCAAAAAGCCTGTAATCGCAACCGGATATTCCGGGAATCTAGAGTTTATGAATGCAGACAACAGCTTTCTAGTTGAGGGTGAAAAAATATCATACGGCTCTGATGATCTTAATTATAATTCTAATACAATTTGGTCTGAACCTTCATTAAAAGAAGCCGGGGAATATTTGAAAACGGTCTACGAAGGAAGCGATGATGTTCAGGAAAAAGCAGAAAAAGGACAGCAAACTATTGTTAGTAATCTTTCACTGAAAAGAGTAGGAGGGCTTATCAAAAAAAGAAGTGAAGAACTTTTGTCAGAAGATAGAATCAAACAAAATAAATCAACATTAATTAAGCTATACGTAGAAAATATTTTACTGAAAAAGGATCTTAGAATTTATAAGAAAAGTGCCCCGATTCAGTTTATTTACAATATCAAAATGTATATCAGAAATAGAAAAGACAAGAAATAAATTATTTCCTGCCTTTTATCTTCTTAAGAAAATCGTTCACTTTATTTCTAATTTTATTGTAAACGGTTCGTTCAAGATAGTTAATTCGTTTATTTAATTTTTCAATTTCGCTTAAATAGAAAACATTATTCACATCATTGCTGCCTTTATCTTCTTTGTCAAAATTATTAATAAAGCCCAGTCTTATTTTAAATAATTCTCCGATGGTTTCTAATGAAAAATTATTTTCAATTTGCGATTTTGCGTTTTCTCTAAAGTGATCTAAAGCATTAAAATTATTTTTAATATATAGCAATTTCGCTACAGCATCCTGCAGTCGTGGTTTTGCAAGAGTAAGCCCTTCATCAATTAAGCCTTTCGTATTCGATGTTTTGATGAAATCATATTGAACTAAAAGGCTGTTGTTTACATTCATAAAATCCAGGTTTCCGGAATAGCCTGTTCCCATTACAATTTTTCCGTACGCCATTGCTTCCGCCATTGTAAGTCCAAAGCCTTCCGAACCGTGAAGCGAAATCAAAACATCCGATTGCTGAATTAAAGAGTGAAGCTTTTCTTTTGAAAAATGTTCATTGATAATGATAATATTCGGAATATTGTTATATTTTTCCAGAGCTTTTTGAGCGTCCTTACTTCTTTCGAGATTGTGGGTTTTTACGACTAGAACGCTTTCTTTATCATCCTTAAAAACGGTTGTAAAAGCCTCCAAAGTAGCTTCCGGATTCTTTCTGATGGTTGTGCTCAGAGAATCGAAAATGGTAAGATATATCTTTGAATGTTGAGGAATATTGTATTGTGTCTTATCAAAATCTTTTGAATCCTCAAGCTTTTGAATAGGGTGAGAAAATCTGATGACAGGAATTCCCGTATATTTTGTAAAAATGTTGACGCAGAAATCGCTGGGAACCCAAAGTTCATCAAAAACATTTAAAATTTCAACGACTTTATCCGAGACTTCGGGAAATTCCCACGCCCAGTAGATAATATTGTAATGATTTTTTAAATCTAAATCTTGGTTTTTGGAGAAAAAATCGTTAATGAAATTGATATTAATATGAAAAATATTAATTGAAGTTTCAATTTTTGTGGAAGAATTATTTTCAACTTTTTCAAAAGTTTCACTCGAATAATTAATGCGATTTACATTAATTCCAACCTTTTCCAATGCTAGAGCATTCAATCGGGTAGCTTCAGAAATCCCAAAGTTTCCGTCAAAAAAACCATGATAATTTACACTCAACTGCATGGATTATAAAGTTTTAAGTTTTTCTTTTACTTCTTCCGGAGAAAAAGCCCGAAGGCTGTCCACTGAATTCTCACGTAATGTATTCCAAAGTTCTTCATTATTATTCAATTCAAGAATAGCTGCTGCAAAAGTTTTTTCATCATTGGCAATTAATATATTTTTCTTATCGGTGAGCTGCATTCCTTCCGCGCCAATTTCTGTAGTAACTACCGGGAAAAAATACTCAAAAGCCTGCCCGATTTTTCCTTTCACACCGGCTCCAAACCTCAAAGGGGCCACCATAATTTTAGAATTCATAAAATGTTCTTCAATGCTTTCTACAAAGCCTAAAAATTTGAATTTAGGATATTGCTTAATATCCAATTTATCCGCAACATTCCCAATTACACTTACTTCCAGTTCCGGATTTTCTTTCCAAACGAGAGGCATTATTTTTTCATATAAAAATTTCACGGCATCAATATTGGGTTCGTGAATTGATCCTATGAAAATAATTCCTTCACTCTCATGGAAGTTTTTTCTTTCCGAAATCTTAATTTTTGGATAATGAATATTTGAAATCGTGATGATTTTATTTTTATCAGCATACTGGCCCATTATTTCTTTTTCTTTTTCAGAAATGGCAATAATGTAATCCAGTTGAGGGGCAACAACGGTTTCTAAACGGAAAAAATGTTTATAATTTTTCTTTAAAGACAAACGGTTCGGTTCGATTTCAATAGCTCTTTTATACCGTAAAAAATGAATATCCACCATATCGTAAATAAATTTTGTACGAGGTAAAATGCTTTTCATTTTTTTATAGAATAAATTTAATGCAAGTGGTCCATTAAACCAGATATAATCTACATTTTTTAAAGAAGAAAGAAAATAATAAATATTTTCGTGCTTCTTATTTTCTACAAAAACGATGATATTATGCTGTTGATAAAATTTCACATAAGAATCATCTTCAAAATTATTAGGGGCAAACAAAATACAATTGTAGCCTAATTCTTTATATATTAAAATAATTTCTTTGAGTCTGTTGGAGCCGGAATCTTTATCATGGGTAGGAAAATCTTTTGAAGCAAAAAGAATCGTTTTTTTTGAATCATCATACAGATTGATATTGATAATATCTTGAGTATTAAGATTTTTGAGCTTTTCTTTTCTTTTAAAATGTTTTTTTATTTTTTTTAAGATTCCCATCCTTTAGTTTTTATTATCCAGTCCAAATACTTTGTTTACCCAGTGGTCCAGCGTATATCTGTAATAGATTTCTTTTGGAATTTTTTCGTAAGGTGTTTCAAAGAAAGATTTGTCAAGATTACTAATATTTTCGTTTAAAATCAAAATATTATTCGGATTGTAGAAATCATAACCTTTAATGGCTTCATTATCAGTGATAATTTTCTTTTCCAGGGACATGGCCTCAAAAACCCTGAAGCTCAATCCATATTGCCCTTCACGCATCAGGTCAAGTAAAACTTTTGAATTTTTATAATATTTTGGAAGATCGTTATGCGGTATTTTTTTGATACTGAAAATCAGGAACAAATTCTCAGGAACCTTAATGAAAATATTGGTGAGCTGGTGTTTCCATGACTTTTTTCCAATGACCATGATCTGGAATTTCAGGCCAAGATTGATCAGTTTTTTTGCCAGCAGTTTGATTAGCGAAACTCTTCGGTTGTCATAAGATGTGATGTAGAACAGGTCCATCTGCGGATTTTGCTTTTCATTCGGAGTGAAAGGTAGATAGATGTAATTGGTTATCTTTTCAAAACCATGCTTTTCAACATCAATAATATCGAAGGAAAAGATCTTATCAAAAAGATGAAGTTTTCCGTCTACCGGAACCCGCTCAAGATTATCATATAAATAAGTGATCAGCCTGTCCGTATATTTTCTGATTTTTTCGAGTGTTGAAAGATCGAAGGTATCGGGATTCAAAACCAGAATCTGATCCTGGTGTCCAAGCTTTTCCAGAGAATCAAGGACATATTTCTGCCTTTTCTCTGTTTTTAAATTTTTGCTTAAAAAAGTTTTGCTTAAAGCATTGACAGCCCTTTCATTAAAGTTAGAATGAGTAACGGTACTGATTTTTATATGGTGTGCATCAATACCCCGTTTGCATAATGTGTCAACAATATACTTATCATAATCCCAGAAGTCATAACTTATGATACAGATCTTCATTCAACTAATTTTGCTCTTTTTTTAATGATTCATAAGTTTCAAAAACACTCAGCGACTGCAGGAAAGAAAGCTGATATCCTTCTTTTCCGTCCAGAATACCAAGTCTCATAACGTATGCCTTAAAAAACTTAAAAGCCGTTTTAAGATATTGAACTAAAATATTAAACTTTTTACCTTTTGCAGCCAATTCTTTTCCTTTTAAAATTCCGTAATGAATCATTTTTTTTCGGTAAGACTCATAATCTGAAACGGAATAATGAAGCAATTTATTCTTTAAAATTCCTACTGATCCGTTTACTTCAAGCGTTTCATGGACCTTTTTTCCGGCTGTATATCTCGCTTTGGATCTTCTGAAAAGCCTGAAATTTTTATCGGATTGTGTTCCCGAAAAATTAATCGGCTTATTGGCAAAAAAGAATTTCCTGTAAAAATAATAGGCATCTTTTTGCTCAGGTTTATTTAATTCTTCAATAATTTCTTTTCTTAATTCGGGGGTTATTCTTTCATCTCCATCGAGGAATAATACCCAATCGTTTTTTGCTGCATCTAAAGCCAGATTTCTCTGTTTTGTAAAATCTTCAAATGTATTTTGAATAACCTTTACATTAGGGTGCTTTTTTGCAATTTCTACAGTTTTATCTGTACTGTATGAATCTACTACTACTATTTCATCGCAGAAATCAAAACAATCCAGGACTTCCTGTATATTTTTTTCTTCATTATGTGTTATGATTAGACCACTTATATTCATCATAACGTTTTTGTTTGATCAGAAAAATCAAATTTAATATCTTTCTAAAACAGTTTTAATCTTCCAAAGATAAGTTTTAATTTGAATTTTAATAACGAATCTTTGCCTTTTATATCTATTCTACACAGTTCGTATGGCTGATTTGTAGGAAAATAATTCACCTTATTTCCAATTCTTACTGCAAATTCAATTCCTAAATTTTTTAAAACCGAAAAAATTTTCTTTTTTTCAACAGTTTTCTTAGGATATTTTCCGTAGGGATATGCTAATACTTTTGAATAATTTATACCTTCATTATTGAGAATCTGCATATTCGTTTCCAAGTCTGTTTTTATAGAATCAGCAGAAATATCCCTGAAATTCTGATGGTTGTGACTGTGGAGAGCAATCTCAAAATGTTTTTTGTTTAAACTTCTGATGTCTTCAAAACTCATCATGGGGTAATCCTTATATCCTTCCTGAATAAATTTTGTAGGAATAAAAATAGTTGCTTTCAAATCATACTTTTCCAATAACGATGGCAGATAATCCAAATTGTTTTTATATCCGTCGTCAAAGGTAAGAATAATGCTTTTTTTTCCCAATGTGTTGAGTTCAGAAAAAAACTTTGAAGTGTAATTTTTTTTATTTAAATATTCAAACTGCTGTTCAAGGCTTTTAAGGCTCACAGTAAGATCCTCGTGACTTTCCTTTTCGATCTGATGATACATAAGAATAATCAGTCTGTTTTTCGGGAATACAAAAAGGTACAGCCGAAAGTAAACTGTCAGAAAAATGAGTATTAAAAATAAAATTACAATAGAAATCATAAGATTTTACCTTGCTTTTTTTCGATTTCTATCAGCCTGATTTTTTCATACAATTTAATATATTTTAAAAAAGTATAGTATGACATTGTTTTAGCAATATAAAATCCTGGGAATCCGTCTAGAAAGCCAAGCTTAAAGATAAAAACTTTAATAAATTCAAAGATAGGGCTTACAATAATTTTGAAGCGATTTATTTTTTTACCTTTTTCAAACATTTTATCAGCCATCATACAAGAGTAAATATTGATCTTGGTAATATGATGAAAAATACTTTTGTAGGTATAATGGTCAATTTTTCCTTCCAAAAGTCCTGTTTTTTGATCGGTAATCAAGTATTCATGAACTTTATCATCGGAATATCTTGCGCAACCTTTTTTGAAAAGTCTTTCCCTGCAAACATTTCCCCATCCCCCGAATTTTATTGTATGGATCCCTAGGTGGTTGTTAAACTTCGCATTGTAAACATTGTATTCCGCGTTTTTAGAAGAAACAACCATTTGTATTGATTCTTTTAAATCTTCATCGGGAACTTCATCGGCATCCAGAAACAGGATCCATTCGTGGCAACATAAATCAAGGGCATGGTTTTTTTGTTCACCATACCCATTAAATTTTTTTTCAAAGAATTTTACCTGAGGATATTTTTGAGAGCAAATCTCTTTGGTCTTATCGGTTGAAAAGCTATCAACGATTATAATTTCATCTACTGTGTTTTTGAGTGAGTCTAATAACCTTACAATATTTTCTTCTTCATTGTAAGTAATGACTGCGAGTGAAAGTGGCATTTGTGTTTAAAATTCTAATATGGTTTTTTCGATTATTCTGACGCAGTCTAAAAGCTGCTCTTCAGTTATTACCAAAGGTGGTGCCAATCTTATAATATTTCCGTGGGTAGGTTTCGCCAAAAGCCCGTTTTCTTTTAATTTTACACAAAGATTCCACGCGGTAGAGCTGTCTGGAGTATCATTAATTAAAATTGCATTTAATAAACCTTTTCCTCTTACTTTTGTAATTAAATCAGTTTTTTCAATTATTTTTTCAATTTCCGATCTGAACAACTTTCCTAATTCTTCAGCTCTTTCTGATAATTTTTCGTCCTCTACAACATCTAAAGCTGCAACTGCAACTGCACAAGCAATTGGGTTTCCTCCAAAAGTAGAACCGTGTTGACCAGGCTTAATCACATTCATGATTTCATTATTCGCTAGCACAGCCGAAACCGGATACATCCCGCCAGAAAGTGCTTTACCCAAAATCAAAATATCAGGCTGAACATCTTCATGATGACAAGCGATCAGTCTTCCCGTTCTTGCGATCCCTGTTTGAACTTCGTCTGCAATGAAAAGAACGTTGTGTTTTTTACACAATTCTGAGGCATTTTTCAAAAATCCGTCATTCGGAACATAAACTCCGGCTTCCCCTTGAATAGGCTCAACCAAAAACGCTGCAATATTTCCTGCTTCTCTGTTTAAGACTTGTTCTAAAGCTGCAATATCGTTGTAAGGAATTTTTATAAAACCAGGGGTGAAAGGTCCGTAATTTTGGTTTGCATCCGGATCGTTTGAGAAAGAAACAATAGTTGTTGTTCTTCCGTGGAAATTATTTTCGCAAACAATTATTTTCGCTGAATTTTCTGAAATTCCTTTTACTTCGTAGCTCCATTTTCTGGCTAATTTTACGGCTGTTTCCACAGCTTCAGCTCCGGAATTCATAGGTAATACTTTATCAAAACCAAAAAGGGTAGTGATCTTTTTTTCGTATTCTCCCAAATTTGAGTTGTAAAATGCTCTTGACGTTAAAGCTAATTTTTTAGCCTGATTCACTAAAGCTTCAACAATTTTTGGATGAGAATGTCCTTGATTTACAGCAGAATAAGCAGAAAGGAAATCATAATATCTCTTGCCTTCCACATCCCATACGAAAACGCCTTCTCCTTTGTCTAAAACTACGGGAAGAGGGTGATAATTGTGTGCTCCATACTGGTCTTCAAGGTCAATGAAATACTGTGAGTTTTTTACTGTTTCTGTTGTTGACATAAATTTTAGGTTTTCCACAAATTTAAGCATTATAAACGAGAACGATAAACAGAAGCCTGATACTGAAAATAGAAGGATTTAAGTACTTTTTAAGGCTAATGGAAAAGTGAATTAGAAAATATTGCTCTTACAAATTCTATGTTGCAGTTATTCTATCTTTTTCAATCTCAACTTTATCAAAGTTTTAATCTTTGCCAAAGTTATTTTAATCGTTAAAAATAAAAAAATCCCAAAAATAAGCAAGAGCCATGTCAAGATTTCAAACCTTGACGTGGCTAATTAAAAAACCGCCTCAAAAATGAGACGGTTTCAATATTATTTAAAAATAATCTTAGTGATTATCGTATTTTCTATCCATTACAAAATCCTCCATGAATTTTGTAGTATAGTTTCCTGAAAGATAATCTTCATTATCCATCAGTTGTCTGTGGAAAGGAATGGTAGTTTTTACACCTTCAATATAGAATTCTTCCAATGCTCTTCTCATTTTGGCAATCGCTTCCTCACGGGTTTGAGCCGTCGTGATCAGTTTTGCGATCATTGAGTCATAATTAGAAGGAATCGTATATCCTGAATAAACGTGAGTATCTACTCTGATTCCGTGTCCGCCAGGAATATTCAATCCTGTGATTTTTCCCGGAGATGGTCTGAAATCTGCGTAAGGATCTTCCGCGTTGATTCTACACTCGATGGAATGTAATTTTGGATAATAATTGATTCCTGAAATTGGAGTTCCGGCAGCTAAAAGAATTTGTTCTCTGATTAAGTCATAATCTATAACTTGCTCAGTGATAGGGTGTTCCACCTGGATTCTCGTATTCATTTCCATAAAATAGAAATTTCTGTGCTTATCAACCAGGAATTCGATTGTTCCAACACCTTCATATCCAATGAATTCCGCTGCTTTTACAGCTGCTTCACCCATTTTTTCACGAAGTTCATCCGTCATGAACGGAGAAGGAGTTTCTTCCGTTAGTTTCTGGTTTCTTCTTTGTACAGAACAGTCTCTTTCAGAAAGGTGGCAAGCTTTACCATATTGGTCACCTGCAATCTGAATTTCGATATGTCTAGGCTCTTCAATCAGCTTTTCCATGTACATACCTCCGTTTCCGAATGCAGCCACAGCCTCTTGAATTGCAGATTCCCAATGATCTTTCAGGTCTTCAGCTTTCCAAACAGCTCTCATTCCTTTTCCACCACCACCGGCAGTAGCTTTAATCATTACCGGATAACCGGTTTCTTCAGCCACTTTTACCGCATGTTCGTAAGATTCGATCAAGCCGTCAGAACCGGGTACACATGGTACACCGGCAGCTTTCATCGTAGCTTTCGCATTTGCTTTATCTCCCATTTTTTCGATCTGCTCAGGAGAAGCACCGATAAATTTGATGCCGTTTTTCTGGCAGATTCTTGAGAAATTAGCATTTTCAGATAAGAATCCGTAACCCGGGTGGATGGCGTCTGCGTTTGTGATTTCCGCAGCAGCAATAATATTTGGGATTTTCAGATATGAATCTTTACTCATCGCAGGACCGATACAAACTGCTTCATCAGCAAATCTTACGTGAAGACTGTCTTTATCCGCAGTTGAATAAACCGCAACGGTTTTAATTCCCATTTCTTTACAAGTACGTAAAATACGCATTGCAATTTCGCCACGATTGGCAATTAATATTTTTTTGAACATAACTTTAATTAGGTAATTAGATGATTAGGTAATTAGATAATGAGTGTGAAACTTAAAAGTTAGCTATCTAACTTCTAATTTCTAACTTCTAACTTCTAACTAAATTATGATGGATCTACTAAGAATAAAGGTTGATCGTATTCTACAGGCGTAGCATCATCAACTAAAATCTTAACGATTTTTCCGCTTACTTCAGATTCAATTTGGTTGAATAACTTCATTGCTTCGATTACACAAACCGTTTTTCCGATAGACACTTCGTCACCAACGTTTACGAAAACATCTTTATCAGGAGATGGTTTTCTGTAGAAAGTTCCGATCATAGGAGATTTGATCGCGATATATTTGCTGTCGTCAGATGCTGCTTCAGCCTTTTCAGCAGGTGCAGCCGCCGAAGTTGCAGCAGGTGCAGGAGCAGCAGCTACTTGCTGAGGAGCAGTGTGATAAACTGCAGGCTGAGCATAAGTTACTTCGCTTCCGGCTAATGGAGTTTTAATAGTGATTTCGAAATCTTTAGTTTTGTATTTCACTTCAGAAACCTCTGCCTTAGATACAAACTTGATAAGATTTTGTATGTCTTTAATGTCCATAAATATGTTATTTGATTTTGCCTCAAAGATACCAAAAAAACACAAAAAACAACAAAAAACCGCCAAATTTTATCAAAATTGAGCGGTTTTTGTATTAAAATGAGGCTTTTTCGATGAAAAGCGTCTCTTAGTTTTCTTCAGTAGTAGCTACTTCTTTTTCTAATACTACTTTTCCTCTGTAGTATAGTTTTCCTTCATGCCAGTGAGCTCTGTGATATAGGTGAAGCTCTCCTGTTGTTGCATCTTTAGCCAATTGAGGAACTACAGCTTTATAGTGAGTTCTTCTCTTATCTCTTCTTGTAGACGACTGTCTTCTCTTTGGATGTGCCATTTTCTAATAACTTTTTTAATTGATGAGCGATGAGATTCATCATCTCATCATTAAACTATTTAATTTTTATCTTTTAATTTCTTTAATGCGTCCCATCTTGGGTCGCCTTTATGTTCTTCCTCTTCTTCACTTTCTTTCGGACTGAATTTTTCCAGGATTTCCAGATCTTCATCACTTACGTTCGGTGATATCTTTTTCATTGGAATGGAAAGCATCACGTTTTCGTAAATCAACTGTGCTATATTAAAAGCATGATCGGTAGCCGGGATAGTGATTACATCTTCTTCGCTGTCATCATATTCTTCCCCAAACTTTACCAAAACCCTGATCTGATTTTCAATAGGATGATCGAAATTATCGTTTGTAATATCACAAACCAATTCCACCAACCCATGAATCTTTATCTCAAATTCTAAAAAAGTTGTGTGTTTATCAAGTAAAACATCCACCGCGATTCTAGGATTTGTAAATTCCTGTTCAGTGTCAAATAATTGAAAGAACTCTTTATCTATCTCATACTTGAACTCGTGCTTACCGTTTTTCAGTCCGGAAAAGCTAACGTCGTAGTTTCTTAACTTGTCCATAAAATGAGTGTGCAAAAATATGCAATTTTTTTATAATAACAAATAAATTTTCTAACAAATTTACTTAAACTTTGTTTCCAAGATTTAAGCTTCCATATCGTCCGGCAGATCTTCGTCAACCCCGTTATCTACAACCATTTTTCTTGGCTGCAGGCGATTGCTCATAAGATCATTGTATTCAATTCTGTTTTTAAAAATTTTAATAGCGGTAAAAATTGCTTCTGTAAAACTCTGCTCGTCGGCAATATTTTGTCCCGCAATATCATAGGCAACCCCATGATCAGGCGAAGTTCTTATATAGGGAAGTCCCGCTGTATAATTCACTCCTTCTTCATAAGCCAGCGTTTTGAATGGAGCCAGCCCCTGATCGTGATACATTGCTAAAACGGCATCAAAACTTTTATATTTATTCGGCTGGAAAAAGCTGTCCGCCGGAAAAGGCCCGAAAGCCAGAATCCCGTTGTCTGAAAGCTCTTTAATCGCCGGAGCTATGATTTCTATTTCTTCATTTCCGATTACGCCACCGTCTCCGGAATGTGGATTTAAGCCTAAAACGGCAATTTTCGGTTTTGTAATACTAAAATCTTCAATTAAAGTTTGATTCAGAACCCTGATTTGCTTTTTAATTTTTTCCTTAGAAATATTTTCAGCAACCTGAGCAAGAGGAATGTGATGTGTTGAAACGGCAACTTTCAAATCTTCCGTTACCAAAAACATCAGTCCTTTTTTGTTGAATTTTTCTTCAAAATATCCTGTGTGGCCCGCATGTTTAAAGCCCATTTTCATCATTTCGTCTTTATTGATAGGGGCGGTGACCAAAACGTCTATTTCTCCCTTCATTAAAGCTTCTGTAGCAGCTTCCAGAGAGTCAATCGCCATTTTGGTGGATTCTTCCGTTGGAGTTCCAAGCTCTACATTAGAATTTTCCTTAGCGAGGTTTACCATATTTAGTTTTCCTGCCTGAGCCTGCGAAGCTTCATTTATATAATTAAAATTTAAATTTAGCTTAAAAATATTTTTCTGATAGGTGAAAAGTTTTCCCGAACCAAAAATTACTGGAGTGAAAAAATCCGTAATAGTTTTGTCTTTCAGGGACTTCATGATGATTTCGGGACCGATGCCGTTGAAATCTCCAATTGAAATTCCTACTCGTACTTTATGGTTTTTTGGGCTCATTTTGATTATCTTTGAAGATTATAATTTTACAAATTTAGCAAAAAATAATATGTTCACAGGAATAATTGAAGCAGTAGGAGTTATTGAGAAAATTGAAACAAACGGAAGTAATATTGATTTTACGCTTACCTGCCCTTTTACAGATGAATTAAAAATAGATCAAAGCCTTGCCCATAACGGTTGTTGTCTTACGGTTGTGAAAACTGAAGGTGATCAATATGTGGTAACGGCCATCAATGAAACTTTAGAAAAAACCAATCTCGGAAAATGGGAGATAGGAACTGTCGTGAATCTTGAGCGTTGCATGAAAATGGACGGCAGGCTAGACGGGCATATTGTGCAGGGACACGTTGATAAAACGGGGGAAGTGGTGAGCATTGAAAACAAAGACGGAAGTTATTTTATTACTATTAAATATGAAGATAACGGAAGTTTTGTAACCGTTCCTCAAGGGTCAATTACTGTAAACGGAATCAGCTTAACTGTTGCAAAAAGCGAAGAAACACAGTTTTCTGTGGCAATCATTCCATATACCTGGGAATTTACAAACATGAAATATTTGAAATCTGGAGATAAAGTTAATTTAGAATTTGATATAATTGGTAAGTATATTGCTAAGTTAATTAATAAACAGAATGTCATTAAATATGTATAAAGGATATAGCTTAAGAAACCGCGTTTTTTTTGGTTTTTTGCTGGTATGTCTTTTAAGTGTTGTTGCTTCGTCGCTTGTTCCTTATTTTGTTTTAAGGGATAATTCCCTAAAGCAAAGCGAGATTGATATGCATGATAAAACCAGTGCCGTCATGAGGTATCTGGATTATGCAGTGAGCCGGGCAACCATTGATACTGAAGATCTTCCTGTTGTTTTAAGTAATAAGATCTTCGAAATTGCAGATATCAATCAGCATGACATTGTCCTTTATGATCTGAAGGGAAACTATCTGCTTTCCAATAAAGATAAAAGTCTCGTTGAGCAGAAAACAATTCCTCTTAATATTGTCAATAAAATTTTGTCAACCGATGCAAGGGTTGACATCAAAGGTTATGATGCCGCTAAAGAGGCAGGGCTTACATCTTCTTATCTGATTTTAAAAAATAATGAGCTGGAGCCTATTGCGATCGTTTATATTCCTCTTTATCATAACGAGTCTGCTTATATGGAAGTTCTTTCCAAATATGTAAAATATATTATTCTTGTTGATATTTTCTTAATTTTATTCAGTATTTGGTTCAGCTGGGTGATGTCGAACAGTCTAGCGAAAAATATCACTAAGTTTTCTGATATGATTACCCGTATTACATTGTTTGAGAATGAGATGCGCCCAATCAGGTATTACAAAAACGATGAATTGAATGCTTTGGCAAGAGCCTATAACAGAATGATTCTACAAATTCAGGATCAGAAAGAAAGACTTCGTTTTAAAGCATCGGAAGAAGCATGGAGAGAAATGGCAAAACAAGTCGCTCATGAGGTGAAAAACCCTCTGACACCAATGAAACTTACCATCCAGAATTTTGAAAGAAAATTTGATCCTGAAGATCCGAACATCAGAGAACGCGTAAAACAAATGAGCAAAACAATGGTTGATCAGATTGATTTAATCGCAACTGTAGCTTCTGCCTTCTCAGAATTTGCAAAGCTTCCCGAAAAAAATAATGAGGTAATTAATTTGAATAATGAAGTTGAGGATATCCTTCGTGTGTTTAATGATGATAGTATTTTTATGCACTCCAATAAAAATAATATCATGATCAATATGGATAGGATTTATCTGTCCAGAATTATCACGAATCTCGTAACCAATGCAAAACAGGCAGAAAGCGAAGAAAGAAAACTCATTATTAACGTAGATGTAGAGCAGCATCAGAGAAGAGTTATGATCTCTGTTCAGGACAATGGAATCGGTATTCCGGAGAATATATTTGAGAGAATTTTTGAACCTAATTTCACTTCAAAAAACAGCGGAATGGGGCTTGGATTATCCATGGTAAGGAAAATGGTAGAAGATTATAAAGGAGAAATTACCGTAAAATCCGAAGTTGGAAAAGGCTCTACCTTTACCATTACATTGCCAACAAATTTATAGTGAAACCCTTTACTTTTAAGCAATTCGAAATTCAACAGTCAAAAAACGTCTTCCGTGTAGGAACAGACGGAGTTTTGTTGGGCTCTATGGCAACAGTTAACAATGCTTTAAATGTTCTGGAAATAGGAACCGGAACGGGCTTGATTTCGTTAATGCTGGCTCAAAGAAATTCTAATGCCCAATTTTTAGGAATTGATATTAATGAAAAAGCGGCTGATCTCACGAAATTTAATTTTGAAAACTCTCCTTTTAAATCAAGGTTAAAAAACATCCATTGTGATTTTAAAAACTTTGATATGGATAAAAACTTTGATTTAATTGTTTCAAATCCACCTTATTTTGAAGCTTCAGAATCGGAAAAGGATAAAATTGCGAGACAAACGGTTGAACTAAATTTTAAACAGCTTATCTCAAAATCATCAGAATTACTTTCAGAAAACGGAATATTCTCGGTGATAATTCCTGCAGAAGCCGGTAATGATTTTATTGAAATTGCTAAAGAAAATCAATTGTTTTTAATAAAGAAAATTAATATTAAAGGCATTGAAAATTCAAAAACAAAAAGATTAATTCTTGAATTTTCTTTAACTAAAAAAGCTCCCAAAGAATCAGAATTTATCATAGAAAAAAGTCCGAGACAATACTCGGACCAATATCTTGAACTCACGAAGGAGTTTCATATTTTTAAAAGTAGAAATTAGATTTTAGAACTTAGTATATCTAAATTTCTCAATCTCTTAATTATTTACTATTCAAATAACTCTGCCGTATCCAATACGGAAACTTTTCCATCTTCACATCTGATCGCCTCACCTGGGAAATTTTGGATCATGTGATAATCATGTGTTGCCATTACCACAGCAGCTCCGTTTTCAAGGGCTACCTGCTTTAGTAAAGTCATAATTTCGTTGGATGTTTCAGGGTCAAGATTTCCTGTAGGCTCATCCGCTAAAATTAAGTCAGGATGATTTAATAAAGCTCTGGCAATCGCCACACGCTGCTGTTCCCCTCCGGAAAGCTCATGAGGCATTTTGTGCTTTTTACTTTTCATGTTTACACTTCCCAGAACTTCGTTGATACGGTCTTCCATTTTTACCTTATCGTTCCAGCCTGTTGCTTCAAGCACGAATCTTAAGTTTTTTTCAACTGTTCTGTCGGAAAGCAATTGAAAATCCTGGAAAACAATTCCTAATTTTCTTCGAAGGTTTGGAACATCGGAAGTTTTCATCTTTTCAAGATCAAAGCCTACTACCGCTCCATGTCCTGCTGCCAAAGGAATATGCCCGTACAAGGTCTTTAAAAGTGAACTTTTCCCGGAGCCTGTTTTTCCGATAAGATAGCAGAATCTTCCTTTTTTGATGTTCAGGTTTACATCAGAAAGTACAGTGAAGCTTTTCTGCGCAATTTTCGCGTTTTGCAAACTTATGATATTATCTCCGGCAATATGTGTATGTGGCATAATTCAGTTTTAAAAAGTGCTATTTCTAAAATATTTTTTCAGATTTTAAAAATAGGAAAAAGAAGAATAAAGAACCTAAATTTTAGGAAATTTTAACAACAAAAAATGCCTGAAAAACTTCTTTTCAAGCATGATTTGTATATGATAATAAAAAGATTATCTCTTAGCGCGTGATGCACTTACAGTTAAACTCTTTCTGCCTTTAGCTCTTCTCGCAGCCAAAACTCTTCTTCCATTTGGCGTAGACATTCTTTCTCTGAAACCGTGTTTGTTTCTTCTTTTTCTTTCTGATGGCTGGAATGTTCTTTTACTCATTACTATATGTTTAAATCGTAATTATCTATTAATTTTCAGGTTGCAAAGATATGGTTTTTTTTAAAAGTTGCAAACTTTACTCACCTTTTTTTTAATTTTTTGCTATGTTTTTTTATCAGCTATTTATCAGACCTGATTGCTAACGAATTTTTCTATAATCAAAAATAATGACAAAGGATTTATTTAAAAGCTCTATCTTTGAAGACTCAAATTTAAGAAAAAATAAACACAATGATGTTTACACCAGCAGAACTTTTAGAAATCAATACATTACTTACTCCAGAAAACAAAATAGTGATTCTTACCCATTACAATCCGGATGGTGATGCAATTGGTTCTAGCCTTGGTTTAAAACATTATTTGAAAGCAAAAGGAATTTTTGCTGAAGTGATCGTTCCGAATGATTTTCCAAAGTTCCTGAAATGGATGCCTGAAGCCAAAAAAGCGCTGATCGCTGAATACAAAAGAAAAGTTGCTTCTGACCTGATCCATGAAGCGGATGTTATTTTTTGCCTGGATTTTAATTCTCCTTCAAGAATCGGTTTGCTGGGTGACTGGCTGACCAATGCGAAAGGAAAGAAAATCCTTATCGACCACCATCAGCAGCCTGAAAAATTTGATTTTGTGTATTCCGATACCGTTATTCCTGCGACCTGCCAGATGATTTATCATTTGATTGAAGCGATGGACGATGAAAAACTGGTCAACAAAGATATTGCGGAGTGCCTTTATACGGGAATTATGACCGATACGGGTGGTTTCCGTTTCCGTTCCACGAGCGCAACAACACACAGGATTATTGCTAATTTAATTGAAAAAGGAGCAGATCCAGCGATCATAACTTCAAGCACATGGGACACGAATACGGTTTCACGTTTGCATTTATTAGCTTTAATTTTAGGAAGAATTGAAGTGGTAAAAGACGGAACTGTTGCTGTTTTATATCTTACAAGAGAAGAATTGAAAGAATATGGCTTCCAGAAAGGTGATACGGAAGGTTTCGTGAATTATGGGTTAAGTATTCTAGGAGTAAAAATGGCCGCTTTTTTCATGGAAGATCTATATGAAGATTTCATCAAAATTTCTTTCAGGAGTAAAGATGATATGGATGTAAACCAGTTTTCAAGGAAGTATTTCAGTGGAGGAGGCCACATTAATGCAGCGGGCGGAAAATCTAACGAATCTTTACAAGATACAATTGAAACTTTCAAGAAAAGGATTGAAGGGGAAGAAAATTTGTAATTTATATAAATATTATTCTTGCGCAATGACGCTCAAAATCTAAAATCCTACACTCTAAAACTCAAGAAGAAACCCTCGAATATCCCTTTCCTTCAAGCTCTTTACAGGTATATTCGTAAACTTCCTGAAACATCACATCAAGAAACTTTTTATTAAATAAACTGAATTTCGTCATTTTCGGTGGATCAAGAAAAATATCACAAGTACTTGCTTTAGAATAAACGGATTTTGCGATTGCAAGGTGTAAAATCCTGTCAAATTCTTTCATTAAGCTCATGTTTTCAAGGCTGTCATAGCTGATGGAATTGACGTGGGAGGCAATTAAAAAATCGCATTTATCTACGATAGGCTCTATCGGAAGATTGTCCAGCACACCGCCGTCAACATATATTTTTTCTCCAATTTTTACAGGTGGCAAAATAAAAGGAACGCTCGAAGAGGCCAATAATGGCGCAAAAAGTTCACCTTCGGAAAAGAAATCAACAATTCCGTGAGTCATTTCCGTTGCTGCAACATAAACAGGAATTTTAAGT
Organism: Chryseobacterium sp. IHB B 17019; assembly: GCF_001456155.1. NCBI lineage: Bacteria > Pseudomonadati > Bacteroidota > Flavobacteriia > Flavobacteriales > Weeksellaceae > Chryseobacterium > Chryseobacterium sp. IHB B 17019. The sequence goes on along the minus strand of NZ_CP013293.1, from coordinate 2,956,238 downwards.
ATTTTAAAATCATCTTCAGGAAAAAAATCCATAAATAATTTTAAAATAAATTTTGAACTAAAAATCCCGTTTTTGGAAAGCTTTAAATAGGACCTTGAAAAAAAAGTTGTCTGTTTTACAATATCTATCATTTCGTCCGGCGATTTCCCGAAAGAATAAAATGCCCCGACAATGGATCCTGCGCTGGTCCCTGAGATGATATCAGGCTTCAGGTTATACTCTTCCAAAGCTTTTAAAACTGCTATGTGAGCAATTCCGCGCATTCCACCGCCGGAAAGTGTCAGTCCGATAACCGGTTTCTTTTTTTTGAAAGAGAAGAAATCCAGCATATCAGAAAACTAAGTATTTCGGCATATTATGAAGGAGCTCTGTATTGATGATTTCCGCACAGATACTCGGTTTTTCCCAGTGTCCGTTGTGTCCGCAATCCAGAATATATGATTTGATATTGGTCCTGTCAGGAAGGTTTTTAATTATCATTTCGGTTTTTACTGCATTGTCGTGTTTTCCGGCAATTACAAGGATTTTGGCATCAAGATTTTCAAGGATGTGTCTTTTGTCAGTTCTCTCCACCATCCCTTTTACAGAAGCCAAAGCTCCCAAGTTGTTGGTAGAAAGGGCAACTTCCAATGCAGTTTCAATTTTTCCCTCCAGGATATCTCTTTCATTTGGATTAAATAAATTAGGGATCCCAGCTCTTGCATAATGGGAAAAAGAATCTTTTATGATTCTGTAACTTTTTATGCGTTGTGCTTTTTTTTCTTCGTCATCGGGAAGATAACTGGAAAAAAATAATGTTAAACTTTTAAGATATTGAGGATATTTTTCAGCAAATCCCAAAGAAATATAACCTCCCATGGAATGCCCCAACAAGTGTACTTTTTCTAAATTCTGATCATCCAAAACCCTTTTTACTTCTTCAGCCACCAGTTCCATTGTCTGCACTTCGGCTATAATATCCGACTGTCCGTGACCTGGCAGGTCTATTTTTACCAATGAAAAATTTTCGGACAAATGAGGTTCCATATCGTTCCAGATGGAAATGTTTTCCATAAACCCGTGAAGCAAAACCAAGACTTCTTTTCCGTTTCCTTTTCTCTCGAAATTTAACATAATTAAAAAAATTAAAAGTGGATATCAATATGATCAACAAATCCCGAACCATTTACCATATCCTGCAGGCTGTACGTTTTTCCGCCGTCTTTAGACATGAAAGTTGTCGTTTTCTTTCTAATATAAGGTTTTCCGTTGCTGTTTGCAGAAATACTTTGAGTGATTTCTCCTGTAAAATTCATGTGCTTATCAGAAACAACAGCCATAAAACCTTTTATTGTAACGGAATTTTCCCCGGAATTAATATCTCCTGAAATATCATAATGATCGCCCTCGCCATCAATTTTTTTGAAATCAACAGTTCCTGGATCTTTAATTAAGTTGTGGGTGAATTTATGCGTTCCGCTAAAGTCTTTAAAATTATTTTTATTTCGGATGCTGTCGTTTATTTTTGTTCTTGCAGCATTAATGGAATCAATAATTTTTGTGCTGTCCATCTGGTTTGAAACAGGATTTGCTTCTTTTTTAGAACATGAAATAAATAAAGCTGTAATAGCAATTGCGGTTAAAAAGTTTTTCATTGAATACAAAAAATTATACTCTCAAAAGTAAATAAAAAAGAGCACTTTAAAAATGCTCTTCTTACTTTATTTGGTTAATTCTTCATAAATCTTATTTTCCCAGGGTTTGATATCAGTGATTCCGTAGCGTTCCTTTTTAGAAATCGCGATATTGTCTAGAATATCTACGAAATTTTTATAGTTTGCTTCATCGGTCGGCTTTACAATTACTGTGAAAATTTCAGGTTTCGGAGCATTTTTATGAGCTTCAGAAATAATTTTTGAAATTTTTATTCCACTGAAATCGGTTTCTTTTAAATTACCTGAATTTAAATCTTCTTTAGCTTGTTGATGATAAAATACACGATTATCCTTACCAAGAATAAATGTAATTTGATTGTTTACATCAATGTCTATTGGATGTCTTGGAATTGGATTCGGGTCTTTCGCTGGCAGTCCTAAATCCATTACATTCGGTTTTGTAAAATTTGTGGTAAACATAAAGAATGTGATTAATAAAAATCCGAGGTCTACCATAGGAGTCATATCCACTCTGATCAGCTTTTTTCTTTGTTTGCTTCCTCCTTGCTTTTCTTGTGCAATTACTTCAGCCATAATTAATATTTTTTAAATGTTAAACGGTATTTAATAAAATGTGAAAATTCACTACTTGTTTTATGGAATTTATACAAAGTTTGTACCTAAAATTCAAAAATGATATTAATTTTATTATTTTGTTGAAAATTTAAACTTAAATACTGTTAAAATCAATGTATTAAAAAGCCTTATCAAGTAATGATAAGGCTATATATTTTATGTGAAAATTATTTACTTTTCTTATAATAATTTACACCACATTCAAGGAACTTTTTAAAATCTTCCTTAGGCATGTATCCTGAAACCGGATTGTTGATTACTTTTCCGTCAGGAGTTATTAAAACATAATGCGGCTGGGAATTATTATTAAAATTCACCTGTTGGAATAAGCTCCATCTGTCACCGATCGTTTTTACTTTTTTCACTTGTCCGTCACCCAGGTCGATTTTAGTTTTCTGATCCTCAGGAAGTTCTTCTTTGTCGTCTACGTAAAGAGAGGCCAGAACCACATCGTTTTGGAGAATTGGTAAAATATCAGGCTCGCTCCAGACGAATTCTTCCATTTTTCTACAGTTCTCACAACCATAGCCTGTAAAGTCAATTAAAATTGGCTTGTCTTCTTTTTTAGCTAATTCAATGGCTTTAAAGAAGTCATGTTCAGGATGCATTCCAAGAATTCCGTCTTTTTCATCGTGGAAATAGCTAACATTCAATGGAGGTAAAATTCCGCTTAATAACTGCAGCTTCGGACGGTCAGAAGGAATTAGTCCCTGAATTAAATAAATCACAAATCCGAATCCTAAAACTCCTAAAATCTTTCTTGTAATGGAAATCTTCGGTTTTTTATCATCGTGCGGGAATCTGATTAATCCAAATAAATATAATGCTAATCCAAGCGCAACAAGAATCCATATTGCGATGAAAAGTTCTCTTTTTAAGAAGAAAGTTTTAGAAACAAGGTCTGCTTTTGATAAGAATTTTAAAGCTAAAGCCAATTCTACAAAGCCTAGAACCACTTTCACTGTGTTCATCCAACCTCCTGATTTTGGAAGACTTTGCAACGCTTGCGGAAATAAAGCGAGCAATCCGAAAATAATCGCCCAAGCCAACCCGAAGCCAGCCAAAGCAAATGTCAACAACATCGGAACGTTTGCCGAACCTGTCACTGCACTTCCCAATAAACTTCCCAAAATAGGGCCTGTACATGAGAAAGAAACAATAACTAAAGTCAAAGCCATGAAGAAAATTCCGATGATTCCACCGGCTTCTTCCGCTTTTGAAGATTTGTTGGCAATCGAGCTTGGTAACGTAATATCATAGTATCCGAAGAAACTTCCTGCGAAGAAAATAAATATGATGAAAAACACGATATTCAGCCATACGCTTGTGGAAATTTCGTTGAAAATATTTCCTGCAATCCCATCAATAATGTGGAAAGGAATACTTAATAAAACAAAAATTAAAAGGATAAAGAATCCATAAATTAAAGCATCTCTCTTCCCTTTTGCTTTATTTTTATTCCCTTTTGTAAAGAATGAAACCGTAAGTGGAATCATTGGGAAAACGCATGGAGTCAATAATGCAATCAATCCTCCGATGAATCCTAAGAACAAATAAGTCCAATAGTTTTCCTCAACCTTTGTAGAGGCAGTTCCGCAATCCGTCAATGGTTTTTGGAAATCTATTGATGGTATTTTTAATTGTTTTGGATCCAATTGAGGGTTTTCTGTAACGGTAACCGTTGCATTTGCAGGAGCTACCACTGTAACTTCAGAGGCTTTCGCAGAATCTTTTGCGGGTTCTGTTTTTTCGTCGGTTGCAGCTTCTGCTGTTGCGCCCTTTGGTGTAATTTTTTGATTGAATTCTAAGGTATTCGGGGCCAGACAAACTCTGTCATCACAGGTCTGATAAGTGATTTCAGCCACTACATCTCCTGGTTTTGTCCCGTCTTTTAACTTAAATTTTTGCTTGAAACCGGCAGAATTGGAATAATAAATAATCTTTCCGCCAAAAGCCTCGGAAAATTCTTCATGCTTTTTGCCAACTTCCACAAACTTTCCGATAAGTTCGATATTTTTTCCTGAAACTTTATAATCAGTAGGAATTCCTGTGTCTTCCGGGATGTCTTTAGAATAAATATGCCAGCCACTTTCCATCGTGGCATTCAGCACGGCTTCGTATTGGTTGTCTCCTAATTCGTTGATTGTAAATTTGAATTTTACGGGATTTTTGATTTGTGCATTAATTCCTGTCGCTAAAAACAGAAGAATTAATAAAAACCAGTTTCTAAACTTCATTTTAGTTAAAAATTTTGAGTGTAAATTTTGTTTTTTCATCTTTTTTGTATTTTCCATCTTGTCTATAAGAGACAACTCCGAGTACATTGTTATTACAATCAGACAAGATCCATATTTTTGGCCTTGCTAAAATAGATATTTTTTCATCTCTAAAAAATTTAGAAACTTTCTTTTTCCCGGAAAAACCGGAAGGGTAGAATTCATCACCGTCCTTAAGTCTCCTTAATCGCAAGGGAAACTGGAGTTTTTCAGCATCAAATTCCCATTCAAATTTATTATCGATTTCTTCAATGTCATCAATATGATGTTCAAGATTAATGTCGATTCGGCTTTTTGAAAAGTCAAATTTTTCAATTAAAAGGATTTCATTCTTGCTTCTTTTATCTCTGTCATCAAACTTCCATCCTCCATCCTCCGTTTTCCCGCTTATGACCAGTTCATCATAATTAACCATCAATTGATAATCTTTTGAAAAAAAAGAGCTTCCGTTTTCAGCTTTAAAAATTTTCGAAATTTCTTCTTCTTGATTAAAACCGTACTTTTTTAAAATTTCAAACTTAACAAAGTCATTTTCCTGCACCAGCTTTTTCTTTGATAGAATTTTGTGGTATTTGTTAAAGATAGTAATCCGTTTTTCTATCTCCTGAATCTGTTGCTGAACAAAATCTTTGGTCTGTTTTAAATAGGAAGAACTCTTTTTAAAATTTTCTAAAAAATGTTCATTGGTTTCTAATAATTTCGGAACAATTTCCAGTCTTATTTTATTCCTTAAATAATCACTTTTTGTATTGGAAAGATCTTCGCGGTACTCAATATTGTTTTCTTTTGCAAAAGCGTAGATTTCTTCCTTTGTAAAGTTTAAGAGAGGTCTTAAAATATTATTGTCATTGGTTGGAATTCCACTTAAACCATTGATTCCTGATGCCTTAGAAAGGTTAATGATGAAAGTTTCCAGCTGATCGTTCAGGTGATGAGCCGTTACCAGGAATTCCAGATTTTCGTCTTGTTGAACTTGTTTAAAAAAACGATATCTCAATTCTCTGGCCCAAAGCTGAATCGAGTTTTCCGGCTTTTGATCTTTATCTGAAATTTCGTATAAATGAAATTTAATATGATTTTTTTCACAGAAATCCCGAACAACTTTTTGATCAAGATCCGAATCTTCACCACGAAGCTTATAATTGATATGTGCAATTTGAAAATTTAATCCTAAATCATTAAAAATGTGGGCCAAAACCATAGAATCCACACCGCCGCTCACTGCCAAAAGGAAGGTGTGTTTTTCAGAAGAATGAATAATTTTTTCTAATTGATTTTTAAAGCTTATTATTTTCAACATCTATGCTGAGGATTTCTTTTGTGCAAAGATAATTTATATAATTAAAATGAATTTTCTACCTTTGATTCGTCAAAAAATGATTATTTATGAAAATTTTTAAAATTCTAGCAGTTTCTGCAATGGCGTTGGGAATGACATCTTGTATCAGCAAAAAGCAGTACGATGCACTAAGCTCAAACTACAAGCAATGTATTGAAAACGTGGGTGAAAGACAGAGGGAAATTCAGGATCTGAAATCTCAAAATTCTGCTTTAACGAGTGAGAATAATTTACTAAAAAGTCAGCATGATGCTTTAAAATCTTCACTTGACGCTTGTCTTTCAAATACTGGAAAAAGTTCTGCCAATATCGATAAGTTAGTAGGAGAGATTAATGCTTCAAACTCTTATATCAAGCAATTAATTTCCAGCAATGCTAAAAACGACAGTTTAAATTTAGCATTATCAAACAAATTGAAAAGATCTTTGGACAATGTAGCTGACGATGATGTTCAGGTGAAAGTATTGAAAGGAGTCGTAATGATCTCACTTTCAGATAAAATGTTATATAAAACAGGAGATTACAACGTTTTACCGGCTGCTCAGGAAGTATTAGGGAAAGTGGCTAAAGTGATCAACGATTACGATAAATATTCTGTATTGATCGAAGGTAACACGGATAACGCACCTCTAAACTCACCAAATTTACCAAAAGACAACTGGGATCTTTCTGCATTGAGAGGTACAGCGGTAGCGAAAGTTTTACAAACTCAATTCGGTGTAGATCCGGCAAGAATCACAGCGGGCGGACGTTCCGAATACAATCCTAAAGCGACAAATATGAGCGTTTCAGGAAGAGCGGAAAACAGAAGAACGGAAATCATCATTATGCCTAAGCTTGATGAATTCATGAAATTAATGGATATCACGCCAAAAAAATAATTAAACATCATTCAATCAATAATAATAAATCCCGAAGCAATTCGGGATTTATTTTTTTAATCAAATTAATTCTTCTTTTTTCAATAATGAAATAATTCGTTGAAAAAATGAATTGGATATTTTCGGTTTAGTTTTTTCTAAAGAAGAGCCCGTTTTACCTTGCGGCATCGAGGCTCTTTGATTCTTCGTGTTAATTTGTTTTTCCTCTACATTCATTTTATTTCTTCTAGTGTTTTTACCCTTCTTTGCAAAGGTAGAGCTATTGCAGAGCAAAACTATCCGTATTTTTACGGTAATTGATATGGGGTTTTCCCCATGCTTCAGAATCTTCGGGATTTTTCATGCATTTTCCTTATATTTAAGTAAATTTGAATAACAAAAACTTGTAGAATGAGCTTTTTTGAAGAAAAGAATCCAGAAATGGACAGGTATCTGGAAACACACGCTTCCTCGGAGCCTGAAGTTCTGAAAAAATTAAGAAGGGAAACGTATCAGAAAACAACACAGCCCCATATGATTTCCGGTTATCAGCAGGGAAGATTATTAACCATAATTTCTCAAATGATGCAGCCGAAAAATATTCTTGAAATCGGGACTTTCACGGGATATGCTACACTTTGTTTAACGGCAGGCTTAGCAAAAGACGGAAAAATTACAACACTGGATGTGAATGAAGATTTAGCTTATCTACCCAGAAAATATTTTGCAGAAAGTGAATATTCAAATCAGATTAATTTTAAGATTCAGGATGCGAAGGAATTTTTAAGGGAAACAGATGAGATTTTTGACTTGGTTTTTATTGATGCGGATAAAGAAAATTACGCGGAATATTTTAGATTAATCAAGCCTAAAACAAAATCCGGATCGGTGGTAATGTTTGACAACGTCCTCTGGTACGGGAAAGTGCTGGAAGAAAATCCGAAGCAGAAATCTACACAGATAATTAAGGAATTAAACGATTTGATCGCAAAAGATGATGATTTTGAAAATCTTATTTTACCTTTGCGGGACGGTGTGAATTTCCTTCGCAGGAAATAATTAAAAGATAAAGAATTCGGAGATTTAGAATTAGAAAATACATGAGTTTCTTAATTCCTAAATTTCTTAATCTCTAAATTAATAAGATGAATAAAGGAATTTGTATTGTTACAGTGGCTCCCGTTCGTGCGGAAGGTTCTGACAGAGCGGAAATTGTTACGGAAATATTGTATGGAGAAAGTGCAGATATTTTGGAAGTGAATAAAAACTGGACCAAGATAAAAATGCATTACGACGGCTATGAAGGATGGATGGATACAAAACAGCTAAAGCCTGTGACAGACGAAGAACTGGCAAAACGAAAAGTTACGGTAGTGACTGAAGATTTTTCTTCCGTTTTGATGAATGACGGAAAAACATTACTTTCAATAGGTTCGGAAGTTGAGTTTCCTGTTGTGGCATCGAGAAGAAGCCATGACGTTCGTGAAAGTATTGCTCTCACGGCAAGAGAATTTTTAAATGTTCCCTATCTATGGGGCGGAAAAAGCTTTTTCGCGGTAGACTGTTCCGGGTTTACACAATTGGTTTATAAAGTTCATAACGTGAAATTACCGAGAGATGCCTCTCAGCAGGTTGAAGTGGGAGAATCACTAACTTTTGTTGAGGAAAGCCAACCCGGTGATCTGGCATTTTTTGAAAATGATGAAGGAAGAATCGTGCATGTCGGGATCATGCTGGAGAATCAGAAAATCATCCATGCTTCAGGAAAAGTAAGGATTGACACCCTGGATTCTACGGGAATTTTTAATAAAGAAATGAATAAACATACGCATAAATTGAGAGTTATTAAAAGTGTACTTTAATCTTTAAAAAATCATTTGGGATGGAAAATATTCTTCTTACAATTTTTGATATTTGTAATTTTGGATTACTTGTTTTTTTGTGGTGGTTTACGGTAAAAAATTATAAAACGTTACCACAGACAATTCCTGTTCACTTTGATTTTGACGGTAAAGCAGATAACTTCGGAAGTAAAAAATATTCTTTTTTGATGCCGGTTTTGCTTACTGTATTTTATTTTTTGTTTGCCTTTGTAGTAAGATCTCCCGAATCTACCAATTTTCCTGTAGAAATCACGAAAGATAACCAGGATGCCCAGTTTCTTATCATGGGAGTTTTCATCAGGTGGCTCTTCACATTGGTTACGTTGATCTTCCTGAACAGTCAGGATTATATGTTCAGATATTCCTTTGATGGAAATGCGAAACCGAGGGTTCCGATGGCGACGGCAATTTTCGCAGTGATTGGAAGCTTAATTGTATTATTTATTTTTGTTGGAATATTCAAATGATTAAAAATATTCAATAATGACTTTTCTTTACAACATATTCATCAGTTTGCTCATCTTCGGGATGAAAGTTTTTTCGTTGTTTAATGATAAAACTAAAAAAGGCGTTGAAGGAAGGAAAGAGTCGTTACAAAAAGTAAAATCAGTATTTTCAAAATCTGATAAAGTCATCTGGATGCATGCCGCAAGCCTGGGCGAATATGAGCAGGGACTTCCTGTTTTAGAACAATTAAAAGAAAAATTTCCCACCCATAAAATTCTGTTAACTTTCTTCTCTCCATCGGGGTATGAGAATGTTGTTAAGAAGAAAAATATTGCAGATGTGGTCTGTTATTTACCCTTCGATAAAAAGTCTTATGTAAAAGAGTTTGTTTCACAGTTTTCTGTTGAACTATTTTTTACGGTAAGATATGATTATTGGTATAATCTGTTGGAGGAATTAAAAAATCAAGGGATAAAAACATATGTGATTTCTGCCTTGTTTTATGACAGTCAATCGTTTTTTACTTCGTATGGAAAGTGGTTTGTAAAACAGTTGCGAAAAAATATCGACTGGTTTTTTCATCAGACGCATATGTCTTTTGCTCTGGCCAAAAGTGTAGGGCTTACTCAATCTTCAGTAACGGGCGACACTAGGTTTGATCGTGTAAAACAGTTGAGAAGTCGTAATAATCATGTGGATTTTATCAGTAACTTTATTGGAGATGATAAAGTGGTCGTTTTCGGGAGCTCATGGCAGGCGGAAGAAAAAATTGCGGAAGAGGTTTCGCTGGGGAATCCTTACGCAAAATTGATTATTGCCCCACATGATTTAAAAAGAGTTCAGCATTTAAAGCAGATTTTTCCTGATGCAATTTTATACAGTGAAATTAATAATTCAACTAAAAATTTTCAGTCAAAGATTTTAATTATTGACAGCATCGGTTTGCTTTCAAAATTATATTCTTATGCCGATGTTGCGGTAGTTGGCGGAGGTTTTCATGATGCAGGACTCCATAATATTCTGGAAGCGGCAACTTTTGGTGTTCCGGTAATTTTTGGAAATCATTACAGAAAAAATCCTGAAGCAGATGAACTCATTTCTGTGGATGGCGGAAGATCTTTTGAGAACGCAGGTTTAGCCGCTGATTTTGTAATGTTTTTGATTAATAATGAAGACGCTCTTCAGGCAATGTCGGAAAAGGCAGAGAAATTCGTCACAGAAAAACCGAATTCGACAGAATTAATTATAAAGAAAATTTTATCGTAAAAATCCCTGGTTTTTTATTTCTTTTACGATCTGATCTATATTTTCGGGAATGTTTTCACTTCTCAGCCATGTAAAGTCTAGATTGTTATTAATGCAGAGCTTTTGCAGATAATGATTTTTATTAATTTTTATTTCAATATTTTTAAGGTATTCATCAATCTCCATCCAGTAATCTTCATCCAGTTTTTTGGTAAGAATTAAAGCTTTAAAAATTTTATTAATGATATAAAGATAAAGCTTGTACACATTGTCAAATCTTTGTCGGCCAAGATCTTCGTTGTAATCTAAAATCTTATCAATCAACAATAAATTAAGCGAAACGTCCCCGAATTTATCTGTTGTAATTTTTACATGTTCCGTAATTTCCGCACTTATTTTTCTGACAATTCCCAGGAAATATTTTTGATTTCCGGTATATTTTGAAGCTAGCAAAACTTTCTCACGAACATTTTCTTCCATTGTATCGCGTTTGTCGTCAGTGGTTTCCTGATCGATCAATTCAAAGTACAGTTTTTTAGATAAAAGTTTGTCTTTTTTCAATAGCCTGAAAATGAGGCGGTCTTTTTCTATGCTGGAAAATGCACTCAGGGCGGCTTTAAACTCTTTTGAATACTCCATTAATTGAAAATTTTAGAATATTTTAAAAATCCGTTTAAGGCCCAGTTTGCTGTGTAATACAAAGATTTTAATGTGGAAAATCCCATGAAATCCTTATATACCAGATATTGGTCTTTAATGATATTTTTCTTCTTCCTGGAAACACTGTTTTCACGCATTCTGTATTTTGCGAGGGTCTTTTTTACGGGATACCCTTTTGGTATTTCTTTTAATAAATTCAGCCACATGACGTGGTCTTCACGCTTACTTTTTACCGGGAAGAAAAACTTTCCGACTCTTTTTGTGTCGTAAATGGTGGAAACCGGAGCCAGTCTGCAGGTTTTAAGCAAATTAGAAAAAGTAACGATTTTATCTGCTTCAAAATCTTTTAAAATAGGTTCCATCGTATGTTCATCACATCTGGAATAGTTGCAGTATACGAGTTCTGCATTGTTTTCCTGCATATAGTCGGTCATCGTTTCCAGGTATTCCGGATACCAGAAATCATCGGAATCCAGAAAGGCAATGTATCTCCCCTGAGCTCTTTCAAGGCTTTTATTTCTTGCGTTTCCTGCGCCTCCGTTTTGTTCGAGAACCTGCAGTTTTATCCGAGGATCATTGTATTTTTTTATGATTTCGACGGTATTGTCTTTGGATTGATCGTCGGAAATCAGCCATTCCCAGTTTTCATAGGTCTGGTTTAGGACAGATTGTATTGTTTCCTCGATGAATTCTGCGGAATTATATGATGGAGTGATGATGGAGACCAGATCTTTCATTCGTGCTTTAAAATTAAATTATAAAAATCTTTTTTCATAAAAATGCCATGAACTTACACCGACAGCGATGACAAGCAGCATACAGATAAATGCCATTACAAACGGATTATAATCTTCAAACAGCCCTAAAGTGGTAAAAGTTCTGATGATAGGGAAGTGGAAAATGTAAATTCCGTATGTAAAATCTCCGTATTTTCCGAAGTTATTTAAAAACTTAAAGGAGTAAGCGATATAAAGGACAATAATGCCAACCATCATTGGAGAGAATAATTTGATATCAAAAATCAAATCAATCCAAACGGTAGCCAACGCGATAATGAAAAGCTTGTGTTTATGTTGAATAAATTTATCAAAATTAAAATAAATCAGCATTCCCGCTATAAAATAACACAGCACGCCGGGAAGTTGCTTAGACATTGACATCTTATTTAATCCTTCAAAATAATTAAGATAAACCAATGAAATAAAGTATAAAATAATCAAGCTGATATTCCGGTATTTATTGTTTTTACCAAAAAGCAGGAACAATAACGGGACGCAAAAATAATACGACATTTCTACCTTAAGGGTCCATAAAGCTCCATTCACAGCCTGATTTCCAAAAACTCCCGGAAGCCACGGCGCCTTAAAATTCAAAAACAGAGAATTCCAGAAAAGATATTTGTAAACCTGTGTGTTGCTGAAATATTCGGAAAGAGGAAGTGTACTTACGAAGCTTAATAATATGGCACACAAAAAAACAACGAGCAAATAAGCAGGAACAATTCTATTGATTCTCTTTTTTAAATAGCTTTTTAAGCTGGAAGACCTGTCGTAACTTCTTGCGATAAGAAATCCGCTCACAACGAAAAAACCGAAAACAGCAATCTCTATCGGGCTGTGTTCAAGTATTTTGAGATCTTTTGAAGCACTCAAAGTTCCCAAATGTCCAACGAAAACGATAAAAGCGAGGAGAACACGGATAAAGTCAAAATTATTTTTCGTTATGTCTTGCATTTGCAATGTTTTGTGCAAAAATAGTTTTTTTCGGAGAATAGAGGATTATTCTAAAGTTCAATATTTGTTAAATAGCAGTAATATTGGGCGGAAATCCATTTATAATTTTGAAAATAAATAAGTTTCTAATAATTTTTCACAAAAAACTATTAATTAAATCAAAAAAATTATAATTTTAGCGTCTGAAAAATTTGATACATGAAGAAATTAGCATTACTATTTGCAGGTTTATCATTATTTGTAGCTACTGGATGTAGTGATGATGACAACCCTACTATCGAATATCCGCTTGTTGGAACCTGGCAGCCGGTAAAAGAAGTCGTTACAAGCGTTCCCGTTGGAGGTACTCCTGTTTCAGACGAGATTGCCTATACAGATTGTCAGAAAGAAGGAAGATGGGTTTTCAATGCAGGAAATACAGGGAAAAGAACGGATAAGGGTGACAGCGCAACTCCGGGTATGTGTGATATTACTTTCGACAGAAACTTTACCTATACTTTTGATAAAGACAGTAAAGCTGTTCAGATCAAATATCAGGGAATCGTGGAACCAGACAAAGGGAAAGTGACTACACTCAATGAAAATACCCTGAATCTTACGATCGAAGATACAACAGATCCTACCGAATATAATTCTGTAACCTATACATTCAAGAGAATTCCTCAATAGTATTCAGAATTAATTCTAAAAATAAAGATCTCATCTTCGGATGGGATTTTTTTGTTAATGCTAATTAATCAAAAATTAAATTTCCATTTCTTTTAAAATCATTATTTTTGTGAAAACTAGAGTGGAATTTAAATAATCTAATATCTAGAATCTAACATCTAATATCTATAAAAAGTGTTTTACGATCATCAGCAGATAGAAAAAAAGTGGCAGAAATACTGGGAAGACAATCAAACGTACAAAACTTCCAATAACACAGACAAACCCAAATTTTATGTTCTCGATATGTTTCCGTATCCATCGGGAGCGGGGCTTCATGTAGGCCATCCGCTGGGATATATTGCATCCGATATTTATGCGAGATACAAAAGGCATCAGGGTTTTAATGTTCTCCACCCTGTTGGCTATGATAGTTTTGGGCTTCCTGCTGAGCAATATGCTATTCAGACGGGGCAGCATCCTGCAATTACGACTGGGCAAAATATTACCAGATACGAAGAGCAGTTAAGAAAAATCGGTTTCTCATTCGATTGGAGCAGAGAAGTAAGAACTTCCGATCCTTCCTATTATAAATGGACACAATGGATTTTCATTGAGCTGTTCCATTCATGGTATAATAAAAATACTGATAAAGCAGAATCTATCGAAACGTTAAACAAACATTTTGAAGAAAAAGGAACGGAAGAATTAAATGCCAATCAGAACGATGAATTAAATTTCACGGCAGAAGAATGGAAAAACGCTTCTGAAATTGATAAAGAAGATATCTTATTAAATTACCGTTTAGCTTACAGAGCGGAAACGACGGTAAACTGGTGCCCTGCATTAGGAACAGTATTAGCCAACGACGAAGTAAAAGACGGAAAATCCGAAAGAGGAGGTTTCCCTGTTTATCAGAAAAAAATGATGCAGTGGAGCATGAGGATTTCTGCGTATTCTGAAAGATTATTACAAGGTCTTAAAACGCTGGACTGGCCACAACCATTGAAAGATTCTCAAGAATACTGGATCGGAAAATCCCAGGGAGCGCAGGTGAAATTTGAAATTGAAGCTCACAATAACGAAATCATTGAGGTTTTCACTACAAGACCTGATACTATTTTCGGGGCAACCTTTATGGTATTGGCGCCGGAAAATCCTTTAGTGGAAACAATTACTACAGCAGAACAAAAAGCTGAGGTAGACAATTATATTGAAGAAACTTCCAAAAAAACCGAGAGAGACAGAATGGCTGACGTGAAAAACGTAAGCGGTGCTTTCACGGGAAGTTATGCAATCAATCCGTTCAGCAATGAAAGAATGCCGATCTATATTTCGGATTATGTTTTGATGGGATACGGAACAGGAGCGGTAATGGCGGTTCCTGCACATGACGAGCGCGACCACAGATTTGCAAAGAAATTTAATTTAGAAATTAAAAAAGTAGTAGAAACTGACGAAGACGTTCAGGAAGCTTCTTTTGATTCTAAAGATTCTGTTTGTGTAAATTCTGATTTCTTGAATGGTTTAAATTATAATGAAGCCAAAGCCGTCATCATTACAGCAATCGAGAAAAAAGGAATTGGCCACGGAACAACGAATTACAGACAGCGTGATGCTATTTTCTCAAGGCAGCGTTATTGGGGCGAACCGGTTCCTATATATTATAAGGATGGAATGCCTTACACATTGCCGGCTTCAGCATTGCCTCTGGAACTTCCTGAAGTTGAAAAATATTTACCGACCGAAGACGGAGATCCGCCATTAGGAAATGCAAAAACTTTCGCTTGGGACGAAGCCAATCAAAAAGTGGTGGATACAAACTTAATTGATGAGAAAACAGTTTTCCCGTTAGAATTATCTACAATGCCGGGTTGGGCAGGGAGCTCATGGTATTTCCTTAGATATATGGACCCGAATGATGATGAGGTTTTTGTTAAAAAAGAACTGGCAGATTATTGGGGACAGGTAGATTTATACATCGGAGGTAGCGAGCACGCGACCGGTCACTTGTTGTATTCCCGTTTCTGGAATATGTTCTTAAAGGACAGAGGATATATTAATCATGATGAGCCTTTTCAGAAGTTGATTAATCAGGGGATGATTTTGGGGATGAGTGCTTTTGTGTATAGAATTGATGGTACTAATCAATATGTATCTAAAAATTTAGCAAAAGATTATAAGACTCAGCAAATCCACGTTGACGTATCTTTATTAAAAGGAACATCCGATGAATTAGATACAGAAGCCTTCAAAGCTTGGAGACCGGATTATGCAGACGCAGAATTTATTTTGGAAGACGGAAAATACATCACAGGTCGTGAAGTTGAAAAAATGTCAAAGTCAAAATACAACGTTGTAAATCCTGATGACATTTGTAATGAATATGGAGCAGACGGGTTAAGATTGTATGAAATGTTCTTAGGACCATTGGAACAATCCAAGCCTTGGAACACACAAGGTCTTAGCGGAGTTTACGGTTTCTTAAAAAAATTCTGGAATTTATACTTTAATGGCGAAGTTTTTGAAGTGTCAGATGAGGAACCTACGAAAGAAGAATATAAAGTATTGCATACCTTAATAAAGAAGGTGGTTTACGACATTGAGAACTTCTCTTTCAATACATCTGTATCGTCATTTATGATCGCTGTAAACGAATTGCAAAAAATAAAATGCAACAAACGCAATATTTTAGAACCGTTAGCCGTTATCATTTCTCCTTATGCCCCTCACATCTGTGAAGAGCTTTGGAGCCTGTTGGGTCACAATGAGTCTGTAGAATTCGAGAAATTCCCTGTATTGAATGAGGATTACTTGGTAGAAGACGAAATTCAGTATCCGATAAGCATAAATGGTAAAATGAAGTTTAAAATTTCACTTTCTGCGCAGCTTTCTGCCAAAGAAGTAGAAGATTTAGTACTTCAGGATGACAAAATGCAACAAATTTTGGAAGGCAAAACCCCGAAAAAAATCATTGTTGTTCCTCACAGAATTGTGAATATCGTAATTTAAAAAAAAATTAACATTGGCAAATTAAAAAAAATGCGGCCTCAAAATTTTTAAATTTTTAACGTAATTGTTAAAATTAACGATTATTGCCAAAAAAAGAGAAAATAATTATAATATCGAAATCGTATTAAAATTTCTTTGTCGAAAAAAAGCAAAATGTTTATTTAAGACTCTTGCATTTTAATTAATTTTGCCTTTAATTTACAAACTGTAAAAATTTTTAAAACAATATAATTTAGTTAAATATGGAAATGAATGTTTCAAAAAATGATGAGCAAGTAGTTGCTAGAAAGGCAGGAGGTTTAAATCCAGCTGTTATTATTCCTATTTTATTTCTAATAGGAGTTGCTATTTATTTATTCGTTCTGGGTAACCCAGGAAATTTCAAAGACGCAGACAAACTTGGTAGTGGTTCTGTTGCTTTCTCAAGTGTTGAAGGAAAAGACATTCACCCAGAGTCGTTCTTAGGAATTATCTACAAAGGAGGGGTAATTGTACCGGTATTGATTACTTTCATGATCACGGTAATCGTTTTCTCTTTCGAAAGATATTTCGTACTTGGTAAAGCTGCCGGAAAAGGGAACTTAGACAACTTCGTTGTACAAGTAAGAAGCTTACTAAACCAAAACAAAATTGACGAAGCTTTAGAAGAGTGCGACAGACAGCAAGGTTCTGTAGGTAACGTGGTGAAGGAAGGTCTTACTACTTACAAAGCTTTATCACATGATACTACGCTTAACAAAGAGCAAAAAATGGTAGCGCTTAACAAAGCAATTGAAGAAGCTACTACTCTTGAGATGCCAATGCTTGAGAAAAACATGATGATCCTTTCTACATTAGGTACTGTTGCAACGTTAGTGGCACTTTTAGGTACGGTAATCGGGATGATCAAGGCGTTCTTCGCATTAGGTTCAGGAGGTGGTACTCCGGATGCAGCTGCACTTTCTACAGGTATCTCTGAAGCCTTGATTAATACAGCTTTAGGTATCGGTACTTCAGCTATCGCTATCATCCTTTATAACTTCTTTACTTCTAAAATTGACGGATTAACTTATAAGATCGACGAGATCGCAATGAGCATCCAACAATCTTTCGCTGAATTCAACTAAGAATTAGCAAGGAATTTGCATTAAGTAAAACGAAGTTTAATTAAAAATCATTAATAATAATGGCGAGAGTCAAACCAAAAAGACATGGAGTAGTGACGGATATGACGGCAATGTGTGACGTTGCGTTCCTACTACTTACGTTCTTTATCTTGACCACTCAGTTTAAAAAACCTGACGTGGAGCAGATCAAACCGCCATCTTCAATATCAGAGAAGTTACTTCCTGATGCAAGCTTGATGACCATCAACGCTACTCCGGACGGAAAATTTTATTTCCAGCCGGTAGAAAACGCATCTGAAAGAGTAAAGCTTTTAGACAATATGGGCCAGAAGTATGGTATTACTTTTGACAATAATGAAAAAGCCGCTTTCCAAAGAGTACAGGCAATCGGAGTTCCTATGAACCAGCTGAAAAGCTATCTTGATTTGCCGGAAGATGAGCAGAAGAATTTTAAAAGTCCTAAGGGAATCCCTATGGACAGCACAAATAAGCAATTAGTGGATTGGGTAGAACAGAGTTTAAAAGTAAACCCTGAATACAAACTAGCTATCAAAGGCGACGTTACTACAGAATATCCAAAAGTAAAAAGCTTATTTGAGGGTTTAAGAGATATTGATTTTCTTAAATTTTGGTTGATTACATCACAAGAAGGTAAACCTAACGAATAATATCGATTAGAAATGGCAGAAGTACAAGTACAGGAAAAAGGCGGGAAAGGCGGCAAGGTCCGTTCCAAGAAGCAGAATACCCGCGTAGATATGACTCCGATGGTGGACTTAGGGTTTCTTTTGATTACCTTCTTTATGTTCACAACCACATTCTCAAAACCGAATGTAATGGATTTGGGTCTTCCGGCAAAACCGAAAGATGAAACAAAAAAACCACCTCCAACAGAAATTAAACTTTCTAACTCTATTTCTTTATTATTAGGTAAAGACAATAAGATTTTCTGGCACCAACAAGACAATACGTCTTTAACGGATCAGAATCTTAATGAAACTAGCTTCGACAGAGAAGGAATTAGAAAAGTAATTGAGCAGGCAAAAGCAAATGCGGCAGATAAAACAAAATTTACTGTAATTATCAAACCGACTGACGATGCTGTATATAAAAACTTCGTAGATATCCTTGACGAAATGGCGATTACCAAAAGCGAGCAGTACGGTGTTACTGATCTTAAGCCTTGGGAAAAAGCAATTTATGACAAAAGGGTGGGTAACTCAGGAGCTCCTGCAGCACCGGCTACAAAGTAATTTAAACCATAATATTGTAAATCTATGGCAAATGAAAATGCATACGATCCACGTCTTACCTTAGACGAGATTGTATTTGAAAATAGAAACAAGGAATATGGTGCATACGATTTAAGACATCAGTATCCAAGACTTCTGACGAAATCTTTTATCGTAGGAACAACATTATTCCTGATAGCGGCTTTGTCTCCATTTATCTATCTTACCATTAAAAGGCTTACTGAACCCCCTCCACAAGAAGTGAAGGCAGATTTAGTAGAAATTCTTCAGGAAGATAAAATTATCGAGCAGCCAAAAGAAGAAGAACCACCTCCACCACCTCCACCTCCAAAAGAAGAGGAGAAAATTGAAATTATTCAGAACGTGGTTCCAGAGCCTGTAAAAGCTCCGAAAATTGAAACTCCACCACCACCGATTTCTAAGCAATTAGAAACTCAGACTGGATTGGTAGCTCAGGAAGGTGTAAAAGCTCCGGCTTATACTCCTCCGCCACCGCCACCATCTACTGGTACTAAAACTTCAACTGCTGAAGTGAAGCCTCAGGTTACCAATGATGTATATGAGTCTGTGGATCAATCTGCTGATTTTAGTTCAGGAGGTATCAATGGATTTAGATCTAAATTCATGGATAATTTTGACAATTCTTCAGTGGAAGGGGAAGGTACTTTAAGTACTGAGATCACTTTCGTTGTTGAAAGAGATGGTTCTTTAAGCCAGGTTAAAGCTTCTGGATCAAACCAGGACTTCAACAGAGAGGCCGAAAGAACGGTTAAGAGTATCAAAACTAAGTGGATTCCGGGTAAAGTTAACGGGCAGCCAGTTCGTTCTCGTTTCCGTTTCCCTGTGAAGATGAATTTTGAAGGATAATTTTATCTTTAAATAATAATTAAAAAAGAGAAGCTTATGCTTCTCTTTTTATTTTTTTTGGTATTTTTGTTGTATGATGTTCAATTGGTTATCCCTCATCACGGGATTGTTTTATATCGTTTTAGGAATTGTAGTTATTTTCTACAAATTCTTCTTCACTATTCTGGAGCCTGGTGTTGCCTATGCCCTTGGAGGATTACTGATTCTTTATGGTATTTTCAGAATTTACAGAGCGATTTCAAAAATAAAAGATTCAGGAAATGAAAAATAGTGTTAAAATTATAATGCTGTTTTTTCTTAGTATTATAGCAGTAAGCTGCAAGAATGAGGACAAGTCACCTTCCTATCATAAAGGTGAAATGACGATTTTTACGGATGAATCTTTTAAAAGCGTTACAGAGGCTTTGGCAGAAGGATATATGATCAATTATCCCGAGACGAAAATCAAAGTTGTTACAAAAAAAGAAGATTTAGGCTTTCTTGATTTGTTACATGACAAGGCCAGAATTGCCGTAATGTCAAGAAATTTAAGTCCGGAGGAGATTAAAGCATATGAAGAACAGGTAGATTTAAAGTTTTTACCGGCAAAATTTGCAGCAGATGCAGTTGTTTTTATTGTTCCAAAAGATTCCCCGAAAGAAAGTATTTCGATGGAAGAAATTGCTCAGGGAATGCAGTCTGGAGAAAAAACATTTATTTTTGACGGGGCTAATTCCAGCAACTTAAATTTTGTTGCCCAAAAGCTTAAAAAACAGCCGAAAGATTTAAAATATTCTATCATTCCGGGAAGTAAAAATATTATTGAAGAATTAGGTAAATATCCAAATAAAATCGGTGTGATAGGCCTTAACACTTTCAGTCGTCCTTACGATAAAGAATCTGAACAGCTGAGAAGTATGGTGAAAATTCTTCCTGTTGAAAACAAAGGAAAACTATACAATACAGATTCTGAGAACCTTCGGAAAATGAATTACCCATTCACAAGAACTCTTTATTTTCTAACCAATGAAGGAAATTTCAATATTGCTAACGGCTTTATAAGATATTCATGTACCCAATTGGGGCAGATGATTGTTCAAAAAGAAGGGCTACAACCATATAATTTGTACCGAAGAGAAGTTCAAATGCGTTAAAAAATATTAAATTAACGTTTTACCCTCAATAAGTCTATTATTTTGGTCTGAAAATTGTGTATAATATAATCTTAATTTAAAATATAAAATGAAAGATATAATGATTATGAATGTAAAGAAGATTGCTTTTGGAGCAGCAGTGGTATTTTTTACCAACTTTGCCTTTGCGCAAACAGTACAGGATGGCATCAACAGTATTGATAGCGATAAATTTGCTCAAGCAAAAACTAATTTTACTAATATGATTGCGAAAGAGCCTAGCGCAGAAAATTATTTCTACTTAGGAAATACATTTTTGAAGCAGGTAGAGCCGGATTTCGCAGCAGCTACGGAAAATTTTAATAAAGGTATTGCAGCAGACAGCAAAAGCTATTTGAATAAAATCGGGTTGGCAGCAGTAAAACTTGGAAAAGGTGATAAAAATGCAATTGCTGAAATTCAGAAAGTTGTAACGGATTCCAGAGAAAAAGATGCTGAAGTATTGTTCAGAGCGGCTGAAGCTTTAACGTTATTTGAGAAAAATAACTCTCCGGATCTTGCAATCCAATTCTTAAATAAAGCAATTGAAAGAGCTCAGAGAAAAGAGGTTCCTGCGCACTATTACTATACATTAGGTGATGCTTACAGATTGAAAAGAATGCCTGGTGATGCGATGACAGCTTACGAAAAAGCTTTGCCTTTAGCTAAAAATAAGGCATCGGTTTATACAAGAATCGGTTCTCTATGGATGGCTGCTCAGCAATGGCAACAAGCAAAGACGAATATCGAAAAAGCAATTGCTACAGATCCGTCTTATGCACCTGCATACAAGGTGATGGCAGCTTATGACATTAGATATCAGCAAAATGCAAAAGCGACTCAAGACCTTATCAACTATACAAAATATGCTGATGAGGATCCATATACTCAGTTAGAAATTGCTAAGCTTTATTTTACTAATGAAGATTACGCCAACTCAAAGCAGGTTTTAGATAAGATTTTTGATAAAATTAATGATCCGATTAAGTTTAAATTAAGAGCTTATCAATTATATGCAGATGGAAAATATGCTGAAGCAAAACAAAATATGGACAGCTTCACATCTCAGGCTGACAAATCCAGAATACAGCCTGCAGATCAAGGTTTACAAGGTTTGATCGCAGCAGGACTGGCTAAAACTGAAACGGATGCAGCTAAGAAAACAGCTTTAACAACTGAAGCGCAGCAAAAAATTGCTATTGCTAAAGCTGCTAAGGATGAAACAATGAAATGGGATATGGAATTGGCTAAAATTGCTGGTGGGGGAGCTTCTCAGGCTAATGCGGATGCAGGACCAACAAACCCTGTTATTGAAGGATTAAAGCAAAAAGTTGCGGCTAATGCTCAGGATACAGACTCTTTATTTAAGCTGGCAACAGCTTACCAAGAAGCTAAAAACTGGGGTGGAGCAATCCAGACATGGCAGAAAATGAGTACGCTACTTCCTGATTGGGCTCCGGCTTACTACAGCTTAGGATATTCTTATCAGCAGGCGGGTAATAATGATGCAGCAAAAATTGCTTACGAAAAGTATATTGCTACTGTAAAACCTGCAGAAGTTGATGCAAATAAACAGACTTTAGCATACGCTTACTTCGCGGTAGCTTATCTGTCTAAAGACAGTGATGTTGCTAAGGCTAAGGATTATGTTGCTAAATCTGTACAATTGGATCCTACTTATCAGGATGCGGTAAAATTAAACGCGGAGATCAACAAATAATTTAAAATTTAAATTATATATATTAAACTTCCCATTCGTAATGTTTGGGAAGTTTTTATTTTAAATCTTATCTTTGAAAATATGAAAACAGATATACTTGCTTTTGGTGCGCACCCTGACGACGTGGAACTGGGATGCGGCGGAACAATCGCCAAAATGATTTCTGAAGGAAAAATATGTGCTATCGTTGATCTTACAAAAGGCGAACTGGGCACAAGGGGAACTGATGAAACAAGAAAAATAGAAGCCACAAATTCTGCAAAAATATTAGGAGTTGCTGCCAGAGAAAATCTTGGAATGAAGGATGGCTTTTTGGAAAATTCTGAAGAATATCAGATGAGGATCGTAAAAATGATTCGTAAATACAGGCCGGAAATCGTTTTAGCCAACGCCATTGATGACAGACATCCTGATCATGCAAAAGGAGCGAAATTAGTGTCGGATGCGTGCTTTTTAGCAGGTCTGAGAAAAATAGAAACGGTTTTGGAAGGGGAGAATCAGGAAGTATGGAGACCAAAGCATGTTTTTCATTATATTCAATGGAAAAATATTGAACCGGAATTTGTAATTGATATTTCTGAACATCTGGATAAAAAAATAGAAGCCTGTATGGCATTCAAAACTCAGTTTTATGATCCTACTTCTAAGGAACCGGAGACACCAATTACTTCGAAAGATTTTTATGAAAGCCTGACATATCGTGCGCAGGATTTGGGAAGACTTTCGGGAGTCACTTATGCTGAGGGATTTACGTCTGAGAAGTTGATTGCGATGAAAAATTTTGACGGAATTGTTTGGTAATTTAAAAATCTTCCCTATATTTGCACTCACAAAACGGTGATTGTAGCTCAGTTGGTTAGAGCGTCGGATTGTGGTTCCGAAGGTCGGGGGTTCGAGACCCCTCATTCACCCAATAAAAGTACACTTTTCAAAAGGTGTACTTTTTTATTTTTAGTTATTTTAAATTAAATTTAAAGGAGCTTATCTAGTAAAAATTTAAAATATAAAATTCAAAATTTATAATTTAGAAGAGTTTGGAGCCAAAAAAAGCACCCTTTTTCAGATGCTTGTGTTTTTAAAGTATTTGTTGGCTTAGACCTCGTCGTCAGAATCGATCGTGAATGATCTGCTTTTGAAGTCTTTGTCATGTTTTTCTGATATTACATCCTCACCCTTTTCATTAATGATGAAATCTGTGGACTCATTAAACATCTCCTGAAAACTCTTAAAATCTTCCTTGTAAAGGTAAATTTTGTGTTTCTCGAATGTAGCTTCCCCATTCTCCCCGAAGTTCTTTTTACTTTCGGTAATCGTAAGATAATAATCTCCTGCTTTCGTCTCGCGCACATCAAAGAAATAAGTTCTTCTTCCTGCTTTTAACACCTTCGTGAAAATTTCATTTTCATGGCGTTCCTTGTATTCACTCATTGTTAGATATTTTTTAATCTTGTTAAGAACAAATATAAAAGTTTTCTTTTAATCACAAAATTTTTTTTATGATTTATTTAACATTTGTGAATGAATCAGCTATGCGGTTACGGAATCGGCAATTTCAGTCAGGTTGAGAATTTTATCGGCTCTCTGAGCGCTAGACTCTCTGTGTGTGATGATTATGGATGTTGCGTTATGAATTTTCCTGTCGATATTTTCCAGGATATTTTGCTCGGTTTCGGTGTCCAGGGCAGACAGCGAATCGTCGAAAATGATGATGTTTGGGTCTTTAATCAATGCCCTTGCAATACATATTCTTTGTTTCTGACCTCCCGAAAGCATCACTCCACGCTCTCCAACCATGGTTTTGTATTGTTCCTTGAAGCCAATAATATTTTTATCCACGTCGGCAATTTTTGCATATTCAACTACTTTTTCATGGGTAGGATGGTCAACGGCAAACCCGATATTATTTTCGATGGAATCTGAGAAAAGATAGCTTTCCTGAGGAATATACCCAATGAAATTTCTGTAATTATCTAAATTATGCTCTTTTAAATTTTTACCGTCAATTAAAATTTCACCTTCCGTAGGATCTATTAAACGACATAAAAGTAGGGCTATGGTAGATTTTCCGCTACCCGTTTTCCCCATAATAGCTAAGGATTCTCCGGCTTTTACTTTAAAGCTTAAATTTTCCAACGCTTTGATTCCAGTATTCGGATATACATAAGAAACATTCCTGAACTCAATATCACCTTTTATAGGATAATTTTCAAAATTTTTATTAACGATATCGGATTTTTTATCCATGAATTCATTAATTCTCTGCATGGATGCCTCCGCTCTTTGATTCACGGAAGTTACCCAGCCCACCATTGAAAATGGGAAAATCAACGTGTTGATATACATGAAAAAATCAGCGATTTTACCAATGCTTAATTGTCCGGCAATATATTTTTCACCACCAACCCAGATGATGGCAACATTCAGCAGTCCAATTACAAATAAAATAATGGTAAAGAAATAGGCCTCAGTTTTTGCAAGATCAAGTGCCTTATCCTGGTAATCTGTTACTTTGACTCCATAATTGTTTTTAATATATTTCTCTCTCGCGAAAAATTTTACAACACGAATTCCCGAAAAACTATCCTGTACAAAAGTTGAAATGGCAGACTGGCTTTTCTGCATGATTTTCGACTTTTTATTAATGATAGAACTTACTTTATAAATTGCATAAGATAAGATTGGAAGTGGCAGCAATGTCCAGAGAGTCATTGAAGCATCCGTTTTTATCATGTAGATAGCCGTAATAACAACAAGGACGATCAAGTTGGCAACATACATCACACCGGGTCCCAGATACATTCTTACCGCAACGACATCTTCACTCAATCTGTTCATTAAGTCACCGATTGTGGTCTGCTTATAATCCGTTAAAGATAAATCCTGATAATGCCTGTAAATTTTATTTTTCAGCTCATATTCAATCCTCCTGGAGGCAACAATAATGGTCTGACGCATCATGAAAGTAAAAAATCCCGTCAACAATGAACATCCGACAATAATGGCAACATAAATTAAAACCTGTTGGTTGAAACCCATATTTCCGCTATGTGTAAGCTCATCAACTGATTTTCCTACAAACTGTACCTTATATATATTGAAAAAATTACTGGCAATGATAAATAATACCCCCCAAAATAACAATATCTTGTGTTTCCAAAAATAGGGGTTTAGTGTTTTTAGCGCTTTCATAAAGTTTTACAAAATTACGAAAATGTGATCATATAACGAATTTCATCAATTTTAAATTTTGTATCTTTGCCGTCATAAAAGCTCTTTGAATGTTAGGAAGACGACAAATCCGTGAAAAAATAGTACAGACTGTGTATTCATATTACCAGAACCCTGTAAAATTTGATGTATTAGAGAAAAATATGTTTACAAGTATAGAGAAAATCTATCATCTATACATTTATCAGCTTAATTTTTTGGTAGCCCTGAAAGAATTGGCAGAACATCAAATTGAGATTGGTAAAAATAAATATATTAAAACTGATGCTAATACTAATCCTAATCAGAAATTCATCAACAATCAGGTCTTAATCAAGCTGGAAGAAAATCCGGAAAGACTGTTCTTTACAGGACAGCATAAAGAATTGAAATGGGATATGCATGATGATTTGCTGGTAAAAACCTTTCAGAGGATTACGGCAGGAAAACGATATCAGGATTTCATGAAAGAAGATGGGTATTCTTTTGAAGATGATCAAAAATTCATCGGTAAATTATTTTTAAGATATATCGCTGAAAATGATGATTTTCATGATTATCTTGGAGATAAAGAACTTTCCTGGTATGATGATATCCACATTGCCAACTCAATGGTTCAAAAAACAATTGGTTTCCTGAAAGAAGATGAAGAAAGCAGAACTTTAATTAAGATGATTAAAGATGAGGATGATAAAGATTTTGCCGGAAAATTGTTAAGAGATACTCTGAACAGCTGGGAAAGTAACGAAAAGAAACTGGAAGAAAGACTGGAAAACTGGGATTTGGAAAGAGTTTCTTTAATGGATAAAGTGATTTTATCGGCAGCTATTACGGAGATTGACAACTTTCCTTTTACACCTTCAAGAGTTATTATCAATGAATATATCGAGATTGCAAAAGTATTTGCTACCGACCGTTCGAATATTTTTATTAACGGGATTTTGGATAAATATTGTAAAGATCTAAATAGAATATAAAATGAAAAAGACGTTATCAATTATCGCTTTGTCTATCATAGGCTTTGGTTTGACTTCATGTAAAAAAGAAAACAAAGAAGTTACAGGTACAGAAGTTGCAACGGATTCTGCTGCTACAGCTGCAACTCCGGGTGATTCTGCATCAACTAAAATGTTGACGGCAGGAGAAACTCCGGCGCCAGCTTCAAACCAGCCATTAACAACAATTGCCCTTTCTGAAAACAGCTTCGATTTTGGAAATATCAAAAAAGGGGATAAAGTAGACCATATTTACGAAGTGACAAATACGGGAACTAATCCGTTGGTAATTTCTGAAGTAAAGCCTGGATGTGGATGTACAGCCGGTGATTTTACTAAAGAGCCAATCATGCCTGGTAAAAAAGGAAAGATTACATTACACTTCGATTCTACAAACTTTGACGGAAACGTAAGCAAATTTGCAGATGTGTATGCTAATGTGGAAAAAGCTCCTATTAAATTAACATTCACAGCGAATATTCAACCATAATATAATGAATATACTAACAATTTTTTTACAAGCACCCGCAGCAGGAGGAAATTCTTCCATGATGCTGATCATGATGGGGGTGATGTTTGTAGGTTTTTATTTTTTAATGATAAGACCTCAAATGAGAAAACAAAAACAGGAAAAAAACTTCCAGGAAACTTTAAAAGTAGGAACAAGAGTAGTGCTTACTTCAGGGCTTCACGGAAGAATAGCTCAGGTTCAGGATGATGGTTTCGTGATTGAAACATTATCAGGAAAACTGAAATTCGAAAAAGCAGCTGTTTCAAGAGAATTTACAGAAGCTCGTTTTGGAGATAAAGCAAAAGCTGCTGAAAAAGCAGATGATAAAAAAGAGATTGAAACTGAAAAGAAATAATTTTTTAGTTTTTAAGATATTTCGTTTCGGCGGGGTGAGCAAAGCTCACCCCGCCGAAACTTTTTATAACCTCATTTATATTACACTTAGTTTGTCATTCTGAAATATCTAAGAAAGTAATCTAGATGCTTTTAGGATAACAATACTATGTATGACATGATCTTTTAATTTGTGTTCTTCTTAGTGGAAATATTTGTGGAATTTGTGGTTTAAATTATCTTTGCTCAATGAATCAAAACACAAACAAAACCGTTCTCATTCTGGGTGCCAATTCCGATGTTGCAAAACAATGTATCAAACAATACATTGAAAAAGGATTTTCCGTTATTGCTGCATCGAGAAATACAGATTCTTTGGAAAATTTTGTTATGGAAAATAATCTCAACTCAAAAGTTTCTATATTAAGTTTTGATGTTGTAGATTTCGATTCCCATCAAGAATTTTATGATGAGCTACCTGTAAAACCTCATATTGTAGTTTACGCGGCGGGTTTTTTAGTGGACAATGAAAAGGCTTTGAGAAATTTCAAAGGAAGCCACCAAATGATGATGGTAAATTATATGGGTGCTGTTTCCATCCTTAATATTATTGCGATGGATGAAAGCAATAAAAATCTGGAAAGAATTATTGGATTGTCATCACTTTCGGGTGTGAGAGGACGAAAAAGTAATTTCGTGTACGGAAGTACAAAAGCTGCTTTTACAACTTATTTAGCTGGTTTGAGACAAGAATTGGCTTCAAAAAATATTAAAGTTAATGCTTTGGTTATCGGTTATATAAATACAAAAATCAATGCTGGCCTGGAACTCAACAAAAGCTTAATGATGGAGCCGGATTATGTTGCAAAATTCATTGTCAATGCCGGAAATTCTTTCACCATCGTTCCGAATTTTAAATGGAAGATTATTTATTTAATTTTGAAAGTACTGCCGGAAAGTTTGGTGGCGAAACTTCCGTAGTTATTTTTGTTGTTGAGAGTATTTCTGAAGATAATTTAATAAAATTTCAAATTCACCATCTTTAAGTTCAGATTTATTAATGATGAAATATAAATTGCTTATAGCATTAACAAAAATATAATCGTTTAATTTTATATAAGAAATCTTTTCCCAAATAGTATTAACAGTAGTGAAAGGATTTTTAAATTCAATACTTTTTTGATCTAAAATAATAAAAGAAGATTCATTTTTATTTTTATATTCAGTAATAATTTTATCGGCTTCTTTTTTGAATTTCCTTTTGGATATAAAATATTGATAAATCAAGATAAAACAATATCCACAAAGAAAGATTCCACCGTATCTAAAAAGATAAAAAAGTAAGCTTGTTTCAAAATTTTTTATAGGATAAAAACCTAAAAGTAAAAAGACCAAAGTGAAAATTATAATTCTTATCCAGCCTTTAAAAGATTTACTCCAAACATATTTAAAATAAAAATTTTGATTTTCTCTTTCAAATTTCTCATTAAAAGAAAGTTCAATGGTAATATTTTCGTTCATAATTATTAGTGGAAATGATAGAATTTTATCACTCCAAAAATAGATAATTATTCGGCACCCTGCAACAATTCCAACGCTTTCATCATATCAATTCCCTGTCCTAAAACAGGTTTAAACAAATCTCCTTTTTCTTTAATTCTATCCAAAGCATTATGAATGTTAAAATCCGTTGGCCTCATACCGGGTTTTACCTCATCCCAATCCAACGGCATCGAAACGGAAGCACCCTCTTTTGGTCTCAGGCTGTAAGCACTTGCCAATGTCTGCCCTGTTCTGTTTTGAAGATAATCAAGATAAATTTTCTTATCATCCCTTTTCTGTAAACTCCTTTCTAATGTCGTAATTTTTGGAAGTTGTTCATGAACCTGCTTCATTAAAATATGGGCAAAATCTTTCACCTGGTCAAAATCATATTTTCCACCCATCGGAATATAAACGTGAATTCCCGTACTTCCGGAAGTCTTGCAATAGCCTTTAACTTTAATGGATTTTAAAACTTCATTCACCTGCAAAGCCGTTTCAATCACATCATCAAATGTATTTTTCTTGGAAGGGTCAAGGTCTAAAACCAGAAAATCAGGATGTTCCAAATCGGGAAGGGAAGAATTCCATGGATTAAGATCAATACAGCCCAAATTATTTAAATAAGCCAAAGTCGCCTTGTCATTACAATAAATATAATCGATGTATTTATCATTGGATTCGGAATACACCTGCGTTGTTTTTACCCAATCCGGAATATTGTCGCTTGCATCTTTTTGATAAAAACTCTGCTCTTCAATTCCATTTGGGAAACGGTTCAAAGAAAGCGGACGGTTTTTTAGATGAGGCAAAATATATTCCGCAACAGACTGGTAATATTCTACCACATCACCTTTTGTAATGCCTTCTTTCGGGAAATATATTTTATCCTGATTGGTCAGTTTTACTTTATGTCTGTTCAAAGTAATTTCTTTTTCTTTTTCGGAGGTTTTTGTGGTTTTTTTCGGTGCAGGGTTAGTTTTCATTTCTTTAGGGTTTTCATTAATTTGACTTATATTATTCGTCGAATCACTGATTTCTTCAGGATTTTTATCTTCACGGAGAGTAACAAAAACAGGATGCCGGAAAATCCCGTCTTTGGTGATTTCAGAGAATTTAATTTCACACACCAATTCGGGTTTCACCCATGTGACGGGCATATTTGTTTTAGGTTTTTTCTCAAATGGAGAAGTTTTTACCACCAATTTTTTAAGCCTTTCATACATTCGACTTAATGATTCTTTATTAAAACCTGTTCCCGTATGTCCGGAATAAATCAGCTTTCCGTCAATATATTTTCCTAAAATTAAAGCTCCGAAACCTTGTCTTGAACCTCGAGGCTCCGTAAATCCACAAATAATGACTTCTTCCGTATTGGTGAATTTTATTTTAAGCCAATCCGTAGTTCTGTGATTTTCAACATAAAGGCTGTCTGCTTTTTTCGCGATCATGCCTTCCAGCTTCATTTTTTTCATCTGTTCAAAAAAATCGATTCCTTTTTCCGGAATATGATAGCAATATTTGATTACATCAGTTTCAATTAAAGCATCTTTTAAAAGCTCTTTTCTTTGAACTAAAGGAATATTTTCCGTGGAATGGCCATTGAGCCAAAGAATATCAAAAACCTGATAAACTAAGGCCAGATTTGGGTTATCACCGATTTGTTGAAGCAATTGAAAGTTTGGTTTTCCCGTGTCATCGTAAGCTACAATTTCACCATCAAGAATCATTTTGTGTATTTGGTTCTCAAAATCCTCGGAAACTTTTTCAAATTTTGATAAAAAAGAAATCCCGTTTCGCGAGTAAAATAGGGGGTCATCTTTGCTAAGATCTGCAATGGCACGATAGCCGTCCCATTTTATTTCAAAAATCCAGTCTTCATCATCGAATGCTTTTTCATAGGATTTCGCAAGCATGGGCCTGATGAAATTTTTTAATTTTTTTTCGTCAACCAACGAATTAAATTTTTGGAACCTTGGCTTGGTTTCTGAATTTACGATTTCTTTTTGGCGTTTTTTAGGCTTTTTTTTTCCTCTAAAAATTTTGTAACTAAAGATTTCGGTGAAGTGTTTTCCTCTGCATCATAATTACTTTCTGCAAATTCATCTTTATGTTTAATTAAAAGCCACGAATTATCTTCGTTATTTTTCATTTTAACCAAAGCAAATTCTCCTTTCAGTTTTTTTCCGTATAAAATAAATTTCAACGAACCGGCATGTAATTCTTTCAGCAATTCCTTTTCATCGGAAAGCTTTGAATCATTATCTAATGGCTCATAAGTTCCGCTGTCCCAGATTTCTACCTGCCCGGCTCCGTAATTTCCTTCAGGAATGTTTCCTTCAAAATCTTTGTAATCGTAAGGGTGATCTTCTACCATCATCGCCAGGCGTTTGTCTTTTGGATCCAATGATGGGCCTTTTGGAACAGCCCAGCTTTTCAGAACGCCTTCCATTTCCAAACGAAAATCATAGTGAAGGCGTGACGCCGCATGCCTTTGAATCACAAAAATAAGCTTGTCTTTACTCTTTTTTGCTTTTCCCTTGGGTTCACTTGTTTCGTCAAATTTCCTTTTTGCGTTATAATCTTTGAGAGCCATTACGATGCGTTTTTAGATTTTGAAGTTTGTAAACTGGCTTTTAATTGTGCCATTAAGTCAATCACTTTACCTTCTTTAGCAGGTTCGGCTTTTTTAGCTTTTACATTCTTACCTTTCGCTTTTTGCTTAATAATTTTCATTAAAGATTCGGTATAAGTATCTTTATACATGAAAGGATCGAATTCCTGCGAAAGTTGTTCTATGAGACTGATCGCCATTTTGAGCTCAGCGGGTTTCGGAGCTTTTTTGGCTGGGATTTTTAAATCTTTATAATCCCGGATTTCCTGAGCAAATCGTAAGCGGTTCAAAACCAAAACCTCATCATTGTAAGGGCGTATCATTCCAATCGCTTCACTTTCACGAAGGACGAAGGTTCCAACGCCTACCATTTCTGTTTCAGATAAGGCTTTTAATAAAAGTCTGTAAGCATTTTCACCATTTTTCTGAGGTTCCAGATAATAAGGATTTTCAAAGTAAACGCTGTCAACTTCTATCTCTTTTACGAACTGGTCTATGGAAAGAATTTTTGATTTCTCAGGGCTTGCCGCTTCATAGTCTTCCTCTTCGAGAATGATGTACCTGTCGTCCATGAGATAACCTTTTACAATGTTTTCCCATTTCACTTCTTTACCTGTACTTTCGTTTACTCTTTTGAATTTAATATTGGAAAAATCGGATTTATCAAGCATATCCAAATCCAATTTGCTGGTTTCTGTGGCGGAGTAGATTTTTACAGGAATATTGACTAAACCAAAGCCAATGGCGCCGTTCCAAATTGCTTTCATTGTCTCACGTTTTGTAAGAGCGTGCAATGATTGTGCCGAGTGAAAAATATTTATTAAATGTGGTATTTTTTAGTTTAGATTAAAAATAAGGATCGCTATAATGGAAAAATACAGGAAATAAAGTGGTTAAGCGGTTAATTTATTATTTGTAATTTAAGCCCATAAATATATTTAAATGAAGACAATTTTTACTTTTTTGTTTATACTTGGAATAAACATTTTTTTATCTGCTCAAAAAGTTGATTACAAAAACAATATCATTGCTGTAGATGGTAATAAAATAGGTAAAGTAGAGGTACAGAAACAAAATTTTGGACTGACGAAAAATTTTAACCTTTATTCGATGGACGGCGAAAAATTGGTGATTGCAGTTTTGAGTACGGAATTTGAAGGGGATAAAAATGACAATACAAGTATGTATTACCGTTTCACTTTTCTACCGACAAATCAGGTTGGAATTTTTAAATTATCAACGTTGGGTATGGAGAAGGGCTTCGTAAACCTGATTGGAAAAGGCGGTATCATTGAAGGAAATAGCCTGAATGAAGGTAAAGTAACGGAACTGATTGCATCAAAAGGTGTCACACCAAGAACTGCCGTAAATTATTCACTGGTATCCCGCAACAAAAACTGGCCGATTGAATTAAAAGAAAATAAATCTATCGAACAGGGCGGAGAAAAAATAGGATTCTTTAAGTCTACAGGGAGCTCAGGCGGTCAGGATTCTTATGAATTTTACATTCCTGATGGAGTAATGGTTGCCAAAATAAGTTTTGCGGGAGGAAACAATGCCCAGAACTTTGAATTGTTTACAGCTAAGGATAAGGTTCGTAAAATCGTTTCAATTCCACAGAAAGATAATGTGAAATTTCTTTCCTCAGCAGTAGATCCAAATGCACTTACTCTTAAAAGAATTACGGCTTGGCTAGTACAGAATAATTATTTGTAAGAGTCTGTTAGTTAGTGGTATATGTCATTTTTTCACATTGATTATGACATTTTTTCCATTATATAGATTGGTATATTGTTTGTGAATTTTCAAGTGTGTTATTAATTTATTGTTTAACCTTAAAAATTCGTAATTATGTCAATCGTAAAAAGAAAGAATGGCAGTTTGCTCCCTGCAAATCCACGTATGTTGTTCGACGATTTTTTTAACCGCGAACTTTTTAATTGGGGCAATAACAATTTTTCTTCCACACTTACCACTATTCCTTCTGTGAATATTAAGGAAAATGCGGAAAATTTTGAAGTGGGGGTAGCAGCTCCGGGTATGGAAAAGCAAGACTTTGAAATTACCATGGAAGGAAGCTTGCTTACGATCTCTTCTTCAAAGAAAAATCAGACGGAAGAAGATAATGGAAACTACACACGTCGGGAATTCAGCTATCAGTCTTTTCAGCGAAGTTTCCAGCTTCCAAAGGATGTTGTAGATGAAGATCGGATTGAAGCTAAATATGAAAACGGTGTTTTAAGATTAACGATTCCTAAAACGGAAAACGCTAAAAAGCAAGCTCCCCGAATGATTGAAATTCAGTAACTGGCAATATTTCACAATGGTTTTCCGCTTATGGAAAACCATTTTTTTATTTGTATCTGTTAACCATAATATATTTGTAAGTCCTTATGAATACATTACTTTGGCCGATATGTCTGTTATGCTTTACTACTTTGGGTATGATGTTTTTGCTGAAAAAACTGAAGCAGCCTTATTTAATTGCTTATATAATTGCCGGAATTGTACTGGGTCCCAGTATTTTGAAGGTATTCACAAAACCCGACGAAATTGAAATCATCGGGGAAATAGGAATTTTGCTGATGATGTTTTTTCTCGGTACGGAAATCAATGTTCCGGATAACCGAAGCTTATTGGTAAAACCTGTGATAGCGCAGTGTATGAAAATTCTTTTAAGCATCGCTTTTGCTTTTTTAGTAGGAAATATCATGGAGCTTTCCTTTAAAAGTATTATTTTAATTGCCATCCTTTTTGTTTTTAACAGCACAGCGGTAGTCAGTGAATTCCTGAGGAAACATAATACTTTAAAAACAGCCTTCGGGCTTACAATTCTTAACATGTTAATTCTTCAGGATCTTCTTCTAGCACCGGTTTTGACATTACTTAAAGTCTGGAGTGGTAGCGGTTTTGATTTTTGGAGTATCATACTTCCGGCTATTGTGTGTATCGTTATTTTCTTTGTGTTTAAAAAAATCAGGAACTCCAGGGAAATAAAATTGTGGAGATTCTTCAGGATTATCGGAAACGATCATGATTTACAAGTTTTTATGGGACTGTTTATTTGTCTCGGGTTTGGTCTTTTTGCTGAAGTTATCGGGCTCAGCAGTGCGCTGGGAAGTTTTATTGCGGGGATTTTGGTAGGAAGGATCAATGTCTTCAACTGGCTGGAACGTTCCTTGGCTTCTTTTAAAGTTTTCTTCGTTACTTTATTTTTTGTCTCGATAGGATTACGAATTGATATTTCTTATCTATACTCAAATTATCAGCTTATATTCTTGGGGACATTGGTTGTGTTGATGAGCAACAGTCTCATGTCTGCAATTATTTTCCGTCTGTTGAAGTACAACTGGAAAGACAGTTGGTACGGCGGAGCATTGCTCTCGCAAACCGGAGAATTCGGTATTCTGGCACTTTCCATAGCTTATAAAGCCGGAATTATTGAGTATGGACTTTATAAAACGGGTTTGGGAATCACTTGTTTGTCATTGTTGTTTTCAACGATATGGATTACGATACTTAAAAAAGTTATTTGAAATTTGTAGGGACTTTATTTTTATCATTCATAAATAGAGCTTCCTTTCAAAATATCGGAAAAAACCTTCCAATTAACCATTTCTAAATTAATGTTTTGATTTGTGTTTTTGTAATATCCATCAATGTCTTCAACATAGCTCGACATTGCTTCAAGGTAATCTTCAATAGTTTTGTTTTCCCACCGTTCCTTATTTTCGATAAAATCTGTTCTGAGATTTTCTGTGAATAAAATAAATTCTTGTTTTGTCATTATAAAAATAAAAAAAGCGGAGAAAAAATCCCCGCTTTTAATTTATGCTTTTAAATTCAATTTCAATTCCAGTTCATCAAGCTGCTCATCAGCAATTGCGGCCGGCGCATCAATCATCACATCGCGTCCTGAATTATTTTTAGGGAAAGCAATATAATCTCTGATCACTTCGTTTCCGTCAAGGATTGCTACCAGGCGGTCAAATCCGAAAGCCAGACCACCATGAGGCGGAGCTCCGTATTTGAAGGCGTTCATTAAGAATCCGAACTGTGCTTCTGCTTCTTCTTTCGAGAATCCTAATAAGTCAAACATTTTTGACTGTAAATCTCTGTCGAAAATCCTGATAGAACCACCGCCGATTTCGTTTCCGTTTAAAACCATATCGTAAGCGTTGGCTCTGGCTTTTCCGGGATCAGTTTCCAACAAATGAACATCTTCCGGCTTCGGAGAGGTGAAAGGATGGTGCATCGCGTGATAACGACCGCTTTCTTCATCAAATTCCAATAACGGGAAATCAACCACCCAAAGTGGTGCAAAAACGTCTCCTTTTCTTAATCCCAAACGGTTTCCAAGCTCCATTCTCAACGCAGAAAGCTGAGTTCTTACTTTATGTTCGTTTCCTGAAAGAATTAGCATTAAATCTCCTTCTTTCGCCTCGAATTTCTCGATAATTTTCGCTAAATCTTCCTCGTTGTAGAATTTATTCACAGAAGAAGTTTTTACACCATCATTCTGGAATTTCACCCAAACCATTCCTGAAGCTCCAATTTGAGGTCTTTTCACCCAATCAACAAGCTCGTCGATTTGCTTTCTTGTGTAATCTGCGCAACCTTCAACATTGATTCCGACAACCAATTCGGCGTCATCAAATATTTTGAAATCTTTTCCTTTTACTAATTCATTCAACTCAACGAATTCCATTCCGAAACGGATATCCGGTTTATCGTTTCCGTATTTTTGCATCGCATCAGCGAACGTCATTCTTGGGAAAGCTCCGAATTCCTGGCCTGTAATGTCTTTCAACAACGTTTTCGTCATTCCTTCAAAAACGTTCATCACATCTTCCTGATCTACAAAAGCCATCTCGCAGTCGATTTGTGTAAATTCCGGCTGTCTGTCAGCTCTTAAATCTTCGTCACGGAAACATTTCACGATCTGGAAATATTTATCCATTCCACCCACCATCAATAGTTGTTTAAAGGTTTGTGGAGATTGTGGCAATGCATAAAACTGTCCCGGATTCATTCTGCTCGGAACCACGAAATCGCGCGCGCCTTCCGGAGTAGATTTGATTAAAACGGGAGTTTCAACCTCGATAAATCCTTCGTCTGAAAGGTAGTTTCTCACCTTCTGTGCCATTTTGTGACGGAAGATCAGTTTATCTCTTACCGGAGCTCTTCTGATGTCCAGGTAACGGTATTTCATTCTTAATTCTTCACCACCGTCAGTTTCGACTTCAATTGTGAATGGCGGAAGCTGGGAATCATTAAGAAGGGTTAATTTCTCAACTAAAATTTCGATTTCCCCTGTCGGAATATTGGGGTTTTTGCTTACTCTTTCGATTACTTTTCCTGTAACCTGAATCACAAATTCACGTCCCAGTTTTTTTGCATTTTCCATCAATTCCGCTGAAGAACGGTCCTGGTCGAAAACCAACTGAGTAATTCCGTAACGATCCCGAAGATCTATCCAAATCATAAATCCTTTATCACGAATGGTTTGTACCCATCCTGAAAGTGTAACTTCTTCATTAAGATTTTTTAGAGATAATTCCCCGTTTGTGTGTGATCGAAACATAATTGTTTGTTTAAAGTTCAATGTATAAGACCCAAATTTTTAAGTCTTTAATTTTCGTTTGCAAAGATAAGATTTTTGAAGGTTTTAAAAATAAAAAAACTTCTGAAAGCAAGTTTGGGATATATTTTTAAACATTTCTTTTTTGATGATGATATACTTACTGTTGGAATTAGGAATTTTTTCATACAGAAACAAATGATTAAAATAAAAAATGATGTATCAATATTTAATAGGTTTAAAATATTTCTAAATTTAGTTAAACTATTGATATTGTGTATTTTATAAATTATTTTTTTTAATTTTACCAACTTTATAAACACACGAAAAATAAATGATCGAAAAAAATAATCCCCCGAATCCGGAACAATGGGTAGATGAATTTACAGATTTTTTGTATGCTTTTACCGTGACCAGGGTAGGTTCCAGGGAGGATGCAGAAGATATTGTGCAGGAAACATTTCTTTCCGCTTATAAAGGAATAGGTCAGTTTCAGGGTAAAGCCTCTGTAAAAACATGGCTTACAAGTATTCTTAAAAATAAAATCATAGATTATTACAGGAAAAAAAGCAGCTCGCAACACTATGAAGAATATCTGTCTGATACGGCAGATTCTTTTGAGAATGCTTTTTTTAATCAAAGCAATTATGGAAGATGGAAAAATGATATTAATAGAGATTATATCTCAGAAAGTGCAGACAGCTATATAATAAGCAAAGAATTTTATAGGATTCTTGAGCTTTGCCTTCAAAAGCTTCCACCAAAGCTGAGGCCTGTTTTCGTGGCCAAATATATGATGGATGAAGATTCTCAAAAAATTTGTAAGGATCTTAATATTACTTCGTCAAATTATTGGGTACTTCTTTTTCGTTCAAAAACTTTATTGAGAAGCTGCCTGGAAAAAAATGATATAAGTATTTAAAGATGAATTTTTTAGATAACCTTTTACATAATTGTAAAGAGACTTCCCTTACCATCGTGAAATCCGAAGAAGCTTCTGTTTCCCTTTCTGCATGGCTGAGGATGAAATTTCATATAGCTTTCTGCAATTGCTGCCAGACTTTCAAAAAACAGACAAAAATAATAGATAAAGCTCTTTATAATCATTTTCATAATGAAACTTTAATTGATGCTGAAAAGGCTCCGCAAGACCTTAAAGACAGAATCAAATTAAATTTTAAAGAAAAATAATATCGCTCTTTTCTTTTTAAAGAGCCTGATTTTCATATAGAGAAGCTATTAATCAAGAAAAAGGACATCATTTTAAGGATAATGACGAATGCCGGAATCGTCAAAGAATACAATCCTTTTTCTATCTGATAGAAAAACTTTTCATATGCCAAGTCTTTATCACTTTTGAATCTATATTTTTGCATAACTAAATGACAGATTATGACGAAATATTTTAACTTTCTGAAAAAAGCCTTAAGCGGTGAAGAAGTAGATTATACCACAGCAAGCATAAGAAGTGCGGTGCTCCTTTTGGCCATTCCAATGATGTTGGAAATGGCGATGGAATCTGTATTTGCGTTGGTGGATCTATATTTTGTGGGTCATTTAAAGGAAAGTGGTTATGCGATTCAGACAGTTGGTCTTACGGAATCTGTGCTTTCAATCATGTATTCTATCGCGATCGGGATGAGTATGGCGGCAACTGCCATGGTAGCAAGGAGAATCGGAGAAAAAAATCCTGATCAGGCTTCCAAAAGTGCAGCACAGGTCTTATTGGTTTCGTTTGTGGTGACTTTTATTTTGAGTTTATTCGGAGTGATTTATGCTGAGGAAATTTTAATTCTGATGGGATCAAAGCCTGAGGCAGCAGCTTATGGAAAGGATTTTACAAGAATCATGATGGGAAGCAGCGTTATTATTATGCTTTTATTCTTAATCAACGGTATTTTCAGAGGAGCTGGAAATGCTGCCATTGCCATGAAATCTCTCTGGATTGCTAATATTGCCAATATTATTCTTTGTCCGGTTTTAATCAAAGGTTTAGGCCCGATTCCTGCGATGGGATTGACGGGAGCTGCTTTGGCTACCACTATTGGGCGAAGCATCGGAGTGATGTATCAATTGTATCATCTTTTGGTTGCAGATACGCAAATCCGTATTCATTTAGATTATTTCAAACCTGATTTTAAATTAATAAAATCAACCGTAAAAATTGCAACTCCGGGGATTTTTCAATTCGTGGTTGCTTCATGCAGCTGGATTTTCCTTGCGCAACTGGTGGCGACAACAGGCGGTGAAAATGCTTCTGCGGGATATCAGACAGCTTTAAGGCTGATGATGTTTTTCATGCTTCCGGCTTGGGGATTAAGTAACGCTGCTGCAACTTTAGTAGGACAAAACATGGGAGCCAATGAAATGTTGAGGGCAGAACAATCTGTCATGAAAACTGTAAAATACAATGTGATTTTTATGATCGCAGTAAGCTTAATATTTTTCTTATTGGGCGACTTTTTAGTAGGATTTTTTACACAGGAAGCTGAAATCAAAAATGTTGCTAAAAATGCTTTGCACATTATGAGTGTAGGATTTATTTTCTATGGAATCGGGATGGTGATGATCAATGCTTTCAACGGAGCAGGAGATACATGGACACCAACTTGGGTGAATGTTTTCGGATTTTGGTTGTTCCAGATTCCGTTGGCTTATTTTCTTTCAAAACATTTTGAAATGGGGCCTAAAGGTGTTTTTATATCTATTCCCGCAGCAGAAACTTTAATTACTATCGTAGCTTTCATCTTATTTAAGAGAGGGAAGTGGAAGACAATGAAAGTGTAGAGGAAGGGAAGTTTGAAGCTGGAGGATGGAAGTTTTTTAAAATTGTAAAAATTAACGCTCCAATATTAACTTCCATCCTCCAGCTTCAAACTTCCAGCTAAGATTATAAAAACTTTAACAGCCCAATTCTTTGTTTTTAGAGCCATATTTTCTAAATTCGTAAGCATCAACTAAAATTTATTATTATGGGAAAAGGAGACAAAAAATCTAAAAGAGGTAAGATCAACAATGGAAGCTACGGAAAAAGAAGACCAAGAAAAGCGTCAAAAACTTTGATAGCCTCAGAAGAAAAATCTAAAAAAGAGTAAAAATAAAAAAGACCGAAGAAATTAATCCTCGGTCTTTTTTGTATTACAAAGTTAAATTATTTTCCTCCTAAAAAGCTTCCCAGGATATCTCCTAATCCGCCTCCGCCTTGTTGTTTCTGTTGGTTTCCACCTCCTAGAACGCTTCCAAGAATATCATTCAGTGGATTTCCGGAAGATTGTGACTGTCCGTTTCCAAGAACACTTCCTAAAATGTCATTGAGCGGGCTTGATTGCTGATTTTGAGCCTGATTCGAAGCATTTCCCAGAATTCCTCCCAGTAAATCTCCCAATCCGCCAGCACCAACATTATTCTGTTGCTTTTCTCTTCCGATATATCCCATAATTACCGGAGCCAGCATCGATAAGATAGGACCGATTTTGTCAATGGAAATTCCTGTATTTTGAGACAGCTGGTTTTCTACATTCTGCTTATCCCCACCAAAAACATGGCTGAGAATAGAGTTTCCTTCGTCCTGTCTTGCATCTGCTTGCGAAACATCGTCCAAAATACTTCCGTCGTGATCTTTATCCAGAGCTTTATTTAAAGATTCTGCTTCGTTGGAATCCTGAGATTTGTTTCTAAGATAAGAAATAATCAGTGGGGCAGCCACCGCAAGCAAAGCAATCACCTGGTTTCTGCTGATCCCGAATTTGCCTTCAGCCTGTTCGGCAACCTGATTGCCGGTGTTTCCTGTAAGTAGGTCGATTAAACTCATAGTTTGTGTTTGTTTAATTGTTATGTAAACCAAAGTTATCAAAAAATATTCCTTGATAATTTTTTTTAATTAAAAAACAGTGTTAAAGTTTATGAATTTCTTCAGGAGATTATATTTTCTCTACTAATTTTTTAAAATAGGAACCATTGAGCATGCCTCACCAAACATTAATGATTTTACTACCGGTTTCAATTGTTCTACCAATTCAATATAGGCATTCTCAGGAATTTCTTTATCGGAGCAGCCTTTTACCAGTACTCTTTTATCTCGCATTTCCTCAAAATCATAATTTTTAATGGCATTATGCATTAAAATTACTTCCAGATCTTCACGATTTCCGAAAACAATTTTTTTGGTTACATCAGTAATCTTTGCTGTCAATAAAAAATAAGCCCACAGAGGAACAATCGCATCTGCAGAATTATAGATATAAACATAAGCATCACGGTATTCTTCAACATCAATGGAGGCTACCTTTTCACGAAAATCTTTCTCTTTTAAAATCATCTCCATGAAAAGAAAATCTTTCAGGTCAATGCCTTTTCTCACACCTTTAGGAATGAGATCGGTAAGGTCAAAATTGATAAGACCGCTTTCTGCAACTTTATTTCGGATTTCAAATTCTTCTGACATTTTTATCATTATCTTTGAACAAATTTACAAATTAAGATCTTAAAAACATCTTATTTGTTCTCTATTCCTGTCATAGAAACGTCCCATAATTGCCGATAATGGAAGTTCCTGATGACATTAAAAAAAACAAAAAGATTTCATAAGAAATGAAGTATTACATTATCGCAGGAGAAGCTTCCGGAGACTTGCACGGGGGTAATTTGATGAAAGCTTTGAAACAAAAAGACCCGGATGCAGAATTCAGGTTTTGGGGCGGTGATCTTATGGCTGCCCAAAGCGAAACATTGGTAAAACACTACAAAGATCTTGCTTTTATGGGATTTTTGGAAGTGGCAAAAAACCTGCGGACAATTCTGAATAATATAAAGTTTTGTAAGAAAGATATAAAAAAAAATAAACCGGATGTTTTGATTTTAATTGATTATCCGGGATTCAATTTAAGGATTGCAAAATTTGCGAAAGAACTTGGGATTAAGGTCGTTTATTATATTTCTCCGCAACTTTGGGCCTGGAAAGAAGGCAGAGTAGAAATTATTAAGAAATATGTTGATGAAATGATGGTGATTCTTCCATTTGAAGAAGATTTTTATACAAAACATGGTGTACACTCGCATTTTGTGGGACATCCCTTGCTTGATGCAATTTCTACGCTTGAAAATGTTAATGCTGAAAATTTTAAAGCAGAAAACGGATTAAACGAAAAAGAAATCATCGCACTTTTACCCGGCTCCCGGAAACAGGAAGTGGAAAAAATGCTGGAAATGATGCTTTCGGTAAGGCCTTATTTTAAAGAATATCAGTTCGTAATTGCTGGCGCTCCAAGTCTTCCTCGAGATTTTTATGAGGCCTATGTTGATGATAATGTGTATTTTGTTTCCAATAAAACATATGATCTGCTACGATGTTCAAAAGCAGCTTTGGTAACTTCAGGAACGGCAACATTAGAAACCGCCCTGTTGAATGTTCCCGAAGTAGTTTGCTACCGTGGAAGCAAAGTTTCTTACGCCATTGCGAAAAGATTGGTTAAAAATATAAAGTATATTTCTCTGGTAAATCTCATCATGGATCGGGAGATTGTAAGGGAACTGATCCAAAATGATTTGAATACTAAAAACTTGGTTGAAGAATTGAAAAAGATCATGGAAGGTGAGAAAAGATCTCAAATGTTGAATGATTACGAGCTTTTACGGGAGAAGCTAGGCGGAAAAGGAGCTAGTGAAAAAGCCGCTGAGGTGATTCTGAAAGTTTAAAATATTAAATTGAACAATATAGATCGTAGAAAAAACTTCTACGATTTTTCTTTTAAATAACGAATATGGCTTCTCTTTTAAATTTTTAAAATATTGATGTGCAAATTTCTATCTGAATAAATACTTTCGTGGTACACAAATTTTTTGATTGAATAAACAGCCGCTTCTCATTCTTGCCGTTTGCTTTATTGCAGGCATTTTGTTCCAGGATAAGATTTCTTTGGATAAAAATATCATCTGTCTTCTTGTTGGAATTTGTCTTTTGATTTCAATTTCAACATTTTTAAAATCATATCTTTTACATAAAGCAAAACCTTATTTGTTAGGTTTAATGTTCTTCGGAATCGGTATTATACTGCATTTTTTCAATTCTTTTTCATCTCAAAATATAGCTGTGGCAAAGAATGAAACAATTTTTTTTAAAATTTCCAGAAAATTAAATTCAACAGAGAAGAATAAAAAGTATGAAGCTATAGCTCAAACGGGCAGTACCATATTCAATATTGTTTTATATATTCCTAAAGATCATGATGAGCTGGATTTTAATCATTATTATAAATCTAATGTATTTATTACAAAACCAAAGTCTCCGGAATATGATTTTCAATTTGATTATGCACAATATTTAAGAAGGAAAAATATTGAATATCAATGTTACAGTAATAATGGTGTTTCTTCTGTTCAAAGAAATGATTTGAGCTTAGGTGAAAAATTTTCGCAAAAAAGATTAGAAGTTCTTAAAAAGATCAATGATGCTAAGATGTCTTCCAAAACAAAAGAATTTTTAAAAGGAATTGTTCTTGCTGATCGTACAGAAACGGATACTCAAACCCTGCAGGACTTCAACAGGTCCGGACTGGTTCATTTTCTTGCCATTTCAGGGACGCATATTGTTGTGGTTTTCGGTTTGTTTTACTTTTTGCTCGTAAGAATTTCACCTTTAAAATTCAGGAAATATGCAATTGTTTCGAGCTTGACTTTCATCTGGTTGTTTGCTGCTTTTATTGGATTTGGAAATTCGGTTGTAAGATCCTGTATCATGTTGAGCATATATTATGGATATGTTTTACTTCAAAGAAAACCTGACTTGTTGCATTCTCTGGCTTTATCAGCGTTTATTATTTTAATTGTTGATACCCAACAGATTTTTGATGTCGGTTTTCAGCTGAGTTTTCTTGCTGTATTGGGGATTTTTTGGTTGAATGAACCGATTTTAAAATATTTTCCAAAACAGGATAATCTCTTTAAAAAATTAATTTTTAATACCATTTCAATTTCCGTATCAGCTCAATTGGCTACACTTCCATTGGTTTTATATTATTTTCATCAATTCTCTTTTATCTCAATTATTGCTAATTTTTTCATTGTTCCTTTCTCAGAAATTATCATCGTTTTTTCATTTTTGATGACCGTTTTAATTGCTTTCAGATTTAATTTCAGTTTAATTGATCAGACTTATGATTTTATAATCCGGCTATTATTGAAAATTATTCATTGGTTTGCTGATTTCGATTCATTATTTTTTGAAAACATTTCCATGAATCTGGTTGAAGTTTTTTCTTTGTTTTTAATTGTTTATTTGATGAGGTTCATTATTTTAAAATTTAACATTAAAAATTCTTCAAGGGTGCTGATGTCTGTTTTTGCTTTTTTCCTTTTACGGATTGGTTTTACCTTTTATGAAAATCAAAAGGAGGAGATCTTAGTTCACGAGTTTTCTAAAAATAAGATATTGTCAATAAAGAAGGGTGACAAGGCGTGTTTCTGGATTCAGGATATTGCGGATAGAGAGAAGATTGAGCGGTTTATCATTAATCCTTATTGCGCTTCCAGACGACTGAATGATATTGAGATAAAGTCTTTCCCGAAGTCTGTTCGGCAGGTGGTTTATCATGGTAAAATTT
The DNA here is from genome assembly GCF_001456155.1 of Chryseobacterium sp. IHB B 17019. Classification (NCBI taxonomy): domain Bacteria; kingdom Pseudomonadati; phylum Bacteroidota; class Flavobacteriia; order Flavobacteriales; family Weeksellaceae; genus Chryseobacterium; species Chryseobacterium sp. IHB B 17019. Next base: position 2,911,387 of record NZ_CP013293.1, on the reverse strand, counting down.
ATCAGATAAATTAATTGTTAAATTTTTTATTTTCCCTTTGTTTTATAATGTCTAGAGCTCTTATTTAGAAGTATTACAAACTAGCTTTTTGTGAGATTTCTCACTTTATGATGTAGTTAACATTTCTTAATTTTGTGGAAAATCAAATGTAAACTTATATGGCAGGTTTAACGAGTTCTACGATAGGTAGAAAATATGCTATGGCATTGTCGGCTATGTTTTTGCTGATATTTCTGGTGATGCACCTTTCTGTAAACCTTTTGTCGGTTTTTGGTGAGGATGCTTACAACAATGCTTCGCAATTCATGGGATACAATCCTCTTATTCAATTTGTAATGCAGCCGGTACTGATATTTGCTGTCGTTTTCCATTTTGTAATGGGATTTGTTTTGGAAATTAAAAACCAAAACGCACGTCCTATAAAATACGATTCCAACAATCCTTCTCACAATTCTACATGGATGTCCAGGAATATGATTATTTCCGGTGCTGTGATTCTGGCTTTTGTTTTTCTTCACTTGTATGACTTTTGGCTTCACGAGATGAATTACAAATATGTTGATGGATTACCAATCGAGGAAACACGTTTCTGGGGAGACCTGCATGCAAAGTTTGCAGATCTTTGGAGAGTAGTTTTATATATAATTTCTTTTGTTTTGCTGGGATTGCACTTAGCTCACGGATTTCAGTCTTCATTCCAGTCAATAGGAGCAAGACATCCGAAATATACTCCGGTTATTAAAGCTTTTGGGAAGTGGTATTCTATCCTTATTCCTGCCGGATTTATTTATATTGCAATTTATCACTTCGTAACTCAATTATAATATCAAATATACTTATGAGTAAATTAGATTCAAAAATTCCAGCAGGCCCTCTTAAGGACAAATGGAAAAATCATAAAGATCATATGAACCTTGTTGCACCAAACAACAGAGATAAAATTGATATTATTGTTGTTGGTACAGGTTTGGCAGGTGGTTCTGCAGCTGCTACTTTGGCAGAGCAAGGATACAATGTGAAAGCATTCTGCTATCAGGATTCTCCAAGAAGAGCGCACTCTATTGCGGCTCAGGGAGGTATCAACGCAGCTAAAAATTATCAGGGAGACGGTGACTCTACTTATAGATTATTCTATGACACGATCAAAGGTGGTGACTATAGAGCAAGAGAAGCCAACGTTTACAGATTAGCTGAAGTTTCTGCAAATATTATCGACCAATGTGTTGCTCAGGGTGTTCCTTTCGGAAGAGAATACGGAGGTCAGTTAGATAACCGTTCATTCGGTGGGGTTCAGGTAAAAAGAACTTTTTATGCTAAAGGACAAACAGGTCAGCAATTATTATTAGGTGCATATTCTGCAATGAGCCGTCAGATCGGTAAAGGTAGAATTAAAATGTACAACCGTCACGAAATGATGGATCTTGTAATTGTTGATGGAAAAGCGAGAGGTATTATCGCAAGAAACCTTGTAACAGGTGAGATTGAAAGACATTCTGCTCACGCTGTTGTTATCGCTTCGGGAGGTTACGGAAACGTATATTTCCTTTCTACCAACGCAATGGGTTCAAACGTTTCTGCAGCTTGGAAAATCCATAAAAAGGGAGCGTATTTCGCGAATCCTTGTTATGTACAGATTCACCCAACGTGTATTCCGGTTCACGGAACTCAGCAGTCTAAGCTTACTTTGATGTCTGAATCATTAAGAAACTCAGGAAGAATCTGGGTTCCTAAGAAAATTGAAGATTCTGTGGCCATCAGAGAAGGAAAATTAAGACCTGAAAATATTAAAGAAGAAGACAGGGATTATTATTTGGAAAGAAGATATCCTGCGTTCGGTAACCTTGTACCTAGAGACGTTGCTTCCAGAGCAGCTAAGGAAAGATGCGACGCCGGTTTCGGAATCGAAAATAATGATACAAAAGAAGGTGTTTACCTTGATTTCTCTACAGAGATCATGAAAAAAGGTAGAGAAGCCGCTATCGAAAAACATATTCACAATCCTACGGATCAACAGCTTTACGATTTAGGTAAAAGCTGGGTTGAGGAAAAGTATGGTAACTTATTCGTAATGTATGAAAAAATTACGGCTGATGATCCTTATAAAACTCCAATGAAAATCTATCCTGCAGTGCATTACACAATGGGTGGTGTTTGGGTTGATTACAACCTTCAGTCTACTATTCCGGGATGTTTCGTAATCGGTGAAGCTAACTTCTCAGATCACGGGGCCAACAGATTGGGAGCTTCTGCATTAATGCAAGGTTTGGCCGATGGATATTTCGTACTTCCTTATACTATTGCAGATTATCTTTCTGCAGATATCAGAACAGGAGCAATTCCTACCAATGTAGGAGCATTCGACGAAGCTGAAAAAGGAATAAAAGAGAAAGTTGAATTTTTCTTAAATAATAAAGGAACTCATTCAGTAGATCATTTCCATAAGAGATTAGGACACATTATGTGGAATAAAGTAGGAATGGGAAGAACTCCTGAAGGGTTAAGAGAAGCAATCAGAGAAATCGAAGAAGTAAGAAACGATTTCTGGAAAAACGTAAAAGTTCCGGGAGATAATGATGGTATGAACACAGAGCTTGAAAAAGCGTTCAGAGTAGCAGATTTCCTTGAGCTTGGACAGTTGATGGCTATCGATGCACTACACAGAAATGAATCTTGTGGAGGACATTTCCGTGAAGATCACTCAACTCCTGATGGAGAAGCGGAAAGAGATGACGTTAATTTCAAATACGTCGGAGCTTGGGAATATCAAGGAAGCGATATCAATGCGGAAGTCTTGCATAAAGAAGAGCTAATCTATGACAACATCGAGGTAAAAACAAGAAGTTACAAATAATCTCCAATCTTTAAATATACAATTATGAGTGCAAAAAAAGGCTTACATCTTACGCTGAAAATTTGGAGACAGAAAAATAATAAATCTAAAGGTCAGTTTGAGACTTATAAAATATCGGATGTTTCTACAGATTCTTCATTTCTGGAAATGTTGGACATCCTTAATGAAAACCTGATTAACGAGGGAAAAGAGCCCATAGCTTTCGATCACGACTGTCGTGAAGGGATTTGTGGAATGTGTTCCCTTTATATCAACGGTAGAGCACACGGTCCGGATACAGGGATCACAACTTGCCAGCTTCACATGAGAATGTTCAAAGACGGTGAGACGATCGTTATTGAACCTTGGAGAAGTGCTGCCTTCCCTGTTATTAAAGACTTAATGGTAGACAGAAGTGCATTCGACAGAGTAATGGCCGCAGGTGGTTTTATCTCAGTGAATACTTCTGGTAACACATTGGACGCCAATGCAATTCCGGTTCCCAAAGAAGATGCAGATAAGGCAATGGACGCCGCAGCATGTATCGCTTGTGGGGCTTGTGTGGCTTCGTGTAAAAACGGTTCTGCTATGTTATTCGTAGGAGCTAAGGTTTCTCAGTTCGCATTACTTCCTCAAGGTAGAGTAGAGGCGAAGAGAAGAGTTCTGAATATGGTAAAGGCTATGGATGAAGAAGGATTCGGAAACTGCTCAAATACTGGTGCTTGTGAAGTAGAATGCCCTAAAGGAATTTCACTTGAAAACATCGCCAGAATGAATAGAGAATATATGGCAGCTTTTGTTGACAGAGGATAAAATTAAATTAACAATAAAGAAAAAATCGTCTCCTCAATGGATGACGATTTTTTTTAGTTAAATCTTTCATAAAAGTAGTATTTAATTGCTTTTAGTTTATTGAAAAACTTATTTTTGCGTAATTATAAAATTCAAAATGAAAAAATATCTTTTATTGTTTATCATCGCCGTTTTTGCGATGTCTTGCTCTAAAAAAGTAGAAGTAAAAGGAAAAATCACTGGCGGTTCTCCATTAGAAAGAATCGAATTCATAGAAGCTTCAGGAGTTGCCACTTTACCATTAATTAATATCGGTGTCAATAAAGACGGAACCTTTGCAGGAAGCTTTGATGCTCCTAAAAGTGGAATGTATGTGATTTCCTATGGTGGAAAACAAAATTTAATTTATTTAAAAGGAGGTCAGAAGCTAGAGATTTCAGGAAACGGAATGACTTTCCCATCGGAATATGTTATTACAGGTGATGCCAAAAAGAACAACGACTTCTTTACAGCAACTCAAAAATATCTTTCAAACTATGCTCAGACTGTAAATATGAATGAGCTGATTATGAAAGATGAAAAAACTTTCTTAAAAGGAATTGAAAAAGTACAGGCCGACGTCAACAAAAATATTGATGAAAGCGCTAAGAAATTCAATCCTGATAATGAAGTGATAGCATGGAAGAAAAACGACCTTTCAAGCACATTGCTTACCATTATGAATCAGTATGATATTACACATAAACAAATGGGTAATCCGTCATTCAAAGTAACAAAAACTTTCACTGATTTTGAAAACAAACTTCAGGAAAATAAAGAAGTGATGGTAAAGGAAAATCCTTTCTACAGACAATATCTTTTAGGTAAAATGAGTCCTGACTTCCAAAAATATGCGGAGGCAAACAGCAAAGGAAAAACTGATATCACAACTTCAGAATTATTCACAGAATATTTAAAGAAAAATCAAAAAGACCTTTCACAAACGGCTAAAGATTATTTATTGGCTTTTGTAATGGCTCAATCTGATATTCATCCAGGTTCTCCTGACAAAACTGTTGAGAAAATCAAGAAGATTATTGATACAGATATCAAGGATGCTACTATTAAGGAAGACCTTAAAAAGATTCAGTTTGCTATCAACGGATTCAAAATTGGGGAGCAGGCTCCGGAAGCATCATTAGCAAAACAAGACGGAAAAGCATATAAGCTTTCTGAAAATAAAGGAAAACCGTACTTATTAACTTTCTACGCATCTTGGAATCCTTACATCGGGGAAGCAACAATTCCTGTATTGAAAGAAGTAGTGAACTTCTACAAATCCAAAATGAACTTCGTCTATGTAAACGTTGATGATACAAAAGATCAGTTCATAAAGACAAGTAATTCATTATTAAAAGGAATCACTGGAGTGAATGTTTATGGCGACGGAGGATTAAACTCTGATATTGCTAAAAAATACGGAGTATACGGTTTCAAATTACCGTGCTTTATCGTTGTAGATAAAGACGGTAAAATTGCAAGTAAGCCATTCTTCAACCTTGGAGATCCTGAATTGGTAACAGTTCTGGATAAGCAAACAGGGCTTTCTGCTCCTAAAGTAGACCCAAGAATGCAAATGCAACAAATGCAGCCAGGTATGGATCCTGCAATGGCAGCACCTCAACAAGTGCCACCAACTGCTACTCCTCAGCCGGCTCAGACAAAATAATTTAAATTGAGTATATATAAAAACCTTGTCTTCAGATAAGGTTTTTTTTATTGTATTTTTGCAAACTGAAATGTGAGTTTCGACACACACTTTGTCAAAGTTGAAAATCTTTGACAAAGTTTATAAAAACAATACGAACAATAGAAATCTTTTAATGAAAAGAAATAAGAAAAATATAATTCTTGAAAATATAAAACTCTTAAATGCAGGAGCAAAAGGTATTGCAATAGGCAGAACGGAAGAAGGGAAAACAGTAATGGTTTCCGGAGCAATTCCCGGAGATATTGTGAATGTAAGAGTAAAAAAAGCAAAATCAAAATACTATGAAGGTGAAGCTATGGAAATTCTGCAGGAATCACCTTACAGAGTAAAGCCGAAATGTATCCACTTCAGCGTTTGCGGTGGCTGCAAATGGCAGAATATGAGCTATGAAAAGCAACTGAGCTTCAAGCAGGAAGAAGTTTATAATAATATCAAAAGAATCGGAGGAATTGAAAACTTCGAAACAATTCCTATTTTAGGTTCTGAAGAGCAGTATTTTTATAGAAATAAAATGGAATTCTCTTTCTCGAATGCCCGTTGGCTTACTCAGTATGAAATAAGCTCTGAAGAAAATTTTGGGAATAAAGATGCCTTAGGATTCCATATTCCGGGGATGTGGAGTAAGATTCTTGATCTTAAAGAATGTTTCCTTCAGGAAGATCCTTCCAATGCAATAAGACTGGCGGTAAAAGAATATGCCGTGAAGAATGGCTTAGACTTTTTTGATGTAAAAAATCATGAAGGTTTTTTAAGGACTTTAATGATGAGACAAAACTCAAAAGGCGATTGGATGGTTCTTTTCCAGCTTTACAGAGAGGAAAAAGAAAACAGAGAAAAGCTTTTTGATTTCTTATTGGAGGCATTCCCGCAAATTAAAACCCTGGTGTATGCAATAAATCCAAAACCGAATGATTCAATCTATGATTTAAATATCAATGTTTATTTCGGAGATGGCTTTTTAATGGAGGAAATGGATGGTTTAAAATTTAAAATAGGACCCAAATCATTCTTTCAGACCAATTATAAACAAGCATTGGAACTTTACAGAAAAACCCTTGAATTTGCAGACTTAAAAGGTGATGAAGTTGTTTATGATTTATACACAGGAACGGGGACTATCGCACAATATGTTGCGAGAAAGGCAAAGCATGTAATCGGTATAGAATCCGTACAGGAAGCCATCGACGCAGCCATCGAGCACGCAGAACTGAACGGACTAACTAATACTTCTTTCTACTGCGGAGATATGAAGGATATTTTCAATGACGAGTTCCTTGCTAATCATCCAAAAGCAGATGTATTGATCACAGATCCACCGAGAGATGGGATGCATCAGAAAGTGGTAGAGCAGATTTTAAAGCTTTCCCCTGAGAAAGTGGTGTATGTAAGCTGTAATTCTGCAACTCAGGCCAGAGATTTAGCTTTAATGAAAGAACATTACACAGTAGTAAAGATTTTACCGGTAGATATGTTCCCACAAACTCATCATGTGGAAAATATTGCTTTACTGATTAAAAAATAATTTATTTAAATTTGAAAAAGATCAGATAACATGAACGAAAGTTCCATCTGACCAAAAAATAAAATTATACAGATGAAATATTTTAAATTCCTAATAGCTGTCTGCTTTATCGGCCTGCTGTTTTCATGCGGTGGAGACGACGATATTTGCGAAAGTGGAGAAGGAACCCCGAGAATGAAAGTTTCTTTTAAAAATTTTGAAACAGGAAAAGAAAAAACATTGGATTCTCTGTATGTGGCAGTAGACTACGGTTCCGGAAAGGTTCAACTCGGAAAACAAACCGCTATCACTTCCAGGGTTATACCTTTGCGTGTTGATGACTCTCCTTATACGGATGTTTATTTCAGAGTGTCAGACAAAGGAACTGAATCAAAAATCAGAATAAATTATACAACAAAATCTACGTATGTTTCTCCCGGATGTGGCGTGAAAAAGACCTATGAAAATTTGAATTCTGTATTAGACCCTACAACAACTACTCCGGTGAAAAGTATAGAAGCCGGACAAAACTTTATAGAGAATGAAGACAAGACTAATCTTTACCTTCTTTTTTAGCTTAATCAGCCTTTTGAGCTTTGCTCAGGAGGAAAAAGAGGCAAAAAAAGAAAAATGGAAATATGAACCCAATTTTATGGTTGGTTTTGATGTTCTCAACACGGGAGTTTCATTTTTTTCGGATAGAAAACTGTACCAGGGGTTTATTTCATCTAAAATTACTAATAATATTCACGGTGTCATCGAGGCCGGTTTTGAATCCAATATTTATAATAAAAACAGCTATGATGCGAAAGCCAACGGCCCGTTTCTGAAACTGGGAGCGTTTTATATGTTGGCGAAAGATCCTCAAAATGAGTTTAATGGCTTCTATGCCGGTGGAAAAATAGCAGGTTCATTCTACACCCAGGAATATATGGCTGTTCCTGTAAGAGGTTTTGGAGGCAGCAGCTCATCTATAGCATTTCCTTCTTCTACACAATCATCGTATTGGATGGAAGGTACCATTGGAGGAAGGGTTCAGCTGTTTGAGTCTAATTTTTATATTGATGTTAATCTTCAACCCAGATATTTGGTTTTCACCACAAAACAAGACGATATTCAGCCAATGATAGTTCCTGGCTTTGGAAAAAGTTCTTCAAAATTCGGAATGGGATTTGCGTGGAATGTTGCTTATAAGTTTTAACGTCTTTCAGGTACTGCAGGCTTAAATTTTTGAATTTTACCTTTTAATAATAAATATAATTCCTCCAATTCCTTTGGGGGAATTCCTGCGTCAAAGGATCCTGATTCGTAAGTTTTCCCATTTGAGGTAATTATTACTGTAGAAGCTAATGCTTTGTCTGAGAATCTTCCCGTTGTGGGAGCCTGGAAAGATGATATTTTCGACAGATCAATGAGGGTTGCCACTTTGATTATCTTTTCCCATTCTGCTGGTAAAAGCTTTTCTTTGGTCTCCTGACCGTTGTCTGAAAACATTTTTGATGTTGATGTATAAATAATGATTCTATTTATACCTCTGGTTCTTTCTGTAAGTTCAATTTTATCGATTTTCGTCATTTTTTTAGAAATGGTTGATTTATTTCCATGGTTCAAAGTTTTCACTTGAGAGTTACATGAAATACTGATAATTGAAATTAAAAATATTAATATTAATTTGATCATATTTTGATTTATATTTATTAAAAAGTGTATTTATGTCAAAAGTATTCAAATAAAATAACAAATAATTAATATATTTACATTTCTAAAATTATTTTTAAAATGAGAAAATCTACTACTTTAAGAACTCTTTTTTTGTTACCTATACTCTGTGTAGGATTTATTAACGCACAAATTAATAAAGGAACTAAACATTTTGGAGTTGAAAAGACACCGCAAGAACTGGCAAAATCCCATGGATTTGAAAGGTGCAGCTCTACAGAATATGAAGAATTTTTAAGAAGCGCTTTCCCTGGCAGAATGTCTGTTGATCAATTTGAAGCTTGGTTGAAACCTTTAGTTGAAAAAGCAAAAACTAATAAATCTCAAAATGGTAATATCATTACAATTCCTGTAGTTGTGCATGTTATTCACGGAGGACAGGCCTATGGTACTGCTCCCAATATTGTAGATGAACAAGTAATGTCCCAAATAACGGTAATGAATAACGATTTTCGTAAATTGGCAGGAACTCCGGGATTTAATTCAAGTGCAGTAGGTGCAGATACACAGATACAGTTCGCATTGGCAAAAGTAGATCCTAACGGAAATCCTACAAACGGGATTGATAGGGTAAAAATGTGTCAATCTACTTTCAATAGAGATGCTATTGAAGCTTTTGTAAAACCTGAGACAATTTGGGACCCAACTCAATATATGAATATGTGGAGTCTTTCATTTGCAGCACCGGATACCGGGATTTTAGGATATGCTCAATTTCCGGATGGTTCTGGTCTTCAGGGCTTAGATCCGGTTGGAGGCCCTAATTTTACTGACGGAGTTGTCGCTACCTATAAAACATTCGGAAGTAGTGATTATGGTACAGGATTCCTTTTATCAGCTCCTTATGATAAAGGAAGAACAATGACTCACGAAGTTGGTCATTTTTTAGGCTTAAGACATATTTGGGGGGATGGTGCTTGTGCATCGGATTATTGTGCTGATACACCAACTGCACATACTAAAAACTTTGGTTGTCCTGCTGCTACCCCAAGTTGTGACAATCCTGCAGTTTTTGAAATGGTTCAAAACTATATGGACTACACTGATGATACTTGTATGAATATTTTTACAGTGGATCAAACAGCTAGACTTACAGCTGTAATGAATAATTCTCCTAGAAGAGCCTCATTGAAGACTTCCACAAAAGATGTTGCTATTCAGTTGTTTGCAAATGATGCAGAAGTAAAATTAGAGAGAGCTTGTGGGACTCCAAATTGCAGTACGCCTCAGGCTTTACAGGTATCTCTTTTTAATAGAGGAACAAGCCCTTTGACATCTGCTACAATTAATTATTCAATTAATGGGAGTTCTCAATCCTATATTTGGACCGGAAATTTGGTTCAGGACAAATCTCAACTTATAAATATTCCTGTCGTAGCGGGTACAGCTGCAGGACCTGTGACGGTAAGTATCGCTTCAGCAAATGGTGGAACTGATCAAAGAGTTTCTAACAATACAGCTACTGGAAGTTATGTGGGTACGCCTGCTAATGTTGAAACCAATGTAGTATTTAATCTTCAATTAGATTACTACGGTTCTGAAATATCATGGACGTTGAAAAATAGTACAGGAACTACGGTTTATAGTGGTAACAATTATCCAGATGTACCAAGCCCGACTACAACGACTCCTCTTCCTGCTCTAATTACGCAGAACTGGACATTAAATCCTAATGAATGTTATACATTTACTATAAATGATTCATACGGTGACGGATTCTCCTTATATGGTGGATATTATAATGTTAAATCAACATCCGGAACAACTTTAGTTTCAGGCTCAAGCTTTACAACCACTCAAAGCAGACTTCTTAAAGCGCAAGTTTTAGCTACCGGTGAAACTGTAAAAGAAGAAACATTTGGTATCTATCCAAATCCTGCTTCAGATATATTGAATATTACAAAAGTATCAAACAAGGCTACGTTTGAAATTCACAATGCAGTAGGGCAATTGGTAAAAGGAGGAGTTATTAACAATAAACAGGTAAGAGTAGCTGATTTGGTTAAAGGAACTTATATCATTACAATTAAAGACAATAATATTTCTGAAAACATTAAGTTCATCAAGAAATAATAAGTAATCTTTATATAAATATGATCCCCGGAAATTTCTCCGGGGATTTTTGTTTTATGTCAAGTATAAATCAAAAAAAAACATATAAGTTTGAAAGTATTTTAATTATCAAAATATAGCATTTGAATTGATTAATTTATCAACATGCATCAAAATAATTAATAATTTTTTCAATTTTTAAGAAATGTATGATTATTTTTGAATATTAAAATATCCTTATATGAAAAAACTCATTACTACTTTATTTTGTAGTTTGATAGGAGGAACCATGTTTGCACAATGGTCTCCAGCTACATTTGAAGGAAGATCAGAAAAATCTTCTAATGTAAGAAGTTACTATAAGTTGGATCTTAACACAATAAGAACTCAACTTGCAAGTGCTCAGGAAACGGGGAGAAACGCAAAACCTGTAGAAATTTCTTTACCAACGTTAGATGGTAAGATCGAAAAATTTGCAGTTTACAGTTCTCCGGTGGTAGTCAAAGAATTGGCGGATAGATATCAATTAGGATCCTATGTTGGAGTGGGGGTAGATGATCCTTCAAAATATGTAAGATTCTCTGTAGCTCCGAATGACTTTCAGTCAATGATGGTAAAAGACGGAGTTTATGAGTTCATTGAGCCTCAAAACACAGACAAAACAATCTACGGAGTACATCCGAAGACAAATAAAACTCCAGGCGGTTTTCTTTGTAGTATGAACGAAAGCGCTTTGTCAAAAAAGCAAATAGACGCTTTATATTCAAAAGGTAAATCTTTTACGAACCAACCTACAAATTTTGCCAAAAGCTCTGATCAGAAATACAGAACCATGAGATTGGCAATGTCTGTGACAGGGGAATATACACAATTCCATGGGGGGACAGTAGCAGGCGCATTGGCAGCAATCAATGCTACTATGACAAGAGTAAATGGTGTATTCGAAAAAGATTTTGCATTACATTTAATTGTACAGAATTTTCCGGCAGTAATTTACACAAACGCAGCAACAGATCCATATTCTCCGGCTTCATCAGGAGCAGCAGGGGCATGGAACCTTGAGCTTCAAAATACATTGACTACAAACGTTGGAAATGCTAATTATGATATCGGTCACTTATTCGGAGCATCCGGAGGTGGTGGTAATGCCGGATGTATTGGTTGTGTATGTACAGACCCTACAACAGCAGAGCCTAAAGGTAAAGGTTCTGGGTATACATCTCCTGCAGATGGTATTCCAGAAGGAGACAACTTCGATATTGACTATGTAGCCCACGAACTGGGTCACCAGCTAGGCGCTAACCACACATTCTCGCATAACATTGAAGGTACAGGGGTAAATATGGAACCTGCCTCCGGATCTACAATTATGGGATATGCAGGTATTGTTGCTGGGGCAAATGTTCAGATGCATTCAGATGCTTATTTCCATGTGGCGAGCATTTTACAGGTTGAAGACAATCTTTCCACTACAACTTGTGATATCGAAACCACGGTTACAAATAATCCTCCTGTAATCGGGGCTCTTACAGATTATACAATTCCAAAAGGAACAGCATTTGTTTTAACAGCAACAGCTACGGATCCTGAAAATAATCCAATGACGTATACTTGGGAACAGTTTGACAGTGGCTCTACTCCAGTGACAGGTGTTACAGGGAATAATGCAACAGGAGCATTATTTAGATCCTTAACTCCTACAGCAACCGGAAATACAAGATACTTCCCTAAATTCTCATCAGTATTGGCAGGTAATCTTACAGTTCCTGCAGATTGGGAAACAGTATCGAATGTAGCAAGAGCTACAAATTTTGTGTTAACAGTAAGAGACAATAACCCTGTTTTAACTTCTCAGCAGACACAAAGTGATATTGTAACTGTAACGGTAGGAAACAATGGACCTTTCAGAATAAACTCGACTCAGGTTTATCACAATTTATCGGCTCCATTATTATGGGATGCTGCAGGAACTGCCGCTGCTCCATACAATGCAGCTAACGTTAAAATTGATTATACCACAGACAACGGAACGACTTGGTCAGTACTTTCTGCTTCCACTCCAAATGATGGGGCTGAGAACTTTACTTTCCCTGCAGCATTGAACGGACAGAATATTAAAGTAAGAATTTCTGCTATCGGGAATATTTTTTATACAATCAAGCAGGTATTGGTAACAGCTGCTGCGCCATGTAGCACAACTGCTCCTGCAAATATTGTAGTAAGCGGTATTACAGCATCTTCTGCAATGGTAAGCTGGACTCCTGCTATTGGAGCTACTTATCAGATCAGATACAAAAAAGTTACTGAAACAGTGTGGCAGAATGCATCATCACCAAGCAGTTATATAATTTTATCAGGATTGGAAGAAGGTACTAAATATGATCTTCAGGTATCAACCATCTGTTCTGGAACTCCAGGTGCTTATGGTACAAATAATCAATTCATAACTACTTCTTCTGTTACATATTGCAGCCTTACTTCATCTGACCCTTCTGAAGAATATATTTCTAATGTAACATTGGCAAACATTAATAATACTTCGGGAGCTAGTACATATACAGATTACGGAACAGATGCTACGAAGGTGATCAATCTTGTAAGTGGATCAACAAATAATGTAGTGTCAGTAACTAAAACCTGGCCGGTTGATGTTTATCCGGAAGGGGTAAGAGTTTGGATTGATTTCGACAGAAGCGGAACTTTTGAAACCGGTGAAATGGTATTGAATTCAACTCCAAATACAACGGCTACAGTAAGCAATATATTCCCAGTGCCGGCTACAGCAGTTCAAAACAAAATGTTAAAAATGAGAGTCGCTTTACGTTATAATACGGCTCCTGCAGCTTGTACATCTTATACTTACGGAGAGGTTGAAGACTATAATGTATTGATTACACCTACTGTTTTAGCAACAAGTGATGTAGCTGGTCCTAAAAACGACATTCAGACTTATCCTAACCCTGTTTCAGATGTTTTAAATATTACTAAAGTATCTGATAAGGCAGCTTTCAAAATTTACAGCGCCGCCGGACAATTAGTAAAACAAGGAACAATTAATAACGGACAGATTAATGTTTCTGAGCTAATAAAAGGAGCTTATGTAATTTCAATTGAAGATAAAGGAAAAGATGTATTAACATCTAAGTTTATTAAAAAATAACGAAATCTTTAAATACTAATGAATCCTCAGCTTATCTGAGGATTTTTTTGTTTTCCAGTTTTTGAGATGAAAATTATCACAAAGCTAGTACCGCTGGTATGTTGAATTTTTAAGATCTAGTTTTTGCTGTGAATTACAATTGAAGTTTATAAGTGTTAATAATAGTAATAAATGGAAGTAGTTTTATTTTTTCATTTTATGTAAATCTTTAGAATATATTCCTACAAAAAACAAAAAACAATGACTAAAAACAATATATTTGCAAAAAAAATAAGTTTTTAAAATGAGAAAATCTACTACTTCAAAAACTCTTTTTTTATTGCCTATACTATGTGCAGGAATCTTTAATGCGCAAATTATTAAAGGTACTAAAAACTTTGTAGTTGAAAAAACACCACAAGAATTAGCACAATCCCATGGATTTGAAAGATGCGGAACTACGGAATACGAGGAGTTTTTAAAAAAATCATTCCCTGGCAGAATGTCAGTTGATCAATTCGAAGCTTGGCTGAAACCTTTGGTTGAAAAAGCAAAAGCTGATAAATCTCAAAATGGTAATATCGTTACAATTCCTGTAGTTGTACACGTTATTCACGGAGGACAGGCTTATGGTGCAGCTCCCAATATTGTAGATGAGCAGGTGATGTCTCAGATTACCGTAATGAACAACGACTTTCGTAGATTGGCGGGAACTCCGGGATTTAACTCAAATGTTATAGGTGCTGATACACAGATACAGTTTGCATTGGCAAAAGTAGATCCTAATGGAAATCCTACAAATGGTATTGACAGGGTAAGAATGTGTCAGTCTACTTTTAGAAGAGATATTATTGAAGGTTTCGTAAAGCCTGAGACAATTTGGGATCCAACTCAATATATGAATATGTGGAGTGTTGCATTTGCAGCACCTAATACTAATCTTTTAGGTTATGCCCAATTTCCGGATGGTTCTGGTCTTTCGGGCTTAGATCCAGTTGGAGGTGCTAGTTATACCGACGGAGTTGTTGCTGCCTTTTCTACATTCGGAAGCAGTGATTACGGTACAGGATTTATGTTGTCAGCTCCTTATGATAAAGGAAGAACAATGACTCACGAAGTTGGCCATTTCTTGGGACTAAGACATATTTGGGGAGATGCTTCTTGTGGAACAGATTTTTGTGCTGATACACCAACAGCTCATACTGCAAACTATAACTGTCCTCAAGATATTGTAAGTTGTAATAACCCTGCGATTTTTGAAATGGTTGAAAACTACATGGATTACACTGATGATAGTTGTATGAACATTTTTACAGTGGATCAAACAGCAAGACTTACAGCTGTAATGAATAATTCTCCTAGAAGGGCCTCATTGAAAACTTCTACAAGAGATATTGCTATTCCATTGTTTGCAAATGATGCAGAAGTAAAATTAGAAAGAGCATGCGGTACTCCAAATTGTAGTACGCCTCAGGCTTTGCAGGTATCTCTTTTTAATAGAGGAACAAGTCCGCTAACAACTGCTACGATTAATTATTCGATTAATGGAAATTCTCAATCTTATAACTGGACAGGGAATTTGGCTCAGGATAAATATCAAATTGTAAATCTTCCTGTTAATGCTGGTACGGCTTCAGGGCCTGTAACGGTAAGTATTACCTCAACAAATGGAGGAGCAGATCAAAGAGCTTCTAATAATGTAGCTACCGGAAACTATGTAGGAGCAGCTGCTAATGTTGGAACTAATGTAGTATTTAATCTTCAGTTAGATTACTTCGGTTCTGAAATATCATGGACTTTGAAAAATAGTGCAGGAACTACAGTTTATAGTGGTAATAATTATCCAGATGTAGTAAATCCGGGTCCAAATCCTATTCCTGCTTTAATTACACAGAACTGGACGCTAAACCCTAATGAATGTTATACATTTACTATAAATGATTCATTCGGAGACGGATTCACTTTATATGGTGGATATTACAATGTTAAGTCAACATCAGGAACAACTTTAGTTTCAGGCTCAAGCTTTACAACCACTCAAAGCAGACTTCTTAAAGCACAGATTTTGGCTACTGGCGAAACAACTGTTAAAGAAACATTCGGATTATATCCAAATCCGGCCAATGATGTGTTGAATATTACAAAGGTATCAAACAAAGCTACATTTGAGATTCACAATGCAGTAGGACAATTAGTAAAAGTAGGGTCAATTGATAACAATCAGGTAAGAGTAGCTGAATTAGTGAAAGGGACTTATATCATTACAATTAAAGACAAAAATATTTCTGAAAGCATTAAGTTCATCAAGAAATAATTGATAAATATTTAAATATTAAGAATCCTCAGGTAACTCTGAGGATTTTTTTTGTTATTAAAACTGTTGGAAAAGTCTATTTTTTAATAAATATGAACTTTAAAAAATAAATTCTATTTCTGTTAAAATTCATTAAGAATTATTAAAAATCCCTTAAATACTAGGAAATTTTAATGTTGCCTTATCGTTTTTTTATTCTGAATACTTAAATTGAATCGTTGTGAAATTTGTACAAAAAAAATGGTTATATTTATAAATTAATAACAAAAAATGATTAGATTTGTGTAATTAATATAATAGATTGAGAAAGTTATGAAGAAAAAATTTACTTCTTTCTTTTTCCTCTTTTTGTTTGCGATTACCAGTGCACAATGGAGTCCCACGACATTCAGGGGAGAAAAAACCAGAGCGAACGCCGATATTAAAGGCTATTACTCTCTAGACATCTCTTTACTAAAGTCTCAATTGGCAAAAGCCCAGGAGACGGGGAAAAATGCAAAGCCCGTCACCATCTCTTTGCCAACTTTAGGAGGAAAAATTGAAAAATTTGCCGTTTACAGCTTCCCTGTGGTAGTGAAAGAACTGGCAGATCAGTATCAATTAGGATCTTACGTAGGAGTTGGGATTGACGATCCCGGCAAGTACCTGAGATTTAGTTTGGCACCTGATGATTTTCAGTCAATGATCATTAAGGACGGCAAGCATGAATTCATAGAACCTGTCGACAAAAACAAAACAGTCTACGGTGTGCACCCGAAAACTGATAAATCCAATGAAGGCTTCTTATGTTCTATGAATGAAGACAGACTATCTAAGCAAGAGATAGAAAATCTTTACACGACAGGAAAGGCATTTTCCAATCAGACAACCAATTTCTCAAAAAATTCTGATAAGAAATACAGAACAATGAGACTGGCAATGTCTGTAACAGGGGAGTACACTCAATATTTTGGAGGTACTGTTGCTAATGCACTTACTGCTATTAATGCTACTTTAACCAGAGTAAACGGTGTATTTGAAAAAGATTTCGCTTTACACTTAAACTTACAAAACTTTCCAGGGGTAATTTATACCGATCCGGCTACCGACCCGTATTCACCGGCAGCGCAGATGAACAACTGGAATTTGCAGCTACAACAAACGTTGACTGCAAACGTAGGAAGTGCCAATTATGATATTGGGCACTTATTTGGTGCTTCAGGTGGTGGTGGTAATGCAGGATGTATCGGTTGTGTTTGTATTGATCCTGCCAATAATACGGCTACTCAAAAAGGATCAGGATATACTTCTCCTGCAGATGCGATTCCGCAAGGGGATAATTTTGATATTGATTATGTGGCTCACGAAATGGGACACCAGTTGGGAGCTAACCACACATTCTCTCATGGTCTTGAAGGATCAGGTACAAATCAGGAACCTGGTTCAGGATCTACCATTATGGGATATGCAGGGATCACTGGTGCGAACACTGATGTTCAGCCGCATTCTGATGCTTATTTCCATATTGCAAGTATTAAACAAGTTCAGACTAATTTAATCAGCAAAACTTGTGATGTTGAAACTACAACTACAAACAATCCACCTGTAATTGCTGCTTTACCTACTTATAATATCCCTAAAGGAACGGCTTTCGTTTTAACGGCTTCTGCTACAGATGCTGAAAATGACCCGATGACTTATAGTTGGGAAGAGGTAGATAATGCAAGTGTTACGATTAATAAAAATAATTTAGGAACAACGGCCACTGGAGCAAGCTTCAGATCATTGAGCCCTACAACGAGTCCTACAAGATACTTCCCTAAGCTATCTTCAGTATTGGCTGGAGTTTTAAATAACTCAAACAACCAATGGGAATCAGTTTCTACAATTGCAAGAAACTCTAAGTTTGCTGTAACAGTAAGAGATAATAATCCTGCTGCCAACCAACAACAAACTCAGTTTGCAGAGCAGACTATTACTGTAGGAAATGACGGACCGTTTAAAGTAACAACAACAACGGCTTATAATAATGGTCCTACCAATGTTGCCTGGGATGTTGTAAATACTACGGCTGCTCCTTATAATGTTGCGAATGTTAAAATTGACTATACAACAGATAACGGAGTAACATGGACGGTGCTTTCAGCATCAACGCCTAATGATGGTAGCGAATCATTCAATATTGCCGGCCTTACCGTGGGTAATATTGTGAAAATAAGAGTAGCTGCTATCGGAAATGTATTCTATGCAATTGGAAGCCCAACGGTAGCAAGTTTAGCAAACTGTACAACTGCTCCTCCGGCAGGTATTACAGTTACAGCAATTACTCAAACTACTGCTACAGTTTCATGGACGGCTGCTGCAAATGCAACTTACGTAATCCAGTATCATCCTGTAGGAAGTACAACATGGACTACTGTAACATCAACAGGAAACTCTGTAAACCTTACAGGTTTAAATGACGGTATTCAATACGAAGTACAGGTAGCTACTGTTTGTTCAGGAGTTCAGGGTCCATTCTCTGCATCTACAAACTTTACTACTTTAGGACTTAATTACTGTACAATGACGTCCAGTAACTTTGGTTCAGAATATATTTCTAATGTAACGGTAACTCCGGTAGGAGCTGCAATTATGAGTAACAACTCTGCAGGTTCTACTTATACTGATTATACAGCAACACCAAGTGCTTTGATAAATTTAGTGATCGGATCTACTGGTAACACAGTTTCTGTAACTAAATTCTTCCCTGGTACAATCTGGAGTGAAGCTGTTGGGGTTTGGATCGACTTTAACAGAAACGGAACATTCGAAGCTACTGAGCAGGTGATGAACTCGCCGTCTAGTACAACTACTCCTGTTTCTGCAACATTCAACGTTCCTGCAACGGCTTACAACGGACCTGCTACTACAAGAATGAGAGTGGCGATGAGATACAATTCATCTCCTGTAATGTGTCAAAGTTTTGGGGATGGGGAAGTTGAGGATTATGCTGTGAAATTAATCCAGCCAATTCCTTGTACAAGTAATGCTCCATTAAACCTTACGGTAACAAACCTTACTGCAACTTCTGCATATGTAATGTTTGATCCGATAACAGGTGGTACTTATGTTCTTCAATGGAGACCGCTTGGTTCTACTACATGGACTACTGTTCCTTTAACTACACCGGCTTATACCATTACTGGTCTTACAGAACAGACTCAGTATGAAGTTCAGGTAGCGTATGTTTGTTCTGGTACTACTGGTACATATACTGCGCCTTATCCTTTTACTACTCCGGTAGTTACTTATTGTAATAATACCCCGACTAATAACACGAATGGCTATATATCTAATGTAACAATTACTCCTACGAACTCTTATGTAATGAGTAGTAATTCAGCAGCGAGTACTTATACAAACTTCTCTGCAGACCCTACAAGGTTGGTTACATTAGTGCGTAACTCTACTAATAACTCTATTTCTGTTTCTAAATCTTGGTCTGGTACTTTCCAATCTTTTATAGCTACTTCAGCTTGGATTGATTTTAACAGAAATGGTATTTTTGAAGCAAGTGAAAAAGTAATAGGTGTAGGAACAAGTACTACTACACCAATCACAGCTACATTCACAGTTCCTGCAACTGCTTATAACGGTCCGCAGACACTTAGAATGAGAGTAATTGTTGCTACAAGTACAATTAATGATCCTTGTGCTACGATTTCTGAAGGTGAGGTTGAAGATTACGCTGTTAAGATTATTGATCTTCAGCCATGTACTACAGCTCCGCCATCTCCAATCATGGTAACCAACGTAACAGCTTCTACAGCTCTTGTTTCTTGGATCGGCGCTACTGGTGCTACATACACACTAAGATATAGAACAGGTACAGGTGCTTGGACAACAATTGCCAATGCAACTAACCCTTATTCTATTATTAACCTTAATGCATCTACAACTTATGAAGTTCAGGTAGCTACAATCTGTGGTGGTACTACAGGTGCATGGTCTCCTTCTGTAAACTTTACGACTCCTGCAAGTACATATTGTAATTCAGGAACGGCGACAGTTACAGATGGTTATATCAATAATATTACTGTTACAGGAACTAATACGCCAGCAATGTCAAACAGTTCCGGTCCTACTACTTATACGGATTATTCTAACGACGCTAATAAAATTATCACTTTAGCTCGTAACTCAACGAATAACGTACTGTCTGTAGGTAGAACAATCTTATCAAGCACATATTCTACATATGCATGGATAGATTTCAACGGTGACGGAATATTCAATAATAATCCAAGTACTGTTGCAGGTGGAGAGAGAATCATGAATTTAGGATACTCTTCTACAACACCTGTTACTGCTACATTCAGCGTTCCGGCTGGTGCTTATGCAGGAACGAATAAAGTGAAAATGCGTGTTATCGTATACTTCTTAACTCCAACTGATGCCTGTTCACCGCTTACAAGTAACGGAGAAGTTGAGGATTATCAAGTAAAATTCATCGATATTCAGCCTTGTACTACAGCGGCTCCTCAAGGTATCGTAATGACAAATATTGCAGCTACTACAGCTACAGTATCTTGGATTTCTGCTACGGGTGCTACTTATTTAGTAAGATGGAGAACTACTGCACCAGTGGGTGCTTGGAACGTATCTCCAGCTCCTATTACAGGAAACAGCTACAATATTACAGGACTTACTGAGCAAACAGCTTATGAAGTACAGGTAGCTACAATTTGTGGTGGCGTTCAGGGACCTTGGTCTACATCTACACCATTTACGACAACGCCTATTACTTATTGTAATATGACAGGTACGGGAACTACAGATTTCATTTCTAATGTTACAATGACTTCTGTGAACCCTGGCCTTCCGGTAATGAATAACACATCAGTTCAAACGAACTATATCAGTTATACAACACCGGCTACATTAATCAACTTAGAAATCGGATCTACAGGTAATAAAATTTCTGTAGCTAAAGGATGGTCCGGGGCTACTCAAAATGATGCAGTATCTGCTTGGATTGACTTTAACAGAAACGGTGTATTTGAATCTACAGAGCAAATCATGGCTTCTGCAGCAAGTACAACAACACCTGTAACGGCATTGTTTGCCGTACCTGCAACAGCATACAACGGTCCGTTGACAACAACCATGAGAGTGGTATTAAAACGTACAAGTGCTCCGGTAATGTGTCAGAATGCAGTAAACGGTGAAGTTGAAGATTACGCTGTGAGGTTGAGACCTTGTGTTACAACTACACCTACCAACTTAGCGATCAATACTATTACTCACGTTTCTGCCAATGTAAACTGGACTGTTCCGGCAGGTACACTTACATTCGTTGTAAGATACAGAGTAGTAGGTACTACTACATGGACGGAAGTAATTGCTTCAACACTTTCAGGAAACCCTCCTTTGCCATTAACAGGTTTAACACCTGCTACTACTTATGAGGTACAGATTGCTGCAAGCTGTGGAACCACTCCGGGAACATTTACAGGTAGCCAGACATTCACTACGAGATGTGATCCTACACCTCCGAATGTTACGATAGGTACCGTGACTACAAACTCGGCAGTAGTAAACTGGGCTCCTATTGCAGCTAGCTCAACGTATGTAATAAGATACAGAATTGTAGGAACTACAACATGGACTACTGTCAATGTAACAACTCCGCCTTTCGGTTCTTATACAATTACAGGTTTAAGCCCATATACAACGTATGAAGTACAGATAGCAAATATGTGTAACGGTGAAACTACGGTTAATCCTTGGTCTAATCCTAAAGTATTTACTACAGAAAGAACTTGTGAATTGCCTCCTCCGGGACTTACAATCACAAATCTTACTCCTACAACTGCTGTTGTAATTTGGGATCCTTTCCCTGGAGCTACATATATCTTAAGATATAGAAAAGTGGGTATTCCGAGCTGGACAAGCATTCCGGTTTCTACCAATACTTACACGCTTACAGGATTAATAGAAATGACACAGTATGAAATGCAGGTAGCAAACGTATGTAGTGGTACTCCTGGTACATATACATTACCTTATTTCTTCACTACACCTACTGTAGTTTACTGTCAAATGCAATCTACAGCTTCAAACTCAGAATATATTTCTAAAGTTACAGTGAAGCCAAACGGTAAGCCTGAGATGAATAACCCATCTATCGCTTCCAACTATACAGATTATACAGGTGTTCCTGCTACATTTATCGAATTGGTACAAGGTTCTTCAAACAACCAGATTACCATTGAGAAAAAATTAAGCGGAGGTACTGAAGCGGGAGTTGCAGTCTGGATCGACTTCAACAGAAACGGTTATTTCGATATTAACGAAAGAATCATGGCTGCAGCACCAAACACTCAGCAAACGGCAAGTACTACATTCTCTGTTCCGGCAGATGCATTCGTAAGCTTAACAGACTACAAATATGTGGTAATGAGAGTGGCGATGGCAAAAGACGCTATCCCAGTGAACTGTACAAGCTTCCCGAATGGTGAGGTTGAAGATTATACCGTAAGAATTTCTAAACAAATTGTTCCGAACCCGGTAAACCAAACGGATATCTTAATTTATCCGAATCCGGTAAGCACAGTATTGTATGTGAAAAATATCAGCAAAAAAGCTAATTATAAGATCTACAACGCTGCAGGACAATTAGTATCAAACGGAATTATCCTAAACAACAAGATTGATGTTCATGCATTGATAAATGGAGTTTATGTAATAGACATTCAGGATGGAGACGCAATCTCTGTTCAGAAGAAATTTATCAAAGAATAGAAATACCATTTAATATTTAATCCAATTCAATAGGCTCTCAGTAATGGGGGCCTATTTTTTTGTTTTTTGATATAGAGATGCTTCTATGGGCTCAGCATGACGACCCTTAATAATAAACGTTATTTTGCCAGTAGCGATGTTATGCTGAGTTTTCCGAAGTATCTCCACAAAAAAACTCGCTAGAAATTAATTCTAACGAGCTTCAGTTTTATTCTATATCGAAGATGATCTTTTCGGTTTGATCCTTTAAATCCTCTAGATTTGTATTGTTGTAAATAATGCAGTCTGCCAGTTTTATCTTTTCTTTTTCCGGCATTTGCTTTTCCATGACAGATTGTACTTCCCGATAAGTTTTGCCGTCCCTGTCCATCACCCTTTTTATTCTGATATTATCTTCGGCGGTTACCAAAATAGATTTATAGCATTGCAGGTTTAGTTTTAATTCAAATAATAAAGCTGTTTCTTTAAAAACTAAATATTTGGTTTGCCTCTTCACCCAATCTTCAAAATCAATCCGGACAGCAGGATGAATGATTTCGTTTAATTTTTGAAGTAAATCGTTATCATTAAAAACTTTTTCCGCTACAAATTTTCGGTCATAAAGACCATTTTTGTCATAAGCTTCTTCGCCTAAAAGTTCTTTGATTTTTACCTTTAGATCTTCGTTGTCATTCACAATATCTTTCGCTCTGTCATCCGAATAATATACCGGAAAACCGCAGTCTTCAATGTATTTTGCAACGGTAGTTTTTCCAGAGCCTATTCCGCCTGTTAGGCCAATGATTTTAGGTGCTGATAACGGTTCCGGTTCCGCTTTCTGAGTTTCTGAATGTAATTCTTCCATAATTTAAATTAATATCCAAAAACATCGTTAAAACTAAAGGTCTCATCAAGTCTTACACCTTTTTCGGTCATTTTAAGACTTGCCAGCTCGTTGTGGGCATCGTGTTCAAAGAATAGTAAATATTCATTGTCGATACATTGCTTTAAGAACTTACCTTTTTCTTCCATCGTTAAAAGCGGTCGCGTATCATATCCCATCACATAAACCGGATTGATATGACCCGCTGTTGGGATCAGATCTGCTGCAAAAACAATTGTTTTTTCCTGATACTGGATTACGGGTAACATCTGTTTTTCCGTGTGACCGTCAACGAAAATGACATCCATTTTCAAATCCGGAGCAAAACCGTAATTTCCCGTAGCAGGAAGCGGCAAAAAGTTTAATTGTCCACTTTCTTGCATCGGGATAATATTTTCCTTTAAAAAGCTTGCTTTTTCTCTCGGATTAGGTTCTGTTGCCCATTTCCAGTGATTTTCATTCGTCCAGAATTGTGCATTTTTGAAGGCCGGTCTGTAGCCTGTTTTGTCATCATTCCATTCAATCGCACCGCCACAGTGGTCGAAATGAAGGTGAGTAAGGAAAACATCGGTGATATCTTCTTTTACAAAGCCGTATTTTTTTAAGTTTTTATCCAGATTATCGTCACCCCAGAGCGAATAGTGACCAAAGAATTTTTCGTCCTGTTTGTTTCCAAGACCACAATCTATCAAGATTAATTTTTTTCCGTCTTCTACGAGAAGGGCGCGGGTTCCCAGTTCGATCAGGTTTCTTTCGTCTGCAGGGTTGGTTTTTTCCCACAGACTCTTTGGGACGACTCCAAACATGGCACCGCCATCCAGTTTAAATTTTCCGCACTGTATTGGATATAATTTCATATAATATTAAGTTTATAATGTATTTATTATTTTAATAGTTTCATTTTTTCAGCAATTTTTTTTCCGTTTTCGTCACCATTTTCAAGATTTGAAATGATGTTCCGGAAATCGTGTTCTTTTCTGTTTTGAGAAAGCTTTTGTTTAATAAAAATCTCAGTTGGGATTATTTTTAATCCAAAAGCACCTTTCATTTCTTTTTCCACAAACTTCTTTCCCATATCTTTTACCATTACGGGACATTGCTGAACTTTTTCGTATTTATAAGTTAATTTTTCAAGATGATTATACAGTTCTTCTTGATTCATCAATTCCACTTTTCCGTAGATCTGTACCGCTTCATAATTCCACGTCGAAACATTGATATGGTCGTACCAGCTGCTTGAAATATAGGTATGCGCTCCCAGAAAATCACAAAGAACTTCATCCCCGTTTTTCAAAGTTTTTGCCTGCGGATTCGCCCTTGAAATATGAGTTTCAATATAAATATTTTCTGCATTATCCTCATTCAGCATCATCATGGAATGGGTCGCACGGATTTTATCCACAGAAGAAATTAATAAAGCAAAAGCATTTTCCCCGATGATTTCTTTCATCAGGTTGTAGTCTTCGCTTTTATATAATTTAGGTATAAACATAAAACCTAGAATAATTCGCCCGGATTTTTAGGAATAGCAATATTTAAATGTCGATAAGCCTTTTCTGTAACTTCCCGCCCCCTCGGAGTCCTTATAATAAACCCTTCCTGAATCAAAAACGGTTCATAAACTTCTTCCAAAGTCTCAGGGTTCTCTGCAATCGACGTTGCCAACGCAGAAATTCCGACAGGCTTCCCTTTGAAGTTTTCAATCATCACGCGCATGATTTTATTATCCATTTCATCCAACCCAAATTCGTCTACATTCAATGAATTCAGAGCGAATTTTGTAATATTAATTTCAATTTCGCCATTACCTTTTATCTCTGCAAAATCCCGGACTCTTCTCAAAAGTGCATTGGCAATTCTTGGGGTTCCACGACTTCTTCTTGCGATTTCTATGGCAGCATCTTCATAAATTTTCACACCCAAAACTCTTGCACTTCTTATAATAATCATTGATAAAAGCTCAATCGTATAATATTCCAGTCTGCTTTGGATCCCGAATCTGGCGAGCATTGGTTTTGTCAGCATTCCGCTTCTTGTTGTGGCTCCAACCAACGTAAAAGGATTCAGGCTAATCTGAACACTTCTTGCATTCGGCCCGGTTTCCAGCATAATATCGATCTTATAATCTTCCATTGCAGAATAAAGATATTCTTCCACAATAGGCGATAACCTGTGAATTTCATCGATGAAAAGCACGTCATTTTCTTCCAGATTCGTGAGTAAGCCTGCCAAACTTCCCGGTTTATCCAAAACGGGTCCGGAAGTAACTTTGCAGTTTACTCCAAGCTCATTGGCAATAATATTGGCTAAAGTAGTTTTACCCAAACCCGGAGGGCCGTGCAGCAAAACATGGTCTAGCGCACCGCCACGTTTCTTGGCAGCAGTAACGAAAACTTCAAGATTATCCAAAGTTTTCCTTTGTCCTGCAAAATCCTTAAAGCTCTGGGGACGAATCTGTTCTTCCTGCATGAGCTCTTCATGGGAATAATTGTCTTTGTCTGGATGTAAAAAATCAGGCATTAATTCATTTTCATTTACTTCAAAGATAAGGAATTTAGGTTAAGGTTCAGAAGCTGATTTTGAGCAAAATTAAGATTTTAGAACAACAAATATTTTGAGTATTTTTGAGTGAGGAAATAAAGATAAAGCTATAGGCTTCTTTATGCTTGGATTCCTACGGAATGACAAAATAATGGAAACGCAATTTTGTCATGCTGAAAGCATCTAAGCAAGTAAGAATAATGCTACTCTATCTAAAACTTAACCTAAAACTAAATGAAATTAATTGGACCTTTCAAGCAGGTAGTAACCCTTGCCAATCTTCCGTTAAGAGGAAAACTTTCCGATGACCAACTTGAAATTATTGTCGATGGTGGAATTTTAATTAACCAAGATAAAATTCAGCAAGTCGGAAACTTTGAAATATTAAAATCTGAAAATCAAAATATAGAGATTGAAACAATTGAAGGTGAACAAATTGTTCTTCCGGCTTTTGTTGATTCACATACACATATTTGTTTTGGTGGAAACCGGGCGAATGATTTTGCCATGCGTAATGCAGGAAAAACTTATCTGGAAATAGCCGAAAGTGGCGGCGGAATCTGGAGTTCTGTACAACATACAAGAAATGCTTCGGAGGAAGATTTATTAAAAACTTTACTGGAAAGAATTGACTTTTTAATCGATCTTGGAATTACAACCATTGAGGTGAAAAGCGGGTACGGATTAGATGTTGAAAACGAACTGAAAATGCTTCGAATTATTAAAAAAGCTCAGGCGCAAACGCGGGCAACACTAGTTCCGACCTGTCTTTCCGCACATCTGAAGCCAAGAGATTTTGAAGGAAGTAATGAAGAATATTTACAGTATATTTTATCTGAAATTTTGCCTAAGGTAAAAGAAGAAAACCTGGCAAAACGAGTTGATATTTTCATCGAAAAATCGGCATTTCAACCGGAGGAGAGTAAGGATTTTTTGCTTAAAACTAAAGATTTAGGTTTTGAAATTACTGTTCATGCAGATCAATTTACACCAGGAAGCTCAAGAATTGCAGTGGAGGTCGGTGCGAAATCGGCAGACCATCTGGAAGCTACCATTGATGAAGATATTGAGTTTTTAGCACAGTCAGATACTGTTGCAACAGCACTTCCGGGAGCGAGTTTAGGCTTAGGAGAAAGGTTTACACCTGCGAGAAAATTATTGGATGCAGGAGCAATTTTAGCGATTGCCAGTGACTGGAATCCTGGGTCTGCACCAATGGGAAATCTCATAACCCAGGCGTCTATTTTAGCAACATTTGAAAAACTGACAACAGCAGAAGTTTTAGCGGGAATAACTTTCCGTTCGGCATTTGCACTTGGTCTGGATGACAGAGGAAGGCTGGGGGAAAATTTAAAGGCTGATTTTGTGACCTTTAAAACTAATAATTTCCAGAATGTACTTTATAATCAAGGAAGTTTGAAGGCGGAAAAGATTTACATTGATGGTAATAGTATTTTAAAATAAATGAAGAAATTTATTATATATTTAATATCCATCTTGATCTCAATCGAGCTATTTGTTTTAATGTCGAAAGCTTGGAGCTATATAATGTTGAATTTAGCTTCAAATGAAAAAGAAGTTAGTATTAAAACAATTAGTATATGCTCAGCTTGGATGATTGTATTTATTGGATTGAGTATTATAAGTATTTATTTCTTTATAAAATTTATTAAGAATCTTTATAATTTAATTAAAAAGAGTTAGGATGATCTGGCAGGGAAGATTAGACGGTGAAGAGCTTCTTTACCACAGAATATTTCAAAGAGTAAGAGAAGAAAATGATTATGATGTAGTTTCAACTAAAGATTTCGTTTTACACGGATTTGCGGTTGATGAAGGCGTTCGGAGGAATAAAGGAAGACAAGGTGCAAAAGATGCTCCGGATGTGATACGTAAAAATATGGCTAATTTTCCGGTCATTCTTCCGGATTTTTCGTTGCTTGATTTTGGAAATATTTCCTGTGAAGACGGAAATCTGGAGAATGCCCAGAATACGCTTGCTAAAAATGTTTCAAAAGTCTTATTGAAAGGTGGAAAGTCTCTTGTTTTGGGTGGCGGACATGAAGTTACCTATGCTCATTATTTGGGTATAACAACAGCTTTTCCTGAGCAGAAAATCGGGATTATCAATATTGATGCACATTTCGATAATAGAGAACCTGAAAATGGAGTAGGATCAAGTTCCGGAACAGGATTTTGGCAAATCGCGCAGGAAGGTGAAATTAATTCTTTGCATATCGGAATTCAGAGAAATTCTAATACTTTGAAATTATTTGATACTGCACATCAGTTTGGAATGAAATATATTCTGGCTGACGAGCTTTTCTTTGAAAATCTTCCGTCAATTTACCAACGGATTGATGAATTGTTGGATAAGGTAGATTATGCTTATCTGACGATCTGTATGGATGTTTTTAATGCATCAATTGCTCCGGGAGTTTCGGCTTCAGCTTATAATGGGATTTTTGCAGATGCAACATTTATGCATTTTTACAGGCATATTTTAAAAAACGAAAAACTGTTAGCTTTGGATGTGGCAGAAGTCAATCCGTCATTTGACATTCAGGAAAGGACAGCGAGATTGGCAGCATGTCTTATGAATGAATGGTTTCTGATATAAAATTATATTTCGTTGATAGAGAAAATCATTATTTTATTTCAACTTAAGGAACAAAATTTGCTGCTTTCATGGTGCTTTTAAGACAAAGGCATTTAATAAATTCAGTTCGACTGAATTTAAAACATTAACTACATTATGGAACAATCAATTGAAAATAAACTTATTAAAGCAGATAAGGCATTTTCAGAATGGAAAAAAACACCATTCGAAGACAGACAGAAACTTATTGCAAAAGCAGCTGAAATTTTAAAAAATAATTCTGAAAAGTTTGGTTCAATTATCACAACTGAAATGAATAAGCCGATTTCACAGTCGATTGCAGAGGTTGAAAAATGTGCTTTAATGATGAATTATTATGCAGATGCTGAAAATATTTTAAAACCTGAAAAAGTAGATTCCGAATATTCTTATTCCGAAATTCATTATGTTCCGAAAGGTGTGATTTTAGGCGTAATGCCCTGGAATTTTCCTTTCTGGCAGGTATTGAGATTTGCTGTTCCTGCGATTTTGGCTGGAAATACCGTTGTGTTGAAACATGCTTCAATCTGTTTCGGCAGCGGAAATGCAATTGAGGAAGTTCTTTTGGAAGCTGGTTTCCCTGAGGGGATTTTCCAGAATCTTGAAGTCGGGCATAATGAGGTTAAGGAAATCCTTGAACATGAGGCTGTAAAAGGTGTGAGCCTGACTGGAAGTGGTAGGGCAGGAGCGGAAGTAGCCTCAACAGCCGGTTTAAATATGAAAAAATCCTTACTGGAATTAGGCGGAAGCGATGCTTTCATTGTTTTAGATGATGCGGATTTGGATAAAGCTGCCAAAGTAGGAGCTCAGGCAAGGCTTCAAAATTGCGGACAAACCTGTGTAGCGGCGAAAAGATTTATTATTGATGAAAAAATTGAGGATGTATTTCTTCCGAAATTTATTGAAGAATATAAAAAATTTGTTCCCGGAAATCCAATGGATAAGGAAACGAAGATTTCCGGAATGGCAAGACCTGATTTGGCGGACGATTTAGAAAAGCAATTTAAAAAAGCCTTAGAAAACGGAGCAGAAATTATGATTCCGCTGGAAAGAATTTCTGATCATGAATTCAAGCCGGGCTTAATTCGGGTATATGAAGGAAATCCTATTTTACAGGAAGAGCTTTTCGGGCCGTTAGGAATGGTAATGGTTGCTAAAAATGACGAAGAAGCCTTAAAAATGGCTAATGATATTCCATTTGGACTTTCAAATTCTGTTTGGACAAATGACAAAGACCGTCAATTATTTTTTATAGAAAATCTGGAATCGGGGACGGTAAATATTAATAGAATGACAAGCTCAGACCCGCGTTTTCCATTCGGAGGAACAAAGGCTTCAGGCTATGGAACAGAACTTTCTTTATTAGCGTTAAAGGAATTTGTAACAGCAAAAACAATTGTAGGAAATTAATTAGATTTAAACATAAAAAAACTCCCGAAAAATATCGGGAGTTTTTTATTTTATAATAGTTTAATTTGTTGATAATTAAACTGTTGTTAGTCTTAATGTATTTGTTTTTCCGCCTTCATACGATGGAGTAGCATTGATGTTGATCACAAAGTCTCCTGTTTCGATATAACCGTAGTTGTGAGTCAGCATATTTACCTGGATAATCGTCTCATCCGTAGATTTTTTCATGTCATAATAATATGCGTGAACGCCCCAAACAAGGTTTAGCATCGTAATAACTCTCTTATTACCACTGAAAACAATAATGTGCGAATCCGGTCTGTGCGCGGAAAGCTGAAATGCAGTATACCCGGAATGAGTCAGAGTTACGATCGCAGCCACATTAGTTGTCTTTGCAATTCTTACCGCTGCAAGACACACCCTGTTTGTAATGAATCTCTCATCAATACAGTTGTAATCCTTTTCAATCGGCTCATTTTTGTGCTGGTAAAAATGTGTCATCTCGATGTTTTTCACAATTTTAGCCATATTTTCAACTACCTGAACCGGATATCTTCCTACAGAAGTTTCTCCCGAAAGCATCACGGCATCAGCTCCATCCAATACAGAATTGGCAACATCGTTTACCTCTGCTCTTGTAGGAGTCAAGCTGTTGATCATCGTTTCCATCATCTGCGTTGCGATAATTACCGGCTTTGAGTAGAACCTTGCTTTTTCAACCAAAGTTTTCTGGATAGCAGGAACTTCTTCCATCGGAACCTCAACACCTAGGTCACCACGGGCAACCATCAATCCATCGCATTCCAATAGGATCTGTTCGATATTTTGTACACCTTCAGGCTTTTCAATCTTCGCGATAATCGGAGTTTTGAATTTGCCGTTCGGATGTTTTGCAATTAATTCTTTTAAGTCAATAATATCCTGGGCATGACGAACGAAAGAAAGTGCAATCCAGTCAACTTCCTGATCAAGCATGAAATTGGCGTCCTGAATGTCTTTTTCCGTTAAGGCAGGAAGTGAAACTTTCGTATTCGGAAGGTTTACTCCTTTTTTAGAGCTCAAAGGTCCCCCTTGAATTGTTTTTGCTTTTACGGTATCTTTTTCATTCGTTTCAATTACCTCCAGAACCAGTTTCCCGTCATCGATAAGGATTCTTTCCCCTACTTTTACGTCTTGTGGAAACTGTTGGTAAGTCATGTAAACCTTCGTAGAATCACCTTCGATCTTCTCATTGGTGAAGGTAAGAATATCTCCCGGGTTAAGGTAAGAACCTTCCTTTACAACACCAACTCTCAGTTTAGGACCTTGTAAGTCACCAAGAATTCCTACTGAAAAGCCGTATTCTTTGTTAAGTTCTCTGATTATTTCAATATTTTTTCGAACTAAGTCATAATCCGCATGTGAGAAATTTATTCTAAAAACATCGACACCTGCTCTCATTAGTCCTAACATTACTTCTTTCGACGATGAAGCCGGGCCAAGTGTTGCGATAATTTTTGTCTTCTTTAAATACTTATTCATAATACTGGATAATTTGATAAAGTTCTTCATCAGAACTTAATGTATAATCTTGAATTGGAAACACAAGATTTTCAGGGAGCAAAATTACGGAAAATTCAGGAAATTGTTCCGATGTATGTAAAATATATTCTACATCTGCCTGATTATTTAATAAAAATTTAATATTTCCTTCTTCTGAGAAAAGTTCTGTTTGTATTTTTTTTTGTTTACTTTCAGAAGATTTGTTTGAAATGAAAGTAAAACATGTTTTTGTAAACCTGTGATAAGCTTCAAATCTTGGAAAAAGATAATCATAATAAGACCCGTGAAAGATGAGGTCATCAATCCTTTTGAAAGTCAGATCGTTTATTTGATTTATTTTATAGAAAAACTCATAATCAGGTATATTTTTGGCTAATCTTACCAATCCTATGGTAATATCTTCAAATTCTATATCATCGAGATCATAAAGCTTTTGGATTTCCAAGTATGTTTTCTTTTTTGTTTAAAATATAAAATGCTCTCTGTGCTGCCTTTTCCTCTGCTTTCTTCTTGGAAGTTTCTGTGGCATTGGCGATTCTTTCTTCCCCGAGCCATACATGACACCGGAAGACAATCGACTTATTTACCTGAATTTCTTCGCAAGTTTCGTACTTTATATTCACTTTCTTCTTCTGGCTCCATTCGAGCAGAAGACCTTTGTAGCTTACAATTTTATTTTCAAGCTTGTTAATTTCCCCAGGAGTTAAAAGTCTCTCGAGGATAATTTTTCTGCAGGTATCATAATGGAAATCAAGATAAACAGCACCAATTAATGCTTCAAATAAATTTCCAGAGATATTTTCACCCAAAGCCACAGAACCTGTTTTTTGTAAAAGATCTGTAAGTTTTAGGTCGTCCCCTAATTTATTAAGATTTTTCCTATTAACAATCTTAGATTTCATTTGTGTCAAATATCCTTCATTAGCTTGAGGGTAAGTCTGGAATAAATGACAAGAAATAATTGTACCCAAAACAGAATCCCCCAAAAACTCAAGCCTTTCATAATTACTGTCTTGATTTTTAGAAGAACTTTTTAAGGAGAAAGCTTCACGGTAAAGCGCAACATTTTGTACCTCGGTACCTAACATTTTGCTGAGCTCGGTACTAAGAAAATAATCTCTCTCCGTTAATTTTCTTTTTCTGTTTTTGAGAAGGAATTTAGAAAAGTATTTCTGTAACTCCATTCATTGAATTTAGATTTTCGTAAATAGAACGCAAGCATTATGCCCACCAAACCCAAAAGTATTACTCATGGCTACTTTTACATCTTTTTTCACAGCGTTGATGAATGTAAAATTCAATCTGCTGTCAATATTTTCATCATCAGTAAAATGGTTGATGGTAGGAGGAACAATACCATGAATAATAGTTCCCAACGCAGCAATAGCCTCAATAACTCCGGCAGCACCCAACAGGTGGCCTGTCATTGATTTTGTAGAATTAATCTGAATGTCGTAAGCGTGTTCTCCTAATAATTTTGAAATCGCGTTAGATTCTGCAATATCTCCTAATGGAGTAGATGTACCGTGCATATTGATATGATCTACTTCATCAGTAGTTAATCCTGCATCTTCCAGACAACTCTTCATTACCAGATAAGCTCCTAAACCTTCAGGATGCGGTGCTGTCATGTGATGTGCATCTGCACTAAGACCGCCACCTTTTAATTCTGCATAAATTGTTGCACCACGTTTTACCGCGTGCTCATATTCTTCAAGGATGATACATCCTGCTCCTTCACCCAGTACAAATCCATCTCTGTCTTTATCGAAAGGTCTTGAAGCTGTTTTCGGATCATCATTTCTTGTAGAAAGTGCCATCATTGCATTGAATCCACCGACACCACTTGCTGTAACGGCTGCTTCTGAGCCTCCACATACAATCACGTCTGCTTTTCCCAGCTGGATCAGCATTTTGGAATCAATTAAAGCATTTGCTGAAGATGCGCATGCAGAAACAGTAGTATAATTCGGACCATGGAAACCATACTCAATAGAGATATGTCCCGGTGTGATGTCCGCAATCATTTTAGGAATAAAGAAAGGGTTGAATCTAGGAATTTCCGTATTGGCCCATCCCAGAACTTCAGTTTCGAAAGTCTCCAGACCTCCGATTCCTGAACCCCAGATTACTCCCACTCTGTGTTTGTCTACACTATCTTCAATAATTCTTGAGTGTGCTACTGCTTCTCTTGCAGCAACAAGCCCAAGCTGTGTATTTCTATCCATTTTTTTAGCTTCTTTCTTATCGAAATGCTGCAACGGATCGAAATTTTTCACTTCGCAAGCGAATTTTGTCTTAAAGTTTGTGGCATCAAAAAGAGTAATCGGAGCGGCACCGCTCTCACCTTTTACAAGATTTTCCCAGTATTCTTTTGCATTATTTCCAATCGGCGTTATTGCTCCAAAACCGGTTACAACTACTCTTTTTAATTCCATAAACTTTGTTAATTTTCTTTTTTGTTGAAGAATATTATTTATTTACTACTTCTTCGATATAAGCGATAGCGTGTCCTACAGTAGTAATTTTTTCAGCTTGGTCATCAGGGATTTGAATATTGAATTCCTTTTCAAATTCCATGATTAACTCAACTGTATCTAAAGAATCAGCTCCTAGATCGTTTGTGAAGCTAGCTTCAGGAGTTACTTCTGTTTCTTCAACGTCAAGCTTATCAGCGATGATAGCTTTTACTCTTGATGCAATGTCTGACATAGTAAATTATTTTTTTTAATTGTTAGATGGTGCAAATATATAAAATTCTTTACGATAAAACATTTTTTTAGTCTTTTTTGTGCCTCTCAGATGTGCATTTTATGATATGTAGGTTTAGTGTTTTAGTTTTCAGGTATTTATATTTTAACATTTCATACACTTATTTTTATTTTAATTAAAATAAACTTATTCCATCCTTATATTATATGGTATATAAAATCAGGATATTATAAAATGACTTTTTAAACAAACCAAAATTGAGCTTTTCAACAAAACAGGACCATCCTGATTTGACGGAAATTTGTATCAAACAAAATAAATAATAAAATGAAAAAAGTTTGGTTTATTACAGGAAGCTCAAAAGGTTTAGGAAAAAGCCTTGTGGAAGCGGTTTTATTAAAAGGTGATTATGTTGTGGCTACAGCAAGAAATCCGCAGCAATTAAATGATTTGGCTGAAGAATACCCGGAGCAATTACTCACATTGGAATTAGATGTTCAAAATAAAGAACAGATTTATTCTACAATAGAAGAAGCTGTCAAACATTTTGGAAGGATTGATGTTTTGGTGAATAATGCCGGTTTTGGAATTACAGGAGCAGCGGAAGCTTTTACAAATGAGCAGGTCAGAAGCCAGCTGGAGGTGAATTTGTATGCGCCGATAGAGGTGACAAGAGCGGTTTTACCTTATATGAGAAAACAACGTTCCGGAAATATTTTGCAGATAAGCTCAATTGGTGGCAGAGTAGGAAATGCGGGACTTTCTATTTATCAGGCGGCAAAATTCGGGCTTGCCGGCTTTTCGGAATCCCTAAGTAAAGAAGTTGCACCTTTAGGAATCAAGGTCACAAGCATTGAGCCAGGTGGCTTCCGTACAGACTGGGCGGGCCCTTCCATGAGCTTTGCTAAGGATATTGAAGGGTATGAAACGACTGTTGGCGGTGTAAAAGAACACCTTACTTCAGGGAAATTCGTTCCGATGGGTGATCCGGCAAAAGCTGCCAAAGTGATGATTGATATTGTGAATCACGAAAATCCGCCGTTGCATTTGGTGTTGGGGAGCGAGGCAGCTGCAATTCTGAGAGCGACAGACGAAAAAAGAAAAGAGGAATTTGAAAAATGGCTTGATGTAAGTGTTTCCACTGATCACGACGATGCAGTGAATATTTTTGAAACCGAATATGGAAAACAATATCTGGCGCATAAAGGCATTAGTTTAAAATAATTTTAAGAATGAGACTGTATTTTCACAGTCTCATTTTAATTATATTTGTGTAAAATGAAACCGAAAAGAGAAGATTTTGAAAACATTGTATTTTCCTGCTACACTCAGGTGAGCCGGCAGGGAGAGCATTTTGTGTCTGATCATGTATTGAGCTATCAGATTGCAGGAGATTTGGTTTTAAATGATGGGATTAATGATTATTCTGCGACCGACGGCTCCATCCGTTTTTTGAAAAGAAATCAATTATTGAAATTCGTAAAGCAGCCGCCTCCGGAGGGTGAATTCAAATCATTGTCAATTTATCTTGATCAGCGGATATTAAAAGATTTCAGCCTTGAATATCAATTAACTTCGGAAAGAAAACAATTTAATAAGCCATTATTGCTCTTAACCGAAAATCCATTATTGCAAAATTTCATGCAGTCGTTGCTGGTGTATCAATTTTCGGATAAACTTTCTGATCCCCGGTTGGTTGAATTAAAAATAAAGGAAGCTCTCATCTTATTATTACAGGAACAGCCGGATCTAAAGGATGTTTTATTTGACTTTACCGAACCCGGAAAACTTGATATTGAAGCTTTTATGAATAAAAATTTTTATTTTAATGTCAATCTGGATCGCTTTGCCTATCTCACGGGCAGAAGTCTGGCTACTTTTAAACGGGATTTCGAGA
Organism: Chryseobacterium sp. IHB B 17019; assembly: GCF_001456155.1. Taxonomy (NCBI): domain Bacteria; kingdom Pseudomonadati; phylum Bacteroidota; class Flavobacteriia; order Flavobacteriales; family Weeksellaceae; genus Chryseobacterium; species Chryseobacterium sp. IHB B 17019. Next base: position 2,874,923 of record NZ_CP013293.1, on the reverse strand, counting down.
AAATATTCGGGATTACTCCTGGAAAGTGGCTATTGCAGAAGCGTTTGCAGGAGGCACATTATCTTTTGGAGAAAGGGAAAATGGCTTCTGATATTTATCTTGACCTTGGCTTTGAAGATCTTTCACATTTTTCATTTGCCTTTAAAAAACAGTTTGGTCTGGCGCCGAGCAAAATAATTTCAGCTTAAATTTTAATGAGAAAATTCATTTTTATAACATTGTTTTTAATTTCTAATTTAATTTTTTCACAAGTTAAAGGAACCATTATAGCTATAAAAGATGGCGATACGGTAGTTGCTTTATTACCAGATAAAACCCAGGAAACCTTGCGGCTGGCAGACGTTGATTGCCCCGAAAATGGACAAGCCTTTGGGAAAAATGCCAAACAATTTACAAGCTCACAGGTTTTTGGTAAAACAGTGACATTTTATAGAATCGGAAAAGATAAATACAGGAGAACTATCGCAAAAATATTTTATGATAATGATAAATATTTGTCTAAAGAAATTATAAAAGCAGGTTTTGGATGGTGGTATTTTAAGGCTTCAAAAAATTTGGAATTACAGAAGTTTCAAGATGATGCGAAGGAAAAGAAGCTGGGTTTGTGGGCGGATAAAAATGCAGTCTCACCCTGGGATTACAGAGAAAGCAAAAAGAAAAAGAAGGTAATATAATTGAATTAAATATTAAAATAAAAGAGGTTTTGTGATGCAAGACCTCTTTTTTATTTAAAATTTCAGTTTTCTCATTTTGAAAAAAAGGTTTCTGTAGAAAGGATAGATTCCCAGTTTTTTCATCATCGCAATTTGATGATGTTTTTTTGTTGGGTTGATGGGGATTTGAGCCAGCTTTTCATCTGTAATTTTTAAAATAAGCTCATAAACTTTATGGTAATATTTATCCCTGTTTTTCCTTTTTGTTGAAAGGAGTAAATTCAGTAAATACCTATTGTTGAAAGGAGATATGACAACATTCTGAGTATTAGAAATTGATTTCGAAGCTCCTGCCCAATTTGGCATTTTATGTTCCCAATATATATAATCTAAAAGATGAATGTTGTGAGTTGTGGTTTCCTTCCATTCTTTTATGGCATTTTTCTCATATTCACCATCTTTTAAGCCTAAAATAAAACAAATATCACTCAAAGAAAGGCTGTTGGGAAGGGGATCATAAAAATTCCTGGCAACTTCACTGATATTACCATTAATAATATAGCGTCCCGGGAAGTGAATGTTCATGAGAGCAGCCATTTTATGACCTTTTACTTCATCCTTCCAAATGATGGGTTTTGTATTTTCTGCCAGCTCAATATTAGATAAATTATAATCAATAACCTTCAGCTCTCTGGAAAAAGAATTGACGATTTCGGTGGCAATTTTTACATCTTGTTTCCCTTCTTCCGTATTGTGATTTAAAACAAAATAATCGGCTTTGTCAGCATTTTTCAATGAGGCGGCAAATAGTATTCTGGAATCCCAGCCGGCTGTGACAGCAAGTGCAACGTCTTTGTGATAAGCGATGCTTTCAATGGATGATTCAAGTATAGTAAGGGCTTCTTTTGCAACGGTTTTATCATCTAATATCGGTAGGGAAGCTGTAGGATAATATCTTACGTATTTTTTATTTTCAATATCGTAATAAAAATTCGAGATCAGTTTATTGATATATTTGAAAGGTGTCTTGCTGAAAATATTTATTTTCTTTTCAATAATATATGATGGGGCATTTTCATGATAAATGCCTTTCCCTTCACCTGTTGAAATAATGAAATTAGGCTGTGCACTGATGTAAATCTCATCATTCTGATGATAAATATACGTTTCCAACTGTCCGGCTGCATCATTGAATAGGTAATTTTTGCCGCTTTCAAAAAAGATAAAAATAAAAAATCCGGTCAGTTTATTTATTTTTTCAATTTTCTGATCCAGACTTAAGTGGATGAGGGAATCTACTATTTCCGAATTGGATTGCTTCGAGTTTTCAAAATCAAAACATTCACCGAAAAAAATAACATCTTCTTTACATACAAGGTTTTCCGTGTTGGATTTATGTATCTGGATGTTAAGGTTGTTATGATAAAAGATTTCCCCATTGCTCATGGGGAAATCAATTTTTTTATTACTAATTATATATTGGAATGGAGAAATTTCCATTGTTTATTTCTTTATAATTTTCCCGGTAAAGTTAGTGTTTTTCCTATTATTTTTTAGATGTTTAGACTTATTGTTTGCTGAGATTTTTTGAATAAAAAAAGAGAATGTGTAATAATTAATTTACAAATTCTCTTTAGTTTAAAAAGTGGAGTTGGAGGGATTCGAACCCTCGTCCAAACAAGCAATACATAAGATTTCTACATGCTTATTCTGCTATTGGTTTTCGACTGGAGGCAGAGAGCAGACACCCAACTTCCAGCTTATCTTCTGAGGTTTTCGAGTTTTAGACGAAGTGGCTAAAACCTTATTTCTGCATTCCTATATCCCAGAATCAAACGCCGCAGAACAGAGCATTTGTGGAATATCTTGCTTCCCTACTGAAATCTTCGGGAAAACGCTTGATCTACTATACTTCGATATTAAGCTGCAAGAGCGAACTCTTCGTTGCCAGTTAAAATTTTGTAGCAAGGGATTATAGAGATCGCGCTACGGTTCTCTGCATGCTTACTTACCCATTGACCTTGCTGTCGAAACCAGTCAACCCCATGAATAAATGTATGCAAATATAAGACTTTTGTTCAAATATGATTAGTATTAGCAATAGCTTTTTTGTATGTTGATTTTAAAATGATAATTATGATTATAATCATCAATAAAAAAGTACCTCAAAGCCGACTGGCATTATGATTCTTTAATTTAAACAATTAAATTTTATTAGAAAAAGGACATTTGTTTTGTATTTTAACAAAAAAATCCTACTTTTGCAATCCAAAATGAGATGTAAAATATGTTAATAATTCCAGTAAAAGATGGTGAATCCATCGACAGAGCATTAAAAAAATATAAAAGAAAATTTGATAAAACAGGTACAGTTCGTCAATTAAGATCTAGACAAGCGTTTATTAAACCTTCTGTTACTTTAAGACAAGCTAGACTAAAAGCGGCTCACAAGCAAAGAAACCTGAGCAAGGAAGAGCAGGCTTAAGAAAAATTTTCTTAAACACATAATAATTCATTCTTTAAATAGTTATATTTGAAGAATGAATTTTTGTTTTTATACGTAATGATGCTGGATAAATTTTTAGACTATTTGCAATTTGAAAAGAGGTATTCTCCTCATACCATTACAAGCTATAAAAAAGATCTTGAGGATTTTTCTCATTTCTATTTAAAAACGGAGTCCTCCGAAGATATTTCCAAAGCAGATAAAAAAATCATTAGAAACTTTATTGTAGAATTAAGCGAAAATAATATTTCGAAAAGAAGTATTAATAGAAAACTTTCCTCACTTCGAAGTTTCTATCTTTTCCTTTTAAAAATAGGTGAAATTAAAGTTTCTCCTACCGAAAGTATTTCCTCCCTGAAATTTTACCCCGAAAAGCAAATTCCTATGTCTAAAGAGGAAATGCAGACCCTTAATGATACGGTTTTTGAGCAGCTGCATGATCTTTTGGAGAAATGCATTATGGAAGTGCTTTATCAAACAGGTATCCGTAAGGCCGAGCTTTGTGGTATGATGTTTGAGAATGTTAATCTAAGCATGAACGAACTTAAAATAATCGGTAAAGGAAATAAACAAAGGGTAATTCCTATTTCCGTAGAATTATCAGATCTGCTGAAAAGTTATTTGAAAATACGCCAGCCGCAGACAGAATATAGATCATATTTTTTTGTAAATAAGAAAGGCAAAAAACTCACCGAAAAATTTGTTTATGTGGTGGTTAATAAGTACCTTAGTCTTATATCCACAAAGGAAAAAAGAAGTCCTCATATCCTTCGTCATAGCTTTGCTACACACGTTTTGGATAATGGGGCAGAGATCTCTAAAGTAAAGAAAATATTAGGACATTCCAGCCTTGCTAGTACGCAGGTCTATACGAATGCTAATATTGAACAATTGAAAAAAGTGTTTAATCAGGCTCATCCAAGAGCCTCAAAAAATGACGAATTATGAAGATCACAGTACAATCACTTGGTTTAACTCCTCACGAACCATTAGAATTACACATTGAAAAAAAAGTAAGCAAACTTGATACATTTTATGACAAGATTCAGGAATGTAAAGTGTTTTTAAAAGTTGAAAATAATGCGGATAAAATAAACAAAACATCAGAAATTATATTGGTGGTCCCGGGAGAAGATATCGTTGTAAAAAAGACCTGCGCGACTTTTGAAGAAAGTTTAGACCTATGCGTTGATACTGCTAAAAAGCTACTAATCAAGAAAAAAGAATTAGCATAGCAAAAAAAGTTAAAAAAAGTTATTAAAAAATTTGAGAATTCAAAAAAACCGTTCTATATTTGCACTCGCAAAAAGGGAACAGCGTTCTTTTGAATTCTTTTTAATTATGCCTCCATAGCTCAGTTGGCCAGAGCACGTGATTTGTAATCTCGGGGTCGTGGGTTCGAATCCCTCTGGAGGCTCAATTTAATATAAAATATCTGGGGAGATTCCAGAGTGGCTAAATGGGACTGACTGTAACTCAGTTGCTTCGGCTTCGTAGGTTCGAATCCTGCTCTCCCCACATTTTATATTAGACAAAAAGTTGCAAGAATAAAGGAATTTTCCTAAGTTTGCACAGCGTTACCAATAATTTTGGAAACAAAATTGCGGAAGTAGCTCAGTTGGTAGAGCGTCAGCCTTCCAAGCTGAATGTCGCGGGTTCGACCCCCGTCTTCCGCTCAAAAATGTCACACTTTTTAGGGTGATTTTTTTTTCACTACTGAAATGGTGTAGAGTAGAGTTTCTCACAGCATTCAGTCCAATTATTAAATGCCTCCATAGCTCAGTTGGCCAGAGCACGTGATTTGTAATCTCGGGGTCGTGGGTTCGAATCCCTCTGGAGGCTCAATTTAATATAAAATATCTGGGGAGATTCCAGAGTGGCTAAATGGGACTGACTGTAACTCAGTTGCTTCGGCTTCGTAGGTTCGAATCCTGCTCTCCCCACATTTTATATTAGACAAAAAGTTGCAAGAATAAAGGAATTTTCCTAAGTTTGCACAGCGTTACCAATAATTTTGGAAACAAAATTGCGGAAGTAGCTCAGTTGGTAGAGCGTCAGCCTTCCAAGCTGAATGTCGCGGGTTCGACCCCCGTCTTCCGCTCAAATAAAATCACGCTTTTTCAGTGTGATTTTTTTAGTTAATGCCGACTTAGCTCAGCGGTAGAGTGCTTCCTTGGTAAGGAAGAGGTCACGGGTTCAAGTCCCGTAGTTGGCTCTCAATGTAATCCCGAAATTCCTTCGGGATTTTTTTTGCCCAAAATTTTAATTATTAAACAATCTATAAGCATAAAGTTTGTCATGCTGAAAGCATCTCTAAGCTTAACCATTATAAATTAAACTATATCTTTTCATTGTATTACCTTGATAAGTCTAAGCCTTTGTCTATTTTAAATAACCTTAAAATTTAATTAAAACTATTCTTCAACCCTTCAGTCAGTCTCCGAATCATAAAAAATTTCGTTACATTCGTAATAAAATAAGTTTGATGAATATTCTTTTATTGGAAGACGACCTTATTCTTTCGGCGGAACTTTGTAAGTTTTTGGAGTCAAATAACTTCACGTGCGACAAAATTTATGATGGAGAGACATTCCTTCGTCAGATAAAGAACAGCACTTACGATTTGTTTCTGCTTGACATTAATGTGCCCAAAATAAACGGGCTGGATGTGTGTCAGACCATTCGTTCTTTCGATAAAAGTACTCCGATCATTATTATTTCGGCTTACGGCGATTTGTCTGATAAAAAAGATGCCTTTACAAGATTGGCGGATGATTATCTGGTAAAGCCATTTCAGTTTGAGGAGCTGTTGTTGCGCATCAATTCTTTGCTTAGGAGAAAAACGCCTTCAGACAATACTGATCAGGATATCATCAGGATTGATGATTTGATTATCAATAAAACCGAACAGAAAGTTTTTCGGGCCGGAAATGAAATTGCACTCACCTTAAAAGAATTCCAGCTATTGGCTTATCTTGCAGAAGCACAGGGAAGGACGGTTTCAAAACAGCAGATCACAGAAAATGTATGGGAACATAATTTCAATACCAATACAAATACAGTTGAGGTTTATATCAACTTTTTAAGAAAGAAAATTGATAAAGATTTTAAAGTTAAGCTCATTCATACACGCTCCGGCTTCGGATATTATCTAAGTCCATTATAGATGTCTTTAAAACGGAAGATAGCGCTCAATCTCAGTATTGCCTTTTCATTGCTTTTCGGTATTGTGATGACGGTGATTTACATATCCTTTAATGATTTCCGGAGAGACGAATTCAAAGAAAGATTCCGGCAGAGATTGGAGTTTACTTCACATTTTATTGCCAAATCGAAAGATTTTGAAGAAGAAGCACCCGTTTTTTTTAATGAAAATTCCGATAATATTCTTTTAAATGAAACCATTTTAATTTTTAATAATAAAAAAGAACTCATCTATAGTACTATTAAAGACAAAAATGTAACCTGGGATGACGGATTGCTGCAGGAACTCGACCAAAAGAAAGTTATTTATTCCGAAAAAACCGTTCCTGAAATTTACGCGGCAGTTCGTAATATCAACGGTGAAAATTATTACATTCTTACCAGCGCTTTTGATACCAACGGAAAATCCAAATTAGAGTATTTAAAATACCTTTTAATTACATCTTATGTCATGAGTACGCTTCTCATCGGCTTTTTCAGCTATTATTTCATGGGGCAGTTCCTTAAGCCTTTGGAAGATTTAAATCAAGAGATTTCCGAAGTTACGGCCCATAAATTGACAACCCAGATCCCCGTTAGAAATTCCAATGACGAAATTGACGTTCTTGCCCAATCTTTTAATACGATGATTATAAGGTTAAATGACGTTTTCCAGTCACAAAAGGACTTCACGGCAAGTGCATCGCACGAAATCAGGACGCCAATAACCAGGATGGCTTTCCAGTTGGAGAATTTAATTAAATTTGAGCAGCATTCCCCCGAAACTTTATCTTCATTGAAGCAGATTCAGAAAGATGTGTATCAGCTCTCAGACCTTACCAATTCCCTTTTGCTCCTCACAAAATTTGATAAAGAAAACATTCAGAGCATTTATGAAGAGGTGAGAATTGATGAAGTTATTTTTGAATCCTTCGAGGCGGTTGAAAAAAGCTACCCGAAACTGAAAATGGATTTCCTGATCTCTGAAAATACCTCTGAAAATGCACTTTTAACTATAAAAGGTATTCAGTCACTTTTGGATATTGTTTTTATTAATTTGTTTAAAAACGCGGCAGTATATTCTGACAATGCAGAGGTGGATGTTCTGATCACGGAAACTCCTTCATATCTTACTGTTGATGTCATTTCTCACGGCGACATAATTCCGGAAGAAGAGCAGACCAAGCTGTTTGAAGCCTTTATGAGAGGGAATAATTCTCAGAATATTTCCGGATCCGGTCTTGGTTTAAGAATAGTCAAAAGAATCCTGGAATACCACGGCGCAGAAATCAAATATTCATCTCCTGCAAATCTGCTGAATAAATTCAGTGTGATTTTTAATAAATAATTTTTTAACTGAGATTTTAGACGATAGCATTAGCGATGTCATCCTGAACCTGTCGAAGGATTTTCTAAGACTTCAATAAATCAACCTAACAACTTCCTATAATTGTAGAACCAACAATTTACTTCCTCAAAATCAAATTTAATTTTATTTTAAGCTCACTTTAAGCCCGTTTTAATAGCAGAAAGGCAATTTTGTACCATAAAAATAACAAAAATGAACAAAATTGCAGGGCTGTTCATTATCATTTCTTCAATGATGATGGCACAACAGCAAATGTCGCTTTTGGATTGTGAAGAGGCTTTTCAAAAGAACAATTTACAACTGCTCGCCGAACAATATAATATTAATATGGCTGATGCAGATATTTTGCAGGCTAAAATCTGGGAACTTCCACAACTGAGCGGACAAATCAATGCTTATAATCCTGAAGACAGAAAAATTTTCGATGTAGGACGTGCCAAAGGAGCGGAAATTACCCAGTTAATCTACATGGGAGGCAAAAAGAAAAACGAAATTGCCTTTGCAAAATCAAACAAAGGGCTGGCGCAGCTTCAGTTTTCCCAACTTTTGGTTGATCTGAAAGCCCAGCTTCATACGGCATATTATAATCTTTATTACGAAAAATTAAAGCTCGAAAATACCAATAAGCAACTGGGTTACATGAATGACCTACTGGCAGCTTATAAGGTACAGACTGCGAAAGGAAATGTCTCTCTGAAGGACGAAGTAAGGCTACAAAGTATTGTTATTCAATTAAATAACGACAAGATTGGGATCAATAAAAATATTCTTGAATTTGAACAAAACCTAAAAGTTTTAACAGGAATTACAGACGATATCGAACCACAGCTCTCAGAATCTGAAGCGAAGGAAATTCTTGCTGCCCAACCTTTCGGAGACGAAAGTGAATTGCAGAAAAAAGCATTGGAAAATAATGCGGACTATCAATATAATTTAAAATTAATTGACAGCAGCAAACTGTATGCACAGTGGCAAAAATCTCTGAATATTCCTGATTTAAATATCGGAGCGGGCTGGGATCAAAACGGAGGGACTTTTAAAAACGAAGTGAATCTGATGATCGGAATTCCGCTTCCTCTCTGGAAATCAAATAAAGGAAACGTTGAAAAGGCAAATTATGCCATTCAGCAGAATCAAAAAAATGCAGATTTTCAGAAATTAAATCTTGAAACTAAAGTTCAGTCCGCTTTTAAAATCTGGAAATCGCAATACGATCAATTGGCAGAAATCAAAACAGATGATGTGAATAATCTCGAACTGGTATACAACGGAATGCTGAGTAATTTCAAAAAAGGAAACATCAGCCTTATTGAATTTACCGATTTCATGGACAGCTACAGGGAAACGGCTCTGCAGATTTATGATATGAAAAACGGAATCATCCAGTCGGCAGAACAATTGAATCAGCTGGTACAAACAAAAATCTTCTATTAACATGAAAAAAAATATAATCTTAATAATGATGGTTTTGTCAATCATGTCTTGCTCCAAAAAAGAGGAAGAAGCAAAACCACAGGCAAAAAAAGGCTTTGAATTGAGCAATACCATGCTAAAATCCATTGTATTAGCTAAAGTTGAAAAAAAATATATAGAAGATAATTACAATTTCTACGGAAAAATATCCGCCGATAAAAACAGCTATATCGATGTTTATCCGCTTGTTGGAGGAAATGTTTTGAGTGTAAATGTAGAGTTGGGAGACCATGTGACAAAAGGGCAGGTTTTGGCGACCATCCGAAGTACGGAATTAGCTGAGGTTCAGAAAGACGTAAGCGATGCAAAAACAGATTTGGTAGTTGCGGAAAACAATCTCCGTGTCGCCAGAGAAATGTACGAAGGAAAACTTAACACCGAAAGAGATGTGCTGGAAGCCAAAAGCCAGCTGCAGAAAGCACAGGACCAAATGCAGAGAGCAAGTGCGGTGAGTACGGTCTATAATGTGAAAAAAGGGAATATTTACAGTGTTGTGGCCCCGATCAGTGGATATATTGTTCAGAAAAACATCAATAAAGATATGCAGTTGAGGAGTGACAGAAGCGAAAATATTTTCGATGTCGCAAATACAACCAATGTCTGGGCAATTATGAACGTCAATGAATCTGATATCGATAAAATAAGCCTCGGAATGAAAGCTCAGGTTTCTACATTGTCTTATCCTGACAAATTTTTTGATGGAAAAATTGATAAAATATTTAAAATTATCGATCCGCAAACCAATGCGATGCAAGCCAGAGTAGTTTTAGACAATGCCAACGGATTATTAATTCCTGAAAGTAAAGCCACGATAAAAGTCACAAGCTCAGAAAATAATACGGCATTGACGGTTCCTTCAAAAGCGGTGATTTTTGATGATAACAGGAGTTTTGTGGTAATTTATAAATCAAGAACAGATGTTAAGGTGAAAGAAATAAAGGTTTTAAAACAAGTTGGCGACACCACTTACGTTTCCGAAGGTTTGTCTGAAGGAGAAGACGTCATCACCAATAATCAATTGTTGATTTATCGCTCTTTGAATAGTTAAACATCTAGTTATTAGTCTAATATCTAAAGTCTAACCTCTAATTTCTACTATGAATAAATTCATTAAAAATATAATTGCCTTTTCATTAAAAAATAAAGCATTCACCTTTATTTGGGTTGCTGTTTTGGCGGTCGCAGGGTTTATAAGCTTCAAAAATATGCCTATTGAAGCCTTTCCGGACGTTACCAACACCCAGATTATCATCATCACTCAGTGGAATGGGCGAAGCGCGGAAGAAGTCGAACGGTTTGTTACGACACCTATTGAATTGGCGATGAGTCCGGTTCAGAAGAAAACCAGTGTGCGAAGCACCACGATGTTTGGGCTTTCGATTGTGAAGATTCTTTTTGACGATGGTGTGGACGATACTTTTGCCAGAAATCAGGTCAACAACCAATTGCGGACAGTCAGCCTTCCTGATGAAGTAGATCCCGAAGTACAGCCGCCTTACGGACCAACAGGAGAGATTTTCCGATATACGTTGGAGAGTAAAAAGAAAGATTCACGGGAATTATTAACCCTCCAAAATTGGGTGGTCGACCGAGCGCTGAGAGGTGTTCCGGGAGTTGCAGATATCAATGTTTTCGGAGGCCAGGATAAAGTTTTTGAATTAAGTATTGATCCGAGAGCGTTGGATAAATACAATTTAACACCGCTTCAGGTTTACGATGCTGTAACGAAAAGTAATTTAAATGTCGGCGGTGATGTCATCGAGAAAAACGGACAGGCTTATGTGGTGAGAGGAATCGGTTTGGTGAAATCTATTAATGATATTGGGAATATTACGATTGAAAATGACAACGGAAACCCTGTTTTGGTTAAAAATGTTGCTGAAGTTCATGAAAGTTCGATGCCGAGAGTAGGGCAGGCCGGATTAAATAATCATGAAGATACTGTTGAAGGAATTGTCGTCATGAGAAAAGGCGAAAATCCGCGTGAAGTTTTGGTTGGAGTTAAGGCTAAAATTAAAGAATTAAATGAAAAAATCCTTCCGAAAGATGTAAAAATGGTCACCTTCTACGACCGTGACAATTTAATGGATTTCACGACAGAAACTGTCATGCACAATTTACTGGAAGGGATCATTCTGGTAACGGTAATCGTTTTGATTTTTATGGCAGACTGGCGAACGACGTTGATTGTTTCGATTATCATTCCGTTATCCTTATTATTTGCGTTTTTATGTTTAAAACTGGCGGGGATGAGCGCGAATTTACTCTCACTTGGAGCCGTAGATTTCGGAATTATCATTGATGGAGCCGTCGTTATGGTGGAAGGACTTTTCGTAATGCTCGATCATAAAGCCCATAAATACGGACCGGAAAAGTTTAATAAAATGGCAAAAGGAGGTTGGATCAAACAAACGGGAACAGGTTTAGGAAAAGCAATTTTCTTTTCAAAATTAATCATCATTACTTCATTAATTCCGATTTTCTCGTTTCAGAAAGTGGAAGGGAAAATGTTTTCACCATTGGCATTTACATTAGGTTTTGCATTAATCGGGGCTTTGATTTTCACATTGACTTTAGTTCCTGTTCTTTCGCATATTCTATTAAATAAAAATGTTAAAGAAAAAAACAATCCGTTTGTGAATTTCTGGGACAGAATTGTTTTGAAAGGTTTCAACTATACTTTTAGACATAAAAAAATGAGTTTAATGGTTGCTATTTCATTTTTAGCCGTAACATTATTCTCAGGAAAATTTTTAGGGACAGAATTTTTACCGCAGCTAAATGAAGGTTCACTTTGGATCACCGCAGAAATGCCGATGAGTTCATCATTAAAAGAATCGTTGAAAACCGCTGACCTTTTAAAGAAGGATATTATGGGCTTTCCGGAAGTCACGGATGTTCTCGCACAAACGGGCAGAAGTAACGACGGAACCGACCCGAACGGATTTGGATTTGTACAGTTTGCCGTCAATCTTAAACCTAAAGAAGACTGGAAACGAAACATCAGTTACGACGATCTGATTGAAGAAATCGATAAAAAACTTAGGACTTACCAAGGGATTACTTTTAATTATTCTCAACCCATTTCCGACAACGTTGCCGAAGCGGTGGCAGGTTTTAAAGCAGAAAACGGAATTAAAATTTACGGAGATAATTTGCAGACTTTAGACAGATTAGCTGATGAGGTTTTAAAACAAATCAAAGATGTTGATGGCGTAAAAGACCCTGGAATTATAAAAAATATCGGCCAGCCTGAAGTAAGTGTAGTCCTTGATCGGGATAAAATGGCAGCTTACGGAGTAATGCCCGATGACGCGCAATCTGTTCTGGAAATGGCTTTCGGAGGAAAAACCGCCTCAGAGATGTTTGATGGTGAAAGGAAATTCCCGATTCGTCTGCGTTATTCTCAAGAGTACAGAAAAGATGAAAATGATATTGCGGCATTGATGGTTCCTACGCAGGACGGTTCTAAAATTCCGTTAAAAGAAATCAGTACGATTGAAAAAGATAATGGTGCGGCGTTTATTTACAGAGATGATATTAAGCGTTATATTGGGGTTAAATTCTCGATTCGTGACCGTGATCTGGGAAGTACAATTGCTGATGCTCAGGAAAAATTGGCAAAAATTCAACTTCCGGACGGATATTCTGTTGGCTGGACCGGTCAGTTTGAAAACCAGCAGCGAGCTTCGAAACGATTAGCTCAGGTTGTTCCGATTAGTATTTTGGGAATCTTTCTGCTTTTATTTATCCTTTTCGGTAATATGAAAGATTCACTTTTGGTATTGGCGAATGTTCCATTTGCACTGATCGGAGGGATTATTGCACTCCATATCACCAGTATGAATTTTGGAATTTCCGCGGGAGTAGGGATGATTGCATTGCTCGGAATCTGTATTCAAAACGGGGTCATTCTCATCACAGAATTCCATCAAAATGTCAAGAGCGGATTGAGTTTGGATGAAGCTATTTTTAATGGAGTCAAATCCAGAACACGTCCCGTAATTATGACCGCTTTAATGGCTTCAATTGGATTAATGCCTGCAGCGTTGTCAACGGGCATCGGCTCCGAATCTCAAAAACCATTGGCGATTGTAATTATCGGTGGATTGATTACGGCGACAGCTCTTACTTTATTGATTTTCCCGATCATTTTCTGGATCTTCAACAGGACCAAAAAATCACAGCAGATTTAGCTATTCTTTCATTTATATTTATATTATCCGAGCCTGAAACAAATTGTGTTTCAGGCTTTTCCATAAAACGTTTTACAAAGTTTTTTTCAATCGGGAAAAATGTGTAAATTTGCAGTCTCAATACATTGAAATATAAGGTTTGTACTTCATTGGATTTGAATATTGAAACTTTTTTAATAAAAAGGTTTTGGTATTTGAAAAATTCATTATATTTGCACACCGAAAAATTGAAAAACAATAAATAAATAATTTAAATCATGGCAAAGGAAACGTTTAATCGTAACAAACCACACTTGAACATTGGTACTATTGGTCACGTTGACCATGGTAAAACTACTCTTACAGCTGCTATTTCTGCTGTATTAGCTAGCAAAGGTCTTGCTGAGAAAAAAGACTTCTCTGCAATTGACTCTGCTCCAGAAGAAAAAGAAAGAGGTATCACTATCAATACTGCTCACATCGAGTACGAAACTGAAAAAAGACACTATGCTCACGTTGACTGTCCAGGTCACGCCGACTATGTTAAGAACATGGTAACTGGTGCTGCTCAAATGGATGGAGCTATCGTAGTATGTGCTGCAACTGATGGTCCAATGCCTCAGACTAGAGAACATATCCTACTTTGCCGTCAGGTAAACGTACCTAGAATCGTTGTTTTCATGAACAAAGTTGACATGGTAGATGATGCTGAGTTATTAGAGCTTGTTGAAATGGAACTTAGAGACTTATTGTCTACTTATGATTTCGACGGAGATAACTCTCCAGTAATTCAAGGTTCTGCACTTGGTGCACTTACAGCTGCTACTTCAAGCCCAGTAAACACTGATGATCAGTGGTTTAAGAGTGTTGAGCAGTTAATGGATGCTGTTGATACTTGGATCGAAGAGCCAGTAAGAGATACAGATAAGCCATTCTTGATGCCAATCGAAGACGTATTCTCTATTACAGGTAGAGGTACTGTAGCAACTGGTAGAATCGAAGCTGGTATTATCAACACAGGAGATCCTGTTGATATCGTTGGTATGGGTGATGAAAAATTAACTTCTACAATTACAGGGGTTGAGATGTTCAGAAAAATCCTAGACAGAGGTGAAGCTGGTGATAACGTAGGTCTATTGTTGAGAGGTATTGAAAAAACTGACATCAAGAGAGGTATGGTAATCGCTAAGAAAGACTCTGTGAAGCCACACAAAAAATTGAAAGCATCAGTATATATCCTTTCTAAAGAAGAAGGTGGACGTCACACTCCATTCCACAACAAATACCGTCCTCAGTTCTACGTAAGAACTACTGACGTTACAGGTGAGATCTTCTTACCAGAAGGTGTAGAAATGGTAATGCCTGGTGATAACTTAGAGATCACTGTAGAATTGTTACAGCCAATCGCTCTTAACGTAGGTCTTAGATTTGCGATCAGAGAAGGAGGTAGAACAGTTGGTTCAGGTCAGGTTACTGAAATCTTAGATTAATTATCTTAAAATAATAAAGCTTCCGTAAGGAACTTCTTTACGGAAGCTTTTTAATCTACGGGCATCGTCCAATGGTAGGATACCGGTCTCCAAAACCGTTGATCAGGGTTCGAGTCCTTGTGCCCGTGCAAATAACAAATATGAGTTCATTTATCGATTTTTTAAAAGGTTCTTATAACGAATTCAGACATAAAGTTGAATGGCCGAAATGGGCTGATCTGCAGTCTTCTACAATTGTCGTAACGATTGCAACAGTTATTTTGGCATTATTTACTTTTGGAGTTGATGAATTGTTTTCTAAAGCAATCAGCAACATAATAGGAATGCTAATCAACTTGTTCAATTAATAATAAAAGTATTTTCCCACAATGAGCGAATTGAAATGGTATGTGCTGAAAGCAATCAGCGGTCAGGAAAATAAAGTGAAAAACTATATTGAGGCAGAAATCAAACGTTTAGGGTTTGAACAGTATGTTACTCAAGTGGTTATTCCTATGGAAAAGGTCATCCAAGTTAGAAACGGTAAAAAAGTTCCTAAAGAGAAACCTTACTATCCTGGATACTTAATGGTTGAAGCTGATCTGATGGGAGAGATTCCTCACGTTATAAAGAACATTCCTGGAGTTATTTCTTTTTTAAGTTTAACGAAAGGTGGTGATCCTGTTCCAATGAGAAAGTCTGAAGTAAACAGAATGCTTGGAAGAATGGATGAACTTTCTGAATTTGCAAGCGATGTTGAAATCCCTTATGTTGTAGGTGAAAACGTTAAAGTAATTGACGGACCATTCAACGGATTCAACGGAACAGTTGAAAAAATTCTTGAAGATAAAAAGAAAATTGAGGTTTCTGTACTGATTTTCGGTAGAAAAACTCCAATGGAACTTAGCTATATGCAAGTCGAAAAAGTTTAAAAAAAATATTTATCATATAAAACCGCTCTTTGAGCGGTTTTTTTTGTTGCTGTATTCTTTAATTTAAGTGAGTCTACGTTTAATCCAAGAAAAAAATTCATTAAAATATAAATATTGTAAAATGTTTTATTGAATTTTAAAATTCACTTTAATTTGAAAATTATTCTTTAATCAATTTTTTTCCTTATTCATTTTCTGAGGATAAATCAAGATTTGTTTATATCTATCTTCATTATGTATGTTTTTATTAATTATTTTAATCAATGGGAATTAGTCTTAGTAGATTTAAAAGAATATTTCTGCAATGATTATTTGATTAAATATTCTTGATTTCTATTTTTGTCAGAGTTTTAAATCAAACAAGGATGAATAAAAAATTACTTTTAATTATTTCAATATTTTCTTCAAGCTTATTCTTTGCACAAGTAGGGATTAATACTCCTAATCCTCAAGGAATGTTTCATATTGACGGAGCTAGGGACAATCCTAAAACCGGAATCCCTTCTATTGTTCAACAGTCTAATGACTTTACAGTAGCTGTAAATTCGGGAGTGGGACAGGGTACAATATCTGTCGGAATAGGAACTACAGTTCCTACGGAGCGTCTGGATGTTGTGAATGGAAATGTTAGAATAAGAGACATTAATAATAATGTAGGGTTGGGATCGGACAGACTGTTGGTAGCTGATAATAATGGGGTAATTAAGGTTGCTGGGGGAGATGCATTTTCAGTTAATAATTCCGGAAACAGAATTTTAAGTGCTACAGCTGGAGCAACGCTATCTGCTGACAATGACTGGAATGACAATGAATTTACAACCCTGAAATTAGATGAGCAATATGATTCTATGAATGCATACAACCCGCTTACAGGAGAATTTGTGGTTCCTAAAGACGGACTGTACTTTATGTATGGAGTATGTGGGTTTATCACTCCTGCAGAAGGTTCGGGTAGTTTTGACGGTACTTCAGGTGATGCTTTCACGGCGTTGGTGGTAGATGGAGGACGCGTTTCCACTTCTCACAACGTTATATACAGAGGGACAAAAAATCCGGGTATGGCTGCAAGTTTATTCTTTTTGGTTACTAATTCTACATTATGGCTGAAAGCGGGGCAAAAAGTAGCCTTACAATTCCTGACATTTGGTACAAGTAATATGGTTGGCTCTTTGAGTGACTTAAAAATAGATAAAACTTCATCAAAATTAATAATCAACAAGATTCTATAAAAAATTACAATTTTTTTTTCAACGTGTGTCCTTCCTTATCAGATCTTTGATTGGGAAGGTTTTTTTATATATTTAAATGTATTTCTTTAAAACTTTCTAAAAATCAAGGATATCCATTTGCTATTTCAAAAATTTTTTATACTTTTGCAATCCGAAAAGTAGGTTAGCCTAATGTGAGAATGGGGTAACCTGCTGAATAATAATGCTTCCAAACTCATTAATTATTCAAATTTAAAAAACAAACAATGGCTAAGAAAGTCTTTAAAATGGTAAAGCTTCAGGTGAAAGGAGGGGCAGCAAACCCGTCTCCACCAGTAGGTCCAGCTTTGGGTTCTGCAGGTGTTAACATCATGGAGTTTTGTAAGCAATTTAACGGGAGAACCCAAGATAAGCCAGGGCAAGTTTTACCTGTAGTAATTACAGTATACGAAGACAAATCTTTTGAATTCGTTATTAAAACTCCACCTGCAGCGATCCAGTTGATGGATGCCGCTAAAATCAAGGGAGGTTCCGGTGAACCAAACAGAAACAAAGTAGGTTCTGTATCTTGGGATCAGGTAAAGAAAATCGCTGAAGATAAAATGGCAGACCTTAACTGCTTTACAATGGATTCAGCTATTTCTATGGTTGCAGGTACAGCAAGATCTATGGGATTAAGAGTAACAGGAACTAAACCAACTAACGCTTAAAACTTATTGAAATGGCAAAATTAACAAAAAAGCAAAAAGAAGCTTTAAGCAAAGTAGAAAAAGGAAGGATTTATAACCTTTCTGAAGGTTCAGCTCTAGTGAAAGAAGTAAACACTGCAAAGTTTGATGCTTCTGTAGATATCGCTGTAAGATTAGGGGTAGACCCAAGAAAGGCAAACCAAATGGTAAGAGGTGTTGTATCTCTTCCTCACGGTACTGGTAAAGATGTTAAAGTATTAGCTCTTGTTACTCCAGATAAAGAAGCTGAAGCTAAAGCTGCTGGTGCAGACTATGTAGGTCTTGACGAGTATTTAGATAAAATCAAAAGCGGTTGGACAGATGTTGACGTTATCGTTACTATGCCAGCTGTAATGGGTAAATTAGGACCTTTAGGTAGAGTATTAGGACCAAGAGGTTTAATGCCAAACCCTAAATCAGGTACTGTAACAATGGAAATTGGTAAAGCAGTAACTGAGGTGAAAGCTGGTAAAATCGATTTCAAAGTAGATAAATATGGTATCATCCATGCTGCTATCGGTAAAGTATCTTTCGATGCTGATAAATTAAGAGAAAATGCTCAGGAATTAATTTCTACATTGATCAAAATGAAACCGACTGCTGCTAAAGGAACTTATGTAAAAAGCATCTACTTGTCTTCTACAATGAGCCCGGGTATTGCAATTGATACTAAATCTGTTAACTAATATAAATCCTTAAGACAATGACAAAAGACCAAAAAGTTGTAGCAATACAAGAGATCAAAGACTTGCTTCAGGATGCAAAAGTAGTATACGTAGCAGATCTAGACGGATTGAACGCTGCTAAGTCTTCAGAATTCAGAAGACAGGCTTTCAAACAAAATATCAAAGTAAAGGTTGTAAAAAATACACTTTTACAAAAAGCAATGGAGCAGATTGAAGGAGTAGATTACTCTGAAATGTTCCAGACTTTCAAAGGAAACTCTGCATTAATGATCGCTGAGACTTCAAACGCTCCTGCAAAATTAATCAAAGATTTCAGAAAGAAAGAAGAGAAGCCGGCTCTTAAGTCTGCTTTTGTTCAGGAAACTTTCTATGTTGGTGACAACAATCTGGACACTTTAGTAAATATCAAGTCTAGAGAAGAAATGATCGGTGAAATCATCGGATTACTTCAGTCTCCAATCCAGAGAGTTGTTTCTGCTCTTCAAAACAAACCTGAAACAGTAGAAGCTAAAGCTGAAGAAGCTGCACCTGCTGTGGAAGAAACTCCTGCTTCTGAAGCTCCGGAAGCTCCTGCTACAGAAAGCACTGACGAAACGCCAGCTGCTGAATAATTACACTCAAAAAATTAAATAAATAATCAACAAAAACATTACAACAATGTCAGATTTAAAAAATTTAGCTGAAACGCTAGTAAACCTAACAGTAAAAGACGTAAACGAATTAGCTACTATCCTTAAGGATGAGTACGGAATTGAGCCAGCTGCTGCTGCTGTAGTAGTTGCTGCAGGTGGTGCAGGTGAAGCTGCTGAAGAAAAGACTGAATTCGACGTAATTCTTAAGTCTGCAGGTGCTTCTAAATTAGCTATCGTTAAATTAGTAAAAGATTTAACTGGTGCTGGTCTTAAAGAAGCTAAAGATATCGTAGATGGTGCTCCTGCTCCAATCAAAACTGGTATCTCTAAAGACGAAGCTGAAGCTCTTAAGAAGCAATTAGAAGAAGCTGGTGCTGAAGTAGAATTGAAATAATTCTAGTTTACCAAAAATATGAAGCCTGGACATTGTCCGGGCTTTTTTTATTCCCCAATGCAGATTATAATTTTTAAGGAGCTTAATCCCGCTATCCGCACTCGCTATTTTGTATTTTTAGGTTGCGGCGGCTTTGCCGCCGCAACCTAAAAATACAAAATGAGCTCAAACAAATGCTCCTATCGGGGCTAGGATGTCTGTCGGTAAAACAAGATCAATTTAAATTAAATTCAAGGAATAGCAAATTCAAAATTCGCAAAACAAATTATCAAGTCAAATGTTGTAAATGTGGATAAGTTTTTGTATCTTTGCTCCTCTTTTGGCGCGAATAATTGTTTATAAATCTGTAAAATATTGAAAATCAACTCTTTCATGTAAAATCAATGAAAGGGATTTCTTGTATATGGATAGCATCCAATTCTGCCTCAAAAGTAATAAAAATATTTTGCATTACACTGTGAAAAGATATACCAGTGTTGCAGTTAGGAATTAGATTGTAAGAATAAAGAACAAAGAATAAAGATTATTTCTAATAGCGCCAAACATTTGAAATCTTTTCTCTTTTTCAATTCTCTATTATCTTCTCCTGATATTTTTTAATGAATCAAAATATTTTTTAACCCTTTCTTAAAAGTTTTATGAGTAAAACAACATCAACAACTAGGGGAAATCAGAGAGTTAATTTCTCTTCAGCGAAAGGAAAAATCATCACTCCGGACTTTTTGGATATCCAGATTGAGTCTTTTAGTGAATTTTTTCAGCTTGATACGCTTCCTGAAGACAGAAGAGACGAAGGTTTGTATAAGACTTTCCAAGAAAATTTCCCAATTACCGATTCTAGAAACCAGTTTGTATTAGAGTTTTTAGATTACCTGGTAGATTCTCCACGTTATTCAATCGACGAGTGTGTGGAAAGAGGATTGACCTATTCAGTTCCTCTAAAAGCAAGACTTAAATTGTATTGTACAGACCCTGAGCACGAGGATTTCCAGACTGTTGTTCAGGATGTATACTTAGGCCCGGTTCCTTACATGACGCCTAGTGGATCTTTCATCATCAATGGTGCTGAGAGAGTTATCGTTACGCAGCTTCACCGTTCACCTGGTGTATTCTTCGGACAGACTTACCACGCAAACGGAACCAAATTGTACTATTCAAGAATTATTCCTTTCAAAGGATCTTGGATGGAATTTACAACAGATATCAACAGCGTAATGTACGCGTATATCGACCGTAAGAAAAAATTACCATTAACTACCCTTTTAAGAGCTATCGGTTACGAATCTGATAAGGATATCCTTCAGATCTTCGACCTTGCTGAAGAAGTAAAAGTTTCTAAAGCTGCCCTTAAAAAAGTAGAAGGAAGAACATTGGCTGCGAGAGTATTGAACACTTGGTTCGAAGACTTCGTAGATGAAGATACAGGAGAAGTAGTTTCTATCGAAAGAAACGAAATCATCCTGGATAGAGAAACAATCCTTGAAAAAGAACATTTAGATCTTATCCTGGATGCTGGTGTGAAATCTATTTTGATTCACAAAGAAAACAGTAACGAATTCTCTATCATCCAGAATACATTACAAAAAGACCCTACCAACTCTGAAAAAGAAGCGGTAGAATACATTTATCGTCAGTTAAGAAATGCAGATCCGCCAGATGAGGAAACAGCAAGAGGAATCATTGAAAAATTATTCTTCTCTGAGCAAAGATATTCATTAGGTGAAGTAGGACGTTACAGACTAAACAAAAAGTTAGGTCTAAACATCCCTACTACAACTGAAGTTCTTACAAAAGAAGATATCATCGCGATCGTAAGACATTTGATCGAGCTTGTAAACTCTAAAGCAGAGGTTGATGATATCGACCACTTATCAAACAGAAGAATTAAAACTGTTGGTGAGCAATTAGCAGGACAGTTCGGTGTTGGTCTTTCAAGAATTGCAAGAACAATCAAGGAAAGAATGAACGTTAGAGATAACGAAATCTTTACTCCGCTTGACCTTGTAAATGCGAAAACTTTAACATCTGTAATCAACTCGTTCTTTGGTACCAACCAGCTTTCTCAGTTCATGGACCAAACCAACCCACTATCAGAAATCACGCACAAGCGTAGACTTTCTGCACTAGGGCCTGGAGGTTTATCAAGAGAAAGAGCAGGTTTCGAGGTTCGTGACGTTCACCATACTCACTACGGAAGAATTTGCCCGATTGAAACTCCGGAAGGACCAAACATCGGTTTGATTTCATCTTTAGGTATTTATGCTAAAATCAACAGATTAGGTTTCATCGAAACACCATATAGAAAAGTAGCTGATAGTAAGATTGATCTTACCGCAGATCCTATTTATCTAAATGCTGAAGATGAAGAATCTAAAGTAATTGCTCAGGCAAACGTTGAATTAAGTGATAATGGTGATTTCTTAACAGACAGAATCATTGCAAGATTGGATGGTGACTACCCGGTAGTTGAGCCAAGCCAGGTTGACCTTATCGACGTTGCACCAAACCAGATTTCCGGTATTTCAGCTTCATTAATTCCATTCCTGGAGCATGATGATGCGAACCGTGCATTGATGGGATCAAACATGATGCGTCAGGCAGTTCCTCTATTGAAGCCACAGGCTCCAATCGTAGGTACAGGTCTGGAACAACAAGTTGCAAAAGATTCTAGAATTTTGATCAATGCTGAAGGTACAGGTACTGTAGAATATGTAGATGCTGACAAAATCGTTATTAAATATGAAAGAAGCGAAGACGAAGATTTAGTACAATTCGAATCCGCTACTAAAACATATAACTTAACTAAGTTCAGAAAAACCAACCAAAGTACAACAATTACCCTAAGACCAAACGTAAGAGTAGGTGATGTAGTGGAAAAAGGACAGGTACTTTGCGACGGTTATGCTACCGAAAACGGAGAATTGGCTCTTGGTAGAAACTTAGTGGTTGCCTTCATGCCTTGGAAAGGATACAACTTCGAGGATGCAATCGTAATCAACGAAAAAGTTGTACGTGAAGACTGGTTTACTTCAATCCACGTGGATGAATATTCTCTTGAAGTTCGTGATACCAAATTAGGTATGGAAGAGCTTACAGCAGATATTCCGAACGTTTCTGAAGAAGCTACGAAAGATCTTGACGAAAACGGTATGATCAGAATCGGTGCCGAAGTGAAGCCTGGAGACATCATGATCGGTAAGATCACTCCAAAAGGTGAATCTGACCCTACTCCTGAAGAAAAGCTTCTTAGAGCAATCTTTGGTGACAAGGCCGGTGATGTGAAAGATGCTTCATTGAAGGCTGACTCATCATTAAGAGGTGTTGTGATCGACAAGAAATTGTTCTCAAGAAACATTAAAGATAAAAAGAAGAGAACTGAAGAAAAACTTAAGCTTGAAGAGATTGAAAATACTTATAAAGCTAAGTTTGATGATTTGAGAAATACTTTAATTGAAAAATTAAATACACTGGTAAGCGGTAAAACTTCTCAGGGCGTGAAAAATGACCTTGATGAAGAAATTATCGGTAAAGGTGTGAAGTTCACTCACAAATTATTGACATCAGTTGAAGATTATGTAAACGTTAGCGGTTCAGACTGGACGGTAGATAACGATAAAAATGAATTAATCAAACAGTTAATTCACAATTACAAAATCAAGTACAACGATATTCAAGGAGTTAAAAACCGTGAGAAATTCGCAATTTCTATCGGGGATGAGCTTCCTGCAGGTATCATGAAATTGGCTAAAGTTTACATCGCTAAGAAACGTAAGCTGAACGTAGGGGATAAAATGGCGGGACGTCACGGTAACAAAGGTATCGTTTCGAGAATTGTTCGTGAAGAAGATATGCCGTTCCTTGAAGACGGAACACCGGTTGATATCGTATTGAATCCACTTGGGGTACCTTCCCGTATGAACATCGGACAGATTTATGAAACAGTTCTTGGATGGGCTGGTCAGAAATTAGGTCTGAAGTTCGCTACACCAATCTTCGATGGAGCTACTCTTGATCAGATTACTGAATATACAGAAAAAGCAGGTCTTCCTAAATTCGGTCATACTTACCTTTATGATGGTGGTACTGGGGAAAGATTTACTCAGGCTGCAACAGTAGGTATTATCTATATGTTGAAGCTAGGTCACATGGTTGATGATAAGATGCACGCACGTTCTATCGGACCTTACTCGTTGATTACTCAGCAGCCGTTAGGAGGTAAAGCTCAATTCGGAGGTCAGAGATTCGGAGAGATGGAGGTTTGGGCTCTTGAAGCATTCGGAGCATCAAATATCTTGAGAGAAATCCTTACTGTGAAGTCGGATGACGTGATTGGTAGAGCGAAAACTTATGAAGCAATTGCAAAAGGTGAATCCATGCCTGAACCAGGTATTCCGGAATCATTCAACGTATTACTTCACGAGTTACAAGGTCTTGGATTAGACGTAAGATTGGAGGAGTAAGATATCAGATGTCAGACACAAGATGTCAGACTATGACGCTCTAAGAATTTTATAATCCTTGAATTTGGAATGATGATTTCGTCTGAAATCTGAAATCTGAAATCTAAAATCTAAAAAAAATTATGTCAAATAAAAATAAATCAAGTAGATTTAATAAAATAACCATCGGTTTAGCTTCACCGGAATCGATTCTTCAGGAATCGAGAGGGGAGGTTTTAAAGCCGGAAACTATTAACTACAGAACTCACAAACCTGAAAGAGACGGGTTATTCTGTGAGAAAATTTTTGGTCCTGTAAAGGATTACGAATGTGCTTGTGGAAAATACAAGAGAATTCGTTACAAAGGGATCGTTTGTGACCGTTGTGGAGTAGAAGTTACTGAGAAAAAAGTAAGAAGAGAGAGAATCGGGCACATCAACCTTGTAGTTCCAATTGCGCACATCTGGTATTTCCGTTCTTTACCAAACAAAATCGGATACCTTTTAGGAATTCCTTCTAAGAAATTAGATATGATCATCTACTACGAAAGATATGTGGTGATCCAACAGGGTATTGCTAAAAAATTAGACGGTTCTGATTTTGAGCACATGGAATTCTTAACAGAAGAAGAGTATCTTGATATCATGGAAACTCTTCCTATTGAGAACCAGTATCTTGATGATTCTGATCCAAACAAATTCATCGCCAGAATGGGTGCTGAAGCTGTTGAAGATCTTTTAAAAAGAATCGATCTTGATGCATTGTCTTTCGATTTAAGACACAAAGCTCACAATGAAGGTTCAAAACAAAGAAGAACTGAGGCTTTAAAAAGATTAAATGTTGTAGAAGCATTAAGAGGTGCTAATACAAGAATGATCAACAAGCCTGAGTGGATGATTATGCGTGTGCTTCCAGTAATCCCACCAGAACTAAGACCATTAGTTCCGTTGGATGGTGGACGTTTCGCAACTTCCGATTTGAATGACCTTTACAGAAGAGTTATTATCAGAAACAACCGTTTGAAGAGATTATTGGAGATCAAAGCTCCAGAAGTAATCTTGAGAAACGAGAAGCGTATGCTTCAGGAATCAGTAGATTCATTATTCGATAATACAAGAAAATCTTCAGCCGTAAAATCTGAATCAAACAGACCATTGAAATCGCTTTCTGATTCATTGAAAGGTAAGCAGGGGCGTTTCCGTCAGAACTTATTAGGTAAAAGGGTAGATTACTCGGCGCGTTCGGTAATTGTTGTAGGTCCAAACTTACAACTTCACGAATGTGGTATTCCTAAAGATATGGCTGCGGAATTGTACAAACCGTTTATCATTAGAAAACTAATTGAAAGAGGGATTGTAAAAACAGTAAAATCTGCAAAGAGAATTATTGATAGAAAAGAACCAGTAGTATACGATATCCTTGAAAACGTGATGAAAGGTCACCCGGTTTTATTAAACAGGGCACCTACGCTTCACAGACTGGGTATTCAGGCTTTCCAACCTAAGATGATCGAAGGTAAGGCAATCCAGCTACACCCGTTGGTAACAACAGCATTCAACGCCGATTTCGATGGTGACCAGATGGCGGTACACTTACCGTTAGGCCCTGAAGCGATCCTTGAAGCTCAGTTATTGATGTTAGGTTCTCAAAATATCTTGAACCCTGCAAACGGTTCTCCAATTACGGTACCTTCTCAGGACATGGTTCTTGGTCTTTATTTCATGACTAAAGAATTGAGCTCTACAGAAGATATGAAAGTAAAAGGTGAAGGTCTTGCATTCTATTCTCCTGAGGAAGCGGAAATCGCTTATGCAGAAGGTAAAGTTTCTTTAAATGCTAAGGTAAAATGTAGATTACCTGTAAAAGAAGACGGAGAATTAGTAACAAGATTGATCGAAACTACAGTTGGTAGAATTCTATTCAACCAAATCGTACCTAAACAATCAGGATATATTAATGAGCTTCTTACGAAGAAATCATTAAGAAACGTTATCGGTAAGATCCTTGCTGATACAGACTTCCCTACAACTGTGAAGTTCCTGGATGCAATGAAAGACTTAGGATATTCAAATGCATTCAAAGGAGGTCTTTCATTCTCATTAGGAGACATCGTGGTTCCTGTTGAGAAAAAGCAGATGATTGCTACTTCAATTGAAACTGTAGACGAAATTAGAGCCAACTACAACATGGGTCTTATTACGGATACAGAACGTTATAACCAGGTAATCGACGTTTGGACAAACACCAACGCAGGATTAACTGAAATGATCATGAGCAGAATGAAAACCGATCAAGGTGGGTTCAACTCTGTATATATGATGCTTGACTCTGGAGCGAGGGGTTCTAAGGAACAGATCCGTCAGTTATCAGGGATGAGAGGTTTGATGGCAAAACCGCAAAAAGCCGGTTCTACCGGAGCGGAAATTATCGAAAACCCGATCCTTGCAAACTTTAAAGAAGGTCTTTCCATCTTAGAATACTTTATCTCTACCCACGGTGCCCGTAAAGGTCTTGCGGATACCGCTCTTAAGACTGCCGATGCTGGTTACCTTACGAGAAGATTGGTAGACGTTGCTCAGGACGTTATCGTTACAGAAGACGACTGTGGAACTTTAAGAGGTACAGAAGTTACTGCACTTAAGAAAAATGACGAGATCGTTGAAAGAATTTCAGAAAGAATCTTAGGTAGAGTTTCTCTTCATAATATCTATGACCCGGAATCTGATGAATTAATCATTGAAGCAGATCAGGTAATCAATGAAGAATTTGCTAAAAGAATCGAAGAGGTTGGATTAGAAGCTGTTGAAGTTCGTTCACCACTGACTTGTGAAGCTAAAAAAGGAATCTGTGCAAAATGCTACGGTAGAAACTTAGCTACTGGTAAAACAATCCACATGGGTGAAGCGGTAGGTGTAATTGCTGCTCAGTCTATTGGGGAACCGGGAACTCAGCTTACGTTGAGAACTTTCCACCAGGGTGGGGTTTCAACCAACGTATCTGAAAACCCTTCAATTGTTGCCAGAAGAGACGGTATCGTAGAATTGGATGAAGTAAGAACAATTACTTCTGAAGATGAAAGCGGAAACACTGCTGAAGTAGTGGTATCTCGTACAACAGAATTTAGATTAGTTGCTGATAATGAATCAAGAACTCCATTGATGATCGCAAACGTACCTTACGGTTCGATATTAGCGGTGAAACCTGGAGATAAAGTGAAAAAAGGCGATGTGATCTGTTCATGGGATCCTTACAACGCGGTAATCATTGCTGAAACTGCTGGTAAGGTTGAATATGAAGATATCATTCAGGGTATTTCATTCCAGCTTGAAATTGACGAACAGACAGGATTCGAAGAGAAAGTAATCTCTGAATCCAGAAATAAGAAAGCCGTACCTACTTTGAAAGTGGTAGATTCTAAAGGAGTTGAACAAAAAGGTTACAACTTACCGGTAGGAGCCCACTTAATGGTAAACGATGGTGAAAAAATTAAGGCTGGTAAAGTCTTAATCAAAATCCCGAGAAAATCTGCAAAAGCAGGGGATATCACCGGAGGTCTTCCGAGAGTTACCGAATTATTCGAAGCAAGAAACCCTTCAAACCCGGCGGTTGTTACAGAAATCGATGGGGTAGTTTCTTACGGGAAAATTAAGAGAGGTAACCGTGAACTTATTGTTGAGGCTAAAACTGGAGAGAGAAAAATTTATTTAGTTAAATTATCAAACCAGATCTTAGTTCAGGAGAATGACTTCGTAAGAGCCGGTTCGCCGCTTTCTGACGGATCAATTACTCCGGAAGACATCTTAAGAATTAAAGGTCCAACTGCGGTTCAGGAATATTTAGTAAATGAAATTCAGGAAGTTTACCGTCTACAAGGGGTAAAAATCGACGACAAGCATTTCGAAATCATCGTAAGACAGATGATGACTAAAGTATCAATCGTTGATGGAGGTGATACTCAGTTCCTTGAAGGAGCTCTTGAGCACAAATACGATTTCTTGGAAGAAAACAACAGAGTATTCGGACTTAAAGTGGTTACTGAGGCTGGTGATTCTAAAATCTTCAAGCCGGGACAGATGATTACAGCAAGAGAATTAAGAGACGAAAACTCCAAGCTTAAGCGTGAAGATCAGAAATTAGTTGAAGTAAGAGAAGCTTTACCTGCTACAGCAACGCCTGTACTGCAAGGTATTACAAGAGCAGCTCTTCAGACGAAATCATTCATGTCTGCAGCATCGTTCCAGGAAACAACTAAGGTTCTGAACGAAGCAGCAGTTGCCGGTAAGGTAGATTACCTGAGCGGTCTTAAAGAAAATGTAATTGTAGGACACAGAATTCCTGCAGGTACAGGTCTTAAGGAATATCAGAATGTGATCGTAGGTTCTAAAAAAGAATTCGAAGATCTTAACTAAAATTAATAATTTGAAATTTGAGGATTGAAATTATTTTTATACTTTCACATTCTCAAATTTCGAATTTATTTAAAATATAATATACAATAACAATGGACAACAATCAAAATCCACAAGACGGAAACATCAACATCGAATTAAACGAAATGGTAGCTGCAGGAGTTTACGCTAATTTAGCTTTAGTAAACCACTCTCCATCTGAATTCGTAGTAGATTTCATCCAATTAATGCCGGGTGTACAACAAGCTAAAGTAAGATCAAGAATCATTCTTGCTCCTCTTCACGCTAAAAGAGTATTAAGCGCTCTTCAACAAAACATCGCAAACTACGAGCAACAATTCGGAGAAATCAAAGAAGTTGAGCCTTTCGTATTAGGTGGAAACAACGTACAAGCGTAAGATTTTCTTAACAATATAAGAACAATGCCTCAATTTAATTGGGGCATTTTTTGTGCTTTAAATTTTAATTAAAGTTAAATCAACAGCATAAAAATTCCCCTTCTCTGGAGGGGTGGCGAAAATTCAAAATGAATTTTTGACGGGGTGGTCTAAACATTCAGCAAAACATAAAAAATCATTCAGTTCTCATTAAATAAATTTAATAGATAAAAAATAACCGTATGAATTATTCAATTTTATATATTTGTTTTTGGATATGATATAACAGATATGATAAATAATAAATTTATTCTTAATAAATTCGGCTTTTTGGGTGAAGACTTTTCAAAAGAGCTCAACCAACATGCATTGATAACGGATATTAAAGCAAAAACCGAAATTATTACCGAAGGGCAAAAAGTACGGTATGTTCCTTTTTTAATAAAAGGCTCCATTAAAGTGTATTCTTTAAATGACGGAAGAGAGTTAATTTACTATTACGTAAGACCGAATGACAGCTGTCTGATGACTTTTTCATCAATTTTTAGTGATTATACGAGCAAGGTTTACGCGATGGCAGAAGAAGATTCGGAAGTAATGCTGATTCCTGCTTCTGTATTGCATGACTGGCTGATCCGTTTTCCTGAAATCAATAAGCTTTTTTATAACGAGTATGATAAAAGGTTTACCGATGTCATGAATATGGTAAATGACGCCGTTTTTCATAAACTTGATAAAAGAATTGTAAATTATATCAAACAACAGATATCAGTCACAGGGCAGAATCCCATCAAGCTTACCCATCGTGAAATTGCAAGTAATTTAGGCACATCCAGAGAAGTTGTGAGCAGAGTTTTGAAAAAAGTGGAAAATGAGGGAGAAATTATTCAGACCAAGGAGGGCATAAAAATACCTGTAAATGAAAATGTTAGACAAGGCTAATAAAAATTGTTTACTTATTTTAAAACTTTAATTGATAAAAACAATTTAGTCGGTGACTTTTATCACGCGATTTTGCAGTCATAAGTCTATATGTTTGTTATACTAATTTAATTAAAAATGTGTATGACAAAAACTCTCTTATTTTTGTCAATATTTGTCTCAGGTCTTGCTTTTGCACAGGAGGACCTACTGAAGGATATTGACACAATTCAAACAAGTACCGAAACTTCCCAGCCCGCTTTTAAAGCATTACAGATTGTCACAGGGCAATCCACAAAACTAACGGCAAAAAATGAATGGTACATCGTCGTAGCACACCGTTTTGGAGATGTAAGCCACGGCTTCAAAGAATTCTTTGGACTGGATGATGCTTCTACCAAGCTAGGAGTAATCTACGGTGTGACAGATGGGCTTTCATTAAGTCTTTCCAGAGAAACCAACATGAAAACTTTTGAAGGTGCTGCAAAATATAAGTTAGTAAAGCAAAGTGAAAAATTTCCTGTTGATATTGTAGGATATAATGTTTTGGCTGTAAATACTGATCTCAGCAAGGACAATTATCCGCATCTTCAGTTCGGAGACAGGCTTTCTTACCTTACCCAGGCTTTAATTTCGAGAAGATTCAGCGACAAATTTTCTTTACAATTAACACCATCTTATGTTCACAAAAACCTATACGAGCCTAATATTGAAGATAAAAACCAATTTCTGACAGGATTAGGAGGCCGTTATAAAATTTCAAAAAGAATTTCCATCAATGCGGAATATTTTGTGAATTTCGACAATCACAGTTTTTATAAAAATCCACTGTCATTAGGGATGGATATAGAAACCGGGGGACACGTTTTCCAGCTTTTATTTACGAATTCCCAACTTAATTCAGACATCGGTTATCTTACCAATGCTACCGGAAAGTGGGAAAAAGGACAGATTTTCTTTGGTTTTAATCTTTATAGAGTTTTTTAATATGAGGAAGTTAATTTATATATTTTCATCGGTGGTTTTGTTGATTGCTTGTGAAAGTAGAACCTATGAAGAGATCTCAGACAATACGCCAATTGCTGAGCAGGTAACTTATGCAAAAGATGTGAAACCGATTATTGAAGCCAACTGTATTGGATGCCACTCCGCGGGCGGCCCAGCTTCTTTCCAGCCATGGACAAGCTATGATCAGGTAAAAACTCACATTGATAATATTTTGGACAGAATACAAAGGCCAAACGGCGATCCTCTGAAAATGCCTCAGGGCGGAAGTTTATCACCATCACAAATTAATATTTTCACCAAATGGAAAGCCGACGGGCTTATCGAAAATTAAAAAAGAATTATATGAAAAAGCTAGTATTACTTATTATGTCGTTGCTTTTTGCCAATCTTGCTTTAGCACAAAAATATATGACTAAAACAGGAAAAGTAACGTTTGAAGCATCCGTACCCTTATTTGAGGATGTTTTTGCGCAGGATGACAACAATGTGGGGGTCATTAATGCTGATACGGGAGATTTTGCTTCGGTTTCCGTGGTTAAAAATTTCCATTTTAAAACAAAATTAATGGAAGAGCATTTCAACGAAAGTTATGCCGAAACCGCAAAATATCCTAAAGCTACTTTTACAGGTAAGATTGTAAATTTTGATAAAAATAAACTTTCTTCAACTCCACAGAAATATACTGTTCAGGGAACATTAAATTTTCATGGAGTGAATAAGGCTTATACTTCAAATGCTAATATTCATACCAAAGACGGGAAAATTTATATGACCGGAGGTTTTGTTGCAAGACCTGCAGATCATAATGTAACAATCCCGAAAATGGTTACCAAAAAGATTGCAGAAAGTGTGAATGTTCAATATACTTATGTACTGTTAAAACAATGAAAAAGTTGATTTTAATGATAAGTATTTTCCTGAGTTTTACATTTGTATCTGCTCAGGAAAAAGCAAAATCGATTTTTGATATTGCCAGAACCGGTACTGTAACTGAAGTAAAAGAACTGATGAAACAGAACCCGGATATTATCAATCAAACTAACGATAGCGGATTTTCACCACTTATTCTGGCATGTTACAGAGGCAACGTGGAAGTGGCTAAGTTTTTAATGGATAATGTGAAAGATATTAATTATAAAAGCCAGGAAGGAACTGCATTGGCAGGGCTATCGGTGAAGTATAATAAGGATTTGGTAGAGCATATTCTAAAGAAAAATGCGAATCCGAATCTCGCGGATACTACAGGATCTACTCCTTTATTTTGGGCTGTAAAATTTGGTAATAAAGAACTAATCGAGCTATTACTAAAATACAAAGCTGACAAAACTATAAAAGATTCTCAAGGAATGACTCCTTTTGAATATGCCTTACAAACAAACAATAAAGAAATCATCAACCTCTTAAAAAATTAAAATATGAAAAAAGTTTTACTAACATTATCAATGGCTCTTGCAACTTCTCTCGGAGCCCAGTTTTTTTCCTCAGGAACAGTGAGTCTAGGCTCAACCGGAATGACTGTAAAGTTGGTAACATCACCAACTGAGGCTACTTTAACCTTAATTGGCCCAGACAATTCATTTATGGGAATCGGATTTGGGAGTAGCGGAATGGCAGCAGGTGCGGACGGATTTATTTATAATTCTACTGCTAATAGAGATTATAGTTTTAATGGAGTTGGCGCTACCCCGTCTGCAGATGCAGCTCAAGACTGGACTGTAACATCTAATACAACTAGCGGAGGAACAAGAACAGTAATTGCTACCAGAAGTTTAGCAGGCGGAGCAGGAGATACAGCAATACCAAACGCTGCGGGACCTTTCGGAATTTTCTTTGCAAAAGGTAATAATACTTTGACTATAAGCAATCATGGAGCAGGTAACAGAGGATATGCTACCTTAAACATGGCAGGAGTTTTAGGAACAAATGACTTCGCTCTCGAGAGTAAAAAGGTTGTTCTTTACCCTAATCCCGCCAAAGAAACCGTTAGCTTCAAAAATGCTGATAAAATAAAATCAGTTGATATTTTTGAATCTACAGGAAGAAAAGTAAGATCTATAAAAATGAATGGAAACGAAATCAATGTTTCTGATTTGAAATCCGGAAATTATTATTTTGAAATTACTTTGAAGGATGGATCGACTTCTTTTGAGCAGTTGATTAAGGAGTAGATTACAGGAGCTGGATAATACTTGCTACTTTATAGTGCTGAAAACTTAAAATATTACTGTATTATAGTTCTGTTCCATATACAAAACAGAACATTATAACAACAAAACCCACCGCAATTGCGGTGGGTTATTTTTATCTACGCAAAGTCTCAGACTTTGCGTAGCAGGTTAAGGATTTGGCAATTCCAAATCTTTCATATCTTCATAATTAAGATTTAAAACTTTATTAGGATTTTTTATTGTAATGTTCAATGATCCTTTGGGTTTTATTATTGAATCTCCTATATTAATTTGATTTTCCCATTCCCTATAAATTATAATACTATCTTTTTTATATACAATATAAGGGATACCATGATTATTATAATCAATAAATTTTCTAATTACAATAGAATATATATTCTCATTTTTTATTTTTTCTAAATAAGAATTTTCACTAGAATGAGGAAGTATAAAATTATAAATAACAATAATTAAAAAAGCAACCGAAATTAACAACATGTTTAAACTTTTTCTATTCATTATTTTCTTTTTAAATTAATAAATTGAGTATGAGTCCTAGCAAGTGACGCTCCAATTGATGGTTTTCCAAAACCATATGTAACTCCAAAAGTAGTATATCCTCCATCATATCTTCCAGCTTGCATTAGATTATAATCTTTCCCAGATCCAACAAAATTATTTGTTGCTGAAGACGCCCCTAAGACAAATCCCCCGCCGTATCCTAAACTTACGCTATTACCAAATCCTTGAAAATCTCTTCTAGCATTAAATAATGTTTCCGGATTAGAGGCTTTAATAGCATTAAAATCAGCGCTAAAGCCTGCAGAAACAGACATAGACCATCCCACAGAATAATATAGTTTACCACCAAAAGTTCCAGTATCCGCATCTGCTACATATCCAAGGCTACCCGTAACTCCAAAAGGTCCCATCAACTGTTTCGTATAAGAAATTTGAGCCGATAAACCACTCACACTTGTTGCAGAAGAAGTAATCGTCTCTCCATTAATCGTAGTAATAGAGTTATTATTTTCAGCATGGGATAGTGTGAAGCTGTTATCTCCTGTTTTTTCTGTTGCAGAACCATTTAAATGTAGATAATACATTCTATCTTGACCATTATAAGATTCGCCAAATTGATATCTTTTACCTAAATGTTTATAACCCTTAATTTCCTTATTTGAATCTTTCCATTCATAATTACCCGTCTTAAGATTTTGATACCAATCTGATGGTGAAGTGCTATCATTTATTAGGTCACCCATTGTTATAAATTGATCTGGTTTTCTCCCATCCGGATCAACAAATCGAATGGGATTATTAAAAGCATAATTATATGGACTGTGTCTTGTCATCTTCTCTGCCAGCGGATCAACCACACCCCATCTACCTAAGTCAGGCATATAAAACCTTGCTCCATAATCATACATTCCTGTCTCCTGCAATTCTTTGCCATTATACTTATACTGATAACTAGGATTTCCAGCTAATCCATTATATCCTTCATGTTTTAATCCAAAAGGATAATAATTATTTTCTTCAAGAACTTCTACTCCCGAACCATTATTAAAATAGCTGATTCTTATATTTCCTAAATGGTCTGTATAGTTGTAAATATACTTATTATTTTCAAAATTAAAATAACCTTCGGAGGTAGGGGAAAACTTCAATACAGCATTCTCATATTGGAAACCATCCAAATAATCGGTTATTTTACTGCCAAAAATTTTCTTTACTTTTCCACCATCGGCTCTATAGATATAAGAGGTATTTCCCAGTGATGAGGTAATTTGTTTCGGTAAATTCTGATAGTTGTATTGGATTAAAGAAATTCCTTTATCCAAATGGTTGGTCATATTACCATTGACGTCGTAAGATATTGTACTTCCGCCTAATGGATAACCTGAATTATTCTGTGATGCATCTGAAACTGTGATAAGCCTGTTTCCTGCATAGGTATAAATGAGCTCATCGATTTGCTGAGCCGTAGTTTGGGGAGCGACAGGTTTTCCCATTCGGACCAATCGGGTGATATTCCCATTTAAATCATAGTTATAATATTCATGGAAATATCCTACCCATACAATAGAGGAATTAGGTTCCAGATAATATCCTCCTACCAGACGATTAAGAGGATCGTATTCATAATTATATCTTCTTAAAACATCATCTTGTGAGCTTTTCCAGTCTATCTCCGAAATGTTTCCATTATATTGTGGAATCCAACCACCAGATTGTGGATTCTGATACTTCATTTCATATCCGTACAATTTCCCACTCAAATTTGCAGGATCATTGATCTTGGTCATCCAGCCCCTGATATTGTAAGCATAATCAACACTCTGCAAAGGACTGGAAGGAGTTGTTCCTCCTACTTTTTTATTTGTAATCTGAGAAATCTCATTATAAGTATTCTGGGCTAGATATTCAACGGGATTTGTATCTATCTGATGAGTATGTGATAATAACCTATTCTGATGATCATAAGTGAAATTTTCTGTAATGATTTTGTCTGCATCACCATTTAGTCTCTTATGTCTGGTAATACTTTGCTGAACTGCTCCTGCAAAATCAAGTTTGGAATCTACCTTGGTTCTTCCACCCAAATGATTAATGGAATAAGACCCGATTGCTCTTCCTTTTTTATCGTAATAGGTGTAATTCTTCGTCCAGTTATCATCTTCAATATTCTTTACCAGACTCATTACAGGAAGGCTTTTCGTGCTAACACCTAATGTATTCGGAGTTTCAGTTAATGGTGCTTCACCAAATATATCTGTTGGGAAAGAAGGGTTAAAATAGTATCCAGGATAAGAGTCATAATAATTAATACTTAAAATATTAGTAATACTTGAAGTGAAATACGTGTTGGAATAATAAATAGTCATTCCGTTTTTTGTAAATCCTGTAGAATCTCTTGATTCGGTAATACTCAAATCATTAACTATATTTTGCCAGGTTATTCTATCTCCTCCAGAATTGACAATCCCTGTATAAACGATTCTTCCAAAACTGTCATATTTTGTAAACAGCCACTTGCCTTGAGATTTAAGGTTTGTGTCCTGATTCATCACTAATTGATCAGCCTTGTTATACACCATATATTCCCAGCCTTTGCCCGGAAGCTTCTTTTCAACCAATCTGTTCCTGCCGTCATATATATACTGATAGCACAAATCATTAAGCACCGTATTAGGATCTGCTGCTAAAGTAGCCAACGGCGGAATTACAAACGCCAATTGATTGTAATCGTTATAAACGTAATAAGTGTCAACATTTTCTGTTCCGTTCACTTTCCTTACCAGCAAAACCTGTCCCCGTCCGTTTTTGAATTCTATAGTCTGGTTGCCATCTTCGTCTGTAACCGTGTTTTTATACAACTGGCCTGCTGCATATCCTGTTGAAGAAAGGCTAAGGCTTGATGTAAATGTAGTATAATTAAATGTTGCTATATATTTCTTTACTTCACCATCAATATTAGCATCGTAGCCAAATTGTACAGGTTTGGTTTGCCATGCCGATCCAACTTGTTTCTGTTGCAAAACCCTATCCAGAGGTGAGTTTTCCAATACTTTCTCGGAAAATGCTTTTTCATTGATATAGGTATTGGTGGGATCTCCAATAGGAAAATCTACTAAACCCTGTGTTTGAGAATATATTGCTCCATTATTTGTTCCCTGCTGTGGTACGGGAAGATAATCTCTGGTCTGACGCCCAAATCCATCATAAATAATTGGACTGACAACGTCTTTCCCCAGTGGTGATGCTTTGATATTAACCACTTGTTTGGGTCTTCCTAAACCATCGAAATACTGTACGGTTTCTGAAGTTTTGGTAGGCGTGGTTCCGTTATAATCTAAATAGGTTTTTGAATAAACGTAATTTTCCGTGGAACTTGACTGGTTTTGGGCATAAGCAAAACCTGATACCAATAAAGTTCCTATAGGAATTAAGATTTTTTTCATCAGTTTATTAGTTTTTATAATTGTATTTGAATTCTTTTAATAGCTTGCCTGTCTGGTTTCCTTCTCTGATTTCCATAAGCCTGTTGGCGGTATCATAGAGGTAAACTTCTCTTATTCCTGATGGAGGAGTTATACTTCTTACCCCTATCAACGGATCATAAGTGTAGGTAGTTATTTGGTAACCTGATAAAGCCGTATTGTTCCTGAATGAATCTAATACTGTTAATAATGCTGTTTCGTCATTGTTTCTTCCCGCTGAAGCATCCGTGTTGGAGGCATTAATAATAGTATCAATCATTGATTGTGGGATATCTGATAACTTTGCACCTTCTATTTTAACAATTGGCTGTGTTTGGTTGTAACCCCAGATGATAGTTGTGGGAATCCCGTCTTTGGTGGTGTACTGTTGTAAGTTACCTCTTGAATCATATTTGTCATAAGAAATATCGGTAACTGTAGTATTAATATTCTGAAGATCATAAGATAATACAGAAGTTGGCAATACCAAATTCCCTGTTTGGGATGTAGGAAGTGAAGCTGGATAAACATTCTTATGGCGAGAGATGATCTTACCAGCATCATTTATATCTTTCTTATTTATCAACGTATTTTCTATGGGAAGGGAAATCATATTTTTACTGATCATTAAAGAATTTCCATCTTGGACAGCATATTTAATTTGTTGTACATTGACCGAACCATCAGAAGAAATCGTTTGTTTATTGGTCAATTGAAAATCCGGTGTTCCGCTGTAGGTAAAGTTTTCTGTAGTAACGGCCTCTCTTTGCTGCCCACCTGCATAGAAATAGTCATGGGTTTCTTTTTTAGTAAGATTCGTTGGATAATAATACCTTTTATTGGCCTGGACAGCTGG
This sequence comes from Chryseobacterium sp. IHB B 17019, assembly GCF_001456155.1. Lineage (NCBI taxonomy): Bacteria > Pseudomonadati > Bacteroidota > Flavobacteriia > Flavobacteriales > Weeksellaceae > Chryseobacterium > Chryseobacterium sp. IHB B 17019. Next base: position 2,837,351 of record NZ_CP013293.1, on the reverse strand, counting down.
TCCTGATAAATGAATTTCCGCAGCATAGTCACTATATCTGTTCGGGTTTTCATTATAGGTGTAAATGTTTTTTTTCAACAAAAAGTTTTGATTATCATAGATAATTTCCTGCTTAATTTTCCCTCTCTCTTCACTGGCATCATTTAAATAAATTCCAATATAATTTTTTGCCAGTTCCAGATCATCGGCAAGGCGGAGCGTATTATTCGTATTAATTGCAATATTAGTATCATTAATGTCTGGGTTTGTTGAATAATTAGAAAAATAGGATTCTACTTTTCCTTTATTGGTTTGGAATTCTGTTACCTTACCGTAACTTATCATAGATGATTCCAATAAAGTAGGCATCAATGATGATGACCTCCAGTAAAGGAGTGTTTGAGGAGGGACAAAATCTCCGGCAGGAAGGTTAAGCCGTATTGTATACCTTGGCCATTGGCTTAGAATACCATCTGAATAGGCGTATTCTTTTTTTTGGACTGCGATACCATCAATTTCCTCGGTGATGCTTTTAATTCTGGCTCCTCCTGCAATTCCACTGTATGTCATCAACTGGGGCAGATAAGCATTATTTTTTTTCCTTTCTATCCTATAGTTATAATTGTGTTCTTCAAATTCAAACTTTGTTAAGCCTTTTGTAGGGTAAATTACTTCTTTTAACAAGCCTAATTTGGCAAAATTAAAATCCGGTTCCCGAATAGAAGATGTATAATAGTAGTCACCTGCCGCATCATACTGTTCCTGAGGGATTAAATATTGAAGACTTTCGTTTCCTGCTTTTCCATTATAAAACCCCCAATAATCAATCTGTTTTGTAATTGCTTTTGGAAATACAGTTCCACTCGGAATATCATAATTAAAAATATAGGGATTTTTTCCATTCTCCTTAAGCTGTTTAAGAAAAAGCCTTGGATATGATCCCTGACTTGCAGTGCCTCCTATAAGCTCATAATTGAAAATGAACTGATTGACTTTTTTAGCACCTGAATATAACGTGATTGAATCAACTTTTGTATTTTGTATTCTTTGAAAATATGAAATATCAGTGCTTTCATAATTAAAGGTATAGGGCTGTAAAGATTGCTTAATATTAACATTAAAGCCGTTACCTGTAATATTTTCCAGGATTACTCTTTTAGTTACTGAATATGATTTCTCACTGCCCTGGCAAGCGGTGATTGCTGACAGATGACATTTCATATCCTGTAGGTATAGTTTATTGTAAATTATAAACTGTTTCCTAAGCTGTACCAGATCGCCTATGCCGTGCCAGTCGAAATAGTCTGAACCTCCATTACAAAATGAATCACTTAAGATAGAATCATCTCTATAATTATAATTAACAATCTCCCCATTACTATATTCTATTTTCTTTAAATGCCATGCCGTAATAACCGGCAGGCCTGATTTTGTTTCAGTATTTTGCTGATCGCGGGAAAGATTGATGTTGTATTCTAAGTTTCTAGATTCACCACCAAAATAATAGATATTTCCTCTTGAATCTGTAATTTTTATCTCAGAATATAGCGGCTTACATTGATTAGTAATTGGTTGAATGCTTACATTTGATATATCCACTTTAAAGCCTTTAACATTATCACCAAGCATCCTGATCTGATTATCATTATCAACAAAAAACTTACCGTTGATACCGTTAAAGTTAAAGCTGAAAATATCAGCATCTCCATCATAGGCTGTATATACATCACAGCCCTTCAGTTTATAATCAAGATCACCTGTAAAACCTCCAGTACTGGAGCTTAAATTAAAAATACCTGTATTTGTATGTAAAGGAAGACAGTTCTGCTTGTTTCGTAAACCTACAATCAGCCCATCCTTAGTCTGACCGAAAAGTCCACCCGAGGTAGCGCTTGCTCCTTTTTGGTCATCAGCAATAGATCTTATCTCTCGAGTTATAACTCCTCCCATATTAAGATGCCAATTGAGCCCAACGATATCAGGTCTTTTATTAGGAACAAAGCCTGCAAAATTATATCCTAATGATACTGATATATTATCTCCTAATTGATTTGACTTCATGTTTATAAGTGGGATATCCAGATTAGGTTCACCGATATATTTATTAACAGGAGTATTGCCATATCTCACAAAGTCGCTGGTCTGTGGAGGTTTTATATTTGATAAAACATTATAAGAAAAAGGACTTCTTTCATCCGCTCCATTAGTAATTTGTGAATAGCCAGAAAAAGATACTGACAATAGGAATAATTGTAATATATAAATTATTGGGTTCTTTTTTATGTTTTTCATGTATTATTAGTGTTATTTCTTAATCAACTTGGCGTTAGCTGTTTTATTGGTATCCGTTTTAATGGTAATCAGATAAGCTCCCTGGATTAAAGGCTGGGTATTGATCTTGGTTACCTTGTTTTTGGTTTTCAAACTTTGCAACTGTCTTCCGGACATATCATACAACAAAATATCTGCTTCCTTAAAATCAAAACCTATTTCTACATAAGCATAGTCCGATACAGGATTTGGATAAATCTTAATATCCTGCTTTTCGATCAGCTGATCAATTTGCTTATCTCCCAGCTTTACAATCTTCCAGTTTTCTTTTCCAAGCTCTTCTGCACTGGTTCCTGCCAGAATAATGGAACCATCTCTGTTTAATTTAATATCAGATAACCTTTCCTCTTTTTTTCTGGATTCTCCCTTCACATGCTTTCTCCACTGCTCATTTCCATTCTGGTCTACATAAAGCATCCAAAACGTTTCGTCTTCATTCTCTATTCTTCCTTCTGCCTGGGTGTAACCGCCAAGCAATATCCCTGTGGTAATATCTTGATTCCTGGTTCTTGTATCCTGGCTCTTTGTAATAACACTCATTCCCATCAAAACATCCCTGTTCTTGAAATTATAAGATTTCTGCCAGATTTCTTCCCCTTTTTCATTAAGTGAAATAAGCCAAAGGTCTGTTCCTTCTTCAATTCCCACGGTTTTATTTCCTGATCTCTCCGATCTCGATTCTCCTCCGATTAAAAAGCCTGTTGATGTTAAAGCGAGTGTTCGCAAATGATCGTCACTTTTTCCTCCAAAGTTCCTTTCCCATTCTACCTTTCCGTCTTTGTTAAGTTTAATGATCCAGTAATCTCCTTCACCGAAGTTTTCTGTTTGTTTTGAGGTTGCAGATGAAAGGTTGTTGGTTGCAGCTTTTCCACTGCGTGAATACACTCCCAATAAAGCTCCACCATCTTTGGTAGGAATCATTTTCTCTACTTCATCGAGCCCTTTTCCACCTAATATAATTTGAGAGGCTATGCCTCCGTTTTTATCCAGTCTTACAATCAAAACATCTTTGGAGCCGTAACCTTTTGCTGAGTTTTGAATATTACCCGCAACAAAAAATCCAAAATCCGTGGTTTGAATTACAGCTCTTGCTTCTTCATCTGCTTGAGTACCGATTGTTTTCTGCCACAATTCATCACCGAATTCATTGAGTCTAATCAGCCAAATATCTGAACCGCCTTTGGATTCTTCTTTTTTGTCTAAAGATTTTCCACTATAAGAAGTTCCGGAGAGAAGGAAGCCTCCTTCCTGGGTATTCACCGTTGCAGATAAAAAATCATGGTTCTGCCCTGAGAAATACTTTTCCCAGACTTCTTCTCCTTGCTGGTTTAATTTGACCAAATGATAGTCGTAGCCATTATTTTGTTTACTGCCTGAAGCTTGAAGCTTATCGCTCTGAATTGAGCTTCCTGTAATTAAATACTGCTGGTCAATGGTGGTGGTTACCTGGCTTAAAAAATCCTGGGTCGAGGATTTGATGTCTTTCTGCCAAACCACTTCCTGGGCATACAATATCGAAGCCGTGCATAACAATATTGCACAGAAGTAAAGTTTTTTCATGTTTATTATGAAATGTTAAATATTATTGTATTTAAATGCATATAGAAAATGCACCTGTAGAGTGTAGTTATTCTTATTCGTAAGTTTGTTTTTGTGTTTTAAATTGATACCACAAAACTAAAACTTTTAAATTTCTCCGCCAAGAGATTTTTTTATATTTTTCTTTCATAACACGTTGATTAATATTGTGAAAAGCAAAGCTACAATTGAGAGGCGACAGAACTTGTCGTAATTTTTTATTTACTAATTAATATGTATAACGAATAAAACTGTTCTTGATAATTTTAATTTAACACAAGATATTGTAGCATTATTTAATCCTTTTTTAACCCAGAAAACTTTTCTGAGAAGCTTTCAGAGAGTAACTTTGCCAAAATTTTTATAATGAAGCTTGGTTTACAATTTTTACTGTTAATTTTCTCGTTAACAGTTTTTGGGCAAAAAGGAACAGTTGACACGACGCAGGTTGTTATCCCGAACAGATACAACAGTGTTGAAGCACAGACAAAACCTTATGTGATTATGATTTCGGCAGACGGCTTCCGCTATGATTATGCTAAAAAATATAATGCTGGAAATCTTTTGAAGTTTTCAGATCAGGGAATTCAGGCAAAAGCGATGATTCCCAGTTATCCGAGCATTACTTTCCCTAATCATTGGAGTTTGATTACCGGACTTTATCCTTCGCATCACGGATTGATTGATAATTATTTTTATGATTACAAAAGGAACGAAGCCTATGCAATGAGCGACAGGAAAAATGCAGAAGACGGAAGCTGGTACGGTGGAATTCCACTTTGGGGATTGGCTGAAAAACAGGGAATGGTTTCTGCTTCATTAATGTGGGTAGGATCTGCAAGTGAGGCAGGTGGAAAACGTCCGAGCTATTATTATCCTTATCACGAAAAATTTACACCCTCGGAAAAAGTAGATAAAGTAATCAATTGGTTAAAGCTTCCGATGGATAAAAGACCTCATTTTATCTCATTATATTTTCCGGAAGTTGATGGGAGCGGGCATCATTTCGGACCGGATTCCAAAGAAACGGAAGAAGCAGTGCATTTAGTTGATAAAGCAATAGGAGAGTTGGTACAGAAAGTCAATGATTTAGGATTAAAAAATGTAAATTTTATCTTTGTTTCAGATCACGGAATGATAAAAGTAGATGGCGGAAATCCTTTAGAAATTCCTGAAATACTTTTAAATAAAGATAAATTTGATATTTATAATTCTCAGACTTTATTAAGGGTTTATGTTAAAAACCCGGCGGAGGTTCAAAATGTTTATAAAGAATTAAAAACCAGTAAAACCGGTGAATATGAAGTGTATCTGACTAGAAAATTCCCTAAGTATCTTCATTTCAGAGCAAAAGATGATCAATACAACAGGGTAGGACAGATTCTATTGGTCCCAAAAGCTCCAAAAGTATTTTTACCAAAAGGAAAAACCACTTCGGTTGGAAAGCATGGCTACAATCCGAAATTAGTTCCTGAAATGAAGGCCACTTTTTTTGCCTGGGGGCCTGAATTTAAAAATAACTTTACCATCGGAGAATTTGAAAATATCAATGTTTATCCTTTAGTTGCTGAAATATTAGGACTAAAAATTGATCAGCCGATTGATGGGAAATTAAAAGTTTTAAAAAAAACATTAAAACAGAATAATTAAAGTTTTAGTTAATTAATATCTTTTAAAAATAGGTTTCGGCGAGCCGAAGGCTCGCCGAAACCATTTAAGAATTAAATTTTTCAGCAAACTCTTTCGCAAATTTCTCCAACTTAACATCTCCATCCACAAGTTCCCCATGCTCAACAAAATCTTTTTGCACAACACCTGTTCTTATTCCTCTTCCCATTTCAGTATACATCTCAGCTATTTCCTGTGGAAGACCGGCCTGAAGCATTTCGTTTAATGAATCTTCATCTTTAAACTCAACCCAAGGAAGTTCAGGCTTTCCAATGACATTACCAATAATTTTAGCAATATCAGACGCTTCACGAAGATCACTGACGATATATCTTACATTTTTCCCCTCTATAATTTTTACCAGTTCTTCCGCAGCAGCTTTAGCAATATCAGTTGGATGAACCAATGGAATTTTTATATTCTCAGGGTAATTTGAGCCAATAATTCCTGCACTTTTGATTAAAGGAATATCATTAAAAAAATTAATGTAAAAATATCCGGCTCTCAAAAATGTTATGGAAGTTTTTTCCAGTTCATTGTAGAATTTTTCGATGTAATGCAGCCCTTTTATCGGACCGTTTTCAATTGAAGATTCGGCGCCGGTACTGCTTAGCATTACCACTCTTTTGACTTCTGTTTGCTTAATGGCTTCTGCATAGTTTTTCCCTGCATTAATGGTGTTTTCAATAATGTTTTCAGTTCCCAGACTAGGAGGTGTCATTAAGAAAGCTGCATCTGCTCCTTCAAAAGTTTTAACTAAAAAATTTAAATTCGTAATAGATCCAATAGCTGCTTTTGCTCCCAGCGTTTCAATCTCACTTTTTTTGGATTCGTTGCTGCTGACTATGGTAATATCATGTCCTTCTGCAACTAATTGTTGAGCAAGAGGTTTTGCTACATTTCCTAATGATCCTGTGATTACAATTTTCATAATGAATATTTTTTTATTTCTGAGAACAAAGTTATATTTGTACTTACTTTTATACAAGTACTTACCCTAAAGTATGTAATTATGACAGCAATTAAAGAAAGCTCTACGATCCAGCAGAATAAGAAATATGCACTGGATATGTGCCCTGTAACCTATATTATGGAAAAAATCGGTGGTTTCTGGAAACCCATTATTTTATACCATCTTTCAAATGGTGATAAAAGATATAGTGAACTAAAAAGGGCAATTCCGGCGGTTACAGAAAAGATGTTGATTCAACATTTAAAACAATTGGAAAATGACGGATTGATCATCAGAACGGCAAAACCTGTTGTTCCACCTCATGTAACTTATGAGTTGAGCGAAGCTGGAAAAGGATTGATCCCTGTGATTAATTCAATGGCAGAATGGGCTATGAAAGATATGAACGAAAGTAAATTATAAAACTTTAAATTAATTGCTTAAACACAAATTATGACAAATATTTTTCACCAATAACACGGATGTGTAATAAATTATTTATTTAAATTAAAGCAAAAATTAATGTATCAGTATTTTCGTAAATAATAAAAATTTGTAAATTGTGTTGGAAATAACAGCTTAAAGCCTACGCTTACTGCTTAAAGCAAACCGGATGACCACACAGCAAAATATCGGAACTCATACATTTCAAACTCCTTTTGGAAAAATTTTAGCATTAAAAGAAAACGGTGTTATAAAAGCTAAAAGCATCCGCTATGCCCGTTCTAAAAGGTACAAATCGCCTGTTCCTTTAGAGGTTGCAGAATTCTCCGAGGAAATTATAGATAAAATTCCTGTTTGTCCGCAAAATATCAGTCCGCTTTTGGAAAGACTGATAGGAAAGACTGATATTGAAAGATTTCATCCCGACGAATCTACACAATTCCTGACCATTACCCGCCCCGAAAATCTCAATAAAAATGAAGAACTTCCCGTTGTAGTCTGGATTCATGGAGGCTCTTACGAAATCGGCTGTGGAGATCTTCCAACTTCGGATCCTACGGTTTGGGTAAAAGAACAGAATATTATTGTTGTTTCGGTTTCCTATCGATTAGGGCTTTTTGGTTTTTTGGGTGGTCATGAAAACAGGCCGGCCAATCTTGGTTTATTTGACATTATTGAAGCTTTAAAATGGATTCAGAAAAATATTCAAAGTTTTGGAGGAAGTCCCAAAAATATTACATTGTTCGGACAGTCTTCCGGAGGCGATGCCATTGCCCATCTGATGATTTCTGTAGGTGTTGAAAACTTGTTTCATCGGGCAATTATTCACAGTGCACCACTTGGCTTCCGACACAAAAGACAAAAAATGTCATCTGAATTTTTCCGCAAAACAGAATTTTTAAAAAATGAAGCCGATCCTTTGAAAATGGTAGAAAAGTATGTGAATTTTTTACCTTCTTTCAGCAAATATGGTTTAAAATCTTCAATGCCATTTTGTACACAATATGGTTATCCTCCTTTATGTAGCGAAGAAGAAAGTCTTGAAAAATGGAGGAAAAATGCAAAGAAATATGATGTCTTAATGGGTTTAAATAATGATGAAACCGCTTTCTATGTAAAAACAGCAGAAAAAGGAATTTATACTTATCTGCCTCATAAAATTCTCAATAAAATTGTCCGAAGAACAACAGAATCTATTTACGGAAAGCCGGCAAATATTTTTGCTGAAAACTATGTTTCCGGAGGTGGAAATATTTATTTATTTAAAATCCATTCAACTTTAAAAAATTATATCGGAGCGTCACATTGTTTTGATCTTCCTTTGATTTTCGCCAATGAAATAGCGTGGAAATCTTCGGCAATATTAAAAGATATTCCATGGAAATATATTTTTGAAAATGGCAGAAAAATAAGGTCGCTTTGGGCAGAATTTGCCCGAACCGGAAAGATTTCAGACGATTCTGAGAAACCGGAAATTCTTCATCTCCGAAAAATTTAGTTTAATTTTTAAACACAAATAGCACTAATTTTTTAGCACTAATATCCACGAATAATTATGTCGTTAGTGAAAACATTAGTGCTATTTGTGTTAATTATTCAGCGATCCAAACACTCACATTTCCAGCCGGAACCGGAAATTTTCCCCAACCGTTTTCATCGATTTTTATTTTATCTTCAAATCTGCGGAGCATGTCGTAAAATGTTTTTCCAATGTACTTTTCTCCCATTTCCATAGGTTTTTCGTAAGCATCTTTATTGCTCAAAACTACTGCACAGCCGGAATGTTCATCATCTCCTTCACGGACCCAGCCAAGGCAATTGGCATCCTCAAAATAATCCCTTTGTTCACCGTAAGCGTGATCTTTTCTGGCTTTCAGAAGCTCTTCAATACCGTCAACTTTATCTAAAAATATCTCCTGATCATTTCCTTCCCTGTCTTTGTCGATGTAATGTGCACCATATAAATCGGGGTAAAAAACACATGGATAACCATCTTTTCTCAATAAAATTAAGGCATAAGCTAAAGGTTTAAACCATTTTTCAACAGGCGCTTCAAGATCTTGCAAAGGCTGCGTGTCATGATTGTCAACCAAGCTTACGGAATGAAGCGGATCAGCCTGTGTAAGGCTTCCGTCAAAAATTCTTCTTAAGTCGTAGGAACCTCCTTCTTTTGATGCATTGTGGAAATTATTCTGCAACGAACTGTCGAAAAGGCTCATACAACCTTCTGTCACTTCAATGTACTTCTGGAGCAAATTAAGATATCCGGGAGCCCAGTATTCTCCGACGGCAAAAATGTTTTTTCCTGAGTTGGAACGTAATAAAGTCAGCCATTCTTTGTAAAAATCAAAAGAAATATGTTTTAAAGCATCCAGTCTTACTCCGTCGAAATCTGTTTCATCGAAGTACCACTTTGCCCAGCCATTAAGCTCTTCACGTACGAAAGGATTGCGATGCTCAATGTCATTGTACATCAGATAATCATAGTTGCCTTTTTCATCATCAATCATCTCTTCCCAGTCGGTTCCATATTCATTTTTAATTTTAAAAATATGGGAATCCATTCCTTCAGCATAATCTACGCCGCTGAAACAGGTAAAATTCCATTCAAAATCAGAATATTTTTTTGCACGGCCCGGAAATGTGAATTTTGTATAGGATTGGATTTCTATTTCGTCTGAAATAATTTTCTCCCTGTTCTCTTCATCCACTTTGAAGGCTTTGAAAGTTTCCAGCTCATCACCGCCACCTTTGTGGCCCAGAACAATATCAACAATCACCTTGATGCCTTGTTGTTTTAAGGCTTTAATAGCCTTGAGATAATCTTCTTTTGTCCCGTATTTGGTGGGAATTGTGCCTTTCTGGTCGAATTCGCCGAGGTCAAAAAGATCATAGGCGTCATAACCAATGGAGTGTCCGCCGTTGGCTCCTTTGTAAGCCGGGGGAAACCATACCGATGTGATTCCTAATTCTGCTAAATATTTCGCGCTTTTTTCTGCTTCCTTCCATAGTTTTCCGTCTCCTTCCGAATACCAGTGGAAAAACTGAATCATCGTTTCATTCATAGATTGTAAAATTTGGTCACTACAATTTAGCGAAAAATTTTCAATCCTGATTTTCGAATTCCTTAAACGGTATTTTTAGTTGAACGGAAACTAGCTTTTTTTCTTCTGTATTAAGCTGAGAAAGTGATAATCCTAAAAGCCGGACAGGCTTGTCAAAAGGGCGAAGTTCCCAGAGCTTTTTTCCTGTGGCAAAATATTGTTCCGCGGACGAAAAATATTCTTCTTTGGTAATGCTTCTGGTGAATAATGAGAAGTCTTTATATTTAATTTTTAAAGTTAAAGTTCTGCCGAGGATATTATTTTTCTGTAGGCGATTATGAAGTTCTTCACTTAAGCTCTGTAATTTTTCATTCACCTGTTGTTCGTCGAAAAGATCTTCAAAAAAAGTTCTTTCCACGGCTACACTTTTCTGGATCCGATGAGGTTTTACTTCAGAATTATGAATACCGCGAACAACATTGTAATAATAGGCTCCGGACTTCCCGAAGATTCTTGTAAGGTCTTCAATGGACCTTTTCTTTAAATCTTTTCCTTTAAAAATGCCTAAACTAAACATTTTGTTAGCCGTAACTTTCCCTACACCGTAAAATTTCTCCACGGGTAATTCTTCCAGAAAGCTTTCTACCTTATCGGGGTGAATGGTTTTTTGTCCGTTGGGTTTGTTGATGTCAGAGGCAACTTTTGCCAGGAATTTGTTTACAGAAATCCCTGCGGAAGCTGTAAGTCCGGTTTGTTCAAAAATTTTCTGGCGGATTTCCTTTGCAATCTGATTGGCAGATTCTATTCCTTTTTTGTTTTCGGTAACATCGAGATAAGCTTCGTCCAAAGAAAGAGGCTCTACCAGATCGGTATATTCATAAAAGATCTCACGGATTTTTCTGGAAATCTCTTTGTAGCGGGGAAAACGGGGAGAAACAAAAATAAGATGCGGGCATTTTTCTTTTGCCGTCTTACTCGGCATTGCAGATCGTACTCCAAATTTTCTGGCTTCATAACTCGCTGCTGCCACCACGCCGCGATGCTGTCCGCCAACGGCAATGGCTTTACCCTTCAATGCAGGATTGTCATGCTGTTCTACGGAAGCATAAAATGCATCCATATCAACATGAATTATTTTGCGTATTGAAAAAGGCAAATCCATATCACAAAGATATGGATTCTTGTATTTTATTGTTATGATTTAAAGATTAGGATTTATGTTTAAATTTAAAATCTCAACCTTAGTTTTAATCTTAAATTTATTTCAAAAGCTTATCAATTGTAGCTTGGATTTCCGGGTCTTCCGGTGATATGGCGTAATATTTTGCAATGGTAGATTTTTGATCAATGACCATGTATCTCGGAATCCAATTGAGATCAATATAATTATTAAATTCATTTTTCCAGCCGGAAGCAAACCAATAGTTTTCTTTTTCCTTCATAGTAAATCTTTCAAGACTTTGGTCAAATTTCTCTTTTGAACGTTCCAGTGAAAGGAATACAAAATCAACATTCGGATTATTTTTTTCCAGTTCTTCTGCTTTTGGAAGGGCTTTCAGACAGTCTCTACACCATCCGGCCCAGAAATCAATCACTAAAACTTTTCCTTTATGCTGATCCAGAATTTGTTGTATGGTGATGCTTTTTCCTTCTTCATCTTCCAGCTTTTGATTTAATGCTTCTTTGGAAAAGCTTGTTTTAAGAACTTTTGGAGTTTGTTGTGAACAGCCTAATCCGAAGATTCCCATCATTAAAATTAATAATAACTTTTTCATTTTTCAATTTCATTTTAATGCAAATCTAAACAATGAAACGCAATTTGTGGTAGGTTTCCTCATGAATTAGGAGAAATTTAAGAGATTGAGATTTTCTATGGCGGTTAAGAATAATTTTTTACCAAGCCTTTTACAACATCAATTACATTAGGCATGGCTTTATTGGCAGCATTCAAAACTTCCTCGTGAGAGATGGAATAGGCAATATCCGGTCCGCCAAGATCCGTTATGATGGAAATACAGAAAACATCCATACCCATGTGTTTTGCAACAATAACTTCGGGAACGGTGCTCATCCCCACCATATCGCCGCCGATTGCTTTGATCATGCCATATTCTGCGGGAGTTTCGAAAGTTGGTCCCTGCAAAGCAACATAAACTCCCTGGTGAATTTTAATGTTGTTTTCTTTAGCGACCTGCTCAGCAATTGTGATCATTTTTTTATTGTAAGGCTCGCTCATATCAACGAAACGAGGTCCCAATTCATCAATATTTCTGCCGCGAAGAGGATGTTCAGGCATCATATTGATGTGATCTTTTACGATAGCAATATCGGCAATGCTGTAGTTCGGGTTGATACCGCCGGAAGCGTTGGAAAGTATCAGGTTTTTAATTCCTAAGAGATGAAAAACCCTGATCGGAAAGACAACTGCTTCAATGGAATGACCTTCATAATAATGAAATCGGCCGCTCATCATCAGAACTTTTTTGCCTTCAAGAATACCATAGATTAATTTTCCGCCGTGGCCTACAACGGTTGTCTGTGGAAAATTGGGAATATCTTTGTATTCTAAGGAATGGATAATTTCAACTTCATCCTGCAATTTTCCCAATCCCGAACCCAGAACGATCGCGAAATCGGGTGTTTCTTTAATGATGTTTTTAATAAAATTGGACGTCTGATTAATTTTTTCTAACATAATCTAAGATGATTTGGTTGAATTCTTCCTTTTTATCAATGATTACATTGATAGGCCAGTAGTAAACAATATCTCTAAGATAGTCAAAAGTTTTAAGACGGACGTAATCTTTTTCGGTCGTTAAAATTAATTTATATTCACCCAGTTTTTTATATTCGGCAACGATTTTTTTAATATCATCATCCGTAAAATTATGATGGTCCCTGAATTTTAAATGGGTTACTCTCTGCGAAAATTTTGCCAGATGCTGCAACAGAGGTTTCGGATTTGCAATTCCTGTAATCAGGAGAATGTCATAATAGTTGAGGTTATTATCAGGAAGCATTTTTTCTTTCCCGTATACATTTTCGTCATAGCCGATCGATGAAAAGAAAACCTTTTGCTTGTATGACGGCCTGATTCTCGATATATAATATTGCTTGGTTTCTTCCGTAAGTTCGTCAGGACACTTGCTCACCATAATAATATCCGCTCTCTTTGATCCAGCTCTTGATTCTCTCAGATCTCCGGCAGGAAGCAGGTGGTCTTTAAAGTAGGGGTCATTAAAATCCGTCATCAGGATATTGAATCCAGGTTTTATAGCTCTGTGCTGCATGGCATCATCCAACACCAAAACATCAAGATCCATGTCTGAAATCACTTTCTGTGCTCCGGGAACTCTTTCTTCGGAAACAGCGACTACGAAACGGTTTTTGAAACGTTCAAATAATTGCATCGCTTCATCACCTACCATTTTATAATTGCTTTCATAATTGGTGACGGCATATCCCTTCGTGAGCCTTCCGTAACCTCTGGAAAGGACCCCCGTTCTGTAATGTTTGGCTAAAAACTGGGCAAGATACATTACCATCGGTGATTTTCCGCTTCCGCCCACAGAAAGGTTTCCGACGCATATTATCGGAGTTTTGAATTTTGTTGATTTTAAAATTCCCAGATCATACATTGTGTTTCGGATACCCGTTGCCAAATGATAACCGAGGGAAAAAGGATAAAGGTACCATCTTTTCATACGATTGCAAAAATAATAATTTTTGGACGCTTTGCTTCAATATTCTGAATGAGTTTTCAACAAATATTTCATTAAATTAAAGTATTTTTGTAGAGTTATTTTATCACATTGAGGTATTTTATTGAGTTTTCTTACAACGGTAAAAATTATTTCGGTTACCAAATTCAGCCGAATGCCGTTTCCGTGCAGGAAGAATTGGAAAAAGCACTGTCCACGATTTTAAGGGAGGAGATTAAAACAATGGGTGCCGGAAGGACTGATACAGGAGTTCATGCAAAGAAAATTTTCGCACATTTTGACACGGAAAAAATTTTGGATGATAATCTTTCCCACAAACTGAACAGTTTTCTTCCCCCTGATATTTCGATTAAAAGAATTTTTAGGGTAAAAGATGGTTTTCATGCTCGTTTTGATGCAACCTACAGAACTTATGAATATTATATTTCATTAGAAAAAAATCCTTTTACGGAAGAATTTGCGTGGCAGCATTGGAGAAGGCCTTTGGATATTAATCCAATGAATGAAGCGTGTGAAATTTTATTTGAATATGAAGATTTTACAAGTTTCGCAAAACTACATACCGACAACAAAACCAACCTCTGCAAAATATACAAAGCGGAGTGGGAGCAGAGTGGGAGTGAACTAAAATTTACAGTTTCTGCCAACCGTTTTTTGAGAAATATGGTGAGGGCAATAGTGGGAACAATGGTGGACATCGGGGCCGGAAAAATAAAACCCGAAGATCTCAGAAAAGTGATTGAAAATAAAAACCGTAATTCTGCGGGAACTTCTGCACCGGCGCATGGTTTGTATTTGGTGGATGTGGGGTATGAATTTGAGTAAAATATTTAAATAAAAACATTATGATGTCAATTTTTATTATGATCGGAGCATACAGATATTATGCTGGATTAGCTGAAAGATTCGGGAAAACGAAATGGCAGCTGGGGCTTTTAGCCATTGCAATTTATCTTGGTTTTCAGATGTTATTTCTTTTTTGTTATATAATTTATGAAAGACTTACAAATCCTGAGTTTGTGAGCAATAATAATTTTGGAAGTTTTACATTTGTTAATTTTATAAGCTGGCTGTTTGCAATTGTTGTTGTGTACACATTTCACACCTATCTTGAAAAGAAATTTACAAAAGAACAAATAAAAAAGCCGTCTTTGGAAATCGAGAAAATCGGTAGTGAAGAATTATAATAATGTTGGTGGCTGAGGTTCTCGAAGTCACCATTGATTTTGAATATTGAATGCGGATTCGAGAGCTTCAGCCATCGTATTTGTGATTTAACTTAAAGCTTAAAACCATGGAATCAATAGAAAAACTGGCTTTCGCGCTCAATCATTTCGCAGGTCTTGCGGAAGAAGATTTTAAAATGTCTGAAAATTATTGGCTGCCCAAAAGTTATAAAAAAGGTGATTTCTATAATCTTCGCGGAACGGTTTGCACGTATTTCGGGTTTATTGTGGATGGTGTTTTCCGATCTTACACCATTGACGAAAAAACGGGGGAAGAGAAAAATGTTTTTCTATATTCTGCAAACGGTTTTGTGGTCTCTTTTAAAAGCTTTATCAATCAGATTCCGTGCGATTATCATACACAGGCTTTAACGGATGCTACAATTATTTATATCCGATATACAGATTTACTTTCCCTTTATCAGCAATCGCATCGTTGGGAAAAATTCGGCAGGCTTCTCGCTCAGGAAGCTTTCAATGTTACGATGTCCAGAATCGAAGGGTTTATCTTAAAATCTCCTGAAGAACGGTATTTAGATTTAATAAAACAACATCCTGATATTTTCAATAATGTTCCGCTGTATCATATTTCTTCGTATTTAGGGATTCAGGGACCGTCTCTGAGTAGGATAAGAAAAAGAATTTCAGGGAAATAGCACGATTTTAACCAAGGTTAAAATTATCCTCATTTTATCTCCGCAACTTTGTCTCATAATTAAACCAATAAAAATAAAAATTATGAAAACAAAAACTATCGTATTAATTCATGGGTTATTTGTGAATAATACAAGCTGGAAAGAATGGAAAACTTATTTTGAAGCTCGGGGTTATACTGTACATACTCCTGCAAATCCAGGACACGACGGAGATCCGAAACAATTAAAAAGAAATATTCCTTCTGATTTGAAAAATGTAGGATTTGATGATGTGGTTAATTATTTATCACAATTTATTGATACACTACCTGAAAAGCCAATTATTATCGGTCATTCATTCGGTGGATTGATGGTTCAAAAATTGATTGACATGGGAAAAGCTGTTGCAGGAGTAAGCATCGACGGTGCTCCTCCAAAAAATGTAATGGCTCCTTTTTCTACCGTGAAAGTCGTTTGGCCGGTGGTGAATTTCTTCAAAGGAAACTCTGTATTTTTAGGTTCAAAAGAATGGTATCACAAAGCGTTTTTCAACAATTATTCAAAAGAAGAAAGTGATAAGCTGTACGAAACGGTTGCCGCTCCGGAAAGTAGAAAACTGGCGAGAGATCCGTTATTTAAATCTTCAGCAAAATTAGATTTACAAAAGCTTCATGAACCGTTGTTATTCATCGCAGGTTCCAACGACAATATTTTTCCTGCTGCCTTTTCAAGAAAAATAGCGGGAGCTTATAAAGACAAAAACAGTATTGTCGATTTTAAGGAATTTCCAGGAAGAAGCCATTTTATTGCAGGTGAAAAAGGTTGGGAAGAAGTAGCAGACTATGTTTTAAATTGGCTGAAAAAGGTGATTTAAAATATTATATAGAATTGAAGAGAGACGGCTTGGAGAGTTTGTCTCTTTTTTTATTAAGTGCTTTTGTATTCGAGAGGACAAACTTTGTATTCTACCTCTAAGGTTAAAGAACGACTGCAATCCTAGCCCGGATTGACTCTATAGTTTTAAATTTGAATCGTCGAAACTCGTTCCTCGTTTTGTAGCATTTGTTTGAGCGCATTTTACGGGTTTTTCGGGGCGGCGGCAAAGCCGCCGCCCCGAAAAACCCGTAAAATGGCGAGTGCAGAAAGCTGGAAATAGTTTCTAGTAAACTAATGGGGGAATTTATAATCCAATACAAACAAAAACATATCTATACCATAAATAATATCGATCTGAATTTTTCATCAGGAATTCATCAAGTTGTAAAGGCTGGGAAATTATAAAGTCTTATTTTTGCAGAGAATTTTATTTTAATTCTTTCTTCAATTCGTACAATGAAAAAACAAGATACCTGGGGGATTGTAAAGAGGTTGTTCTTTATCGGAATGAAGTTTCGTTCTTGGTTCATCCTTACTTTAGTAATCTCCATTATATTGGCAATAGTTTCTACTTACAGGCCTTATCTCACCATGGAGGTTGTGGATAATGACATCACAAAGCTTCAGGATAAGGCTTTGATGATGAAACACATCTATATTTTGGTAGGTTTGGTGTTTGCGGAAACGGTCCTGAACTTTTTCCTGGTGTATTTCTCCAATTATATCTCCCAAAATGTAATCAGGGATATCAGGGAAAGGCTTTACAGTAAGCTTATTTATTTTAAGACATCCTTTTTTGATAAAACTCCGATCGGGCAGTTGGTAACGAGAGCCGTGGGAGATGTTGAAACCATTGCAACGGTTTATACAGACGGCTTTTTGATGGTTTTCGGGGATGTCCTTAGAATTATTTTTGTTTTGGTGATGATGTTCAGTACCAATGTTCATCTGAGTTACATTACGTTGGCAATTTTACCTTTAATGGTGGTGATTACAAGGTTTTTCCAGAAAAGATTAAAAAAGGCTTTTGGTGATGAAAGAACTTGGACGGCCAATCAGAACTCTTTTGTACAGGAAAGACTGGCGGGAATGCCTATCATCCAGGTTTTCAACAGACAGGAATCTGAGTTTAAGAAGTTTGATGATATTAATATTACCCTGAAAGGAGCATTATTGAGAACGGTTTTCATTTTCTCATTGTTCTTTCCTGTGGTCGAACTAATTTCTTCACTTTTCATAGGTTTTATCTTATTTTATGGAGGTTATATTACGATCAGTGCGGGTGTTGTTATTGCCTTTATCCAATATATTTCGATGCTGATTCGTCCGTTGAGACAAATTGCGGATCGATTCAACAATATCCAGAGAGGTATTGTAGGTGCAGAAAGGGTTTTAGGATTAATGGATGAAGAAAACTCGATGCCGAATACCGGAAAAGTGCAAAAAGATCACTTTGCCGGAAAAATTGAATTCCAGAATGTTCATTTTGCATACGATGAAAAGCAGGAAGTTTTAAAGGGAATTGATTTTAAAGTAAATCCGGGTGAAACGGTAGCGATAGTCGGAGCGACTGGAGCCGGAAAATCTACGATTATTAGTCTTATTACAAGACTTTATGATATTAATTCAGGGAAAATTCTTATTGATGATATTGACCTGAAAGATTATGAATTGTATAATTTAAGAAGCCACATCGGGGTGGTGTTGCAGGATGTTTTCTTATTCCACGGAAGTATTTTTGAAAATCTTGCTTTTGGGGATGATACAATTACTTTAGATAAAATAAAAGCAGGCGCAAAAGAAATTGAGGTTGATGATTTTATTGAAAGTCTTCCCGGAGGTTATGATTATGTAGTGAGCGAAAGAGGCTCATCTATCTCTTTAGGACAGAGACAATTGTTATCGTTTTTAAGAGCTTATTTATCCGATCCTAAGATTTTAATTTTGGATGAAGCTACATCTTCCATCGACCACGAAAGTGAAAAATTAATCCAGAGAGCAACAGAAAAAATTACCAAAAACAGAACGTCAATTATCATTGCACACAGGCTTTCAACCATTGAAAAGGCTGATAAAATCATCGTAATGGAGCATGGGAAAATCGTTGAAGAAGGAAAGCACCTTGAGCTTTTAGACAAAAACGGATATTATGCGACTTTGTACAAAGCCCAGCTGAGACACGAGGTGGAAATGGAAGAAGAGCAGCAAAATTAATACTGTTCTTAAAACTTAAAGCCTATACTGAAATATACTCTCCAGAAATTAATAATATTATTTTTAGAAACATTAATATTGATAGGTCCTAGAATAGATTCGTATCCCAAATTAAGACCATACCCATAGAAACCTGTACTGTTTTTAAAAGGTGAAAGCTCATCACTTCCTCTTCCATACTGAAAAGAAGGAGTAAGATAAAGATGCTTGTAAATATTATACTGAACATCCATTCTCAGTTTGGCAAAAGAATTTGCGGGTATTTCTTTTTGTCTAAGACCATTAAATTCCGGATTGGTTCCGCTAAAATTGTACTCGCTTCCGCCAAGGTTATATTTTTGATTTAAAAATAAATAAGGACTCTTTTCTTCTGAATCTAAGCCCGAACTTAGACGTACATCTGTATTTTTAGATGAGAAATGTGCTCCCAAAAAAGCATTGGTTCTTATGGCGAGCCTTTTGGTAATTGGAAGAACAAAATTTTCGTTAATTGTGATGCTTAATAGATTTTTTGGAACATTATAATATGAGGTAACCGGATTCAGATATTCATAAAGATACGGCTGTACATTTTCTAAATTATATAATTTGTATTGATCTCCAAAATAATATTTCGTCATAACCTGTAGATTATTTCCGGAGGTTGGATAATATCTTTCGTTCAGATTATTCTGGTTGAATTTAAAAAATATACCAAAATTATTATGCTGATATACCTTATTGTCTGAGCTGACACCTGTTAATACCTGACCTAATTTATCTGTAGAACGATTAATTTTTTCAGTATTATATTCAATTCCTAATGATGCCATTGCATTGGGAACAAGGTTGTAATTAATAGCTGTATTGACGTTGGTGTTTCGGTAAATATAATCAGGGCTGTTGAAACTGCCTGTGTCGTAGTCAAATTCACTACTTGACCGAAGCAGAAAGTCATTACTTTTCAGATGATAGGTGGTTCCTTCGGCACTGATCCACCAGCGTAAACTGTTGTCCAGAAATTTTTGAAACTGCAGACGGGCTTTGAAACGTTCGGAAATATCTATCGTAGCCAGGGCGCGAAACCTGTGTGCAATATTCCGGTAAGTATAGTTTACGATAATACCAACAGACTGTTCATTATCATAATGTAATGCAAGCTTAAAAGCTCCTGCTCTTACCCTTTTTATAAAAGTATTCATGATCAGACCATCCTCAGAATCTGTATAAGTATAATAAACCTTTTCGTATTGCCTCATACCAAAAATTTTGTCAATGGATTCATTTACAGTTTTTGCGTCATAGTATTGCCCCTCGGTTAAGCCCATGACATTTTTAATGCTTTCTATTTCGGAAAGATTATTTAAAGGGGTACCGTTGTCTTCGCTGTATGTGAATTTTATGGTGGGTTTCTTTACTTCTTCAATCAGTTTATGATCATAAATAATTCCCAGCCTACGTTGTTGATCTGCTAAAGCAACAAATTCCGGAATATGTTTTTTAGCTTCCTGTTCGCCAATTTTAATGATTTCTTTATATTTTTTAAAGTCTTTTGTAGTGTAATTATTAAGAGGCGCTACAAAATCAACCAAAATATCCGACATTTTCTTTTGCAGGTTATAATCCTGAACAGAATGAAAGGCATGGGTCTGGTAGATCATTTTCATAGGATTTTCTATTTCCTTTTTTGTGAAAAGTCTGAAGCCTGTGTATCCCCCGATAATATAATCTGCACCCATATTTTTCACTTCTTGTACCGGAAAATTGCGGTCCAGCCCACCGTCTACAAGAAGTTTCCCATCAATATATACCGGAGCAAAAGCAGCTGGAATGGCTAATGTAGACCGTATTGCCAATGGCAGCGAGCCTTTTTTCTGCATGACAAGTCCGCCGTTTACGATATCAGAAGAGGTAAGCTGTACAGGAATGCGGAGCTTGCTGAAATCATTGATATGTTTTGCCGGGAAAGTGAGTGTATTGAGTACTTCAGACATATATTGCCCTTCTATAAAAGAGCTTGGTAATGTAGGCAGGCCGCCTGCAACCGGAAATTCTATGATATATTTATTGTACTCATCTTTCTCGCTGATATTTACCTTATTGTAAGGGATTTTATTACTTAAAACTCTTTTCCAGTCGGTGGAGTAAACTATTTTTTTTAATTCCTCTCCGTTGTAGCCCATGCCGTATAGCCCTCCCAAAATACCACCCATACTCGTTCCCGTGATATAGTCTACCTTTATTCCCAGGGAATCTATAACTTTTAAAATCCCGATATGTGCAAAACCTTTTGCTCCGCCTCCGCTTAAAGCGAGCCCGAATTTTGTGTCTTTAGTTATGATTTTTGTCTCAGTCTTTAGTGAATCTTGTGCAGAAAACAGCATGTATGCAGAAATACATAGAAGAGCCAGAATTTTTTTCATTATAAGTATTTGCCAACAAAAATATATAAAAATAATTATTGGTTTTTAAGGCTTAATAGGTATTTTTTTAATCAAAATTTAATTTTTTATTTATTTTTTATTGAATGGAAACTTTCGATTTTTAATGAAATAATTCACCCGTGATTTTTTAAAAAAATATTAAAATTTAAATAAGATCTATAAACGTTGTGAAATCTGTTTCATATTTTTGAATAAATTAAATAAATGTTAACCAAATATTACATTTGTATTAATAAATTTATTAACTTTAATCTAGAATTTAAACATCACCCCTGCAAAATGGTAGGGTGTTTGATGTAAAAGATAATTATTTAATTAAATCCAAAAAATATAGATGAAGAATATCCAAGATGAATTTCAAGTCTTCAAAGACGAATTGAAAAAGTTGAATATCGATGTACAGAAAGTGGTGAAAGTAGGGAACGGCAGTATGGATTTCCATGAAGTTTTCTATAAGTCCCCGAGGTATCAAGATGTAAAAAGCGTATATGTTCAGCGTCATAATCTGGACAATATTCTTGAAAAATTCAAGCAAGCCTATCATTAAAAATAGAACGCGCGGCTCAGAGAATCTGAGCCGCGAGTTTTTCTAAGTCATAGAAATCAATCTCTATCCAATGTGGAAGTCTTTTTAGTGTCTTTCATTGTAGCGTAAACAATAAATGAAAAGAAGATACAGGCTGTAATATACCAGTAAAAGTAGTGTTCCACATTTTCCTGCTTAAACCAAAGGGCAATATATTCTGCTGTTCCTCCAAAAATGGCGACCGTCAAAGCATATGGCAATCCAACACCTAAAGCTCTCACTTCAGAAGGAAACAATTCAGCTTTCACAACAGCATTAATGGATGTATAACCACTCACAATAATCAAAGCGGCCATAATTAAAAAAAATGCGCCCCACATTGAAGTTGTAGTACTTAAAGCATTGAGAAGAGGATAAGTGAAAATTGTTCCCAATATTCCAAAGCTCAGCAAAAGCGGTCTTCTTCCTATTTTATCAGACAAAGCCCCGAATACAGGCTGCAGACAAGCAAAAATAAAGAGTGAAATAAAGGAAATTAAAGTCGATTCTTCTTTGGTAAGATGAACCGTATTCACCAAAAATTTCTGCATATAGGTTGTATAAGTATAAAATGCCAAAGTTCCACCCAAAGTCAGTCCTATAACGGTTAATAATGCTTTTGGATGCTTTAATAATTCTGTGATTGAGCCTTTTTTGTTTTCGCTGAGGTTCTTTTTATTTTCAAAAGCTTCGGTTTCGTGAAGATTGGCTCTTAAATACAAGGCCACAACGGAAAGTATAGCCCCAATCACAAAAGGAATCCTCCATCCCCAATCTTCAAGCTGAGCTTCTGTTAACAATAATTTCTGCAAAATCAACTGAATTCCCAATGCTATGAGCTGTCCGCCGATCAGGGTTACATACTGAAAACTTGAGTAAAATCCTCTCCGGTCGCTGGTTGCCATTTCGCTGAGGTAGGTTGCGGAAACACCATATTCACCACCCACGCTTAAACCTTGTAATAGCCTCGCAATCAATAATAATGCTGGAGCCAGGACACCGATTGTTTTGTAAGTCGGGGTTAAAGCAATTAACAAAGAACCGAACGACATTAGCAAAACCGAAAGAGTCATCGCTCTTTTTCTCCCGATTTTATCAGCAATACTCCCAAAAAGCCAGCCTCCAACCGGTCGCATCAGAAATCCTACCGCAAAAATTCCTGCCGTATTCAAAAGTTGGGCCGTCATACTGGAATTCGGAAAAAACGAATGTGAAAAGTAAATGGCAAATGCAGCATAAGCATACCAGTCATACCATTCTACAAGATTTCCTATGGAACCGCCGACTATAGCCTTAATTCTTTGGGCGGTAGTAATCTGTGATGAATTCATAAATAGAGAGTAGCATTAAAGTAAATTGTGAATGTCAATAGTGAATAGTGACTTTGGAGTGCTAAAAATTGACAACAAAGTTAATTGACAATTCACCATTGATTATATTATCCTTTTCCAAAAAGTCTTTTCATTTTCCCGAAAAAGCCGGAATTTTTTTCCTGTTTTGGAACATTTAGAGTTGAATTTGTGACCGTTTCAACTAAATCCTGAGCAACAGTATTTTCAGTGACACGAATTCTCTTGGGTTCCTCGATTTCATGACCGGTCAATCTTTCATAATTGATTTTTGCTTTGTTAAAAATATCAATTTCTGCTTCAGATCTATCATCAACTTGCGCAATTTCCGGGAAAAGACCGCTGCCAGATTTTACAGAATCACACTCAAAATCATTCATGATTCCCATGTAAATTCTTATCGACATTTCGATTTGGCCGGCTTTTTCGTAATGTTCGGCAAATTGAAGCATATCATCTCCGATTTCATATTTTTCGAGAACGTTTCCGACGGAATTGCTGATCTGCGCTTTCGTTGCAGCAAGATTGGCAACGGCTTTTTCTTCATCGGATTTGTTTTTCAGGCGATCAATAAATTCCTGAAGCTGGGTTCTGATTTCAAGATTAATTGGATAAATATGGGCAATATCTGTTAAATAGACGCCTTTATTCATCGCATTATCTGCCATCAACCGAATGAAGCCACCCATCTTAAAAGTAAGTTCTACCAAAAGATTGGAGAAATTTTTTAATTCCTCTATATCGATGTTTGAAGTTTCAAGAGCTTTGTAAATTTCAAAACCTTCCAGGAATTCTTCCTGATATTTGTCGGCATCGAAACTTTCTGAATCAACTTCTACTGTATTGTTATTTAAAATTTCGAAGAGATATTGATGAATTTTAAAATTGTCGGAATTTTTAAGAACTTCCTTTAATTCTTCAAATTTATTTTGTTTAATTAAATCGATCATTTCAGATTATATAAGTCTCCGAATATACAAATTTCGGGAATAATAAAAACCGCTCTGTGAAGAGAACGGCTTTAAGTTTTTATTTAAATTAGATCTTAAAATCTATATCCCAAAGACAGTCCGCTTCTGAATCCAATCCACGGTCCGTCAATCAAGATTCTTGCTCCGTTGGCATTGGTTTCCACGGTGTAATTCACAAATGGAACATCCAGATTTTCTATTTCCTGTTTCAATTGCGCCTGCATATCCGGGGTGAGGACAACATCGCTCGTCATGGTAAAATCTCCTTTTCCGGCTCCGTAATGAGCTCCGGCAATCCATAAATCTAATACCAAATTCTGTTTGCTCGTAAGGAAAAACTGTACCCCAACCATCACGCCGCCACTGTTTCCATTGGCATTACCGAAACCTTTCAACGGAATCTGGTACGTGGTCCCACTGAACGTATAATCATAATAAAAATCGAAAGTGTTGGTTGTAATTTTGGTATATCGGTAATATGGCGCAACATAAAATCCCTTTCCGTAGCCTGCACCAAAATAAAACCGGGGTTCTATGGTGAAATTAAATGCTTTTACCTCAAGATTTTGAAATCTTCGTTCATCTTCATCACTTAAAAAAGAGTTGATAAAAGGAACTTTTCCTTCCGGCATCGCTCCAAAGCTCATATTCACCGAAAACCAATGATTAATAGCTCTTTCGTAAGCCAAATTGATGTTTCGGAATGCGTAAGCTGTAACGTTCGTTTTTACAATATTCATCTTTTCGGAAGGAGTGGAAGCTGCTGTTGCTTCCTGAGCCTGGATTCCTGAAAAAATAAAGCAGGGAAGTAGAATGAAATATTTTTTCATGATTTTATATTTTAAGATTGGTGTATGGAGGTGAGAGCAAAAAACGGGCAAATAATTAATAAAATTTAAGTTTAATTGTTGTTTATGATGAAATTTAATAATACAATTAATAATTATGAATGAATTTTTTTAATTTAAGTCAATAAAAAATCCGCTTAGAAATTTTCCAGGCGGATTGATATATTAATTAAAAATTGTAAGTTTTTTATTTCTTAATAAATTTTGAAGATTCAGCTTTTTTATTTCCTGAAACTTCGATGAAATAAGCTGCAGGAGGAAGTTCGGAAACCTGTACTTTTCCTGCCTTCATATCAGATGTCTTGATTAGTTTTCCGTCCAGGCTATAGATTTTCGCTGTTGAATAATTTTCAGTTTGCCCTTTAAATTCAATAAAATCCTGTGCCGGATTCGGGTAAATTTTTAATCCTTCTTTTTTACTTGTAAAATCTCCGGTGGATAAAGAGGCAAGATTCAAAGCCTGTGCACTATTTGTCGTTTGGTTATTAATTCCTGCCAAAGGAACATTAATAACTATTTGAGTTGTACTAAATGAAGGAAACTTGTGAACGTTGTCATAATACGAATATGCCGTATTTACAATCGTTCCGATCGGTAAAATATAAGAAGTGTCAGCTGGCGAATGCAAGTTGAAATTCTGTACAGATTTGATTCTCAAAACATTAGTATAGGTATTCCCGCCCAGCAACAAAGTTCCCCATGCATCCGCTGAAACATTGATGGTTCCTTTACATAAGCCGCTTGCTGAAGGAGAGGTGAATGTTCCCTGCGCCTGATCCGTTTCAGAATATCCAAAAGCTGCTGGATAAGAAATAAATGTTCCGTTGTTTACAGAAAGATTTAATGTAGCATCGGAAGTCACAAGACCGGTAATCTCTAATTTCGCTGCCGATTGTTTGTAGAAAATCGTATTTCCCGAACCCACCATTTTTAGAGTAGAACCCGGAAAAGTGGAAATTTCTGTTGCATTCGGGGTAGAATAATTGGTTTGGGATAAGGTTGTAAATGTTAAGGCCGCATTGTTGAATGTAGTATTTGCTCCAGTTGCAGAATTGTCCGGAGTTCCGGTTACCGCAACATTGGTTGAGGATTCGCCGGGATTAGGATCGTTAAAAGCTTTGGTAATCGTAGTTTGTGCTGTGCAAAGGCCATAAGCCGACAGCAGAAAAAATAGAGTTTGTTTCATGGTACAATCATTTCGATAAAGATACTTAAAAAACTGAAATTCAATTGTTTTTTTATTTGAGATACCACATTTATAATAAAAAAACCGCTCAAAAAATGAACGGTTATTCTGTACGTTAAATTTGTCAGGTTATGAAGCTGGAGGTGTGAAGCTGGAAGTTAATAATAGTCATAAAGTATAAAAATAAACACTTCAAGAATAAGTTTCCTGCATTCCTCTTTCAGGCTCAAATTAATTCTGACTGATCATCATCTTCCGATAAGAATAAATATCCTCAATCGTTACGACGGTCATTTCTTTTTTTGTTGCAAAATCTACAATTTCCGGAAGCCTGGCCATGGTTCCGTCTTCGTTGGTGAGCTCACAAAGTACGGCATCTTCACCAAGATTGGCCAGCTTTACAAGGTCTACGCTTCCTTCCGTGTGGCCGCGTCTTTCAAAAACACCGTCTTTTTTAGCAATTAAAGGAAAAACGTGTCCCGGACTTGCAATTTGTTCTGCTTTTGCATTTTCGGCGACAGCTGTTCTGATCGTTGTTACACGGTCTTTTGCTGAAACTCCGGATTCAACGCCTTCTTTGGCTTCAATGGAAATGGTAAATGCCGTTTGATTTTTTGAATTGTTGGTTTCCACCATCGGACGAAGATTCAGATTTTTACTTTTCTCTTCCGAAATGCACAGGCAAACGATTCCGCTGCATTCGCGGATCAGAAGTGCCATGTCTTTTTCTGTGATTGTGGAGGCCGGAAAGATGATATCGCCTTCGTTTTCGCGGTTTTCATCGTCTACTAAAAGGATGCCTTTTCCCTGTTGTAATGTTAGAAGTGCTTTTTCAACACGTTCTTTCGGAGTTGCCCCGAATTTTTCAATTAATTTTTCCATGTTATTTTACTTTTGAAAGTTAAAATACACTTCGGTACATGGAAATGAAATACAAGACAATGAGTCCATCGAAATAGCCTCACTGATTTGTTCCATTTTCTTCTCCCATCCAGACTATAACTGTCGGTTTTGGAATTCCACCAAATCAGTCCTTTTCGTTAAAAAAAAAGGAGTCGCGGACTGTAACCGCCGGTAGGGAATTGCACCCTGCCCCGAAGAAAACTTATACTAAGTTTTTACTGTATGTTTTGTTTTAATTTAATTCATTGTTTTTATTTAACGTACAGACTGCTAATTTCGGGAAGTTTTTTGGAATGGGGAAGGGGTCTTGCATAAATCTTACTTAGCAGCAACTTTTATACTGTCCAATTTTCGCGTAATTTCAATGATGTTTCCGCCGCCACAGGAAGAATGAATCACTTTTCCGTTGATGTCAATAAGTATTTTGGCGGGGCTGCAAAAGATATTATAATTAAGTTTTTCAGATTTATCATAAGATTTTGTATTGTCAATCTGCTCAAATAAAATATTTGACTGATTAAGATAATCTTTCAGCTCTTTTTCATTTTCTATAAAGCCTTCTACAATACCGATAAAAGCGGCATTATTTTTAAATTCTTTATAAAGAGCATTATACTCTTCCGGCATATCGTAAGTGTCACTCTTTTTCAGATAAGATTTATCATAGATAAAAATAACGAGATTTTTACCCTTATAATTTTCTGAGTTGAAGGTAGTTCCGTTGATTGTTTTAGCCGAGAAATATTTTGGTTTTGCATGTAAAAAAAGATCGATCTGATTTTTTTTCATCTCTTTAGCCTGTTCTTGAAAGTCTTTTAGAAATTTTTGTTTTTTTTCTTCTTTGCTTTCACATGAAAGTATTGATACGATGGTCAAAAGGGCTAGGATTTTTTTCATGGTGTAATTTTTACTAATGCATCCAAATATACATTAATATTTTACACTTTATTTTTATTAAAATTGCTGGAGAAAAATCAATTCGGGGCCTGAAAATTTAGATATTCTTTTCTGTTAAAGCTTTAATATACTTTCTCAGCGTGTCAGAAACCGAACTGGAATTAGAAAGCTTCAAAGCCTTTTCAAAATTTTCTTTTGCTTTAAAATTATCAATATCAGTATAAAGATGCCCTAAAAGCGAGTAATAAAAAGGATTATCAAGAAGCTTTAATTTCTCTGCTTCTACAATGGCTGCAGAATTTCCTCTTACCTTAGCAAAAGCAAAAGTTCGGTTGAGAGCAGCGATAGGAGAGTATTCAATCTGTAAAAGCTGGTTGTACAATTGCAGGATATTTTCCCATTTTTCATCGGTATCTTTTTTCTTGGTGTGCCAATAGGCTATGGCGGCTTCCAGGTGAAACTTTGTTAAAAAATTTCCGTTTGCGCTTTGATTTAGATAATAAATTCCTTTTTCGATCAGATCATAATCCCAGAGTTTATCGTCCTGTTCTTCATACAAAATGCTTTCTCCTTTTTCATTAAATCTGGCATTGAATCTGGAAGAATGAAAATACATCAACGATAATAAAGCTTTGGTAGCGGGAGTATTCGTAGTTTTATTTTCTATCAGAATCGAAGTGAGCCGTATCGCTTCCTGACAAAAATCCTGTCTGAGAATCGTGTTTTGAGAAGTAGAATAATAGCCTTCGGAAAATAATAGATATAAAGCGGTAAGAACAGTTTCTAAGTTGCTGCTGATCTGTGAGATAGAAGGTTGTTCTATTTTTATGCCTTCAGTTTTTAATTTTTCTTTGGCGCGCTGCAATCTTTTGTAAACGACTTCTTTATTGATCAAAAAAGCATCTGCAATTTCCTGTGTCCCAAATCCACAGAGTAAATTTAAGGCTAAAGAAATCTGGGAATCCTTTGAAATAGCCGGATTACAGATCGTAAACATCATCGCGAGCTGACTGTCCGTAATATTTTTCTGGGAAAGATCAATTTCAAGCTCTTCATATCCGGAGGAAGAGTATTTTATCTCAGTGGAAATTTTTTGGTGAAAAAGAGAATCCCGTTTAAAATAATTTTTAGATTTATTCTTT
The DNA here is from genome assembly GCF_001456155.1 of Chryseobacterium sp. IHB B 17019. NCBI lineage: Bacteria > Pseudomonadati > Bacteroidota > Flavobacteriia > Flavobacteriales > Weeksellaceae > Chryseobacterium > Chryseobacterium sp. IHB B 17019. Next base: position 2,808,398 of record NZ_CP013293.1, on the reverse strand, counting down.
GCAACGGTGTACAGCCAGGCCGTTGGATTTTCTGGAATACCGTTGAGGCTCCATGTTTCTGAGGCGGTGAGAAAGGTGTCACTTACGATGTCTTCGGCAATTTCGATGTGATCAATACCGAAGGTAGAACAGAGCACGGAAACAATTTTCCGGTACTCTGTTCTGAATAAGTTGGGTATTAATGCATTTTCGTGCATTTACTTTAATTTTAAAAAATTATTCAGTTGCAGGTGGAATTGCCATTCTCACCTCCACGCTTGCTCCCCACTGAAGAATCGGGCATCCTTTTGCGATTTCCACTGCTTCGTCATAATCATTAGCTCTGATGATGAACATTCCGCCGATTGATTCTTTGATTTCCGCGTAAGGACCGTTGGTTACTGTGTCATTTTTTACGACTCTTCCGCCAAGATCCCATCTTTTTGGAGGTGCAACCAATTTATTCTGCGCTGCAATTCCTCCCAGCCAGTCCTGGAATGGCTGGATGGCAGCCTGCATCTGCTCCGGAGACGGTGATGCGTCTTTATTGATAATATCTCTGTGTATTGCTATTAAAAACTCGTTCATGATTTTTGATTTAAAATTTTAATAAATGTAATTGGATTGTATAAATTTAATAATAAAAACGGTTGTTTCTATCTCTGGTTTTCAGGATTGGAAATCCATTCGTCGTACTGAATTGTTCCCAATTTCGCTTTCGTTCCCGGAATTAAAGTAGAATTATTTAAAGGTGCCCCAAAATAAGTTGCATCCGGATTTGAAACCACCTCATCTGTATTTTTCATGACCGTTGTGTATTTTTTCACAAGATCAGATAATTTAATTTTATCCGGGCCACCGATTTCTACGATTGTATTTTTCGGCTCACCAATGGTTACTTCTGTCATTGCTTTTACCACGTCATCCGAAGCGATAGGCTGGATTAAAGCCGGAGAAACCAAAATTTTATTGTCAACTGTGCTTGACTTAACAATTCCGCCAACAAATTCAAAGAACTGCGTTGAATGTACGATGGTGTAAGGGATTTCGGCATTTTTGATAATGTCTTCCTGGACCTGTTTTGCCCTGAAATAGCCGCTTTCCTGCAAACGTTCCGTTCCTACAACCGATAAGGCAATGTGATGATTTACACCTGCTTTTTTCTCTGCTGCAATTAAGTTTTCACCTGATGTTTTGAAGAAATTCATAACATCGTCGTCCGCAAAAGAAGGGGAGTTGGCTACGTCTACAACAACGTCAACATTTTCCAATGCCTGGTCCAATCCTTCTCCCGTAATGGTATTTACACCCGAATTGGGGGAAGCGGACAAAACCTCGTGCCCTAAATTTCTAAGGCTGTCGACAAGCTTGCTTCCGATAAGCCCTGTACCGCCGATTACTGTGATTTTCATTGTATAATTTTTTTTTTTTGGATTATACTGTAATGACAATCGGATTTTCGGGATTGGACAAAAAATGTAAAAATAATTGAGGATGGGGGATGAAAGCTGGAGGAGAGAGGTTGTTACCGTAATATTACAGTGTATTTGTTAACTTCCAGCTTCTCCCCTCCAACTTCCGACCAAAAAAATCTATTTCCTTAGAATTTTATCCATTGATTTTCCTTTGGCGAGTTCGTCAATCATTTTATCGAGATATCGGATGTTCCGCATCAATTCTTCTTCAATTTCTTCAATCCGGTAACCGCAGATCACGCCTTTTATCATTGAAACATTAGGGTTTATTTGAGGTGCCTGCTCAAAAAAGTCTCTAAAATTGGTTTTGTTTTCCAGTATTTCCTGGAGATTTTTTTCATCATATCCAGTTAACCAAAAAATAATTTCATGTACTTCTTCTTTTGTTCGCCCCTTTTTTTCGGCTTTTTGAATATAATGCGGATAAACTCCGGCAAAAGACATATTGTAAACTCTTTCGTTATTTTTATTCTGCACTGTTTTTATTTTTCAGGTTCATAAATTAGCTGTACCACTCCCGATTTGAAGGTGTTTGTTTTAATTAATTTTAAATTTAATCTTTCCTTTAAATCTTCAAATAATGGTTTCCCTTTTCCCAAAGCGATCGGGTGAACGGAAATCCTGTAAACATCAATTAAATTTGAGTTGATGAACGTTTTAATAAGGCTTGCACCGCCATACAGCCAGATATTTTTCCCGCCTTGTTTTTTGATTTCCTCTACTTTTTCCGGAATATCAGAATTGATAAAAGTTGCCTTTTCATCTTCTCTATTCTGGCTGGAAAAGACATATTTGTTTTTTGAATGAACGGCTTCCCAAAGCTTCTGTTCTTCCGGACTTGCATTTTCATCAGCCTGATAATTTCCCCAGGAATCATAACTTACCCTTCCATAGAAAATGGTATCGATGCTTGACAAAAAACCATCAAAATCCATATCGTCATCCATGATGCACCAATCGATTTCTCCGTTTGGGCCTTCTATAAATCCGTCTAATGTTACTGCTAAATCTAGAATTACTTTTTTCATTTTCTTAAGTATGATTGTGAATTTTACAAATAATGGTCAGTTAACAATCTGGGCAACATGAATGAACTCTCCTGTGATTTTGTAACTGATTGTATTCATAATATTTATGTTTTATCGGTATTATTTATTGTGTTTAACATTGGAGACACTAAGATAAAAAAAATGAAGGTTGTTTTTTTAAGGAATCAACTCATGTTTAAAATTCATTAAAATTTTAATTTTTCAATATTTTTTCAATTATATTTAATTTAATTATTGATTATTTAAACATTCTAATTATTTAATAGGTATTTAATAATAAAAGGGCATGGAAATTGAATACTCTGCGGAAAATAATTTATGTATATTATTATTGTATGTTCATTAGTCATCTTGAGCTTATTTCTGATCAATACTCCCAAATTGAGAGAGTTCAGAAACAGGCATAAAAGAACTTTTGAATTTTTTATATCCTTGATTTCTACTTTTACCGGTCTTTTTGTTGCGCTAAGTATAAGCACTGTTTTATCAGATGTCAGCCAGAAAAAAAATTTGGTGAAACTACTAACAGCAACCAATCTTTCTATTGAAAGCAATGAAATGAGAACCCAGGGAATGTATCTTAATCCTGCAAAAAAAGGCGCAGACATTAATGAATTAATACAAAATGCCCCGGTAGAAATGCCCAAGCTTTATGGTGAAATGGAAAATAATGCTTTAGTCTCAGAACATTTTTCATCCAATGCGTTCCAGGCATATATTTTATGCAGTGATAATATGGAAACGTTTGTAAAAAATGCCAACATATCTCATGTTACAGCCGAAAGAAAAATGGATGTTCTGAATAAATACCTGAAGTATCTTAATCTCGCCAAACAAATAAATATATTGGAAATCAATAAGCTAAATGGCGAAATCTCACAATCGAAAGAAGATGAGGAGATAAAAAAATTAACACAACAATTAACTAATTAAAAAATCAACACAAAATGAAAAAAGCATTATTAATCGCAGTTTTAGCAACAGCTATTATATCACTGGACAGCTGCAAAAAAAACGAAACAAAAGCAGAAGCCAAAATAGATTTTACACAGTCTTATGAAGCCGCAGCACTGGCTTTGGCAGATGCCCAGAAAAATTATGATGAAGCTGTTGCCTCCAAGGTTCCTGATAGAATAGAAGCTGCCACATTGGAACTGCAAACCGCTCAGGATAAATATATTGAGTCTAAAAATATGTATGTTGCCAAAGGAGGAACCGTAAAATCTGAATATGAAAATTACCTGCAAACTTCCTCACAGACATTGAAAAATATCATTGTATCTTCAGGTTCTAAGACTATCCAGACGGCAGGAAAGGTAGTAAACGGTGCTATCAACACCACGGGAAAAATTGCAACCGGAACCGTAAATACAGTAAATGGTGTGGCGAATGATGTTGTAGACGGAAAATTACCGGGCAAAGTTGTCAGTACAGCTGAAAATGTAGCCCAAAAAACCGGACTGAATGAAGTTACCAAAACAGCAGAATCCGGAGTGAAATCCACTGTAAATACGGCAACTACAGAAGTCAAAAAAACGAGCACCGAAGTAAAGAAAACCGCTGACCAGGGAATCAGTAAGGTGAAAGAGGGAATTAACAGTATTTTTTAAATATATAATTGGGTAATAAAGAAAACCGTTCTGGAAGCAGGACGGTTTTTTTATTTAATTTGGATTTAGCTTAATTGATGCTCATTACGTCTGCATCTTTATAGATATTCCAATAATTGTAATCTGTCATTGGAGCGTCTGTTATTCCGACATTTCGTCCCATGGTTACAATCTGCCCTCTGTGATAAGTTCCGTGGATAATGACATGCTGGATATACTCATACTTGGAAAAATCACATTGAAACCATTGCGATTCGATTTTTATATTTTTTGCTAAATCTTCTTCAGACAGGCCTTCAACATATTTCATGAGCTTTTCCGAGTTGTTTTTTATTCCCGCGAAAATTTCATCTTTCGTTGTTTTAGCTGAAGTTTCTTCAAAATTAAAATCATTGTTTTCAGCAATATGGCTCCACCAATATTCCTGGGTTTGCCAGATGTGATGTAATGTTTTTAAGATCGTCGGGAAACTTGAAATAACTTCCTGATTAAGCTGTTCATCAGACTTTGTGGAAAGCCAGTCGATGTACTTGTTGACCACCCAGTTGTTGTATTGGGCGGTGTGGGTGATTAGGGTTTTTAGATTCATATTGATATTTTTTGTGGGTTTTTGTTTCGTAAAAATAATTAAAAGTCTTTAATGTTTATTGATTATAATCGAGATTAACATTACTTTGGTCTAAAATCTACTATCAATATTTACTTCCCTAGTAAAACTGTCTAAGAGAGATTTAAAAGATTCACTTGTAGATTTGCCTGCAGAAATATCATAAATTAATTTTTCGACAGTGAATTTACAATAAGTTCCTTTTCTTGGATTATATAATCCAGCATATTTCCAATTTTTATTACCTTTAACATGTGATAATGCTAAATAGATGATAAGTTGTTTAAGATCTGAAGAACGAAAATTTCTTTGTACTGTCTTGATTTCATATAATGTCTCATCAATTTCTAAGTCACCAATCAAATCTGAAATAATACCATATCCGGAAAATTTTGGTTTGAATGAACTAGATATGACAGTGACCTTATTTAGAAATTCGAAAATATTATTACAAATATTTTGACAGTCATTTTTTTCATTTTCTGAAAAATTTATTTCTTCATAGGTTATGTTTCCGTTTCTCCAAATCTCAAATGCAGTTTGTTCAATAATTGGCTTTAATTTTGTTTCTGTCCAAACATCAGTATATTCATTTTTTTTTGAAGAAACCTTTTCTACAATATTAAATGCTAATTGTGAAACTAAGTCATATCTTATTCCTTCAGAATAGTTAGTAACGATCTCTTGATTGATAATTTTTGGCTTGGCTTCATTAAATAATTTCATATAACTCGCTGTTAGCAACGGAAAATGTTGTTTCCAAATATCAGTGAATTTTTCTGCTAAATCTCTTTCACTTATCATACTAAGATTTTTTGTTTTGTTTGACTCTTTTTACTAAACCACTCTTTGATAAGGTTTTCTTCTATAGTAAAACGTTTTTTATTGTGATCTCTCCAATGTTGACCTTCGTCGCCTAATACGTATGAAGAAAACATAAAAGCGCGTCGTTCCCACATAGATAAAGTAGAAAAATTACTTTTGACATCGATAAGCCAATAATGGCAATCCCAATTTGACATTGCAATAATTATTTGCCTCCGCAATAAGTGATTAGTTGCTGTATCATATAACTTTATAAATAGTGATTCCTTACCATGTGAATGTCTTAATGATAAAATTTGAATAATATAATTAACATTTAAGTCAATTTTTGTTAGGTAGCTATCGTTTTGAAACAGATTTAACAGTTCTTTGTCAATAAAGTCTTGGATATGAGGGCCTAATTCATCATAAATCCCTCTAATTAATCGCAGTATAGATGGGAAAACTGGTGATAAGGTTAAGAGATTATTACTGTCAAGTAAAATTTTTATTGCTGATATTTGATGATGAGAATCCATGACTTTAATAGCATTTATTGCTTGCTTCGTAACAGTTTGATCTATAGTCGATTTATTAACCTCCTTGGAAAGGATTCCAATAATATCAATTTCTTGAACAGCTTTTTTCAGGTCTTCGTAATCATCTATTGCAGTAGGAGAGTATGGATCAAACCTAATTGAAATATTTAATAATTTCTGTTCATCATCACTCTCAATAGATTCAATATTTTGTGGGTCTAAAAATTTATGTATATCTTGAAATTCTTGTGATGTGAGAATTTTTGTTTTCCCTTTTTGTAGTTCCAATTGGTCATTAGCCAATTTTTCAGAAAGAAAAATTAAATTTTTATAACCTTCAGATTCTGAATTACAAAAAATAGTGTAGTCGTCAGCATATCTACAAAATATAATAGCTTGAGAGTTGAGATGTTTATCTGCATGAGTTAATGATAATTCAGCTAAAATACGTGCAGCAGGTCCTCCCACTGGTAATCCATAAGAAATTGTTCCTGAAAAGTGACTTAAAAGTGTTAAAATTTTCTCAGTTGTGTTTGAACTATTTAATCTCTTTAATTCGTTTTCTAATTTATGGTGATTTATTCTCGGATAAAAATTAGATATATCTGTCTGAAGCACAAAGGGATATTTTGTTGATAATTCAATACACTTTTTCTTATAATCAATCCATGTCGTATTTTGAAATAAAGTACTTTTTGTTTTGTCCCATTTATATCGATAAGAAAATATTTTGTTTTCTGAAATAGGAATTCTAATATCTTCTATTTTCTGTGCAATGGAAATTACCAAACCTAAAAAATATGCATTCCAAAAAGGTTCTATTAGGGTTGCACGTCTAAAACCGTAATACCCTACTTGGCTAGCCTTAACAATCGTTAATGGTGGAGAACTTATTAAATGGGTTGAAAAATTTTTATGAATATTTTCCAAAATATCTAGTGTTTCTTCAATTCTATCCTCAAATAAGTTTCTTTCGAATGGAAAAGGAAATACATCAGTATCACCATGAGCGATAATATTTTTTATTGCTTTTCTAAAGTTTTCTCTCATAATAAGTTTACATGGTTTAGATTATAAATTTATTTAAAAATTTTATAATATTTATAATTAAAAAAAACCGCTCCACAAAAGTAGAACGGTTTTAATATATTACCTCGGTCGTTGACCGTATTACATCATTCCTGGCATTCCACCACCCATTGGCATAGCTGGTTCGTCTTTTTTCACTTCAGTGATTACACATTCCGTTGTAAGAAGCATTCCTGAAACAGAAGCTGCATTTTCAAGGGCAACTCTTGTTACTTTTGTTGGGTCGATGATCCCTGCTTCAAACATGTTTACATACTCGTCAGTTTTTGCGTTGTATCCGAAGTCTCCGCTTCCTTCCGCTACTTTAGCAACGATTACAGAACCTTCACCACCAGCGTTGGCAACGATTTGTCTTAATGGCTCCTCGATTGCTCTTTTCACGATTTTCATACCTGTAGTTTCGTCAGGATTAATTCCTGTAAGGTTTTCTAAAGCAGAGATCGCTCTTACGAAGGCAACACCACCACCAGCAACGATACCTTCTTCTACAGCCGCTCTTGTAGCGTGTAATGCATCGTCAACTCTGTCTTTTTTCTCCTTCATTTCAACTTCAGAAGCTGCACCTACGTAAAGTACGGCAACACCTCCGGCTAATTTAGCCAATCTTTCCTGAAGCTTTTCTTTATCATAGTCAGAAGTGGAAGTTTCCATCTGAGCTTTGATCTGAGCAACTCTGCCTTTGATTTTGCTTTCTTCACCACCACCGTTTACGATTGTTGTGTTGTCTTTGTCGATCTGAATTTTTTCAGCAGTTCCCAACATATCGATAGAGATGTTTTCCATTGTGAAACCTTGCTCTTCAGAGATAACCTGACCTCCAGTTAAGATCGCGATATCTTCCAGCATTGCTTTTCTTCTGTCCCCAAATCCTGGAGCTTTTACAGCAGCAATTTTAAGAGAACCTCTTAATTTGTTTACCACTAAAGTAGCCAAAGCTTCACCTTCAACTTCTTCAGAGATGATTAATAATGACTTACCTCCCTGAGCGATTGGCTCAAGAACAGGAAGTAATTCTTTCATTGAAGAGATTTTTTTCTCTACTAGAAGGATATATGGATTTTCAAGCTCAGCCAACATTTTCTCAGGGTTTGTCACGAAATATGGCGACTGGTACCCTCTGTCGAACTGCATACCTTCTACAACATCTACCGTTGTGTCAGTACCTTTCGCTTCTTCTACCGTGATAACTCCTTCTTTACCAACTTTCCCAAACGCCTCAGCGATCAAAGAACCGATAGTATCATCGTTGTTAGCAGAAATAGAAGCTACCTGCTTGATTTTTTCTGAAGAATCTCCAACAGCCTGAGATTGAGCTTTAAGGTTTTCAACAACTGCAGTTACCGCCTTGTCGATTCCTCTTTTAAGATCCATTGGATTTGCTCCTGCAGCTACGTTTTTAAGACCTTCTCTTACGATAGCCTGAGCCAAAACAGTAGCGGTAGTAGTACCGTCTCCTGCGATATCATTAGTTTTGGAAGCCACTTCTTTTACCATCTGTGCTCCCATGTTTTCTACTCTGTCTTCAAGTTCGATTTCTTTCGCTACAGAAACACCGTCTTTCGTTACGTGAGGTGCACCGAAAGATTTTTCGATTACAACATTTCTACCTTTTGGTCCCAATGTTACTTTTACTGCATTAGCCAATGCATCAACTCCTCTTTTTAAAGCGTCTCTTGATTCAATATCGAATTTTATTTCTTTTGCCATTTTGATTTAGATATTAGATGTTAGATGTCAGAAATTAGACATTTAACTTATGTTTAATTTGATTTTTAATTTGAATAAGTCTGAAATCTGATGTCTTGTGTCTGGAGTCTTATCCAATTACACCAAGTAAATCTCCCTCTTTTACAATTAAATAATCTTTTCCTTCCAGCTTTAATTCAGAACCTGAATATTTTCCATAAAGAACTTTGTCACCTACTTTAACAGTTGTAGGCTCATCTTTTTTACCAGGTCCTACTGCCACCACCGTACCTTCCTGTGGTTTTTCTTTTGCGGTGTCCGGAATAATAATACCTGAAGCTGTCTTAGTTTCTGCAGCGATCGGCTCGATCAAAACTCTGTCTGCTAATGGTTTAAAGTTTACTGACATAATATATTTAATTTTTTAATTATTCTGTGTTGTAATTCTCTAAATACGTGCCAAGCGGCCTAAAGGAAATTTTTGGCAGATTTTGATTTTACAGAGTGGAAATTTTGGCAGAAAAAATATGGATTGTCCTTTTAAATATTAGTTTAAATCATTCTGAAGCAGGATGAAGCTTTGAAATTATAGCAGCGGAAACGGCTATTCCTATAAAGTTGGTTACAGATCTGGCTTCATTCATAAAACGGTCTACGCTGTATAAAAGTGCGATATCCGTTAACGGAATTTTTCCGAATTTATCAAGCGTAAAAATTAAAGCTAAAAATCCTGAGCCCGGAACTCCGGAAGCCGTTTTTGAGGTGATGGAGATAATCAGAAACAATATTCCATAATCTTTTACATCCATCGGAATATTATAAAACTGAACAAGAAACATACACGAAGCCGAAAGATAAATACATGCTCCGGCAAGGTTGAAATTGTAGCCCAGCGGAATCAGAAACCGGATCACTTTTTTTGCATAACCCTGACTTTCGAGTTTTTCAAAAATCATTGGAAATGCTGTTTTGGATGATGAGGTGGTCATTACCAGGATGATTTCATCTTTTATACTGATGAGAAATTCCCTGAAGTTTAATTTATAAATATGGCAGATTGCATTTAAAATTCCAAATATAAATATAAGGCTCGCCAGATATACCGTCGCTACAATCTTACTTAACGGAAGCAGCGTATTGATGCCGTAGATAGAGATTCCGTAAGCAATATTGCAAAAAATAATGATGGGAAGTGCGATGTACAGGTATTTTATAACGATATAAAACAGTTCCATCCCGGAATTTAAAACATTTGTAAGCTTTGGACTTCTCAGTTTTCCGGCAATAATCCCGATAAGGATTGAAAGCAAAAGAAAAATGGTATATCTGCTGTTATAAAGTGTGAAAAAATCTGAATTTTGGGAAGCAAATTCAAAACGTTTCGGAATTGTTGAATGGATTTTGCTAAGATCGATTCCGGTATCGGCTCCAGGCTTGATTAAAAAACCTAAAGAAAACCCTAAAATAATACTTATAGACGTGATGGAAAGAAAATAAATAGCTGTATGTAAGATGATCTTATTGGAATTTTTTGTTTCAAACAAATTCACAATTCCATAAATGATCGCAATAAATATCACCGGAAGAATCAACGCTTCCAGAATGCTGAAAAAATAATAATTGATAAGCTCCAGCTTTCTGCTGAACGCAGGGAAATAATATCCGGAAACCACCCCGCCTATAATGGCTATAAATACATACAAGGTAAGATTCCTTAAATATTTACTGGTAAACGTTTTTTTTGTTTGAAAAGGTGACATCAATGCGCTTCTATTGATACAAAAATAAAATTTATATTGAGATATGAAACAATTAATTAATATATAAAGACATAAAAAATTCCCGGAATGATCTTAAATCACTCCAAGAATCAATGCACTCACCAACATGACAATTGATGATCCGATTGCCCATTTGATGGTATATTTCAAATGATCTGAAAATTCTACTCCCGCCAGAGAAACCAACAGGTATGTGGATGGTACAAGAGGGCTTAATAAATGAGATGCCTGTCCCACAAGGCTCGCTCTTCCCAAAACATCGGCAGGAATTCCCAATTGAGCTCCGGTAGAAGTAATTACAGGTAAAATACCAAAATAATAAGCGTCATTGGTAAGGAAAAATGTAAGAGGAACACTGAATATTGCAGTAATAATATTTAAAATACCGCCCCAGCTTTCAGGGACAATTCCTATGATACTGTTTCCCATCGCCTGCATGATTCCGGTTCCGTTGAGAATCCCGGTGAAAATTCCTGCCGCGAAGATCATCCCTGCCACAGATAATGCATTTCCGGCATGTTTTGTTACAATTTTCTGCTGGTCTTTAAGTTGTGGATAATTAATAACGGCAGCTATACAAAAGGCGAGCATAAAGGCTATGGCTAAAGGAATCAGGTCTAAAATCATTATGACAAGCAAGGTCATGGTAAGGGCAAAATTTATCCAGATCAGTTTAGGTCTCAGAAGTTTAGGATTGCTTTCTCCTACAATATCGTTGGTGCTGTAATTGGTGTATTTTCCATGTTTTGCAATTTTTCTTTTTTCTTTTACGCCAAGAATATATGCTACAAATATTACCCATAAAATACCGATAAACATTATAGGAATCATCGGAACAAATATTTCTGTATGGCTCATTTTGAGAGAGCTCATCACTCTGGCTGTAGGGCCTCCCCAAGGCAGAATATTCATAATTCCTCCGGCGAGCATTACAATACAGGTCAGGATCAATGGATTCATCCCTTGTTTTTTGTATAAAGGAAGCATGGCGGCCACTACAATAATATAAGTGGAAGAGCCGTCGCCGTCAAGAGAAACCAACGTAGTAAGAATAGCTGTTCCTACCGTTGTTTTCACCGGATTATCTCCTACAGCTTTCAGTATTAGATTGACTAATGGCTCAAAAAGCCCAGTATCTATCATTAAACTGAAAAAAAGGATAGCGAAAATCAGCATCACGCCCGTCATGGCGATTTCTTTGATTCCGCTTTTTGTCATTTCGCCAAGTTCGGATCCGTAGCCTGCTGCGATCGCAATGATTACGGGAACCAATACTAAGGCGGTAAGCGGGGTCATTTTTTTGGACATAATCAGAACCATAAAAATGATGATCATCAGGAATCCTAGAATTGTAAGCATAATATTATGATTTAAGATTATTTATTTTTTTTTCTCCAGTCGAAGCTGTTTCTAAAGCCGATATAAGCATAGTTACTGGTTTTTCCGGTTTCCAATTGATTGATGAAAGCAAGTTCCAGAGCAGAATTTTTACCTGTTTTAATACCAATTCCCGCGGTAATTCGGTTGCTGTCAAAAGGCTCGTCTTTTACCATATTCATTCTGATTTCATTTTTCAGGATACCGTATAGTTTTTCCTTTTCTCCTTTTTTGTTAAAAGGTATTTTTACTGAAATAAGGTATCTTAGCCTTACTACAAATTCATCAGGATTATTGATAAAACGCTCTTCCACACGCAGTCGGTTGGAAATGGAAGTCCTTCCAATATTATTTTCCATGGTTACCTGCTGGAAAGGTCTTTTTTCGTAACGGATCTTCTTTGAACCATCAGAATTATATGACTCTAAAATAAGGAACATCGCACCGGCAGCCGGTTTTATTCCGTTGGCAACTTCATGATCTATATAAGCATTTACCAGGAAAAGCCTCGTGTCAAGCGCAAGGTCAAAAGAACGGTATTGTGCAAGCGACGTAAGTGTATTTTTGTCGGTGAGCTTCGCAGACATCAGGTATTGGAACCACATATTGTAATTATCCCTGCTTTGAGCCTGAAAAACGGGAGCAAGAAATAATAAGAATAAAGGGATCAACTTAAATAGAATTCTTTTCATGTAACATTGAGTTAATATTGTAACTTCTCAAATATATCCATTACACATATCGGCTCGGGAATTTTTCAATCAATGGCAATTTTTATCAGTGAACTGCATTTTCCCATCAAAAAGATGGTATATTTGAAATCTTTGAAACAAGCATCCGGGAATGTTTTTATTTGTAAATATTGTAGTTATATTATTGATTTTTAGGGTTTTGTTTAGCTCTAAGATTTTAAATAAACTAATGTCTTACCGCTGGAAATTCTTGTTGGGATTTCAGCATATATTTTTCTTTTTGGTGTTTGTTTTAATGATTTATTTCACAGAAAATACCTTCCTCGATCCGCCGGACCTTATTTGGAGTATTGTTTTTAATATTATTTACAGCTCAGGAATTTATTATTGGGTTTATCAATATCTTGTTCCGAAATTTTATTTGTCGAATAAATACCCGGAATTTATTTTATATGCACTGATATGCTTTTTGATCTCAAGCCTTTTCAGGATTTTGTCTGAACCGGCTATTTTCAACCTGCATTTTTCAAAAGAAGAATCCAACATAAGTTTTTTGTACAATGTGTACATCACTCAGGCAATTGTGATTCTCGTGGCTTCATTTTTAGGTATTACAAAAGATAAATTTATCATCGAGCAGGATGTGGCAGATCTTGGCGAGCAGAAAGAACAGCTGTATATTGATTTGCTTAAGTCTAAGCTGAGCCCGCATTTTTTACTCAACACCCTGAACAATATTTATGTAAACAGTTTTGTGCCGACCGAGAAAACATCCAATTCCATTTTGCAGCTCAGCAAATTGCTGCAGTATATTATTTATGACAGCGGAAAAGAAAAAATAAGCATCGCGCAGGAATTTTCTTCCCTGAAATCCCTTGCTGAATTGTATCAGTTAAAATATAATAATCAGCTTGATATTATTTTTACTATTGAAAATGAGGAAGCCTGTGATGTGATTGAAATTCCGCCATCGATTTTTCTTACCCTTTTTGAAAATGCACTGAAACATTCTGCGATTGGGATGGAATCTTCCGCTTTTGTGAAAATTTTATTCACAATTGAAAACCATGAGATTATTTTTACCATTGAAAATTCTATTGCTGAAAACAAAAATTATTCTTCTGACATAGGGTATCACGGTCTTGGCAATAAGGCAATTACCGGAATACTGGAAAAATATTATCCTGAGAAATACAGTTTTTCTTCTGAAGCTTTAGATCAGAAAAATTACAGAACCATTTTAAAAGTTAATTACAATGGCTGATTTGAAAATAGTAAGCGTTGACGACGAGTATCCGGCCCTGCAACTGGTAAAACAGTACTGCAGCAATATTGATGAGGTTGAAATATTGGAATCCTTCCAGAATCCGGTTCATGCCCTGGAATATTTAAAAGAAAACAGACCTGATCTTGTTATTTTAGATATAAATATGCCCATGATCAACGGCATTGAGCTTCTGGAAAGCCTTCCATACAAGCCATTGTGCATTTTTATGACCTTAGAAACACAGCACGCGGTGAAAGCTTTTGAGCTGGATGTTGTCCATTATCTTGTAAAGCCGGTTGATTTTGAAACCTTCAAAAAAGCAATTAACAAAGCAAAAGATTTTCTCCAATTCAAGAAATCCACAGAAAATAAAACTAAGGAAGATTTTATTATGTTTAAATCAAACTATGTCATCAATAAAGTTTTTCTGAAGGATATTCTATGGGTTGAAGGTTTTGGTGAATATATTATTCTGGTAACTTCTTTCAAAAAGTACATGATCTTAGACCGAATGTCAAATTTTGAAGAGAAATTCCATGATTTTGGTTTTATCAGAATTCATAAATCTTATATTGTATTATCCTCACACATAAATTCTTACGATACAAATTCCGTGTATCTGGAAGGAGGTGAGAAGCTGCCACTCGGGAGAACCTATAAAAGTTTTTTGAAGAATTACCTGAATTAATTAACATAAAAAAAATATTTTCATTTGTTTTTAAAATAATTATATCTTTGCAGGGTAAAAACATAAAAAATACATTGATGAAAAAATTATTAAATGTTGCAGTCACTGCAATGACACTACTATGGAGTGCGAATACTTTTGCACAAACTGTTCAGGAACCGGAGTTCATTGGCGAATGTATGGTTTTAAAATCTGACAATACTACCCAATTACTTCAAAAACACACGACACAGATGCGTTCCGCTATGAATGCAGGAATGGTACTTGTTGGGATCGGAAGTGTAAAGTCAAAGCTGCAGATTGATGGTTGCTGCTCTGCTACGAAGCTTAAAGTTTCGGATAATATCCAGTTTATCATTCGTTCTGTCGACAATAATACAGACCCGATGGCGATTGTGAAAATTTTCCGTTTTGATTCGAGCAAAAAATACAGAAGGGCGGAAGTTTCTTCAGAAAACAACTGGGGAACGGTGAAAACCAACAAGCTTCAATACCTTAATTTCTCAGGGAAAAAGTATGGAAACAATTCTTATCTTATTACCTTAAAAGACAGAGTGCCGGGAGAATATGGGATTACTATTACCAACCCGAATGCTCTTGATGAAAAGAGTACAATTGTATCAACTTTTTCGATTCAATAATAAACAAAAAAGAGGCTGCCCTTGAGACAGCCTCTTTTTGTTTAAAAGGAATAGTCATTATTTACAAGACTCTTTGTAATCATCAATCAGTTTTTTGTACATGTTCGTAAACAATTCCGTTCTGTACTTCATATTAATTTTTGAAGCTTCTGCTCCTCTTTTTCCTTTCAGCAAAGCTTTTCTTTCAGGGTCCATTGCCTTTTTGTTTTCTTTAAAAGTTTTGTTGGAAAAATATTCATTTTCTCTTGCCTCATCTACTTTTTTTAGAAATTCCGGGCAGTCGGCTCCAACAATTTCGTAAGCTTTGTAGAATTTTTTATACAACGTTTTCATATTGAATAAGGCCAGCGGGCTTAGCGAGCTGTAATCTACCGGAGCAACAGCATAAGTTTCATCCGGCTTGCTTAAATAAATCATTACATACATCAGTTGGCAGTTGTCTTCGCTTCCATTAGATCCTGCTGAAAAGTTATCTCCAAAATCGGCTTTACACGTCATGCTTCTATATCCGTAAAGGTTGATTGGTCCTTTTTCCATCAAGGGTAGCATCAGTACTTTTCCTTCAGATTCCATTTCCAGATCATTATTTATTTCCTTTACAAGACGTTTGTCTAATTGAAATTGTTCCTGCGTTTCTTCATTGGTATAAATCAGGCTTTTGATATCGGAAACAGGGATTTGCTGTACTTGAGTATCGCTTTTTGAGGATTTGAATTTTACTTCTTTTCTGTCTAAATTAGCATGTTTTGGGCCTTTTCCCATCATGCTAAAAGTTGCAACATCCGGAAGCATAAAATCCTGTGCAAAACCTTTTTTTGTGCTGCCGTCTTCCATAAGAATCTCAATAGGCAGGAAATCTCTTTTCCCGGTGTAGAATTGCAGAGACTGAGCAATAAAGTTCTGTGCTGACAGGATGAACAGCAACAGGCAACTAAGTTTTTTCATGGTTTTTTCAAAGTTTTTTAATGGTGAGCAAATCTAAAAAAAAAGTATTCAAAAACTGAATACTTTTTATATAAATAAATATATTTTATCTGTTACTTTTTTCCTGCGGCCTGCATCGGATTTACCTTTCCGTTGGAAGCTCCTCTTGCATTTCCGGCTTCTTTTTGCTTAAACAAATCAAACTTGGAAACCTGTGCTGTTCCGCCGTCGTTGCTCCAAAGATTGTTTGAAGTATCAATATCGGCAGTTTCTCTCATTGGATCCAACTGAATTGACTTTAATTTTTTATCAAAATAATACGTCTTGGAAACTTTCTGCTCATTCATTCTCCAAATCTGGGCAGAAGATTTATCAGTCAGTTTTGAGCCGTCTTCAAATGTAAATTCAAGAAGAATAGGCATTACCAGACCACCTTTGTTCGTGAAATCAATTTGATAAGCGGTCATATTTTTAAACTTGTCTTTTTCCTTTTGAGTTAAAGGATCAGTACCTTCAAATTTGAAATCGTATTCCTTTTCGGTGTCAACTTTTTCCTGACCTCTGTCATATCTGTAGTAAAAATCCTGTGCATCCTTGTCTTTTTCTACATAAAAAGTGATGTTTTTATCTTCTCTGTTTCTGATTTTTGAAATGTCTTCAAATTCATTTACAGCAGGTTTTTCAACTTTATATTTAACTTCTTTTGCTGCTCTCGGAGCTGTATTTAAATCCGGAACCGCCACAGTTACTTTCTCAATTGCGATATCTACAGGATCTGTTCCGTAGAACCATCCTCTCCAGAACCAATCCAGATCCTCACCGCTCGCATCTTCCATTGTTCTGAAGAAATCCGCAGGTTCAGGATGCTTGAAAGCCCATCTTTTTGAATAGGTTTTAAAAGCTTTGTCAAAAAGCTCCCTTCCCATAATTGTTTCACGAAGGATATTCAACCCTGTTGCCGGTTTTGCATACGCATTCGGGCCAAACTGAACAATATTTTCAGAGTTTGACATGATGGGTTCCAGCTGATCTTTCGGAAGCTTCATGTAATCAACAATCGTCCAGGCCGGACCTCTTTTTGACGGGAATTTGTTGTCCCATTTTTCTTCGGTAAGATATTCCACGAAAGTATTTAAACCTTCATCCATCCACGTCCACTGCCTTTCATCGGAGTTAATAATCATCGGGAAAAAGTTGTGCCCAACCTCATGGATAATTACACCCAGCATTCCATTTTTTGTTCCTTCAGAATAGGTTCCGTCTTTTTCTGTTCTTCCGAAATTGAAGCAGATCATCGGATATTCCATCCCATTTGCGGCCTCTACAGACTGTGCTACAGGATAAGGATACGGAATTGTAAACTCTGAATAAGTTTTAATAGTATGCGCAACAGCTTTTGTAGAATATTTTCTGTATAATCCATAAGCTTCTTTTGGATAAAAGCTCATGGCCATTACTTTATTGTTGTTTTCAGGAATCGTTACACCCATTCCGTCCCAAACAAATTTTCTGGAGGAAGTCCAGGCAAAATCTCTTACATTGCTAGCTTCAAAAACCCATGTTTTTCTTTGTTTTGAATGATTTTTTTCTGCTTTTTTAGCTTCATCCAATGTTACGATTTCCACCGGCTCATTTGCAGTTTTGGATTTATTATATCTTGCGAGCTGCTCTGATGTTAAAACCTGGTCATAATTTTTACATTCACCGGTTCCGCCCACAATATGATCTGCAGGAACATTCATGGAAACTTTAAAATCCCCAAAAACAAGGGCAAATTCTCCTCTTCCCGTAAACTGGTGGTTCTGCCATCCGTGAAAATCGCTGTAAACACACATTCTCGGATACCATTGTGCCATCGTGTAAAGGTCGT
Source organism: Chryseobacterium sp. IHB B 17019 (assembly GCF_001456155.1). Lineage (NCBI taxonomy): Bacteria > Pseudomonadati > Bacteroidota > Flavobacteriia > Flavobacteriales > Weeksellaceae > Chryseobacterium > Chryseobacterium sp. IHB B 17019. Next base: position 2,790,320 of record NZ_CP013293.1, on the reverse strand, counting down.
TTCCGTCTTCAGGAAAGTTTTCATAACCGCCTCGGCCGCCCATTTTCATTCTGTTTGGAATATTGTAGTTCCAGTCTATTTTGAATGTAAGTTTTTCGCCTTTTTTTAAAGCTTTAGGTAAATCAATACGCATCATGGTCTTGTTTACCGTATATTTTAAAGGATTTCCTGATGCATCGGTTACTTTTTCAAGATTTACACCATATCCGTTGTCTTTTACAGGTAATTCCGTAGCTTTTAACTGTTGGTCATTGCTTGCTTTCGGAAGGGTGGAAGAATAAGCAAAATCAGCTTTTTTTACACTTGACTGCTGATTTTCATCCAGTTGAAGCCAGATATATTCCAGTTCGTCCGGGGAATTGTTGTAATAAGTTACCGTTTCCGATCCCTTCAGGTTTCTTTTATCTTCATCCAGATAAGCTGTGATATCGTAATCAGCCCTGTTCTGCCAATAGCCGTGGCCAGGCGCTCCCGAAGCAGTTCTGTAGATGTTCGGAGTGGGAAGGATGGTTCCTAATTGTTCGAATTTGTTCCCGTGGTTGCTTCCGGGATTATTCTGAATATTCTGAGCGGTTAACCCGACATAAGCAAATACTGAAAGTGCGGCAACTTTTAGTTTCATAAACCGAATTTTTTTAAGAATTAACAAATATAATAATAAGTAGTTGAAAACTTGAAAATGTTTCACGCTTAAAAAGGAATTCTTTCTAAAGTCATTTTCAATGATAATGCAAAAACACCTGAGGAAACAAACAGTATCCAGTCTTTCTTGTTAACCTTGAATAAGTTAAGCAAAATAAAAAGCAAAATTAAAATGGCAAAAACAATTACAATTTGTCCCAGCTCCAGGCCAATATTAAAGCCTAACAACGGAACGGCAATGCTTTGGCTCTTCGCGATCATTACCCTTGCTGTATTCGCAAAACCCATCCCATGGATCAGCCCGAAAATTAAGGCTAAGTAATAATTGGCTTTCATGAGAGACTGTTTTTTATTTTTCATCAGAATATTTCCTAATGAGGTTAAAACAATGGTTAACGGAATTAAAAACTCAACCCAGTCAGAATTAACTCTTACAATATCTAAAATGCTTAACGCTAAGGTTATGGAATGTCCGATGGTAAAAGCAGTCACTAGAATTAATATTTTTTTCCAGTCGGTGTAAGAATAAACAGCTATTAAAGCTAATACGAAAAGCTGATGATCAAGCGCGTCAAGAGAAATGATATGTTCCCAGCCAAGCTTTAAATAAAATTGAAAATCCTGCATCATAAGTAAAATATAAATGCTTACGAAAATAATGATTAATTTCGGAACAAATTTAACTGACCAGATTTTATGAAGAATTTGTGGATTTTTTTGCTTGCGATTGTTTTTTTATTCTCTTTTACTAAGGCGAAACATCCTTATCATGTGGGTTCTGTAGAAATTAATTACAATCAGAAATCGAAAACTTTTGAAGTAACAGGACGTTTCTTTTTAGATGATCTGGAAAGCGGGTTAAGTAAAAAATACGGAAAACCTTATCATTTTAATGATCCCAAATATAAAGCTTTGCTTAAAGAAGCGCTTAACAATTACTGCTCTGAGTATTTTAAGCTTAAAACTAATAATAAATTCCTGAAAGTCAATTTTATAGGTTATGAAGAAGACCAGGAATCTGTAAACATTTACCTGGAATCAGAAGCTGTGGAAACCCCAAAGAAAGTGGAAGCTGCTGTTAGTTTTTTGTATAATCTTTTTGATGACCAGATTAATATTGTACACATAATAGTGGATGGGAAAAGGAAAAGTGAAAAGCTTGCTTATCCTAACCGCTACCTGTTTCAGCAATTCTGATCTTTGTTTTTTTTGTTTTATATATTGTTACTGTGCTATTTACACACAAGTAGTATATGGATGGTATGGTGTTTTTTCTTCCGTGAGCAATAAAATTCTCTAGTTTAGGGTATTAATTTCTGATTCTAACTACACTAAGAAAAATTATTTACTCTTAAAATTTAAAAAACATCATTTATGAAAAAAAACAGATTATTGGTCTTATTATTATTACTTAGTACACTATCGTTTGCTCAGGTTGGGATAAAAACGTCAAATCCTTTAGCAACCTTACATGTGGATGGGGCGAAAGACAATCCTGCTTCTGGAAATCCCAATGCAACGCAGGAAAGTAATGATGTAGTTGTAACCACTGCCGGGAAATTAGGAGTAGGAACAATTACACCGGAAGTAAAAATGCATATTGTTGCAACTGCTGCAACCGCGAACAGATTCAATTTAATAGATGTACCGGCAGGAACCAATCAATATGTAGCCTTAGCTTTGAGAAATACATCTCCTTTGGCAACAGGAAATTATTCTCTTTTAGGATTTACAAATAACGGCCCTACATCTGGAGGTGCCAATTGGGGAATAGGAACAGTACGCACAGGAAATACAGCTATAAATGGCAGACAGGAAGAATTTTTTATAGGGAATTCTGTGGGTGGAACTTATAATGAACGAATGAGAGTGAATGCACAGGGAAATGTTGGGATAGGAGCTCCAGCACCCAATCCGAGTGCATTATTAGAATTATCGAGCACAACAAAAGGTTTTCTTCCTACAAGACTTACTACTGCACAGCGTGACGCTATTAATCCAAAACCTGAAGGATTGATGATTTATAATTTGGATATTCATTGTATGCAATATTGGAATGCCACAAAATGGGTAGGAGATTGTGATGGTTCTACACCATCTCCGGTAATTGATGCTTGTACAGCAGGACTTAATGGTAATGGTGTTTTAGGAAGGTCAGATTTTCCTAATACATATCAGGTATTTTCTGGTCCTCCAGTTTATGTTACGGTTTCCACTTCTAATGTCGGTGCAGGACAAGCTGTGCAAACCTGTGGAGCTACTACGACTACTGATTCATGGAGATTAGGAGAAGGTGGGGCAAGCTCAATTACATTCACATTTAGCAGACCAATACAACATACTGATTTTAGGATTAATGGGATATCTCAGGCGAATTCTTCAGGAAATTCATTTATTACACTATCTGCCAAAAATGGATCTACAGACGTAACCAACTTTGGTTCCGGACAAAGTTGTTATGGGTATTCCACAACTGCTTCTACAAGCAGTATTGGTACCAATGGGACATTTCACACAGGTGTCAATACTTATGTTACGTCAGTAACTATTACTCATAATGGTAGGGCGGGATCAGATCCTGTTAACCTTAATATGGTTTTGTGCGGTGCAATAACACAATAGGTTATCTAAAAAAAAACAGGCTGCTTTTAAGAACAGCCTGTTTTTTATTTTTCCAATTGTAAAAGTGAATTAATTCCTTTTGCATGTTCCATTAAATCAGGGAAGAATTTATCGTAACATCGTTGAAGTACTTCTTTATTTTCTAAAAAAGCTTCATAAACAGGAATATCTTTATCCAAATATTTAGCTTTATTCAAAACATTTCGCATACTATACATTATATTTTTGTCTTCACGATAATTATAAAGCCAGTCGTCTTCTTCCATTCTTACAAGCATTCTTTTAAAGTTTTCCGGAAGATATTTTTCGTGGTCATTTAGGATTTTATAAACATGTAAAGAATGTGCCTTCCATTCTGCCAAAGTATTTAAAGTAAGGTCATTAGCAACAAAATAATCCATAGAAACATCCACAAAAGCACCTGCATACAACCTTACCAAAGGAGCAAAAACTTTTTTCGCTTCATGAATGGCAGGATGAGAATCCGTAAAAGTGTCGATGGCCCGATGTAAAGTAATTCCGTCCTGAATATCTTTCGGGAAAGAAAAACGATCCTTATTGCGAATAAAATCTTCCAAAAACTGACCGACAATCTGTCCGTCTTTGAAGGTGAGAAAAGAATGAGCCAAATAATTCATATTACGAGATAAGGAATAAAAAAATCCCCTGAATAAATTTAAAACATTCAGAGGACTTAATTATTATTTTAAAAGAAATTTTATGTAATGATAGATTTATTTCGGTTAAAAGCTTGTGCCAGTAGACTGTTTTCCTTGTGAAAGAACCTCAAAAGCAGGTAAGGAAGCTGCGGGCATAAATTCTGAAACAACACAGCCAAAACGTAAAAAGCCAAAAGCTTCATCACACGGATTTGTTTGCCCTATTGCGGTTCCAGTTGGTTCGGAATTATAATTAAGAGAAGGATTTGCCCAACGGTTGATCCTTGTACATGAAATGCCTATATCGGAACATTCCCTATTATAGGCCATGATTGTTCTCCATCTTTGGGAAGGTGAGCTTGAAGTTCCCAAGTTGATAGCAGTCCTGTTGACATAGCCATGATGATGGCTGCAGGGCACTATTGTTTTATCCTCATACCAATTGTGTTTTAGTCCCATATTATGTCCTATTTCGTGAGCCAGTGTATAATTGTTAACTACTACACTATAACGGGAAAGGGAAAATGCCAAACTTTTCGAATAATTGGTAGGATGTGTATTTACATATCCTAAACCAGAGGAGCCGGTATTTCCTATAATCAGGGCACAGACATCTGCTCCATAAGTTGTTCTTAATGTGTGGATTTCATCCATGAAACCATCTCCATTTGCTCTGAACCTATCCAGGTCAGTTTTGCTATTATCCTTTAATTCTGTATAGTTAATTTCACCGGCATAGACTAAATTAACTGAAAGATTTGTAACACCGGAGCTAAGCAGACTGCTGTTAAAATTAGTTATAGCAGTCGCAAGAAAAGAAGTGCTTTGTGGCAAGCCGCCCCAGGCTGCTACTGCCGCGTTTGTCAAAATTGCCATCACATCAACCCTGCTGTTATCGCAAATAGTTGTAGAAGGTGAACAAATATTAGCATTTGTTTTTCCGGAATTTTTGTCTTCCGTTTCGCCCATAATATAATCGTTTTCATCCTCATCCGGAATTATTTGTTCATTTACAACGGAAACTGCGAAAATATCACCATTTGTTTGATGAAACATTACTTTTTTTTCACTACCTGAAGCATACATACCTGTGACAATGCGGTCGTATTCTGAAAAAACTAATTCTGCAGTGGGATCACCATCAATAGAATAAACATACGATGTACTTTTGTTTGAGTATTTGTAAATTCGGATAGGTTTGGCCTTAATATTCTTATCATCCGGAATTTTTATTTGCAGTTCAGAATTAAGGTTAAAAGAAGGCTGGGAAAAATAGTGTGTCGAAACATAGCTTTTTGCCAGATCAGTGCTGATTCTCTGATTACTTTTCAAATTATTCTCACTAATAGAATTTTTAAAGATTTTGTTTTGTGCAAACAGCACACAGGAACAAAATACCAAAAGGCTTGTGATAAATTTTGTTTTCATGACTTATTGATTTTTAATGATTTGGGTAAATAAATTTACAAAAATTTCTTAAAAACCAATAAAATATTTCACCCTATAGTAACTTATTATGGAAGTCCTCTATTTTACTCACTTCTTCAATTTTTATCGCGAATTTTTTCTTTGAAAGTTTGTTTAAATTAGATATAAAAATTTTCTCGTAACCCAATTTTTCAGCTTCGATAATTCGTTGTTCGGCTTGTGCGACCGGACGGATTTCTCCGCTCAAGCCAATTTCTCCTGCAAAACAATAATGTTCGGAAATCGCAATATCTTCGTTTGAAGACAGAATAGAAGCTACGACGGCCAGATCCAATGCGGGATCATCAGTTTTTATTCCTCCGGTGATATTTAAAAAAACATCTTTTGCACCCAGTTGAAAACCGGCTCTTTTTTCCAAAACGGCCAAAAGCATATTTAATCTTTTGGCATCAAAACCCGTTGAACTTCTCTGAGGTGTTCCATAAACAGCTGTACTTACCAAAGCCTGAATTTCCAGTAACATAGGTCGGTTTCCTTCCAAAGTTACTGCTACGGAATTTCCGGAAAGTTCCTCGAATTTCTTTGTAATTAAAATTTCTGATGGATTTTTAATTTCCTTTAAACCTTGAGAAACCATTTCATAAATCCCGATCTCGGAAGTTGATCCGAAACGGTTTTTATTGGCTCTCAACAGTCTGAAAAGGTGATTTCTGTCGCCATCGAAATTCAAAACAACGTCCACCATGTGTTCCAAAACCTTTGGGCCGGCAATCTGACCGTCTTTGGTGATATGGCCAACTAGAAAAACGGGAATATTGTTTTCTTTGGCGTATTTAATGATCTCGTTGGAGCATTCTCTGATCTGGGAAACTGTTCCGGGAGAGCTTTCTATTAATTGAGATTGTAATGTCTGAATGGAGTCGATAATCATAAAATCAGGCTCCAGTTTTTTAGCTTCGTGAAGAATTTTTTCCAGAGAAGTTTCTGTAAAAAGAAAACAGTTGGGATTTTGAATATCCGTTAATCTGTCGGCTCTCATTTTGATCTGGGAAGCACTTTCCTCGCCTGAAACGTAGAAGATTTTTTTCTTCATCTTCAAAGCCAATTGAAGAAGCAGAGTAGACTTACCAATTCCGGGTTCACCACCAATTAATGTAACGGAACCTAAGACAATTCCGCCTCCCAAAACGCGATTGAGTTCTTCGGAAGGGGTTTTTATTCTTGGTTCTTCGCTGGTTTCTACCTCAATAATATTAATGACATGCTGTTTCGATTTTGAAAAAGGCGGAGTTTTAGATGAGGTTTTTTCTACAACTTCTTCCACCAAAGTATTCCATTCTCCACAGTTTTTGCATTGTCCCATCCATTGGGAATATTGGGTTCCGCAGTTTTGACAGAAATATGCTGTTCTTAATTTTGCCATACTGTAAAATTATGAAAAAACTTAGCATCAAAAAATTTTAAATAACTGAAAAAAATAACATACATCAATGTCACGTTATAACAACTGGCTTACATTTGTCATAAGATTAATCTAAAAAATATATACAATGAAAAAGGTATTTTTAACTTTTGTATTCGCTTTTTTAAGTGTTGTTGCTTTTGCTCAGACAGCCTGGAAAGTAGATCCAATGCATTCTTCCGTAAATTTCAATATCAAGCATATGGGAATCAGCTTTGTGCAGGGAAGATTTGATAAATTCGACGGAAAAGCTACCACTAAAGGAAATAATCTCGATGGTGCGGAAATATCTGCAACGGTAGACGTAAGCTCTATCAATACAGGCGTTGAAATGAGAGATAAACATCTGAAAAGCGCAGATTTCTTCGATGCGGAAAAGTTTCCAAATATGACTTTCGAGACATCTTCTATTACAAAGGATAAAAATAATTCTTATACATTAAAAGGAAAGCTGACCATCAAAGATGTAACAAAAGAAATCAGTGTTCCTGTAACTTTCGGGGGTATTGCAAAAAACCAGCAGGGAAAAGAGGTGATGGGTTTCCAGACAACATTTAAAGTAAACCGTTTAGATTACAATATTAAATACGATCCTACGGGAGCAGGTGTGGCTAAAGACGTTGACGTTAACTTATATTTTGAGTTAATTAAGCAATAGTTTTCATATATAATTTGGTTTAGGAAAAGGTTTTCAATGTATATTGGGAACCTTTTTTAATGATGGTGACTTCAAGAACCTCAGCAACTAAGTGTGTGTAACAGTCGCTTAGTTTGTTTAAAATCTAAAATTCATAATCTAAAATCTAAAATTATAAAATGAAATTGCTTTGTATTTCTTTTTCCCCTAACTTTGCACAAACCTAATCTAATGAGTAAAAAGAATACAAAGTACATCTTTGTGACAGGAGGTGTAACTTCATCTTTGGGGAAAGGAATCGTTTCTGCTTCTCTGGGACTTCTACTAAAATCACGCGGCTTTAATGTAACGATCCAAAAACTAGATCCTTATATCAATATCGACCCAGGAACACTGAATCCTTATGAACACGGAGAATGCTATGTAACCGAAGATGGTGCGGAAACGGATCTGGATTTAGGTCACTATGAGCGTTATTTGGATGCTCCAACTTCCCAAAACAACAACGTTACCACAGGAAAAATTTACCAGACTGTAATCGAAAAAGAAAGAAAAGGAGACTTCCTTGGAAAAACAGTGCAGGTAATTCCTCATATTACGAACGAAATCAAACGTAGAATTAAAATTTTATCTAAGCAGAACTACGATATTATCATTACTGAGATCGGAGGAACTGTAGGAGATATTGAATCTTTGCCTTACATCGAAACTGTTCGCCAGTTGAAGTGGGAATTGGGGGAGAAAAATTCTATGGTAATTCACCTTACTTTATTGCCGTATCTGGCTTCAAGTGGAGAATTAAAAACAAAACCTTCCCAGCATTCCGTTCGTCAGTTGATGGAAAGCGGAATTATGGCGGATGTTTTAGTATGCAGAACGGAACACACGATTCCAAAAGATCAGAGAGCAAAATTGGCCCAATTCTGTAATGTTTCTTTAGATAATGTAATTGAATGTAAAGATCTGGAAACAATCTATGAAGTTCCGATGTATCTTCAGAAGCAAAATTTTGATGATGTAGTTCTTAAAGAATTAGATCTTAAAAATGATAAAGAAGCTGATCTTAAAGACTGGAAAACTTTCCTTAAAAAATTCAAAAACCCTAAAAAATCTGTAGAAATTGCTTTAGTAGGAAAATATATTTCTCTGCAGGATTCTTATATTTCTATTGCTGAAGCTTTCAAACATGCGGGGGCAAGTCTTGAAACTGAAGTAAAAGTAAGATGGGTATACAGTGGTGATATTACTGCTGAAAATATTAAAGATACTTTAAATGGTGTTGATGGAATCCTTATTGCTCCAGGTTTTGGCGATAGAGGAATTGAAGGTAAAGTGCTTACAGCACAGTATGCAAGGGAAAATAAAGTTCCGATGTTGGGAATTTGTTTAGGAATGCAAATTATGACGATCGAGTTTGCGAGAAATGTACTTGGGCACACAAAAGCCAATTCAATGGAATTTGATACTTCCACACCGGATCCTGTGATTTCAATTATGGAGGAACAGAAAAATGTTGTAGATAAAGGCGGAACTATGCGTCTTGGGGCTTGGAAATGTGCTGTGAAAAACGGTTCCAAATTATCTGAGATCTACGGAAGCAAAAATATTTCTGAAAGACACCGTCACAGATATGAATTCAACAGTGATTATTTATCCCAATTTGAGAAAAACGGTTTCCTTGCAACAGGTACAAACCCGGAAACAGGATTGGTAGAAGCATTGGAATTGCCGGATCACCCGTTCTACGTGGGAGTTCAGTATCACCCGGAATATAAGAGCACGGTAGCGACACCGCATCCGTTATTCAGAGCTTTTATTAAGGCTTGTGAAAAGAAATAAGGTAATTTTTTAATTACAAACGTCATAAATAAACTCAGGTTGATTATTATCAGCTTGAGTTTATTATATAGTAATATATTATAAGGTAGAGTTTTGATAAAAAAACAGTATTTTTGTCGACTCGAAATACGTACAGATGTACGTGCAGATAAAGTTAAAAATTTTAATAAAGATAAAATGCAACAGAACAACGGACTCGATAAAAGCCAAATGATAAGTTTTGCGGTTTTATGTTTGGTTCTCTTTGGTTTCATGTTTTATTTCCAAAACAAGCAATCGAAAGAGGAAGAAGTAAAAGCTCAGCAGCAAAAAACCGAACAGGTAAAAAGTACTGTAAAACAAACTCAGGCAAGCAATATCAATCCCAATGTAACTCCTAATGCCATTCAGACGGCAAATCTTGCTAATAAAGAATTGAAAATTGAATTTGCAAGCTTAGGAGGGCAGGTTTCGAAAGTAGAACTTGCAGAATACAAAGCATATGATCATAAAACAGATAAGGCAGATCTTCCGCTTTACCTGATCACTAAAAATAATTCCAACTACGGATTCCAGTTCAAAGACAAAACAGGGAAAGTAATCAATACCAAAGATTTGGTTTTTTCCCCTACAGTTAATGGAAATGCTGTGACGATGACGGCTAATTACAATGGAGCGGTTATCCAGTTCATTTATACTTTACTTCCAAAATATACATTAGATTTTAAAGTAAGAACTCAGGGGCTTGCTAAAATCACTTCTGATAACAAAGCAGATTTTATCTGGGATTATAATGTAAGAAACCTTGAAAAAGGTAGAGCTCAAGAACAGTCTCACTCAGAATTCTCTTATGCTTTCAATAATTATAAAGACTATGATTATGACGGAAGAACAACAATGGAGGAGGAAAAAGAAACCCTTAACTGGATCGGCGTAAAACAGCAGTTCTTCACTTCAGTAATTGAAGCTAAAACTGGATTCACCAACAGTAAAGGAAATCAGGAAACTGTTGAGGAAGGAGAATATTTGAAGAAACTTAATTATGAAGGTTTTGTTCAAATGACAGGCAGCGAGCTTAATCAGGATTTTACCTGGTACTTTATGCCACTGGATTTACCATTATTAAAATCTTACGATAAAAACTTCGACGAAATTTTACCATTAGGATGGTCTTTCATCGGATGGATGAACAGAGGATTCTTTATTCCGATCTATAATTTTATAGCATCATGGGGATTAACAGCCGGTTGGGTAATTTTCTTGCTGACAATTCTTGTTAAGTTGATCTTGTCGCCAATTATGTACAAGCAGCATAAACTGAGTGCAATGATGAGAGTAATCCGTCCCGAAATTGATGAGGCCAATGCAAAATTCAAGGATGCAGATCCAATGAAAAAGCAACAGGCTACCATGGAAATCTACCGAAAGGCCGGAGTAAATCAGATGGCGGGATGTTTGCCGGCATTGGTTCAGATCCCGATTTTCTATGCGCTATTCCGTTTCTTTCCGAACTTTATTGATTTGAGAGGACAAGGTTTCTGGTTTGCAAAAGATTTGACGGCTTATGATGATTTGATTAAATTACCATTTAAAATTCCTTTCTTAGGAGATCACTTGAGTGTTTTTGCTATTGCATGTACAGTTGTTATCTTAATTTATACAATCATGACTTCCGGAAACATGCAGCAGCCACAACAGGAAGGTATGCCGAATATGAAAGTGTTAATGTACATCTTCCCGATTACATTCTTATTCTTCTTAAATACCTCAGCATCTGGTCTTTCGTGGTATTATTTTGTATCGAATGCGATTAACATTTTAATTATCCTAGTCATTAAATATTTAATTCTGGATGAAAAGAAAATCCACGCTCAAATTCAGGCCAACAAAGAAAAACCGAAAGCGGAAGGTAAATTCCAGAAAAGAATGCGAGAAATGATGGAGAAAGCTCAGGAGCAACAAAAAACGCAGGAACAACAAAGGAAAAAGAAATAATTCCAAATGAAAATAAAAAAAAGAGAAGTAAAATATGCTTCTCTTTTTTTATTTCTTAATTTTCGTTAAAATATAAAATTTATAGGAATATATTTAATCGTATTTCAGCCTGAAAGACTGTCTGTGGTATTTTGTAGGCCCAAATTTTATAAGTGCATCCTGATGCTTTTTAGTAGCGTACCCGAAATTGGTATCCCAGCCGTATTCCGGATGTTCATCATGAAGATTAATCATTAATTTATCTCTGTAATTTTTTGCTAAAATAGAAGCAGCAGCAATTGATAAAACCTTTGCATCTCCCTGAATTATGCACTGATGAGGTATATAATTATAAGGATGGAACCTGTTTCCGTCTACCAAAATAAGTTCAGGGCGCAATGTTAATTTATCAAGAGCCCGATGCATGGCATGGATACTTGCATTAAGGATATTATGCTGGTCTATAAACTCCGCGGGCAATTCGGCAATGGCATAATCTTTAACGTTATCTTTTATATAGCTATCAAGATCCATTCTTGTCTTGAAAGTTAATTTTTTTGAGTCATTAACAAGGTTTTGGTTAAAATTTTCATCCAAAATTACAGCAGCTGCTACCACGGGACCACTTAAACAGCCTCTTCCGACCTCATCACACCCTGCTTCAACGTAAAAAACCGACCATTTTTTTATTAAATCCATAATTATATTACTGTTACTTACCAAAAACCATGCAAATTTAAATATTTTTAACAAAACATTTGGCTGCTTTGGTAAAGTTTTACATATTTGCACTAAAATAATCAATTTAAATATGAAGAAATTAACTACAAGTGTTTTAGCTGTAGTTTTAACATCCTCATTCGTGATGTTAAGCGCACAGCAAACACCTAATGACAGCTTGAAAACTACTGATATTCGTGAGGTGGTTGTTACAGGAGCTTTAGGTTTAAAGAAAAGACAAGATGCTGTAACTTCTACCAACCAAGTAGTAAATAATGCTGAAATTACTCAAGCTAATAACCCTAACGCAGTTCAAGCCTTAACGGGTAAAGTTTCCGGTTTGCAGATTAATACAACAAATAATTCTGTAAACTCATCAACAAGAGTTGTATTAAGAGGACCAAGATCTATCTCAGGAAATAACCAGGCATTGGTTGTTATTGATGGAGTAATATCTTCATTAGATATTTTACAAAACATACCACCGGAAATTATTGATAATATGAATATTATCAAAGGTATGCAAGGTGCTGCTTTATATGGTGAAAGAGGAAGTAATGGTGTTATTGTAGTTACAACAAAAAGAGGAACAAAATCAGAAAAATTACAGTTTAATCTTACAAGTTCAATTGACTTTTCAAGTGTTTTTAAACTGCCAATCAGACAAAAACTTTATGGACAGGGTTATCCTGGTGATACTTTTGATACTACTGATTACGGTGGTGCAAACTGGACTCCGTATGAAAATACAAACTGGGGCCCTGCTTATTCATCTGTTTTAGGTGGACAATCATTATTAGTAGGTATGCCGCAGGCAGACAATACTTGGTTGAAAGAGACTTTTGATTATAAGAAAGATGGAATGTCAAATTTCTTTAAAACTGGAGTTTTAATTCAAAATGGATTATCTGTAACAGCAGGTGGATCTGATTCTTACGTTTTCTTATCTGTAAACAGAGCAGAAAATGACTTTGTAGTTGATAAGGATTATTTGAAAAGAAATAACTTTATCTTAAAAGCCGGAAAGCAATTAGGTAAGTTTAGAATTGATGGAAACGTAAATTATTTAGACAGAAGAACATCAACTACTAATTCTAGTTTGTATGGTCAGTTACTTCAAACTCCTACGAACGTTGATGTAAGACAATTCAGACATTCTCTTCCGGATGCCAGTTATAGTATTTATACTGTTAACCCTTACTGGACTATTGATAACGATAGAACAGATGTTAAAGACAGAACATTTACGGGATTAATTAATTTGGAATATAAGCTAAATGATCATATTTCATTTACTTATGCAGGAACTATAGTTTCCGGATCTACCGTAGAAGAAAGTCATGTGAATGCTTTTGCTTTTGATAGAGAATATAAAGATACCGATACACCGATTGATGGTACACATCCAACAGATTATGGTCTTGACCCGATTGTATCGAACTATTATAAAACTGTAGGTACTAGCTTCAGGTACTATGGAGATTTAATGGCAAACTTTGATTATAACTTAACGGATGACTTAAGCTTTAGGTTTAACGTAGGTCATAACATTCAGGATGCATCTTCTTCCACTGTGCAGGTTGGTGGTGAGAATCTTAAAATTCCAGGATGGTATCATATCAATAATGTATTACAACCTGATCAATTTTATAGTCTTAATAACAATAATACAAGACAAAGATCTTTTGCATGGTTTGCCAATTTAGATTTAGGGTATAAAGACTTTTTATATTTTAACGGAACCTTTAGATATGAGAAAAGTTCACTTACAAGTGTGAACCCGGTAACTATACAAGGTGTTCAGTTGCCATTTAGCAACAAGGGGTATCCATATTATTCTTTCGGAGCTTCATTTATTCCAACAAAAGCATTTGCAAGCATTAAAGGAGATATACTAAATTATGCAAAAGTAAGCTTGAATTACAGTAGAGTAGGAAACAGTTCTACGATTAATCTATACGGATTAGACAGAGTCGGTGCGTTTCCTGTAGGATATCCGTTTGGATCACTTTCATCTTATTTGCCTACAACTACTGTATATGCACAAGACATTGAGCCGGAATTCTATTACTCAAAAGAAGCTTCATTACAATTAGGTTTCCTTAAAGACAGAATTACTTTAGATGCTTCAATATTTAGAAATGATAATAAAAACTTTATCACAACAATTTCTACTTCTTCTGCTTCTGGGATAACTAATTTCCAGGATAATATTGGAAACAGTAGAAACCAGGGGTATGAATTAGATTTAGGATTAACACCTATTAAAACTAAGGATTTTGAATGGAAACTAAGAGGATCTTATTCAACTTATGATACGGAAATTTTATCTTTGGCAGAGGGTGCTGACGAAGTAGCTTTATATAGCTCTCCTGCTACCAATGTTGGTATATTTGCTGTAAAAGGTGAAAACTTCCCTGTTATTAAAGGAACAAAATATCAAAGAGATCCAAATGGAAATATTATTGTAAATGCAAATGGTAATCCTTTGGCTACGACAACCTTTGAAGTTCTTGGAAAAGTAAATCCTGATTATATTTTAGGATTTAGTACTTCATTTAAATTTAAAGGACTTACTCTAAGCGCAACTGCAGATTATAGAACAGGGAACAGTTTTGTGTCCATAGCAAAAGCAAGTTTAGGATCTACCGGAGCATCTGAGAAAACAGCTGATTTTGACAGATCTCAAGGATATGTAATTCCTAATTCGGTACAATTAGTAAATGGACAATATGTTCCTAATACTACGCCGGTAGGTAATGATCCAAGTTATTTTGGAGTAATGAATTATTTCACAACTGCGGCTTATTCATCTGTGGGTGAAGAGTTTGTTGTAGATGGTACTGCATTAAAAGTGAGAGAAATTGCTTTGACTTATGATTTACCGAAATCAATCCTAAGAAACACTTTTGTAAATTCATTAGCAATAGGTGTGTATGCAAGAAATCCATTCTTCATTTATGCTAAAGATAACAGAAACTTTAATGATCCTGAAACAGCAAATACTAATGGTAATGCAGGAGGTGTTGCTGTTACAGGACAATATCCTAGTATGAGAACTTTTGGTTTTAACCTTAATGTAACTTTTTAATTAACAAAATGAAAAATAATAAATTTTTAGTAACAATTCTAGCTGCCGCTTTAAGCTTTAGTGCTACCTCTTGTAGTAATGAATTTTTGGATGTAAATGATAATCCGAATGCAATACAGGCAGAAAATATTACTCCTGAACTTATACTTCCTGGTGCTATCACTAGTGCTTACAGAACACAGGCGGGAACTATGATGCAGTTTGGTAATCTTATGATGAACAGTTGGGCAGGAAATTCATATACAATTGCGGGACCTTATTCTAGAGAATTTAGTTTATCCAGTGTAGATAATACTTTCTATAGAGGAATTTGGGAAGGCTTATATCCAAGGGTTGCCAATTTCGACCAAATGGAGAAATTTACCAATAACAATCATGAGCAAGATTACTATATTGCTATTGCTAAGATTATGAAGGCATATTATATGCAGTATATCGTTGACTTATATGGAGATGCTCCTTATAGCGAGGCTTTCATGGGACAGCAGAATACTACACCTAAATATGATAATGATGCAGATATTTATAAAAATTTAATATCTAAATTGGAAGAAGCTAATGCTTTAATTAATGCAGCTAATACATCGCCGGATATACATGTTTTAGAACCTGTTTCTGATATTGTTTTTGGTGGAGATATGGATAAATGGAAAGCCCTTTCTAATACCATTAAACTTAGAATGTTACTTAGAATGTCTAAAGTAACAGGTGATTTAGCGACATATAGAGACGCAAAATTACAAACTTTATCAGGTGCAACATTTATAGATGAAGAGGTAACAGTCAACCCGGGGTATTCGTCAGGTAGTGATGATAAGATGAATCCATTCATTTTAAACTGGGCTAGAAATGCTTCAGGACAACAAGTGTCAAACTATGCTGTAGTAGTTGTTTCTGAGCATATGGCTAATTCGCTTGAAGGAAATGTTATCTTAAATGATGGTAACTATAGCAAATTTACAGGTCTTAAAGATCCTAGGAGAACAAGACTATTTACAGCAGTAAATTCGGTAGATTCAAATGGTAACAATTTTACTGGATTAAAAGGTGTAAGACAAGGAAATGTACCTGGTCAGCCAGGAGTACCGGTAAATAATGTTAATACTTCAAAATTAGGTACTGGTAATTTTTCAGGTGGGGCTGCTATTGCTACCTGGTTAGATGTAATTGCTCAGAATAACTTAAGAGGTGGTGTTCTTTTCTCTAAAGCTGAAAGTAATTTACTTCAAGCTGAAGCAGCGCTTAGATGGCCTTCAATCTTTAGTTTTTCTCCAGCAACTAAATTTGATGCTGCTATTCTTGCTAATGCAACATGGCTGGGTACAAACACAACTAATGCCGCTTGGACAAACTATATCAATGGTATTGCTACAAGACCAGGATTAGGCTGGACAGGAACTGATAATCAAAAACTTGAGGCAATTATGACTCAAAAATGGATTGCATTGACTAACATTAATCCAACTGAAATGTTCATTGAGTATAACAGAACAGGTTATCCATTCACTCCAATGGCTACCATTGCTCAATTTCCTAATAAGCCTTACAGATTGGTATATCCAAACTCTGAGTATGTGGCAAATTCAGCCAATGTTCCAAACATTTCAAGTGCACAGGTATTTGTGAAAAATCAATTCACTCCTTTCTGGAATCAAAACTAATTGAGAACAAAACAATTTATATAAGTAAAACCGCCTTAATAGGGCGGTTTTTTTATTTGACTGAAAAAATTAACTATGTTATACATAGCGGGTAAAATAGATGTTTATAAAATAATTCCTGTTTAAATATTTGATTTTCAATTGATAGTAATGAAATTAGTATTAGTTCTTTACATTATTAGTATAGATAATATCAATTGTTAAAAATTTGATTTAATTTAAAATTAAGTTTAGTTAGGTTAATTTAATTTGTTAAAACTTGTATTTTTAACAAATTAAATTAAATAATCTATATCTTTTAACTTACTTTTTTGAATAATTGTTAAATTTATCACTTTTTCTTTTGTCATTTTAAGAAAGTTTTACAACTTTGTGTTAAGCAAAATTTAATTTGATATGAAGAAATTAACAGCGGGTGTACTTACCTTGGTACTATCCTCATCCCTAGCTGTTGCTAATGCACAACAGACAAAGGATACCATCAAAACACAAGATATTGAAGGTGTTGTAGTAACAGCACTAGGTATTAAGAGAGAAAAAAAATCTCTAGGTTATTCATCACAAACTTTAGATGCCGAAAAAATAAACTCAGTTCCTACAAATAACTTTGTTAATAACCTTTCGGGTAAAGTTGCCGGTATGGAAATTAAGAATAACGGGAACTTCGGTGGATCCAGTAATATTGTTTTAAGAGGAACAAAGAGTATTACCGGTGACAACCAGGCATTAATAGTACTTGATGGTGTACCAATTATAAGTGGAAACCTAAACTCGGGTGACGCCTCGAGAGGTCGTGACGGATTTGACTTTGGTAACGCTACAGCAGATATTGACCCGAACAACATTGAGTCAATAAACGTACTTAAAGGTGCTGCAGCTACTGCATTATACGGAAGTATGGCGGCAAATGGAGCGGTAATTATTACAACTAAAAAAGGTAAGAAAAGTAAAACTCTCGGGCTTTCATTAAGTTCTACTGTTTCAGTAGGAGAAATGGATAAAAAAACCTTCCCTAAATATCAGAATCTATACGGAGGAGGATATGGCGGAGAAGATAGTTTTTTAACCGGAGATGTAAATGGAGATGGTATCGATGATATTATTTCTTCAACGGCAGACGATGCTTCTTATGGTCCTGCTTTTAACCCTAACTTGTTGGTTTATCAATGGGATGCATTTGTACCGGGTGATCCAAATTATGGTAAAGCAACTCCGTGGGTAGCTCCTAAAAATAACCCAACCAAATTTTTCCAAAAATCACTTTCATTTGTTAATAGTTTTAATTTAAATGGAGGAGATGAGCTAAATACCTATAACTTAACGGTTACCAATAACTATGAGACAGGTATAATGCCTAACAGTAGATTGAATAAAAATATGTTAAGCGGTAGCTACAGCAGAAAGTTTGCAGATAATTTTACAGCTCGTACATTTTTAACATTCAATGATCAAACTACAATCGGAAGAAACTCCGTGGGGTATGGAGATAATATTTTAACTGGTTTCAGACAATGGTATCCATTAAATGTTGACATCTTACAGCTAAGAGATACTTATTTTAGAACAAGACAAAACTATACCTGGAATATGAATAATGCTCTGGGTGGAGACTTGTCTCCTGCTTTCTGGAATAACCCATATTGGGACAGATATGAGAATTTTTCTTCCGATGATAAAACCAGGTTAATAGCAGGTGCAGAATTATCTTATGATGTTACCAGCAAATTCAACATCTTAGGAAGAGCGACCATTGACTATACAAATAGTAAGCAGGAAATCAGAAAGGCAGTAGGTAGCCATGCTGAAGAGTTCGGATTGTCACAAGCTGATGAAACTTCTGGATACTGGGTGTTTGATGATACTATCATGAGACAGACTTATGATTTAATCGGGCGATATACATGGAATATTTCTGACAAAATGAATGCTTTATTTGTTGCGGGAGGACAATTCATGGATCAGCACCAAAGAAGTATGGAAAACTCTACCACAGGAGGATTGATCATTCCAGGGTTATATACTATTGGAAATTCAAGAGCATACTTTCCACCGATAGAAACTGATATTAAAGGTCAAAAGGCAGGTATTTATGCCCAGGCATCATTTGATTATGATAAATTTTTATTCTTAGAAGGTACCATCCGTAATGATACATCTTCTGCTTTACCTAAAGCGAATAGAAATTACACCTATTTCTCCTTAGGTTCAAGTTTTATTTTCTCTGAGTTTATTAAAACTAATTGGTTAAGTTTTGGAAAAGTAAGATTGAGCTATGCAGAAGTGGGGAACGATATGGCTTTCGGAAGACCTGGATTCTTTGCTAATAGAGGAACTGTAAGTGGGCTTCCTATGGCAGATATTAACACTACATATGTAGATTTTGAGGCTTTAAAGCCAGAAAGACAAAAAAGCTGGGAAGTTGGTTTGGAAGCATCAATGTTCAAGAGAAGAGTCTCTTTAGATGTTTCATTATATAAAACAAATACTCAAGATTTATTATTCAGTGTTCCACAATCACCATCTTCAACATATAGTTTCTCTTTAATTAATGCAGGGGAAACTGAAAATAAAGGTATTGAAGTAGCTTTAGGATTAGTACCATTAAAAAGTAAAGACTTCCAATGGGATATCAACTTAAACTGGGCTAAGAACAGAAATATGGTTATTGCTTTAAGACAAGGAAGAGATAATTTACAATTAGCAAGCTTCCAGGAAACTACTCTTAATGCTACTGTAGGGGAAGCTTACGGAACATTCAGGGGAACTGGGTTTGTTTATGATGCAAACGGAAATAAAGTTGTAGATGAAGACGGACATTATTTGACAGTGTCAGATAAAGTTTTAGGAAATATTCAGCCAGACTGGATAGGAGGTGTTTATAATACTTTCAAATATAAAAATTTCTCTCTAGGTTTCTTGATTGATGTGAAAAAAGGCGGTAGTGTATATTCACTTGACCAATCTTACGGAAGTTTTACTGGTATGTATGAATACACAGCTGGGTTAAATGATTTAGGAAATCCTATCAGAAACTCACTTGCAAACGGAGGAGGTATAATTTTACCAGGTGTTAAAGAGGACGGTACTCCAAATGATGTTAGAGTTGATGCATCTTTTGCAGGAGGAGCCTATGGAACAGATGCAGGCTTGCCTCAGGAAGCATTTATTTATGATGCATCATATGTGAAATTACGTGAAGCAAAAATTTCCTATAGTTTACCAGCTGACTTGTTGAGAAATACCTTTATTAAAGGAGCTACTTTCAGTTTGCTTGGCCAAAACTTATGGATTATTCATAAAAACCTTCCGGATGCAGATCCTGAAGCAGGTACATCTTCCGGAAACATTCAGGGATTCCAGTCAGGAGTTATGCCAACTACACGTATTTACTCATTCAATGTTAAATTAGATTTCTAAATCAGAATTAAAATGAAAAAGATATTATCAATACTTACAATAAGTTCATTAGCTATGTTGAGTTGTGTCAACGGAGATGATGATTTTAATAATAATCGAAGCCAGCCATATGAAGTTCCTGCAGAGCCACTTTTGACAAATGCTCAAAAAGAGCTAATGGATCAAATGGAAACGCCAAGTGTTAACTTGAACGTATTCAGGTTCTTCCAGCATTACTTGGCTACAACAATATATAGAAATGATGCACGTTTCAACTTTACAGGTACAAGAAAAGTGCCTGATAATATGTGGCTTGCATTGTATACTGATGTGCTGGGAAGCTTAAATCAGGCAAAGAAAATAATTCCATCAGAAGTAAAGCCTCCTCAAATTCCACAGGCTACATGGGATAAACAACAAGCTAATAAATTAGCAATTATTAATTTACTGGAAGTTTATACTTATCAAGTTTTAGTCGATAGTTTTGGAAATGTTCCATATTCTGAGGCTGCAAAACCTGAAACATTTGTTCTTCCGAAATATGATGATGCAAAAACTATTTATTCTGATTTAATTAACAGATTAAATTCTGCCGTAGCAACATTAGATCCCGCATATGGTAGTTTTGCCACAGGAGATAATATTTATAATGGTAATGTTGCAGACTGGATCATTGTTGCAAATAGTTTAAAACTTAAAATAGGTATCAACCTTGCTGATGTTAATCCTACTTTAGCAAAACAAACCGTTGAGTCTGCATTTGCCGGAGGGGTAATGCTTACCAATTCGCAAAACTCATTATTTAAATATGATGCAACATCCCCGAATTTCAACAGATTATATGCGGAAGTAATTGCCAGTAACAGAAATGATTTTGTTGCAGAAGAGGGTATTGTAGATGTGATGAATAGCTTGAATGATCCAAGAAGACCATTTTATTTCACCACAGTTAATGGGAGTTATGTAGGAGGTACAGTAGGATTGACTAATAACTATGCTGATAATTCACATATTGGTAATAGCTTATTGGCTCCAAATAAACCAGGACTATTATTTGATGCTTCAGAAGTTAATTTCTATTTAGCAGAAGCATCTGCAAGAGGTTATAACGTTGGAGGTACGGCACAGCAATACTATGAAGACGCTATCAAAAGATCATTGGAGCAATGGGGTGTAGCGCCTGCAGATATTACAACTTATTTAGCAAATCCTAGTGTTGCATTCTCTCCTGCCAATTGGAAACAAAGCATTGGGCAACAAGCTTGGATTGCCATGTTCAACAGAGGATTTGAATCTTGGAATTTCTTCCGAAGACTTGACTATCCAGCATTGACAGCTCCTAATGCTGTGGCTGCTGCGGCAGGTAAAGTCCCTACAAGATTGACTTATCCTATTAATGAGCAAACAGTTAACGGAGCAAATTGGGGTCAGGCGTCATCTGCTATTGGTGGTGACAAACTGACAACAAAAGTATTCTGGGACGTAAATTAATAAAAACTAGAACACATTAGTTAACATTCATATTTACCGCCTTCGGGCGGTTTTTTTATTTCCGTATATTTGTATTTTAAAATTTGATTTGAAATTGAGGCTACTTTCTTTAGCCTTTAAAAATTAATAGAGCACATGAATATTAAAAATATAATAGAAGAAAAACTTTCAGAAATTATCTTAAATGTCTATCAGTTGAAAGGAATTAATCTGGAAATTCAGGAGAATAAAACTGAATTCGAAGGAGATTTTACCATCGTAACCTTTCTATTGGTGAAACAGTTGAAAAAAAATCCGGAAAGTATTGGTGTTGAGCTGGGAGAAGCCTTGACGGAGCAAACAGATTTATTAGAAAGCTTCAATGTTGTAAAAGGGTTCCTTAATGTAAAAATTAAAAATCATTTTTTTATAGATAATTTTTCATCTGTAATGAATGATTTCGATACAATTGAAAAGAAAGATTCTACGGTAATGGTAGAATATTCTTCCCCAAATACCAATAAGCCACTCCATTTAGGTCATATCAGAAATAATTTATTAGGATTTTCTGTTGCACAGATTCTTAAGGAAGACGGATATGATGTTATTAAAACTCAGATTATTAATGATAGAGGAATTCATATTTGTAAGTCTATGCTGGCTTGGGAAAAATATGGAAAGGGGGAAACTCCGGATGTCCTGGAAACAAAAGGTGATAAATTCGTAGGAAACTATTACGTAAAATTCGATCAGGAATACAAAAAAGAAATTGCTGAACTTGTTTCACAGGGAATCGAAGAAGAGCAGGCAAAAAAAGAAGCTCCTTTGATGAAAGAAGCTCAAAAAATGCTTTTGGATTGGGAAAATGGAGATGAAAAAGTAAGAAGTCTTTGGAACGAAATGAATGCTTGGGTTTACAAAGGGTTCAACGAAACATATAGCAGATTGGGAGTAGATTTTGATCAGGTTCAATATGAAAGCAATACCTATATTTTAGGTAAAGACCTTATTCAGGAAGGCTTGAATAAAGGAGTTTTATATCAAAAAGAAGACGGTTCTGTTTGGTGTGATTTGACGGATGAAGGTTTGGATCAGAAATTATTATTACGTTCAGACGGTACTTCGGTGTATATGACCCAGGATTTGGGAACCGCGGTAGAACGTTTTAAACAAAATAATATTCAAAAGTTAATTTATACCGTTGGAAACGAACAGGATTATCACTTCCAGGTTTTATTTAAAATTTTAGGAAAGCTCGGGTATTCATGGGCAGATCAATTATACCACTTATCTTACGGAATGGTGGAGCTTCCAAACGGAAAAATGAAATCCCGTGAAGGAACTGTGGTGGATGCTGATGATTTGATGCAGGAAATGTACGAAGCGGCAAAAGCTAAAACTCAGGAACTTGGTAAGCTTGAAGGTCTTTCAGACGAAGAAAAACATATTTCATACGAAATAATTGGCCAGGCTGCATTGAAATATTTTATGCTGAAAGTTGATCCTAAGAAGAAAATGTTATTCAATCCGGCCGAAAGTATTGATTTCAATGGTAATACAGGACCCTTTATTCTTTACACTTATGCCAGAGTTCAATCTTTATTAAATAAAGCAAGTTACCAATATAAAGCAGTTGCCGAAATCGAGTTCAATCAACATGAAAAAGAGCTGATTATGCTGTTGTCAAATTATAAAGAGATCGTTGCAAGATCTGCGGAATTATTAAGTCCGGCTTTGATCGCCAACTACGTCTATGATTTGGTGAAATCTTATAATTCTTTTTATCAGAGCAATAATATTTTAAAGCTTGAGGATGAAAATTTAAAGCAGGCACGTTTGAATTTATCAGACCTTACTGCAAAAACAATAAAAAAATGTTTACATCTTTTAGGAATAAAAACAGTAAACAGAATGTAAAAAAAATCCCTTTTGAAAATTTTCAGAAGGGATTTTTTACTTTTATTGATAAATACCTATTTCAGGCACGGCTACATAAGGTTGGCCGTCATAGCTGCTATAGAAAACAATGCGTATATATCTTGCATATTTATAGGCCCCGAACTGGGCGTATTGTTTGGAGGTAGTATTAGTCAAATCATAACTGCCCTGATACTCCCAGCCTGAAGACGTATTCGGTCTGGTATGGATCTGTATACGCTTGGCAGTTCTTGTCAATCCTTGATGTTGGATGAAGGAAGCTCCAAGAATCCATTTTGCACTGGCCATATCTATATCAAAATAATAAGGGAATTGTTGCGGTTGCCCGGGAATAGGGGCTGTTTGAACAGATCCCGCAGCATAATTGGTGTGCCAATAAGTATTAATATCACCGTCTATTGCCAGCGAAGCAGGATGAGCACCATACTGTGAACTGGAAGATACTGCCCATCCTGCAGTGCTTACAGGGAAATTAAGATCCGGAACCCCATTCTTAATTGTAAAAGGAAAAGTTGCCCATTTTATAGTACCATCAGTGAATTCTGCTGCTATCGTAAAATCGTAAGGACGGTCTTGTAAATGCAAATCATTAATAGTGACATAGGAGTGGAATGTTTTACTTGCATTTGGGGCGTCCGTGCCGGATACAGCAAAATAAGAATGGCTAGGATTATAATAAGAATTAAGTGATATAATAGAGCCGTTGGTATTATAAGTTCCCCAGATGTGGATAACACCATTGCTTACACTATGGTTAATGCTGGTCACTTCAAAATTATAATTGCCGGTATAAAAAAAATTGGACGATTGAGGTGCTGTTGCAAATACTTCACAGGTGGCAAGTAAAGCACAACTTGCTTTTGTAAGAATGGTAGAAGAGTGACCATAGGTGCTATTGCCCAGCCCCATTAAAGAGGTTCCGTAGCCCGGTACACTTTCCTGAGTTTTGGGTAAAGCATCATGACGTAAGTTGAATCCGTGGCCAAGCTCATGTAAAAAACCACCCATAGAAGCTATTACCTGATTACCTCGGGAACTTTTTTCATTAAAATATTGCATATCAAATGCTTCATTATCCCCCACGATAGCACCTCGGCTTACTCCATAATAAAACCCGTTGTACGGAATTGGGGTGCCTATGCTTGGCGTTGCAATAAATATCAAAGTATGGTTACTTGTTTTATCTGAAGGGTGAGAGGCAAAATAAGCCATCACTTCAGAATGTATTTGGGTAGTTGTGGATATGGAATTATAGGAAGCCATTGTTCCAGACCCTTTTACTACGTTAATTTTTATCCTGTTGGTTGCCGGGTCTTTTAGTAAGCCAAAGGTTCTGTTGCCATAGCCCCAATTATACATGTTGGTTCTGTAATAATCCTGTGCATGCAACAATATTTCGCTCAGTCTTCTTTCGTATTCCGGTCTTGCAGTAACGTCGGAAGGGATGAAATAGACTACATTGAGGTTATAAGGTAAAGGGGATGTGTAGGGTCCCAATGTAACTTTACTACTTTTAAGCTCAGTGTTTGTTGCAATTTCATCTTCAATCATATCTTCCCTACAGCTTACAAATAGCAAAAGAAGATTGATTAATACAATTTTTAAGGTTTTCATTTTCATAATTCTTATTTGTGATTACTCAACAAATATTTGAATTATGAAGTGGAATTATAGAATGAGATGTATTATTTACAGTTAATCAATTTAACATAATACGGATTGAAGTATTAATTGCGGAAAGATTAAGTTATTGATGATTAGTGGTTTATGATTTTCTTATTGTTAATGGTCTTAATTTTAAGTGTTAACACCTTAGAGTAACGGCATATACTCCTTTTTAAAAATATTTTAAAGAATAAAAGCGATGGTTGAAAGTAATTATCCAACAGAAGAATCTGTATTTTCAGATTTTTTCATGCTGTCTTCATATAGTTTTGCATCACTCCATTTGGCATGTTTCGACGGAGATATTTTGTAGCCTTTTTTATAAGCATACACCTTTGTATATTCCGCGCCGAAGAAAATCAGCATACAGGAATAATTGATCCACATCATGATTAAAATCACTGTTCCCGCCGTTCCGAAAGCTGAAGTTGGTTTCGCCGTTCCAAAATAAAGACTCAACAGAAATTTTCCTAAAGTAAATAAAACGGCCGTCAGAAAAGCTCCTCTCCAAACAGGTCTCCA
Source organism: Chryseobacterium sp. IHB B 17019 (assembly GCF_001456155.1). Taxonomy (NCBI): domain Bacteria; kingdom Pseudomonadati; phylum Bacteroidota; class Flavobacteriia; order Flavobacteriales; family Weeksellaceae; genus Chryseobacterium; species Chryseobacterium sp. IHB B 17019. Next base: position 2,764,615 of record NZ_CP013293.1, on the reverse strand, counting down.
GCTTACTTTTACATCCGGAAGCACTTTAAACATTAAAGCAAAAAGAAGCATTACAAACCCGAATCCTACGGCAAAATTCACGAGCTCAACCAACATATAAGTTTCAAACCCGAAATATTCTGTTATAATTTTATTAAAAACACTTATTAATGAAGATAAAATCATGGTAATCATTAATAAAAACCCTAGGATCAGAATCATTCCCAGTGAATTGGCCCTGTCCAGAAGGAATTTTACCAATGCCTTTTTGGGAGCAGATTTTACATCCCAAAGTGTATTCAAAGAATGTTGAAGCTGAAAAAACAGGGTCGTGGAACCAAAAACCAAAGAACCTACACCTACGGCTTTCATGAAAATATTTTGTTTATCAATTAATGCTCCGGCAATCATATTTTCAATACTTTTCGATACTTCGGAACCCATAATTCCGCCGATCTGCTTACTGATTTCTCCACGGATGGCTTCTTCACCAAAAAAATATCCGGCAATCCAGATGATAATAATCAATAGCCCAGGAATCGAAAAAATAGCATAGTATGCTAGACTCGCCGAATCTTTAGATGCAGAAGAATTATTCCATTCTGTGAAAGATTCTTTTAAAACTTCCCAGAAAAACTTAATGTTTTTTACCATTTGTTGTGTTTTTTTACCTAGTTTAAAAATATCATAAATATGTTTAAGCTCTTCATTATCATAAATAAAATTGCCTTAAAAAGGATACCCAATCGCAATATTCAGGATAAGATTATCTTTTCTCCAGCTCGAATCCCCGAAATTTATTTTATCAAATGTCCATCTGTCATTTTTTTCATAATAAGGAACTCTCAACGGCATCGCGAGATCCAGTCTTAAAATTAAAATAGAAAAATCCAGTCTTAAACCAACTCCGGCTCCCACTGCAACCTCACTTAAAAATTCCTTTGAAAATTTGGCTCCCGGTCGATCTGGATCTTCATTAACAAGCCAAATATTTCCTGCATCCGCAAAAACGGCAACATTTAAAAATTTATAAAGATTGGCGCGGTATTCTGCATTCAATTCAAGTTTTACATCACCTGATTGGTCAAAATAGTAACCTTCAGGAATTGTCCTCGGATCAAAGCTTCCAGGCCCTAAAGTTCTCGCTCTGAATGCTCTCACACTATTACTTCCTCCGGAGAAAAACTGCTTGGAAAAAGGAACGTGCTCAGAGTTTCCATAGGGATATGCAACCCCCGCAATGAATCTTGTGGCTAAAGAAGTTTTTTCCGTGAATTTATGGTAGAACCTGAAGTCATTTTCAATTTTTGCATATTGACTGAAAGGAACCCCGAAAATAGCTTTTTCCTTATCTTTTTTTACATTTGCTCCTGTTATCAAACCTGTAATATTTCCCGCCAGATCCAATGTCCCTTTATAATACATCGTATTGGGTCTTTGCTGCATCGTATTTGTATAGGTATAAGAATATACCGGGCCAAAGATCAGCTGCGGTTCTACAACCCTTTTCATAGCGTCATTTCCGGCAGATCTTTCATTATATAAATCGGTGATATTGGCTGGGGAAACATACGTGATGTCAATAATTTTCAGATCATGTTCTTTTCTGATATTTTCTTTCCAGACATAGCCGAAAGATCCGGTAAAAGTATTTAAAGAGTAATATTCTGTACGGTTTTGAAGCTCATAGCCTAAAGTAATATTGGTTCTCGGCACAAAAGCACTAGAGGAATTAAACCTGAACGGCGCCACAATTCTCGGAATGGAAAGTTGGGCATTGGCACCCGCCCTGAATATATTCTTGGCGTTTTCAGGACCGCCGATCTGTACATCAAAAGCTCCGTAGACAGATGCCTTAAATTGTTCTGCACCACGGAAAAAGTTTCTGTGGGTCCAGCTTAAATTTAATTCACTTCCGGCGTAATTCGCAGAATTGGTTCTTCCCAACGCTTCCAGACGAAGCGATTGGATCTCCCGCGGTGTCAATAAATAATAAGCATCAAATTTATGCTGCAAAGAATCCGAAACTACAAATTCATTTTTTACAAATTTGAAAACACCCAAACTAATCAGGCGGTTTAAAGTAAGATTATGATTAGTTCTGTTATATAAATCTCCTTTTTTGAAGTATAAAGCTCTATCGAATGTTTTCGGTTTGAATTTATGCTGAGGATCAACTATATAAATATCTTCATGGGCATATTGTTGAAGAGAGTCCGTATCCATCGGGATGGAGTATTTTCCGTCTTTTACGTCCCTGATGTTGTAGTTCGGAAAAACAACCACCTTATCAATACTGAATTGCTGGGTTGCCAGATCGGGAGTGTTGTCTTTCAACTTTACATTAAGTTCAACTTTATGGTTTTTACTTATCGTGCTGTCTGCCTGTACAATAATATTATCAGGATGGAAATAATAGAAGCCTTTTTCTTTTAAGCCGTTATCAATTCTTTCTCTTTCTGTTTTAATGACATCAAGATCGAAAGGATTTCCTTTTTTTAACAGAGTTTTATCTGTCAGGTTCTGGATTTCCTGATTCACCAATGAAGAATCTTTCTGGAATTTTACTTCACTTATCAAATATCTCGCACCCGGTCTCAGATTATAAATTACCCTTGCTTTTTTGTTTTTGGAAACAGTATCATACGTTGCTTTTGCATTGAAATATCCTTTGTTTTCAGAATAATTTTCAATGATATCTTTATTAAATTCACGATCCACATCGCCTAATAAAACAGGTTTTTCTCCCACTTTATATTTAAGCCAGTAATTAAAACCTTTTTCTTTTTTGGGTTCTTTGGCAATATTGTAGAAAAATAATTTCGGTCTCAATCCTAAAAAAGTAGAATTGGGTTTTGGAGTAAGATTAGCTTCCAGATTGTCCTGAAGTTCTTTCTTTTCTTTCTTAGAAATCGTATCATTTTGAATATTGATTTCTGCGCCTGTATAAAGCATCTGGCCTTCCTTTAGATATTTTGTATTGCTGCAGGAAAGCGTTACCGAAGCCATTCCTGAAGCGAACAAATATTTACAATATGTTGGGAAATTTTTTTTCATTATTTAAAATTTTAACACTTTGATTGTAAGTTCGTTATCTTGTGTCTAATATCTGCCGTTTATTTAAATTCTACGACTTCGTTTTGCTTATTTTTTCTCGATTCTTTCTGATTCTTGTTTTTGGATTTCCTGAAAATATCCCGGAATTTGTCATAATCTAATGTAATGATAAACCCAAGGCCGGTTTCCACAATCTGTCCTTGAAGAGCCACCTGATATTCATTCTTACGGTAGGCACGAAGCATATATCTGCCGTCTTTAGAGAGACTGTAATCCACTGTTACATCACCTGCAATATTCGTCATATTTTCATTTTGACGGGCATCACCCTCCAATGCAAAATTACTTCCTACCGAAACTTTTAGTCGGTCATTTAATAGTTTTTTGCTAAGTCCGACATTCAGGTCGGTTCTTGTATTTTTTGCCCCGCTGGAATAATCTTCGGAAGATTCAAGGTCAAAATTTAAATCTACTCCCTTTATTAAATCAGAAGCCAGATTATTTAATTGTTGTGAAAGAATCTTACTCACACTCTGTCTTGCAAGCATTTCCCCTGAAACTCCCGCTCCCGACTGGAACGGATTTTCACCAATAAACCTATTCAAAAGTAATAAGGCAAAAACCTGTTTATTCATTTCGGATTCCTGTGTTCTCAACTGAGTCAGTTTCTGATCCACAATATCTGTAACCGTCGAAGAAACGGCGTTGTTTTTCTCGTCTGTTGTAATGTCAAATGTGATAACCGGTTTCAGTAATTCACCTTTCATTTTTAATAAAGTATTGAAAGGAATTCTTTGTTTAAACTGATTCAGAGTTCCCGCATCTTCGCCACTGATCTGTTGTTCAACTAAATCTATCGGTGCCGCTTCGGTTTTATAAACAGCGGTAATATCAAGGTTGGCTGTTGTCGGTTCGCCGGTCCATGTTATCGTGCTCCCTTTTTGAATATCAAATTTACGTTTCAATACGCTTACAGACATTTCATAGCTTCCGGATTCCACTTCATAAACTCCGACAAGAGTAGTTTTTCCTGAAGGGTCGACGCCTCCCGTCAAATCTGCTTCCCCCTGAAGTTTTACAAAATCTCCATTGGCTTTGTCGATTAACAGAGATAATTTTGCCTCCTTACTTACTTCAATATTCACGCTCACGTCCATTCCTTTGATTCGGCTTTGAGCATTTAAAGAATCTGCTTTTACGGTTTTATTTAAAACAACCTGATCCTGATCAATAAACTCTACAATACCTTCTCTTTCCTGCAATGTAGGGCTGGATTGAGGAAGAACAAAAGTAAAATCCGTGTTGTCTGCAACGGCTAATCTACCGTCTACTTTCGGTAAATCCAGGTTTCCACGAACATGCAGTGCAGCGTCAATCGCCAAAATTCCGTACATGATGGCTTCATTTGATTTTTCTGAATTTACAACTTTGAAATCCTTTGCATTGACATCAAGGTTAAAGGCAAAGTCTCTGTAGGTCTGTGTTAAGACCTGTCCGTCAATTTTAAGAGAATTTCCGTCTTTATCATTGATTTTAAAGTTATCAAATTCAATTCCTCTGCTTGTAAAGGCAATCTCATCGTTCAGCTTTCTGAAGTCACTTCCTGTTTTTGCAATTTCCAATCCAACGTCATTGAATTTTACTTTGCCTAAAATATTAGGCTTATCAGTAGTTCCCGTAATTTTCAGGTTTCCGGAAAGATAGCCTTCCGTATTGGTAATCGCATTCATGGAAAAGCCCTGAACAGACTTCATCTGAAGCTGATTAATTGCCATATTCAAATCAAAACTGCTTGAAGATGTGTTGTAATCTCCTAAAATTTTCACATCATTATTATTTCCCGAAAGGGTAATATCAGCATTTAAAACATTCGGTGAAGTATTGTTGACTTTCGCTGCGAGGTTACCAATAGGATTTTCATAAACAATTAAATCAGTAATATTTAAATCTGAAGTAAAGGTCATGTTTTTAGTTAAGTTACGCAGCTGAGCCGTTCCGTTGATGGTTCCTCTGGCTAGAATAGTATCTTTTTTAATAAGTTCCGTGATCGTCTCGATTTTAAAATCTTTCAACGAAACATTTAGAGGAGCGTTTGGAGAATTGCTTTCAGATTGTAATAAAATCTCGCTTCCAGCACTAGAGAGCCTGAAATTATCAGCAAAAATTCCCCTGTCGCTGATCTGGATTTTGTTTCCTTCGGCAACCATCCAGTCGTTGTAATTTAATTTTAAACCATCCGGATTTAATGAAATTTCTGTAATATCATTCAAGGATTTTGCGTTTCCTGCGATCAGGAATTGGGTAACATCTTTTTGATCCTTTGTGGTAATATTGTAATTAATAATGTTATTGGAAACATCACCGCCAATATTTACTTTATTTAAAGCAAAACTCGAGCTTTTCAATCCTGCAACATACAGATTATATTGTAACGCATCATTTTCATTTGTCACTTTCAATGTTGCATTTTCAATAGAATTTTCGCCGTACAGCAATTGTGGAATCTGTCCGTCAACTTCAATTTTTTGTGAATCGGCATCGTAATTCCCAACTAAATTTATCGTTTCAAAACTTTTCAGATCCGGAACAAATTTTCTGATCAGATCATCATTTTTAATTTTTGCATTAAAAGTAAAAAACTGTCCGCCATCAATTTTCTGAACCTTTCCGGGCTTTTGGAATTGATAATATTGATTAATTGTATTCGATAAAGAACCAAAAATCTGGGTCAGTTTATATTTTCCTGTCAGTTCCACATCAGCAATCTGAGAATTGAAAACAATCTGAGTGGAATCGTTGGTTGACTTTGCCTTCATATTCACTTCCTGAACAGGATAAACCTCTTTTGTATCAGAAAATGCAAAGTCCTTTAAATTTAAATAACCGTTCAGATTATCCGGGTCTAAGCTTGTAAAATCACCATCAATTTTTCCTGCAAGAATCATTGGTTTTTCATAGAATCCAAGCTTGTTGATGTCTAGTTTTATAATTTGTCCGTTTATTTTTACGGTAGGATTTTTTTCGTTATAAACTCCGGAAGCGATTAAATTTAAATTAGCATTCGGATCTTTTGAATTTAAAATAATATTGTAAGCTCCACGTCTTATTTTTCCTGTAAGATCCATATTCTGGTAACGGTATCCTTTGTAAACCGCTGAGGAAACATGGCCTTTGAGGTCTGCATTGGCATTTTTGAAATCAAAGCTTTCTCCTTTTGCAGCAATTTGTGCAGAAATCGGTCCAATATCTTTATTCTGAATAATTTTCCCGATTTGTAATCCCTGAAGATTGGCTTTTACATCATACAACTCATGATTTTTCCTTCTCATATCTACTTGAGCGACAACCGCGGCGTTTCCGGCCGTAGAGTAGAGGTTAAGGTCTGCATTTACAACCTTTGTGGTGCCTTTTGCACTTCCTTTAATGCTGAAATGTGAAGGCATTGCGATATTCGATGGAATGGTATTTTTTGGAACCAAATTAAAAATCGTTCTGCCGGTTGAAGACAATTCACCGATTCTCAAATCGTAATATAATTGATCAGGATTCATGGCATTTTTGATTCTTCCCGAAGCGGCAACCCGCAATTGATCGAGTCCGGAAACTTTCAAATCATTAATTAATAAATCATTGACATATCCTTTTACATTGGCATTGACGTTTAAAATCGCATTAGGATATTTATTAAACGGAACAGTATTACGTAAAGTCGGAACTATATTTAAAATATCAGAAAACCCTATTTTGGAATTTTTGATATTAGCTGAAATTTTTACAGCTCCCGGATTTGAACTTAATTGCTCAATAGAGTTATAATTTAAGATTACTTCATCGCGTAAAATTGTCTTTGGAGTTTGTAAATAAAGGTCTTTTAAATAAGCTTCTTTTTCAGCGTATACAAAATCAGTCTTGAATTTCTGGATATTCAAGCCTCTAGCTTCCTGGATTTCTGCTGAATTTACCGTTCCTGCAAACGTATTATTTTCCATTTTGAAATTTCGGACTTCCACATTCATTTTAGAAAAATTCATGTGATTGAAATCCATTCCCTGCTTTGTGGGAGTGATTGCGGTGTTGTTGTAAGCAACTTTTACATCATTTAAAACTAATTTTCCGAGGAGTAGCTGCATTGCTTTTTCTTGATCGGAATTTTTTGAAACCTCAGGATTTTTTTTGTCCTTCGGATTGGCGTTTTGGGCTGGAAGATAAAGGTTTGCATTAATATTTGCTCCGGAAAGAACCAGATTTCCGATATTATAAGAATTGTTTTCCAAATCAAGCTTGTTGACTCTTGTGCTTAATTCTTTAAATAAAACCTTAGCAAAAGTTTTGGTATTGTCGTCTCCGTAATCAATATCGAAATTGGTGAATTTTATTCCTCGTAAGCCAATCTGCATCGGCTTTTTATTGTTTAAAGAATCAACTTTTTTCTCGACTTTTTTGGAAACTTCTTCTACGAGATCCTGTTTTAGCTTTAATTTTAATCCGTCAAGATTGATGTCATTCAAGGCATATTTGTTGTTATTTAAATCAAATGTTCTTACCCTTGTATCAAAGGATTTAAAGTAAATTTTTATATCATTTTTAGATTGTTGGTCGTTGAAAGTAACGCCGATATCTTTTAATTTAATTTTATCTAAAGAAATAATAAATGGTTTCGACGGACTTTCCTCCTTATCACTCGTCGCAAAAGCATCAATTATATAATCAAAATTGAATTTTCCATCCGGATTTCTTACAACATTGGCTCGGGCGCCTTCCATATCAACGGAAGTGATGTCAGCTGTGGAATTGATAAGTTTCAACATATGCAGTCCGACATCGAGTTTTTTTACTGCCAAAAGCGTGTCAATATTCTGACCTTTTAGATACAGATTTTCCATGACTAGGCTGTTTGGGAAACCTATGTAAACCCTTTCAAGACTTACTTTTGTTTTGATTTTCTTCTCCAGATAGGCAACCAGTTTATCTTTTATAAAATTTTGGACCACGGGAAGTCTTAAACTAAATATAAGCAGCGTAATAAAAACCAATATTGAAATAAAGGTTATAAGAATTCGCCTGAGTAATTTTCTTTTGTTAAATTTCAGCTTCAAGAGTGTTTGGATTTAAACAAATATAATAATAGTATTTTATTTGTTGTTTATTCTTAAGGAATACAAAAATCCTGCCTTGAAGCTTGATTTTAGAGTTTTTTAGAAATTGTTGAATGAGAGAATGAAAATCGTAAAGCTAATGTACTGTTAAATTTATTCGGGAACATATTGAATTACGGTAAAAGAAAAACCATCCTGTTTAGGATGGTTTTCGTAGACTCACAGGGATTCGAACCCCAGATGACTGAACCAAAATCAGTAGTGTTACCGCTACACCATGAGTCTCTGTTTGTTTTAGTGGTGCAAATTTACAGCTTTTTTAATTATTTGCAAGAACTTTTTAAACTTTTTTTTAAATTTACTGTGCTTTTATTTGCGAAAAATATGCTTCTAGACTTCAATAATCTCAATACTAATCAATTATCTCCTTCTTCGGAATTTGAAATGAAAATTAAAAATTTTGTAGAAGAATGGTTTTCCGATTCTGAAACAGTCAAAGTACAGACTTCAGGCTCTACGGGAACTCCAAAAATATTTGATATTGAGAAAAAGAAAATGATCAATTCGGCAGTAATGACAGGTGATTTTCTAAGATTAAAACAAGGAGATACGGCTTTAATCTGTCTTCCTATTGAATATATTTCAGGAAAAATGATGGTTGTGCGGTCTATTGTAAAAAAGCTGAAATTAATTCTTACGGACTCATCCCTACAACCATTGAAAAATATAGATCATGAAATTGATTTTTGTGCGATGACCCCTTTACAGGTTGAAAATTCTCTTGATAAATTACATTTAATTAAAAACTTAATTATCGGCGGGGCAGCGGTTTCGGAAAGCTTAAAAAATAAAATTTTTAATTCCAAATTGAATAATCAAGCATCAAACCGTATTTTTGAAACTTATGGAATGTCAGAAACGCTTTCTCACATTGGGTTAAAACAGATTTTTCCGGAGGTGGAGGATTATTTTACCATATTTGAAAATATCGATATTTCAAAAGATGAGAGAGGTTGTCTTACGATTTTTGCTCCTGATTTAAATGTGGAAGTTTTGCAAACTAATGATTTAGTTGAAATTAAAAATAAGAATCAATTCAGGTTTTTAGGAAGAATAGATAATGTAATCAATTCCGGTGGTGCGAAAATTTTTCCGGAACAGTTGGAATCATTAGTTAAAAAAGAAATTCCGAATGAGGTTGTATTTTTAGGAATTCCTGATGAAAGTTTGGGACAAAAATTGATATTGATAGTTGAAGGAGAACAATCACAGGATTTAATTAATAAAATTTTGAAAATACATTTCGAGAAAAATTTTCATAAGCCGAAAGAAATTATTTTTATTGAGAAAATCCCAAGGACACCCAACGGAAAAATAAACAGAATTGAGTTAACTGAAATCATTAACAATAAGTAAGCGTAAGAAAAATTCCCTCCTGTGGAGGGGTGGCGAAAATTCAAATAATTTTTGACGGGGTAGTGAAAAAGTAAAATAAAATAATAGTCTAATTAAAAATGAAAGACTTCTCAAAAGAGCTTAGTTTCAAAACTTCCCGCAGCAGTGGGGCAGGAGGGCAGAACGTGAATAAAGTCGAAACTTCCGTGACTGTACTTTGGAATGTTTCCGGGTCTGAATTTTTTAATGAAGATCAAAAGAATTTGATTCAAAATAAACTTAAAAACAGAATTAACGCGGAAGGATTTTTATTCTTAACGGTTTCTGAAAGCAGAACACAATTAATGAATAAAAATAAAGCAATTGAAAAAATTCTGGAAATCGTAGATAAAGCTTTAATTGTTCCTAAGAAGCGCGTTGCTACAAAACCTTCAAAAAATCAAAAGCAAAAAAGACTGGATACTAAAAAGAAGATTTCTGAGAAAAAAGAGAACAGAAAGTTTAAATTTTAATAACTTAAAGTTTAGTTTAAATATTAGTTTTTAATTTTAATAATAAATCCCTATCTTAGCAGTAATTCAAACAAAAAATGGTATTGACAGCAAAATTTTCTCTTCTTACAAAACTTCGCCAGTCGAAGGTATTGTTGTCATTATTATACTTACATACAGATTCTTTCCTGAAAAGTTCTAAGGAGTTTATCAATTAATCCCTGTCAGGATCCAAGACAGGGGAAGCTTTCCGATTTATTATAATTTTTTTGATGCGTTTTCATAGGAAATAAGCAGGATTTTGCTTGTATTCCTACATTGGATTATTGGAGATCATCATATTTAATTGCTTTAAAAATAAAAAAATGACGAATAATATTATTGTAACAACCGGAATTTATGATGCTATAAAAGATACTTTAAGGAGAAAAAAAGTAAGCATGCAGGAAGAAAAAAGGCTAGCTGAAGAACTTAGAAAAGCAAAGCAAGTCTTGAGAAGAGATCTACCTGAGGACGTCGTGACCGTTGACAGGAAAGTTACAATTAAGGACCATACCCGAGATTTTGAACATGAATATATTTTCGTAGCATCTACAAAAGCAAAACCTGCAAAAAATAAGTATTCTATTCTGTCAGATATTGCGCTTGCTACCGTTGGATATAAAGTAGGAGACGTTATTGATTGGCCTTTTAAAGACGGAGAAAGAAAAATCGAAATTTTAAAAGTGGAATCTTTGTAGGGATAATTTAACCAAAAAAAGAAGGTTTACGCTGAGTTTCTTTAAGTGCAGCCGCTACATTCCGTTTTTAAGTTTTATCTTTGCAAAAATCAAAAAAATGAACAAGCCGATTACTGAATTCATAGAAAAATACTATCTGCATTTCAATGCAGCAGCGCTAGTGGACGCTTCTAAAGGATACGTTGCCCACTTGAAGGAAGGTGGAAAAATGATGATTACTTTGGCGGGAGCAATGTCTACTGCGGAGTTGGGTAAAATTCTTGCGGAGATGATCCGTCAGGACAAAGTAGATTTCATTTCTTGTACGGGAGCCAATCTTGAAGAAGATTTGATGAATCTTGTGGCGCATTCTCACTACGAAAGAGTTCCGCATTACAGAGATTTGACGGCTCAGGACGAGTGGGATTTATTGGAAAGAGGATTAAACAGAGTTACAGATACCTGTATCCCTGAAGAAGAGGCTTTCAGAAGGCTGCAGAAACATATCGTTGAGATCTGGAAAGATACAGAAGCAAAAGGAGAAAGATATTTCCCGCACGAATTTATGTATAAAATGATCCTTTCAGGAGTTCTTGAGCAGTATTACGAAATTCCTAGAGAAAACTCCTGGATGATCGCCGCAGCAGAGAAAAACTTACCGATTGTTGTTCCGGGATGGGAAGATTCTACGATGGGTAATATTTTCGCTTCTTATTGTATTAAAGGTGAACTGACGGCTACAACAATGAAATCAGGAATCGAATATATGACGTATCTGGCGGATTGGTACACTAAAAATTCAGCAGGAAAAGGAGTTGGGTTCTTCCAGATCGGTGGAGGAATTGCAGGAGATTTCCCTATTTGTGTGGTGCCAATGCTGTATCAGGATATGGAAATGCATGACATTCCGTTTTGGTCATATTTCTGTCAGATTTCGGATTCTACGACTTCTTACGGATCGTATTCCGGAGCTGTTCCGAACGAGAAAATCACTTGGGGTAAGCTGGATATCACGACACCGAAATTTATCGTTGAAAGTGATGCTACGATCTGTGCACCATTGATGTTCTCTTATATTTTAGAAAACGCATAAGCTGGAAGACGAAAGTCCGAAGCTTTGAACTTATACAAACGCTCCTTTTTGGGGCGTTTTTTATTTTCCCACAGCTTACACAAATTACACAGATAATTTGTGTTATTCGTGAAAAATATTAGTGTTATTGGTGTTTAATTTTAGGGCGTGCCCCTCTCCAAAGCTGAATCCAAGCTCGGGTCGGGCTTCTCCGGGCTCCACTTCGTTTCGGTACTTTGTACCGCTCGCTTCGCTCGCGCCCTCCATATCCCTCACGCAAAACTGTCAGTCTAAAGAATTCACCAGGACAAAATACCGGTAAGCCAGGATTCCTTTTTGAAGTTTGGTCAGTTTATTAGGATCTTTATTACTCAATTTCGGTAAAATTGCTTTATTAACTTTATTCAGCCAACGGAAAAATGATTTTTTCATAACTTTATATTGTAGTTAGAGATCATTGAGATTTTAATAATTCAAAAATCATGCGAAAGTAAATACTATATTTATCTTTGAGAACTTCGCTGAGTGGAACGCCTTTGGAAACTTAAAAACAGAAAGTTTGTCAAAAAAATCTTTGCGAACTTTGCGCTAAAAACCTTAAGTATCTTAAAATAAAAAGCAGTTTAAATTGTATGGACGAAATATTCAAGCAACAAGTCTGGGAAATCACAAAATTAGTTCCCAAAGGAAAAGTAACCAGTTATGGAGCGATTGCCAAAGCAGTCGGTTATCCCAACCATTCCCGTCACGTCGGAAAAGCAATGGGCGGCTGCCCGAAAGATGTTCCTGCACATCGGGTGATTTCAAGCTCAGGAACTTTATCCGTCCCGGAATTTCAGAAAAAATTGGAAGCAGAAGGAATTGTTGTGGAAAATTTCAGAATTAAGGATTTTAAGAAGCTGTTTTGGGATCCGTTACAGGAGTTATAAGTTATGAGTTATGAGTTATGAGTTATGAGTGAGGCTCCGCTTTGCTCAGCCTTTAAGAAAAAGTTTCGGCGGTGCCAAAGGCACCGCCGAAACCCAATATAAAATAGTTAAATTACTTTTCCAATTGCTTATAACTTCTCTGAATAAAGTCCGTCAGCTCTTTTCCTTTCAATAAATTCTGAGAAAGCTTGGCCAAATCCAAAGCATGTTTAATCAATCCTTCTTTTTCCTCAGTATTTTCAGTTTTCAAAATCTGATTGGCAAACTCACTGTTAGAATTCACTACCAAATTATACATTTCCGGGAAGCCGCCCATTCCAAACATTCCGCCACCACCGGTTGCCTGCATATCTTTCATTCTTCTCATGAATTCAGGTTGCGTAATCGTGAATGGCGCATCAGTACTGTCTAAATCTTCAAGCTGAATCGTGAATTTTGGATCATTTACAGCTTCTTCCACATTCTTTTTTAATGATTCCTTTTCGGTCTCATTTAATTTAGAAATGATTGGCTCATCTTTTTTAATCAGATTATTGATGTGATCTGCATCCACTCTTGCAAACGAAATCTTCTCTTTGGAAGCCTCCAGCTTTTGGATAACGTGAGGAACAATCGGGGAATCTAAAAGAAGAACCTCATATCCTTTATCTTTTGCCGACTGGATATAGCCGTGCTGTTCATCCGCATTGGAAGCATACAGGACGATTAATTTACCGTCTTTATCTGTTTGATTAGTTTTAATTTTTTCTTCCAATTCATTCCACAGGAAATATTTTCCGTCAGTTGTAGGATATAGTGTGAATTTATCTGCTTTCTCGGCAAACTTCTCTTCCGTTACGATTCCATATTCGATAACAACTTTAATATCATTCCATTTTTTCTCATAATCTTCACGGTTTTCGTTGATTAAAGAAGCCATTTTGTCGGCTACTTTTTTCGTGATGTAAGAAGAGATTTTCTTCACCGCGCCATCTGCCTGTAAGCAAGAACGCGAAACATTCAATGGAATATCCGGAGAATCAATAACTCCACGAAGAAGCATCAGGAAATCAGGAACAATACCTTTCACTTCATCTGTTACAAATACCTGATTCTGATATAATTGAATTTTATCTTTTTCAATATTTAAGCTGTTATTCAATTTAGGGAAGAACAAAATCCCTGTCAGGTTGAACGGATAATCAACATTCAAATGAATATTAAACAAAGGTTCCTCAAACTGCATCGGATACAGCTCGTGGTAGAATTTCATATAATCTTCATTTGTCAGTTCGCTTGGTGCCATCGTCCAGGCTGGAGTAGGATTGTTGATGATATTGTCAACCTCTTCCGTTTCTGCAACCGTACCTTCCAGAGCATCTTCCGGCAACGGCAATGTGTGAGTTCTTGTCCCGAATTTAATTGGAACAGGCATGAATTTGTTATATTTCAGCAACAGTTCACGGATTTTTCCTTCTTCCAAAAATTCTGTTGAATCTTCTGCAATGTGAAGGATGATTTCCGTTCCTCTGTCGGTTTTATCTGCTGTTTCTTCAAGAGTAAACTCAGGACTTCCGTCGCAAATCCAGCGAACTGCCGGTTCTTCTTTATAAGATTTTGTTAAGATTTCGACTTTCTCTGCAACCATAAATGCAGAGTAAAATCCAAGTCCGAAATGTCCGATAATCCCTGAATCTTTCGCAGAATCTTTATATTTTTCCAAAAACTCCTCAGCTCCGGAAAACGCAACCTGATTGATGTATTTTTCAACTTCTTCGGCTGTCATACCGATCCCCTGATCAATGATGCGAAGCGTTTTATTTTCTTTGTCGACCTTAACCTCAATTTTAGGATTGCCATATTCTACTTTTGCTTCCCCGATGCTCGTTAAATGTTTTAATTTTAAAGTAGCGTCGGTTGCATTGGAGATCAGCTCTCTCAAGAATATTTCGTGATCACTGTAAAGAAATTTTTTGATAAGCGGGAAAATATTTTCCACAGATACATTAATATTTCCTTTAGTCATAATATTTATAGTTTTAATTTTCTTCCAATTCTTTCGCAAAAAAAATACCGATTCACAGAAAGTGACATTTTGACATTTTTATTTAGAAATTAGTTTTGATAAATGTCTCCAAAATTCCCTCCTCTGGAGGGGGTGGTTTAAATCACCATGTAATTTTTAACCACAAATACTACTAATTTCTTCCACAATCAACACAATCATCTGCGCAGATCTGAGAAATCTGTGGTAACAAAAAAGACAGCCTTTTCAGGCTGCCTTTCAATATCTTAAAATCAAAAAACTTATTTAGCTTTATTCTTCAATTCTTCTTTAATTTTGTTTTCCAATTCTTCAGCAAGTTCAGGATTGTCTTTTAACACGTCTTTTACGGCGTCACGACCTTGTCCAAGTTTTGTTTCTTCGTAGCTGAACCAAGAACCGCTTTTCTTCACAATTCCTAATTCTACCGCCTGATCAAGAATCTCTCCTGTTTTGGAAACTCCTTCACCATACATGATGTCGAATTCTGCCATTTTGAAAGGTGGAGCTACCTTGTTTTTCACGATCTTCACTTTTACACGGCTTCCAATGGCTTCATCTCCGTTTTTGATCGGCGCACTTGCTTTTCTAATATCAACTCTTACTGAAGCGTAGAATTTCAATGCGTTACCACCTGTTGTCGTTTCCGGATTCCCGAACATTACCCCGATTTTCTCTCTCAACTGGTTGATGAAGATTACCGTACATTTTGTTCTTGAAATAGTTGCTGTCAGTTTTCTCAAAGCCTGAGACATCAACCTTGCATGAAGACCCATTTTGGAGTCTCCCATTTCACCTTCGATCTCAGCTTTTGGAGTAAGTGCTGCAACAGAGTCAATTACCACGATATCAATAGCTCCTGAACGGATTAAGTTATCAGCAATTTCTAATGCCTGCTCACCGTTATCCGGTTGTGAAATAATAAGGTTTTCCAGGTCAATTCCCAGTTTTCCTGCATATCCTCTGTCGAAAGCGTGCTCTGCATCGATAAATGCTGCAATTCCTCCTGCCTTCTGAGCTTCTGCGATGGCGTGAAGTGTTAAAGTTGTTTTACCTGAAGATTCCGGGCCGTAGATTTCGATGATTCTTCCTCTCGGATAACCGCCCACTCCAAGAGCGATGTCTAATCCTAAAGATCCTGAAGGAATCACCTCTATTGTATTGTCTACTGAGTTGTCTCCCAGCGTCATTACCGTCCCTTTTCCGTATGTTTTATCTAGTTTGTCAAGCACTAAAGCGAGTGCTTTTTTCTTATCGTCTATGTTACTCATCTGATGTTTAAATAATTGATCAAAAGTACGAAATTTTACGCTCAAAAACTAATATTATTTGCTCCTGAAAACTGTTTTTATAGTTAAAAAAAATATAAAGTTTTGCTCGCTTTTTATTTATAACTAATTCATATTTATTTTAGTAACCGACAGCAAATTGATTAAAAAAACTACAATTGATTGGTGGCTGAGGCTCCCGAAGCCACCAGTCCTGAAATTCTAGCCCCGATTGCAGTGGAAATCCTTTTTTGAAAAAAAAGATTGCAGCGGAAAGCGGGATTAAGCTCCTGAAAATATTAATGAAAATTTGAGTTTTGGGTAATTTTAAGATAATCGCTCAAAACTTTCGTCTGATCTTTATTTCCTTTCTTGATCCTGGCTTCCCGACTTACTATTGTATCGTAAATTTTATTGATAACCCATTTGGTTTTCGGGAAAGCATTTTTGTTGGAAACTTCCGGAATCTGCAGTCTTTTACAGACTTCTTCATCAAGTAAAAACCAAGTGCAGCAAATATGGAGATAACGTAAATTTTTTCGCTGAAATCTGTATTTTAAGATAGGATTTTCTAATGATTCATTTAACAAGGAATGAGCCAGGAGAACGGAATCTTTGTCAGCAGGAGGCTGAATGGAAGTCCATAAATAAAAGTATTGTGTAGCCTGTTTTTTGTCGTCCGGTAAAAGGTTTTCGGGGATTCCCAATAAATATCCGACGTATTTCCAAAGGTGGAACAGCCCTTTTTCTTCCTGCTCTGAAAATGTATTTCCCAATTTGTGAAGACTATGCATAAAAACCAGGCTAAAACCAATATATGTTGCCATCATATCCCAGGAATTGATAGGTTCACCCCAATTGTCCGTGTCCCAACTTTTATAATGTTTTTTGAGGGAAAGTCTTGCGCAAGAATGAATTAAGCGAGTTTTTATAGCAAATTCATAGCCTTTTTTATGGATTTCCAAAGCATCATATCTTGTTACATTGACCCAAAAATCCAATGTTTCAGAAAGTCTTTTCACAGCGCCTTTTTTTAATGCCTCGGTAGCGATCAAAGATTTGTTGAGATAAGCATAATCATAACCACCGATTAAGCAGTAATCCCGCAAGGAAATCAATGAATCCAGGTTGCTTCTCATGCAAAGTTCTGCACCGTTTTTAATTAAATCATAATCCAGCCAATCTGGGATTTTTTGCGTTTGAAGAAACAGTTTTTTTACACTTTCCGGAACGTCATCTGTTTCAGAAACTCCTTTTCTGATGTATTGCTCGATTTCCCTCGATGCTTCATGAAATTTTTTCGTTAAATAGACGTCTTTTACGACTTGATCACCAATTTCATCCACGTGATAATAGTAGGGAGCAAACTTCTCAAAATCTTTGAAACTGACTTCTGCTTCGGAAAATTCTAAAAGTTGTTTTCCGTTGCCCTTTTCCCAAAAGCTTTTAAAATGTGCTGAATCTTTGAAACGTGGTTGTAAAATCGGTATTTCCATTGAGAATAAAAATACAAGTTTTGCGCCGAAATTGTGGAGTGAGATTTATCAGGAATTTGAATTGGTCAATAGTGAATAGTTAATGGTCAATTTTAATGATGGAATCCTCATTGGTCAATTCATTGATGATAAAAAATTCACTATTTACCATTAACAATTGACCTTATATAAGTCCCCATTCAAAGGCTTTTTTTAATAATTCTTTGCTATTTCTCGAGCTTGTTTTGGCTAAAATATTTTTACGGTGAGAACGGACGGTATGCTCAGACAAAATCAGGATTTTTGAAATTTCAGATCCCGAATATCCTTTTACAATGAAAGATAAGATTTCTGTTTCTCTTTTGGTTAAATTTATTTCGCGAAAGCTCTTAATTGTAGAAGAATCTTCAATTTTTATTTGATAAAAATCCTTCCTCGGACCAATCCCCGAAATTAAAACTGTACGTGGGTTTTCTTTGGTAATATGGTTGATGTTGGTATGAATATTAATGGACTGAACCAGGTTTTTATTTTCATCTTCCCAGGTAAGAATGGCCTGATGATGGAATAGCTCATAGTTTCCGGCGGCAGTTTTCATCCTGAAACAATAGCTGGGCTTGAGGAAAAGCTGATGCTCTTTCCCGATTTCCATTAATTTTTCTACAACTTTTTGCTCAGCTTTTGTAATAAAATCAATATCATCGGGATGAACGAGGTCAATGACTTCTTTTAAATTCTGAGGATATTTTTTCAGACCGTGAAGCTTTAAAATATTTTCGTGGTGATGAGAGACTGTACTGTTTGTAAGGTTTAGTACATAGTAATAAAATTCACCGATGGCGAACATTTCCCCAATGATCCGCTCAATAGGGGGAATGTTTGAGATGTGTTGATTTTCCTGCCTAATTCCGGGATAAGTGTTCCAGACCTCAATTAAAGGGTGTTTTTTCTCAGAATCATCCATGTTCAAGTTTTAGCTAAAATAGTTAAAGTTTTTTATAAATACCACAAAAGGGGGATTTTTTTGTATTGATAAAATGCTAACATTTGTACAGACTGATTACCATGGAAACTCACTTTTAAAAAACTGCCTTTTTTGCAGATTAGTTTTTCATATTTAATGTTAGTTACAAATACTCTATTATAATCGTTACCCATATATCAAAATAGTTTAGATTTTTCTGTTAGCTGTTTGAAAATGATAAGCTGGAATCCCTTGCACAATTGCAGGGGATTCTGTTGTAAATAATATTCATTAAAATCACACAAACGGGTAATTTTTTTACGTTCAGAATTTTTGAAAATTTGTTTTAAAATTAATAACCATGAAAACAAATTTTTTATTAGTGTTTCTGCTTTGGGCGGGAATAGCTTTTGGACAGGAAAATGATATTAAAATAGATGGCAATTACTATTTTAATTATATCTCTTTAAATGATTTGAACAGTTTTAAAAGCGAGTCTAAAACTGAAAAGTCAAAGAGTATTGACATTGTAAAAGATCAGATTGATGGTAAAAAATATAGAGTTACCGTAAATAATGTAAAAGATGGTAAGGTATATTTTCGATTCTGGAAGTTTGTAGATCGAGAGAAAAATAAAATAATTAATGATACGGAATCAGAAACAGACAATTCTAAAGTGATTTACGTAATGTCTCTGCAAGACTTTAAATCTAACACAAAGATTCTGTATAATAGAATTGACTGGAGGGTTGGAATTTATACCGTGCCTCTTAAATTAAGATTTAGCGGTTTTACATTTGATGCTAATGTGAATTTAGGGACAAATCTTGGCGCAAAGATCAGATACAATAGAGAAGTAGAAAATGGATTGTCTTTTGAACCCATTTTGGGATTTGGCTTGGCGAGTATAAAACTGGATGAATCCAATAGCAATGCCTCTGGGAATAACAATACAAATGTTAGTGCCTTCACAATCAATACTGGTTTATTGGTACATATTACCAAAAATGTAAATGTTGGACTAACGTTGGGTTTTGATTATTTAAGCAACAACGATCAAAAAAATTATGATTGGAAATATAATGGAAAAGGCTGGGTAGGAATAGGAATTAACGTAGCATTTGGTAATCAAAATAATAATACGGGAGCCGAAGGTGCAAACTAGATAGGGTAATAATTATTTATAAGGGATCTTATTCTCATCAAAAAATCTCAACAAATCTTCCTTATTTTTCACAGAAAAAGAACGTCTTTTGCCGTTATTCAACTTCAAAAATATGACTTCATTATTTCCCGTAATAAAAGCTTTCCCATATTTCTTTGAAAGCCTTACTCCCCAGCCTCCGAAATCAAAAATAGGATCGGTATTTACGATCTGGATTTCACGGATATCGCTCCATTTGATTTTTGTGGATTTAAAGGTAAAAGGGAAAAAATTATATTCGAAATAGTCTTTATTTAAATTTAATTTTAAAAAAGAGAAGGCAAACAATAACATCAAAGGAGCTGTTACGTAGAGAACAATCAAAGGGGATTCATTATCATTTATTAATACCAACGACATGACAATAGCCTGGAATGCAAGAAGAGTAATAAATAATTTCGGAAATCCTGATTTTTCCTGAAAAGTTCTACCTGACATAAGAAAAATTTTAAAATAAAATTACAAAAAACAAAAAAACCTTCCAAATCGGAAGGTTTATATTTAAGCTAATACTTACTCTATTAGTTAGATAAAGAAGCAGAGTGAATCAACATATCAACTAACTTGTTAGAATATCCCATTTCGTTGTCATACCAAGAAACAAGTTTTACGAAATTAGGAGAAAGCATGATACCAGCGTCTTTGTCGAAGATAGAAGTTCTCTTATCTCCTACGAAATCCTGAGAAACTACAGCATCTTCAGTGTATCCAAGGATACCTTTCAATTCACCTTCAGAAGCAGCTTTGATTACTGAACAGATTTCTTCATAAGAAGCAGCCTTTTCAATTCTTACTGTTAAATCCACTACAGAAACGTCAACAGTCGGTACTCTGAAAGACATACCTGTCAATTTTCCGTTCAATGAAGGGATTACTTTACCTACCGCTTTTGCAGCACCTGTAGAAGAAGGGATAATATTGTTAAGAGCAGCTCTACCGCCTCTCCAGTCTTTCATTGAAGGACCGTCAACCGTTTTCTGAGTTGCCGTTGTAGCGTGTACCGTCGTCATCAAACCTTCTACGATCCCGAAGTTATCGTGGATTACTTTAGCTAATGGAGCTAAACAGTTTGTCGTACAAGAAGCATTTGATAAAATTTTGATATCGTCTGTAAGTTCTTTGTGGTTTACACCCATTACGAACATTGGAGTATCATCTTTAGAAGGAGCAGAAAGGATTACTTTTTTTGCACCCGCGTTGATGTGCTTTGCAGCATTTTCTTTATCTAAGAATAAACCTGTAGATTCTACGATATAATCAGCTCCGATTTCGTTCCACTTTAGGTTGTTTGGGTCTCTTTCAGCTGTTACTCTGATTCTTTTTCCGTTTACCACAAGGTCGTTTCCTTCTACAGAAACCTCACCCGGGAAAATACCGTGTACAGAATCATATTTAAGCATATAAGCCATGTATGTAGCATCGATAAGGTCATTGATTCCTACTACTTCGATGTTATCTCTTTCAGTCATTGCTCTGAAAACAAGACGTCCAATTCTACCAAACCCGTTGATACCTACTTTGATTGTTGACATAATAGTTTGTTTTAAATTATATAAAAATATTAGATTGCTAAAATTTCTGAAATCAGTAAAAGATCTTTATTGATTTCGTTATGTTTTTTAATGGCCTCTTCAATGGGTGTATAAACCATATCATTGGAACGCATTCCTGCCATTACATTTGTTTTTCCTTCCATTAATCCTACCACGGCTCCGTAACCCAATCTGCTCGCCAAAACCCTGTCGGCACAGCTTGGAGAACCACCTCTCTGGATGTGTCCTAAAATCGCCACACGAATGTCGTAATCCGGGAATTCCTGTTTAGTCTGCTCTGCAAGCTCGTAGATATTGGCAAGTTTTTCACCTTCCGCAACAACTACAATGCTTGAAGCTTTTCCAGTTTTTTCAGCATTTCTGAACGTTGCAAAAAGATCAGACATACTGTCTTTTTTCTCAGGAATTAAAATATCTAAAGCTCCCGTTGCCAAACCACTGTTCAACGCAATAAAACCTGCGTCACGACCCATCACTTCCACAAAGAAAACCCTGTTGTGAGAAGTTGCCGTATCACGGATTTTATCGATGGCTTCCATTGCAGTATTCAAAGCGGTGTCGTAGCCAATTGTATTATCAGTCCCGAAAATATCATTGTCGATCGTTCCCGGCACACCGATTACTCTGATTCCGAATTCTTCGTTAAAAATTTTTGCTCCGGTGAAAGTTCCGTCTCCACCAATACAAACCAAGCCTTCCACTCCAAGCTTTACGCAGTTGTCATACGCTTTTTGGCGGCCTTCTTTAGTTTTGAATTCCATGGAACGGGCAGATTTCAGAATAGTTCCACCCTGGTTGATTATATTTTTTACGGAACGAGGTCCCATTTTCAGGAAATCCCCACTGATCAGGCCATTATAGCCTTCTCGCACTCCGTAACATTCGATGTTATAGTAATTGGCGGTTCTTACAACCGCTCTTAAAGCCGCATTCATACCCGGAGAATCTCCTCCAGAGGTAAGAACAGCAATTTTTTTTACAGCACTCTCTTTCATCTAGTAAAAAATTTCGAACACAAATTTACAAAAACAAGTTCAGATAACGGCAGTAACTTTATAAGAGTTTTGAATATAAATTATTAAAACTGTCTAAAATTTGTCGGGTTGAAAATGTACATCTTAATTTTGGTTTCAGAATTGCCGATATTCAAATTAGGATTAAAGAATAAATGTGGAATTCGCGCAAGTTTTGAGGATTAGATTTCAATTTTAGCGGAGGTTTCCAAGTCTTGAAATAATATTCGTCGACTTTATGGAGACAATTTTTATTTTGTTTGTTTGATTATGTCGAACTTTCGATTAAGACCAAAGAAACTTAATGCTTTTCAGTTAAATACTTCCAATACCTCCTCGGAACATGTTGAATATGCAGTTTCAAATTCTTCCTTTCCACAATATTAGTTTTCGTAAAATACCGCTGCCAAAGCGTCTGATATTGCGTTTCCTCATTATGAAATTTCTGTTGATATTGATGCAAATCTAATTTTTCATCAGGATAAAAAAAGTCACAGCTTTCCAGATCATAAAGAATTCCGTAATGTCTTCTCAAGTCATAAATCATCCATTTCTGATCCTGATAACGGTCTTTAAAATGTTTCCGAATTAAAGGAAGAACATTAAAATCAGGATCAATTTTAGCAAAGAAAACATCATCCTTCATTTTTTCAAACCGCACAAAAGCAGTCATTCTATGCCTTTCCCGACTTACAGATTTACAGATTTTTGAAATTTTCAATATATTATTATCAGCATAATTTTGCAGAATATTTTCGCCCGGATGTTTTATGGATTGTCTTACAGCAGATAATATTAGTTGCTCTGATTCAGGATCTTCGGATAAATAAACTTGTAATAATTGATGAATTCCAGACTTACCGATGTTTTGTTCTAATTTATTTAAAACCCGTCCAGATTTATCATTTTGGGTGATCACTTCATGAATTTCCGCAAAAATATTTTCCTGATGAAACCGCTCTTTACTTACAATTTCCACGTCTTTATAACGATATTCAAAAACTTCAAATATCGCTGTAAAAAGTCCGTCAAAACTTCCGTCGTAGAGTAAGGTAGTCATTTGAGTTGGAGGGTTATAGGGTTTTGGAGTTTTAGAGTGAATTGATATTTATGTCTTAAAATTATTAGTGAAATTCGTGAAAACATTCGTGTAATTCGTGTTTAAATCAAAACAAACTCAACTGCTGCGAAAACTGATTATGAAACTTCGAAGAACTCCCGCCAATCAACAATTTCTTCAGATTTTTATCCGTTAAATATTTTAAAAAAGCATTTCCGGCATTAAAATCAATAAAATATCTTGCCCGGTTGACCGCTGCTCCCAATTTCTTCAAGTGATCGATATTCAAAACCTGGAAACGTCTTGCACTTATAATTTTTTGCGCCGTTTTCACGCCAATTCCGGGAATTCTTAAAATCATCTGATAATCCGCAGTCTGCAAATTAACAGGAAACTGATTTAAGTTTCTCAGAGCCCAGCTCAATTTCGGATCAACTTCCAGGTCCAGAAACGGCATATTCGGATCTAAGATTTCTTCGGCTTTAAAACCATAAAAACGCATCAGCCAATCCGATTGATACAAACGGTTTTCCCGAAGCATCGGAACTTCCGTTGTAAGAGAAGGCAATCTTTTATCCTCCAAAACAGGAACATATCCTGAATAATAAACTCTTTTAAGGTTAAAGTTCTTATAAAAATGATCGGCAACTTTGATGATCTGTAAATCATTTTCATTGGTTGCCCCAACAATCATTTGAGTAGACTGCCCAGCCGGGGCAAACTTTGGGACTTTTCTGAATATTTTTTTTTCATCTTTGTATTGAGCAATCCCATTCTGAATATATTTCATCGGATTGAGCATATCCTGTCGATTTTTTTCAGGAGCCAATAATTTTAATCCACTTTCGGTTGGGATTTCAAGATTGATTGATAATCTATCGGCATACAAAGCGGCTTCCTGCATCAATTCATCGCTCGCTCCCGGAATTGATTTTAAATGAATGTATCCGTTAAAATTCTCTTCTAAGCGTAATTTTTTCGCAACACGAACCAATCTTTCCATGGTTGTGTCGGCATTTTTGAAAATTCCCGAACTTAAAAACAAGCCTTCAATATAGTTTCTGCGGTAAAAGTTTATCGTTAAATCAACGACTTCTTCAACCGTAAATGCAGCTCTTTTAATATCATTTGAACTTCTGGAAACGCAGTAAGCGCAATCATAAATGCAGTGATTGGTCAAAAGAATTTTGAGAAGTGAAACACATCGTCCGTCTTCCGTATAAGTATGACAGATCCCGCTTGCGGAACTGTCTCCCAAAGCGCCTTTTTTATTTTTTCTCGTTCCTCCGCTGGATGAGCAGGAAACATCATATTTCGCTGCATCGGCAAGGATTTCGAGTTTTTCTTTCAGGCGGTCAAAATTCATATTTTAATTGAAAATGTAAGTTTTAGAAATAATATTCTATTCAAATGTAGTTCCAAAATTGATAAATATCAACCTTTTTTCATGGAAGTTATCCACACTTAAAGTCACAAAATTAGTATATTTACGGTCATTAAATTTATGTTATGAATCATAAACCGATCGAAGGTTTTTCCAAATTAACAAAACAAGGGAAAATCGACTGGCTCGTTAACGAATACCTTGAAGGAAACGAAGAATATCAAAATATATTAAATCAATACTGGAACGGAAATGCTGATCTTCAGAAGCTTCATGACGAATTTTCTGAAAATACGATTTCCAATTTTTACATGCCTTACGGAATTGCTCCGAATTTCCTGATTGACGGAAAATTATTCGCTCTTCCAATGGCTGTTGAAGAAAGTTCTGTTGTTGCTGCGGCTTCAAAAGCGGCTAAGTTCTGGATCGACAAGGGTGGTTTTAAAACAACGATCATTAACAATGAGAAATTAGGTCATACTCACTTTATTTTTAATGTAGAGCCTCATAAGCTGCTTCATTTTTTTAATTTTAATTTAAAGAAAAAGCTTTTTGAAGCGACGGATGCAATCACTGCAAACATGAGAAATCGCGGCGGCGGAATCTTAGATATAAAATTGGTGGATAAAACTGCCGAAATGCCTAATTATTACCAGCTTAAAGCAAGTTTTGATACGGTAGATTCAATGGGTGCTAACTTTATTAATTCTTGTCTTGAACAATTTGGAAAAACGTTGAAGCAGGAAGTTGCCATTAGCGAAGATTTTACAGAAGAAGAAAGAAATTCTTTACAGATTGTGATGAATATTCTTTCTAATTTTACACCGGATTGTATTGTAAGAGCTGAGGTTTCCTGTAAAATTGAAGACCTAAAAGACGACAGCGGAATTTCCAATGAAGAATTTGCAAGAAAGTTCAAACAGGCGGTAACCATCGCAGAAATTGAACCTTTCCGTGCTACGACTCACAACAAGGGAATCATGAATGGAGTAGATGCCGTGGTAATCGCAACCGGTAATGATTTCCGTGCAACTGAAGCTTGTGCACACGCCTACGCAGCGAGAAACGGAAAATATTCTTCGTTAACGCATTGTACGACTGACAACGGAGTTTTCAGATTCTGGATCGATCTTCCGATTTCTGTAGGAGTTGTTGGTGGTTTGACAAATCTCCATCCTTTAGTAAAATTTTCTTTGGCACTTTTAGGAAAGCCTTCTGCTCAGGAATTGATGAGTATTTTGGCGGTTTCAGGATTGGCGCAGAATTTTGGAGCACTTCGCTCTTTAGTGACAACAGGAATTCAAAAAGGGCACATGAAAATGCACTTACTGAATATTTTAAACCAAATGGGCGCAACGGAAGAAGAAAAACAACATTTTGTAAACTATTTTAAAGACAAAACAGTAACGCATCACGAGGTTATCAATGAATTTAACAGATTAAGAGGCCAGTAATGTTTGGAATAATCGTCTCAGCCTTAATGATAGCTTTCGGAATATTCCTAAAAGTGACTAAACACCCCGGTTTTGCACAGAATAAAAAATTCGCGTGGGTTTTTATCGGAATCGGAGCCGTATCATTAATATTTAAGATTTTAAATTATAAATAAAATTATTCGAAATGAAAAAAATAATATCTTTTTCTGTAGTGGTTTTTCTTTTATCATTTGGTCAGGCTGCTGCTCAAAAATCTTCAAAGAAAAATTCTCAACCAAAAGTTCAAAATATACAAAAAGGAAATCCTGTAGCTGAAAAATGGGTTAAAGAGAATGTTGAAAATCTTTATAATAATTTTGATGACAGACCTATGACAAAGGAGCAATATATGCAAAAGCAATTGTTTTTTTTTACTCAAAAATATTTCGATTTTAAATCTGATCTAGCTAGTTTAACTTATAACAGAGACGGAATGACGGAAACAAAATTTCTAGAAAAATGGAATAAAGATTATCCCATGAAAGATAGCAAATCAGATGAAGTTCTTCTTTTTGGAAGGTTTGATTATGATAAGATTGCCGTTTCTGATATCAGATTTCTGAAGAAAGTTGATGATAAACTATGGTATTCTTTTTTTATTGAAGACACAAAAAGTAAGAAAAAATTGCATAAGAAAATTCTTTTAGCTCCGATCGAAAATTCTTTTAGAATTGATGAAGTTCGGAATGTTCAATAAATTTAATAAAATGAAAACAATAACTTTAGTTTTTGGTGCTGTTTACGGAGTGTTATCCGTGATTTTGGGTGCATTCGGTGCGCACGCTTTGAAGAAAATTTTGTCTGTAGAAAGGCTGGAAAGCTTTGAAACAGGAGTGAGATATCAGATGTATGCTGCTTTCTTTTTATTGATTGTAGGCTACATTTTGAAATTTGACACATCATCGCAAAAGTGGATTTCGATCATGATGATTGCAGGAACAGTGCTGTTTTCTTTCAGTATTTATTTCTTAAGCCTGCAGGATTATTTAGGAATGAACCTTAAGTTTTTAGGACCAATTACCCCACTTGGAGGTTTGTTGATGATTTTAAGTTGGGGAATGCTGATTTTTTATTTTGCTAAAAATAAAATTTAAGAATAAAGCGCGAGCGAAGCGAGCGTCAAAGCTGTTAGTATTCGCAATGTCATGCTCTGAGCATGTCGAAGCATCTCAAAAGTTTATGAAGGCGTTAGCCCATCAAAGGCTTGATAATTTTAAAATTATTTAAATGAAAATCCACAGAAGGCGTCGTTTAATACGGACTTTTAATCTTTTAGATCAACCGATTAGATTCAATCCTTTTGTTTTTAGCCGGACTTTTTTTATGTGGGCTTTAACGGGTCTGATTGGTGGAGTTATAGCCGGATTATATTGGATTGTGCTTGAATATTTTACGGAGTTTTTAGTTCAGTTTCAAGGCTGGATGGTGATTCCGACGATGGCAATTTGTGGTCTGTTGGCCGGTTTGGTTATTCATTTTATTGGAGATCCGGGAGAAATTCATTTGATTGTCAACAATATCCGATTTAATAAAGGAAAATTAGACCCGAAAAATAATCCTTCCATGATTTTGTCGTCGCTTTTTTGTGTGGCATCGGGTGGAAGTTTAGGTCCGGAAGCACCTTTGGTCCAGGTGACGGGTTCTACAGGAACTTATCTTGGAAAAATTTTCAGATTAAAAGGCGAAGAATTACGTTCTTTAAGTATCGCAGGAATGGCATCCGGTTTTACGGCTCTTTTTGGCGCTCCGCTAGGAGGAAGTCTTTTTTCATTGGAAATTCTGCATCACAAACACGCTGTTGAATATTACAAAGCCATTATTCCTGCGTTGGTGGCGAGCTGTTTCAGTTATCTGATGTTTGCTTTGATTATCCATTTGGGAATTGGGGCGACATGGGATCTGAAGGCGTATCATTATACAGGAGTTTACGATTTTTTATATGCATCATTGTTCGGGGTTGTAGCAACGGTTTTTGGTTGGATTTTTATTTTTGTAGTAAAATTTTTCAAGAAGATTTTTGAATACAGAAAGTTTCCAATTTATATTAAAACTTTTGTGGGAGGAATTATTTTAGGAATTATTGCCTTCTATTTTCCAATTACAAGATATTTTGGGCATAATGAGATTAATCAAATCATCAACGGAAATTATGCATTAAACTTTTTAATTTTAATCTTAATTTTCAAAATACTAGCCATTGCAATCACCGTAACTTCGGGTTGGAGAGGCGGTTTTATTATTCCGCTTTTCTTTGTGGGAACGACGTTGGGATTAATAATTCATAATTTATTTCCAACAGTTGATGCCACTTTAGCGATTGTAAGCTGCATGGCTGCCATCAATGCCTGTGTAACGCGAACTCCGATGAGTACAACGATCATTTTAGGAACCTTAACAGGATTTACTTACTTCGTCCCAGTACTTTTTGCAAGTTTGACGGGGTATTTTCTCGCTCCAAGAATTCCGTTTATTGGTTCGCAATCGGAGAAATTATTTGAAGAATAATAAATACAATTAAGAATGACAAATTATGAATTACGTTTTGCTCAATTTTAAATTAAATTATGAATGGCGTCATTTGAAATTTGTAATTCGCAATAATTTTAAGTCAATAAACTTGAACTTCCGTGTCTTTTTAGTAAATTTGTCAACCTTTAAATTTTAAAATAAAATAATAAAAATAATATGAATCTTCACGAGTATCAATCAAAAGAGATTTTATCAAAGTATGGAGTTGCTATCCAACGTGGTTTCGTAGCGAACAATGTAGAAGAAGCTGTAGCAGCTGCTGAAAAATTGACTGCTGAAACCGGAGCGCAGGCTTGGGTTGTAAAAGCACAAATTCACGCAGGTGGTCGTGGTAAAGGTGGTGGTGTAAAGTTCTCTCCAAACATGGATAAACTTAAAGAAAACGCTCAAAACATCATCGGAATGCAGTTGATAACTCCGCAAACTTCTGCTGAAGGTAAAAAAGTACACTCAGTTTTGGTTGCTGAAGATGTTTATTATCCTGGAGAGTCTGAAACTAAAGAATTTTATGTTTCTATTCTTTTAGACAGAGCTGAAGGTAAAAATACAATCGTATATTCTACTGAAGGTGGTATGGATATTGAGCACGTTGCTGAAGTAACGCCTCATTTAATCCACAATGAATTGATTGATCCTGCTTTGGGCCTTCAAGGTTTCCAGGCTAGAAAAATTGCTTTCAATTTAGGTCTTGAAGGAAATGCTTTCAAAGAATTCACAAAATTCATCACTTCTTTATATAACGCTTATACAGGAATTGACGCTTCTCTTTTCGAGATCAACCCTGTATTAAAGACTTCTGATAACAAGATTATCGCGGTAGATGCTAAAGTAACTTTGGATGGTAACTCATTGTTCCGTCACAAAGATCTTGAAGCGTTGAGAGATACAAGAGAAGAAGATCCTATGGATGTTGAAGCTGGTGAAGCTGGCCTTAACTTCGTAAAATTAGACGGTAACGTTGCTTGTATGGTAAACGGAGCTGGTCTTGCAATGGCAACAATGGATATCATCAAATTATCTGGTGGTAGCCCTGCAAACTTCCTTGACGTTGGTGGTACTGCTGATGCTCAGAGAGTTCAGACTGCTTTCGGAATCATCTTGAGAGATCCAAACGTAAAAGCTATTTTGATCAACATCTTCGGAGGTATCGTAAGATGTGACAGAGTTGCTCAGGGTGTTGTAGATGCTTACAAAGCGATGGGAAGCCTTCCTGTTCCGTTGATCGTAAGATTACAGGGAACTAACGCTGTAGAAGCTAAAAAATTAATTGACGAGTCAGGTCTTCCTGTACATTCTGCAATTACTTTGGAAGAAGCTGCAAACAAAGTAAAAGAAGTTTTAGCGTAAGACTAAAATTTTTATATAAATTAAAGAAACCGTTTCATTTTTGGAACGGTTTTTTCTTTTGTAGATTTAAAATATTTAAGTTAATACTTATGATGAAAAATATACAGATTCCGGAGCCCTGCTCAGAAAACTGGGATATGATGTCTCCACAGGAAAAAGGAAGGTTTTGCTCTGTCTGCAGCAAATGTGTTATAGATTTTACCGAAAAACAACCTCAGGAAATCCAAGAGATTATTGAGGAGAAAAAGGATGAGAGAATTTGTGGAAGGTTTTATGATCATCAATTAAATAAGATCGACAAATCCGAACAATTGAAAAATAAATTCTTTAAATATATTCCTTCAAATTTTCAGAATAATAGGATAACATTAACTGTTTTTTCTTTAATTCTGTTTTTAACGGGTTGTTCAAAACAAAAAGAAGAAGCCTGTACAACAACGACAGGTGTTGTAATGACTGATATCGAATTGGATACTCTTAATAAAAATTTTGTAATGGGTGAGCCTCTAATGCAGAATGACTCTATTGCAAAAATGCCTGAGAAAGACAGCTTAAAATCAAAGAGCAAAAAATAATTAAGTTTATTGCATTTTTAAACTAATATATAAACTCTAATTTCTAACTTCTATTTAAAATTAATCATGATTTTCATTGATTAAACTTTCACCATTCGTGATGCTGATGCTGGTTGGAGTAACCAATTGAATTTTATCCGAATCCAAGCGTTGTTTAATTTTTATCAAGGCTTCACTCTTAACCTTTACCATATTAGCATTTACATTCATCCAGAATTTTGCCTGTAAATTGAATGCCCCCTGCTTTAAATCTGTAAAAATAACTTCTGCCGTATCCAGTTTGTCTACGTTTTCTAAATTTTTAATTACTTCTAAAATTCCTATCTGAGCTTTAGCAACATCTTCATCTGCCGGAATTTCAAAGTTTAAAATAATTCTTCGTTGAGGTGATGCCGTGATATTAGAAAATGGAGCATTAAAGATAACTTGATTGGGAATGTATACTTTTTTGCCATCGTCACTAATAATTTTTGTCGTTAAAAAACCAATTTCCATAACGGTTCCGGAATTTGTTCCGATCATGATATAATCACCCACTTTAAATGCTTTGTCGATCCCGATTAGCATTCCCGAAAATATACTTGAAACCAGGTCTTTTAAAGCAACCCCGGCAATAACCCCTGCAACTCCTAAACTTCCGATAAACTTCCACAGAAAACCACTGAAACCCATAATTTCAAGGGCAATAAAAGTTCCCATCAGCATAATAATGAATCTGAAAACCCCAATTAAAGTAACCAGCGAACTTTCTTTTTTGCTTTTTGGGAAAAATTTATGAAAGAGTTTGACAGCAAATTGGCTTAAATATTTACTGGTAATAAGGAAAAACGAGAAGACAAGAATCCCTACAACAAGTTTTGGTGTAAGCTCGGCAAATTTTAAATACCAGTTTTCCAATACATTATAAACAACATCAATATAGCTTAGACCATTTTTTTGCATAGAGTGAAATATTTTACTTTAAAGATAAAAAAAATCAACAAAAATTTTGCCAGTTTCAAAAAGTCTACTAAATTTGTAGACTATTAAAACGAAATATTATGTCAATTAAACTAGGAGATACAGCACCAAACTTTCAGGCAGAATCATCTGCAGGAGACATTGATTTTTATAATTATTTAGGAGATTCCTGGGGAATTTTGTTTTCTCATCCGGCAGATTATACTCCGGTTTGTACTACAGAACTGGGTTATACTTCAAAATTAAAACAAGAATTTGAGAAAAGGGGAACAAAAGTAATTGCCTTAAGTGTAGATGGAGTAGAGGATCATCAAAATTGGATTAAGGATATTAACGAAACTCAAAACACTGATGTACAATTTCCTATCATAGCAGATAAAGACAGGAAAATATCAGAGTTATATGATTTTATCCATCCGAATGCTTCGGCAACGGCGACAGTTCGTTCTTTGTTAATTCTTGATCCTGAAAAAAAAGTAAGGTTAATTATCACTTATCCCGCCTCAACCGGAAGAAATTTCAATGAAATAATAAGAGTGCTGGATTCTTTACAGTTAGTTGATTCACATAAGGTGGCAACACCTGTAAACTGGAAAAATGGGGACGATGTGATTGTTCCGCCGGCTATTTCTACAGAAGAAGCCAGAAAAATTTTCCCGAAAGGAGTTACAGAAATAAAGCCGTATCTGAGATATACGCCTCAACCTAATACATGATTTATTTGATTTTTTATAGTTTAGTTTTAATTTGTAGAAAAGCGCCACAGAAGTTCTGAGGCGCTTTCAATTTATACGTGTGTATATGTATATGTGAAGTGATTGCTTATTTTACATCATTCACCACTTGTTTTGCTTTTGAAGTCGGGATATAAATACTGAATCCAACATTAAAGGTAATATTAGATGTAAGGCCTTCATTACCAAATCCTGTAACTCCGGTATATTTCACTAATCCCTCAAGTCCGATATTTGGTGTAATAAAGTAAGAATATCCAGGGCCTACTCCGAAATCTAATCCTGTTGTAGAAGTTCCTCCTTTTGTAGACTGTCCTCCAACACCTAGATTTCCTTCGAAGAACCATCTACCGTGATTCAATAAGTTGTCAACACCCTGCTCTCCCGGAGATAGATAATAACGTCCTAAACCTCCTACTGCATACGTAAATCTTGTCCCTGAATCCTTGGATACTTTTTCAGTTCCTAATGTTACATATCCACCTACAGCTAAGTTGTCTTTAATAAAATATGCACCTTTAGGCTGTAATGCGATGCTATATCCTGCGTCTGTGTTCAAACCAAATTTACTTGATAAAAGGCTACTACCAACCATCCAGTTTCCTTGTTGGATTTGAGCATTCATAGTAGTAGTTAAACCTGCTGCTGCGAATATTCCAGTTAAAATTAGTTTTTTCATAATTTATTATTTTTAATAATTAATGTTTATCATTTGTAAAGCAGATGCAGAACAAGAAATGTGCCATTCTAGTCAATGAATGGTGAATTGTTATGAAAAAAAATCTTTCCTTAAAAACGGTTTTTTCTTTAATTTTTAAAATGTAATTAAAAATATTTTGTTATTAAATAAATATCAAAATAATTGAAACTATAAGACCAGCAATGGTGAAAATTATTCCGCGCTTAAAAGCTTTCGTTTTGGGGTTAAACATCCAAAAACTTGAGATGACAAAAAAGAATAATGATACGCCAAAAAAGGTATTTAATGGTGAAAGTGTATCTTTTGATTGTGCTTTGTGCAGTTTTGTCATTTTATCCAATACAAACGGAAGCTCTTTTTTTGAGTATTTTGCCTGTCCGGTGGAAGCATCATATGTTCCTTGTTTGAATTTTAAAACTGTTCCTTCTGTTTTTTCAACTTCAAGGTTTTTTATTTTTAATTCTTTTCCTAATTCCTTTTCAGAAAGGTTTTTATCGATTACTTTATCATAATTTTTTTCCTTCTTTAAAAAATCTGTATCCCTGTAAACAAGCAAAATACCACTTACCGAATACACAGCCATAATTCCTGCAAGAAAGTACCCCAAATAACGGTGCACAATTCTCATAAAACTCCTTGTGTTCTTGATTTTATCCATATCTTATTGTTTGTTTTTTAAAGGTTCAAAAGTGGAAACTGACAATGCAATTTCCACTTTTATGAAGAACTAATTTAATATTAATCGTTAAAGTTTATACGTCAATGTGAAGTAATAGTTTCTCGGTGTAATAGGGTTTACAGAATAGTTTTCATGAACATTGTAATTCACAACATCAAATAAGTTTCCTACTTTTCCTTGAATCATGAATTTTTTCCATTCGTAACCTAGACTGAAATCAACTGTTGTAAATCCTTCAACATCAATCATTCTAGTGACTTGTGGCTGATTTTTTACATCATTCCATCCTGCTTTCCTGTCTCCTGTATAGAACACTGTTGCCCCAATTTTTAATCCTTTAGCAAAACTTTTAAATGTATAGAAAGCAGAAGCATTGGCTGTTACGGCTGGTGTTCTTACCAATCTTTGCTCTTCCAGAAAACCATTGTCCGGAGTTTTTGTATAAACAGCATTGTTGTATGATACTCCACCAATTAATGATAGGTTTGTAAGCGGATTTCCTGTGATATCTAATTCTACTCCTCGGCTTCTAATGTTACCGGCATACACTCTGTATAATGCGACAGCTCCGGTTTGTGTATAAGGTGCTGTGTATGTATCTCTGTTGTTAATCTGATATGCAGTTAAGTTTACCGCAACAGCATTATTCCATAAATTTTTCTTTATTCCTATTTCATATTGATCAACTGTAGAGGCTTCCAGAGCAAATCCTTCTTGATCAAACCCTGTGTTCGGAACAAATGAATTGGTGTAAGTTGCGAAAACAGATAGGTTTTCGTTAGGATTATAAATTAAGCCAACTTTTGGAGAGAAAGCAGTTTCTTTTGTTCCGCTGTTTGCTGTGGGAATTGTTTCATTTGTTGCAAAATTCTTTACTCTGGTATCATCATTTTGGATACTTGACCAGCGAATTCCTGCAAGAACCTTAAATTCCTTTGTTAAACTAATTAAATCTTGAGCATAGAAACCATATCTTTTTGTCTTAATTCTGTTTCTTGATGTTCTGCTTGTGTTAGGCATTGGGCTTTCGTTCGTCCAGGTCGAAGGATCGTTTAAATATAATACAACCGGAGTGTTTGCATCAATCTTATAATTATAAGTGTCTGCCTGTCCGATATCTCCGTCTGTTCCGAATAAAACTTTGTGATTTAAGCTTCCCGTATTAAATTCTCCATTTAAATTAATCTGTAATGAAGTATAATTTTGTTCAGTATAATTCCTTCCTAATGGTCTAGTCCAGCTTGGATTCAAATTATTGTTTTTGGAATTATAAACCCACTGAACTCTTTCTGTAGAAAAATAATCTTTCGTGTAATTTTGGTATGCAGCTACTGCATTTAAAGACCAATTGTTATTAAACTTATGATTTAAAATAACATCAGTTGTAGCCTGTTGATTGGTTTGATATTGCCAATTTGTTCCAAGGAATTGCTCTCTGTCGATTTCAGTTGCAAGTCTTGAAATTCCTGTTGCATTATCAACAACACTTCCGATTCCGAAATCCGGGGTGAATGTGTGGTATAAGTAATCTCCTTCAACAATTAGCTGAGTGTTTTCGCTAAGATTAAATGCAAAAGAAGGGTTGAAGTAATTCTTTTTCGATTCTACTAAACCTCTGAAACTTTCAGCATATTCATATGCACCGTTTACTCTAAATGCAATATTTTTTGATAACGGTCCATAAATATCTACTGTCGGTTTATATGAATTCCAGCTCCCGGCACTAAAACCTACTGCACCTCCGAACTCGAACTTCGGTTTTTTGGTAATTAAATTAACAATTCCACCTGGACCAACATTTCCGTATAACATTGCGTTAGCTCCTTTTAAAACTTCAACTCTTTCCAAACCTGATACTTCTGGAAATACACCGCTGTTTACTTTTGCTCCGTTTTTGAAAATATTATCATTTCCGAAAGTGAAGCCACGCCCTCCAAAACTATCCTGGGAACCGCCTCTTGCAGAAGTTAAGTAAATACCATTTACATTTTTAATGACATCACTCAGCTGCTTTGCCTGTTGCTGCTCAATCACTTCGTGAGTTACAATAGCTATTGGCTGAGGGTTTTCCATTACCGTAAGATTCGATTTTGTAGACAGTGTTCTGGCTTTATTCGGGTTTCCGGTTTTATGGAGATTTACATCTTCAATGGTTTGGATTCTGATGGTATCAGCTTCAGCATTTTTCAATTGTGCACCTAGAGATACAGCTGTGAATAATAATCCCAATGTAACTAGCTGTTTTTTCATTATAGTTTATTGTTATTTAGAGTGATTTTAAATAAAGCACAAAAGTATATCATTATTTAGAATTAATAAAAATTATTAAGTGACATTTATCATTTATCAGCGATTTTAAAATTCAAGATAATTTTGATGAAGGAATTATTGTTTTATAAATATCTTTGTTAAAAATATTAGTATGCAATTGGTAAAAGTAGGACTGTGTGCATTCGGGATGAGCGGAAAAATTTTTCACGCACCGTTTTTAAAGGAACATCCGGGATTTTTTATGGCTGCAGTTGTAGAAAGAAGTAAGGAAGACTCGAAGGAAAAGTATCCGGATGCTGTTATTTACCGTTCGGTAGAAGAAATGCTGGAAAGTGCAGATATTGAATTGGTTGTGGTGAATACTCCGGTTCAGACCCACTTTGAATATACTAAAAAAGCTCTGGAAGCAGGGAAGAATGTAATAGTAGAAAAGCCGTTTACCGTAAATCTTGCCGAAGCTGAAGAATTATCAAGACTAGCCGAAGAGAAAGGCTTGTTTTTGAGTGTCTATCAAAATAGAAGATTCGACCGCGATTATCTTCAGGTGCAGAAAATTATTAATGAAGGAAAATTAGGAAATATCAAGGAAGTTGAAATCCGTTTCGATAGGTTCCGGACACAGCCCAGCGGAAAAGCTCATAAAGAAAATCCTGATGCTGTAGGATCCGGGTCGCTTCACGATTTGGGATCACATTTGGTAGATCAGGGGGTGCAGTATTTCGGTTTTCCAGAAAAACTTTTCGCCGATATTTTTTCAATGAAAGGAAAAGAATTTGCTAATGATTATTTTGAAATTATTTTATTCTATCAAAATGATTTAAGATTAAGGTTAAAATCTTCTGTTTTCAGTAAAGAAGCGCATTATGCCTATATTATTCACGGCGACAGAGGAAGTTTTTTACAGGAAAGAACCGATAATCAGGAAAATGAACTGGCTTCAGGAGTAATTCCTGAATACGGAAAAGACTGGACACAGCCATTACAAGAACCCGATGGAATCCTAAATTTTTTAAACGAAAATCAAGAAACGGAAAGAATTTATACATCCAGCGACCCTGGAAACTATATGAATTATTATCAACAGATTTATGAATTCATCGTTTTCGGATATGCCTTACCTTCACCCGCCGACGAAATTATTAAGAATATGAAAATTATTGACGCGGCGATGTTGAGTGCTAGAGAAGGGAGAGTTGTAGAGTTATAGTGTTCTAGAGTGAAGAGTTTTAGAGTTATAGATTAGGAGAGTTTTACAATTAAGTTTATCCCTCAAACCCTATAACTCTAAAGCCCTCATACTCTCCAGCACAATTACCCTTCCCCTAAAATCTCCTGCAATTCCAGCCATCTCATTTCATGGTTTTCCAGTTTTCCGGAGATTGTTTCCAGATCTGCAGAAAGTGTTGAGATTTTCTCGTAATCAGCTTCGTTATTAAGTTGATCAAGAATTTTAGCACGTTGTTCTTCGAGTTGAGGAATTTCTTTTTCGATGGTTTCTAATTCTTTTTGTTCCTTAAAAGAAAGCTTTTTCTTTTTAACCGAATTTTGTGGAACATTCGCAGCCTGAGCAGCTTCTTTGGCAGGTTCAGACTTCTGATTTGAAGATTTACCCGAAGATTCTTCACGGCTTTTGGCTTCACGGTACTCAGAGAAATTACCTACAAAATCCTTGATTTTTCCATCACCTTCAAATGCTAAAATATGGTCAACAATTCTGTCCATAAAGTATCTGTCGTGAGAAACGATGATTAAAGAGCCTTGAAACTGTTGCAAGAAGTTTTCAAGAACCGTTAAAGTTGGTAAATCCAAATCATTCGTGGGTTCATCAAAAATCAGGAAATTCGGATTTTGATATAATATATACATGAGATGCAGTCTTCTTTTTTCACCACCCGAAAGTTTTGCAATCGGGGAGTACTGCGTCTGGTCATCAAACAGGAATAATCTTAAAAACTGCGATGCAGAAAGACTTTTTCCATTGGCCAGAGGGTAATATTCTGCAACTTCTTTTATAAAATCAATGACTCTCTCATTTTCTTTATATTGCAGTCCTTTTTGCGAAAAATATCCGAAATGAATTGTTTCTCCGGTTTCAATCTCACCATTATCCGCTTTTTCAAATCCTTGAATAATATTTAAAAGGGTAGATTTCCCCACACCGTTTTTTCCTACAATTCCTACTTTTTCACCTCTTTGAAACTGGTAGCTGAAATCTTTCAGTAAAACTTTATTTCCAAAACTTTTGTCGATGTTTTTAAGTTCAAGAATTTTATTTCCCAATCTTTTCATTTCAAAATCCAATTCCAAACCATCCTTTCTGGTATCGGTTTTGGCAACTTTTTCCGTTTCGTAGAAAGAATCTATCCTCGATTTTGATTTTGTGGTTCTGGCTTTCGGCTGTCTCCTCATCCACTCCAGCTCTTTTCTGTAAAGGTTGTTGGCTTTGTCGATGGTAGCGTTCAGATTATCCTCGCGGATCATTTTATTTTCCAGATACGTTGCATAAGAACCGTTGTGGACGTAAAGATTCTTATCTTCCATTTCCCAGATTATATCACAAACACTGTCAAGAAAATATCTGTCGTGGGTTACCAGTAATAACGTAATTTTAGCTTTACTCAAATAATTTTCCAGCCATTCTACCATTTCTACATCGAGGTGGTTGGTCGGCTCATCCATTATTAATAAGGTATGACGATGTTCCGCTCTGGTTTCTGTTAATAATTTTGCCAAGGCAACACGTTTGATCTGCCCTCCGGAAAGAGTTCCCATTTTGGCTTCCAGATCTGTTATTTTAAGCTGGGAAAGAATCTGTTTCATTTCATTTTCCAGATCCCATGCTTTATGGGCTTCCATGTCTATCAGAGCTTTTTCTATGAAATCGTTGTCTGTGGATTGAAGCGACTTATGATAATTTTTCAACGCTAAAATAGGTTCAGAATCCAGAGTCATCATAAATTCGTCAATGGTAAGATTAGGATCAAAGTCAATTTCCTGATCAAACAAAACTACTTGGATATCTTTACTGATATTTACTGTTCCGCTGTCGGCAACCTCCTTTCCCATCAGGATTTTCAGAAGGGTGGACTTTCCGCTTCCGTTTTTAGCTACAATGGCTATTTTATCGCCTTCATTGACGTGAAAAGAGATGTTTTCAAACAAAACTTTGATGCCATAGGATTTGGTAAGGTTTTCAACAGAAACGTAATTCATTGGAATGTAATAGTTTAATTTAAGAGCTTAAATAAAGCCGCAAAAGTACGAAAATGTAATAAGAAAAAATTGTGATAACTCTTTATGAGCTGTTATCTTGTTCTATTTTTAATTTAAAATTATAGTTAAATGGATTGTTGTTTTAAATTATTATTCATTAAATAGTATTTTCTTTAATATATTTTAATTTAAAATGATAAATTTTTGAATATAATGTATTTTGTATTGTTTTTTAATGTAGCTTTATATAAGATTATTTAAAAATTAAAAACTATGATGCAAATTAACTATTGGGCTATTCTCGTAGCCGCTTTAATTCCCCTTATTATGGGTTTTATCTGGTATCATCCAAAGGTTTTCGGAACAGTATGGATGAAAGAAGTGGGATTAACGGAAGAACAAATGAAAGGGCAGATGTTTGGAGTCTTTA
This sequence comes from Chryseobacterium sp. IHB B 17019, assembly GCF_001456155.1. Taxonomy (NCBI): domain Bacteria; kingdom Pseudomonadati; phylum Bacteroidota; class Flavobacteriia; order Flavobacteriales; family Weeksellaceae; genus Chryseobacterium; species Chryseobacterium sp. IHB B 17019. The sequence goes on along the minus strand of NZ_CP013293.1, from coordinate 2,725,020 downwards.
TTTTTTCTATTATTTTATCGGCTCTTATTGCCTTTTTCCTACAAATGGTCACTATACACCAGTTTGGAGCGATGGGAATGATCGGGGGTGATGAAATGAACGCGAAAGAATCCTATGCCGCTTTTATGAAAGACTACGGAATGGCATACAGATCATTTGGCCATGGAGCGTTACACTCGTTTATGGCGGGAGTTTTCTTCGTTTTTCCTATGATAGCGATCAATGCAATGTTTGAAAGAAAATCTTGGAAATACACCATAATCAATACTGCTTACTGGACGATTACAATTACCATTATGGGCGGAATCATCTGTGGATGGTATACTGCGGATGGTTTTTACTGGGTGACTCAAAAATAATTTTAACGGTTTAAAAGATAAGGCTACCTTTGTGTGGCCTTTTTTATGTCTTATAATTTAAAAATATACAAAGCTGTTTCTGATTTACCTGAAAGTTGGAATACCGTGATCGGGGATCACAATATTATGCTTTCAAAAGAATATTTTCAGGTCTTGGAAGCTTCCAGGCCCCGGAATATGGAATGTTATTTCGTGGGATATTTTCAGAATAATTTACTGATCGGGGGTATTTTATTTCAGTATCTGAATTTTCAGTATCATTCTGCTTTTCAGAAAGATCAGGTTTGGTGCAGCATCAGGAATTTTATGGCTAGACAGCTCAATAAGGATGTCATGATTCTCGGGAATAATATGTTGACGGGGCAGAATGGATTTTATTTTGATGCTTCCAAAATTACTTTACAACAATTTATCCCGGTTTTGGATGAAGCGGTTCTCAAAATTCAGAAAGAAATCAGGAAAACAGATTTGATTATTTATAAAGATTACCAATCCAATTTTGTTAATTATTTTCAGGAAAAGGCTCATGAAAAATTTTTCAGGTTTTCCGTACAGCCGACAATGATTTTGAAAATAAGAGATTCCTGGTCTGTTTTTAATGATTATGTTAATGATTTTTCCACTAAATACAGGACAAGGGCAAAAACTGCGAGGAAAAAGCTCAATGGCGTTGAAAAATTTGAATTAGATCTTGATGCAATAAAAAATAGGCAGCCGGAAATAAGCCTTCTCTATCAGAATGTTGCTGAAAATGCACCTTTCAATACTTTTTTTCTCACAGATAATCATTTTGAGGAAATGAAGAAAAACCTGAAGGAAAATTTCAAAGTCTTTGGATATTTTTCAAACCAGAAGTTAATTGGATTTTATACTTTAATCCTCAATAATACAGATGTAGATACCTATTTTTTAGGCTATGATAAAGATCTTCAGAAAGAAAAACAGCTGTATCTGAACATGCTGTTGGATATGGTGGACTTTTCAATCATTCATCAATTTAGAAGAATAATTTTCGGAAGGACAGCTTTAGAAATAAAATCTACGATTGGGGCAGAACCCGTGGAAATTTTTGGACTTATCAAACACAAAAATCCTGTAGCCAATCATTTTATAGAACAGATTTTTTCTTCATTAAATCCTAAAAAAGAATGGATTCAGCGAAAACCTTTTAAAGAATAACTGAGTTAATCCAGCGTCAGCCTTTTTAATGACCACGAACTGCCATTGTAGATATTCAGATCCACTTTGGTATTAATTCCGTAAACAATACCATTTTCCGTGAATTGCCAGAAATCCCAGCCGTCATCCGGTGATGGAGTGGGGACGTCATTGTAATTAGCCAGCCAAAGCGGATAGTCATTAAATTCATCTTTCAAAAAATCCTTATAATAATGATAATAAGTATAAATAATAGGCTTTTCACCATACGTTTCCTCCACAATTCTGCACCATACCTTGAGATCTTCAATTAGCTTTTGGTTGGTTTTCCGTTTCGGGATTTTCTCAATATCAAGAATCGGCGGCAGGTCTCCACTTTCCAGTTTTACATTTTCCAGAAAGTTATTGGCCTGAATTACAGGGTCTTCATCCGCGCGGTAAAAATGATACGCTCCACGAATCAGGTTGTGCTTTTTTGCCTGCGTCCAGAATTCATTGAAATGTTTATCTGCACTGCGGTTTCCCATTGTTGCCCTCATCACCACAAATTCCAGCGGGATCGTTTTATTCCCGATACTTAAGCTGTCCCAGCTTATATCTTCTCGGTTCTGGTAATGGGAAATATCGAATCCATACGTTTTATCGAGGTTATTCGACAGGATTTTTTGAATTCTTAAGGCTTCAATCTCTGAGTTACGAAGCTTTTTATGTTTAAATTTATTAAAATACAGCGCATAGTAATAGCTTACGGATTGTCTCAGGTATAAACCCGTTCCGATCAAAGCAATTATCAAAAATATCAATACCACTTTCCGGCGGAAAAAATAGGTCTTCCGGCGGTTTTGATGAATCTTTTTGGCGGTCTTTTTGCTGTACTTTTTAGGTGTCATAAAGTTTTGCAAAACTAACTTTTTTCACTGCTAAATGCTAAATAAAATCAGTAAATTTGTGTACTATGGAAACACGCGAAAAAATCATCATCATAGGCGGAGGTTTTGCGGGACTGCAACTTGCAAAAATGTTGAACAACAAAAATAAAAAAGTAATTGTTCTGGATCGGGTAAACCATCACATGTTTCAGCCGCTTTTCTATCAGGTCGCGTGTGGGAGGATTGAGCCTTCCAATATTTCTTTTCCGTTCAGGAAAATTTTTCAACGTTCCAGAAATACACAGTTTCGTATGACGGAAGTGAAAGAAATTGATACGGTAAACAACAAGGTCATTACGGATGAAGCAGATTTCAGCTATGATAAACTTGTTATTGCAACTGGCTGTAAAACCAATTTCTTCGGCAACAAAGATCTCGAGGGAAGAGCCTTCGGAATGAAAAATACCCAGGAAGCGATCGAGATCAGGAATCATGTTTTAATGACTTTTGAAAAGCTGATTATCGAAAAAAGCAGGAGCGACGACGGAAACTGGAATATCGTAATCGTTGGAAGCGGGCCAACCGGAGTAGAATTAGCCGGAGCTTTCGCCGAAATGAAAAAAGAAATTCTTCCGAGAGATTACCCTTACATGAACTTTGATCATCTTAAAATTATTCTTGTAAGCTCTACGGAGAAACCCCTGGCTGTGATGAGCCCGGAAGCTCAGGAAAAATCTGAAAAATATTTAAAGGATTTAGGCGTGACTTTCCTTAGTCAGGAATATGTAACGGATTATGATGGGGATAAGGTTTTCATGAAAAGCGGAAAAACCATTCCTTCCAATAATGTCATCTGGGCAGCCGGAGTTACGGGGAATGTTGTGAATGGTTTTCCTGCAGAAAATTTAATGAAGAACAGATATATAGTAGACAGATATAATAAAGTAAAAGGCTATAGCAATGTTTTTGCAATTGGAGATATCGCCTATATGGAAACTCCGAAATATCCGCAGGGTCACCCGCAGGTTGCCAACGTAGCCATTAATCAGGCGAAGAATTTAGGAAGAAATTTATTAAAGAAAAACGCCGGTGACTGGGCAGAATATGAATATGATGACAAGGGATCACTGGCAACCATCGGAAAGCACAGAGCGGTTGTAGATTTACCGTTTATAAAATTCCAGGGATTTTTAGCATGGTATTTCTGGATGTTTTTACATTTAATGTTGATTTTGAGTGTAAGAAATAAACTTGCCGTATTCTTCAATTGGATGTGGAGCTATTTTAATAAAGACTCTTCCTTAAGATTAATAATTTTGCCAAATAAGAAAAATAAAACAGAACAATGAGAATTGACATTATAAGCGTACTTCCGGAATTGATGGAAAGCCCCTTCAAAACTTCCATTTTGAAAAGGGCGATGGATAAAGGTCTGGCAGAAGTACATTTTCATCATTTAAGAGATTGGGCAATCAACAAACATAGACAAATTGACGATGAGCCGTATGGAGGCGGAGCGGGAATGGTGATGATGGTAGAGCCTTTGGATAAGTGTATTTCTGAGCTTAAATCCCAAAGAGAATATGATGAGGTAATCTACCTTACTCCGGATGGAGTTACCTTAAATCAGAAAATTGCAAATACACTTTCTATTAAAAAAAATCTCATCTTTTTATGCGGACATTACAAAGGTATTGATCAACGTGTAAGAGATCTTCATATTACCAGGGAAATTTCTATCGGCGATTACGTTCTTACCGGTGGTGAGCTGGCTGCATGCGTTTTAGCCGATTCTATCATACGTCTGCTTCCCGGAGTTTTGAATGACGAGCAAAGTGCGCTTACAGACAGTTTTCAGGATGATCTTCTTTCGCCACCTATTTATACAAGGCCGGAAGTCTACAAAGGATTGGAGGTTCCTAAAATTCTTCTAAGCGGTAATTTCGGGAAAATTGAAGAATGGCGTCACGATGAAGCCGTAAGAATTACCAAAGAAAAGCGCCCTGATTTATTAGGAAATTAGTAGCTTTTTTTTGGTAATCAAGAAAAATTTTTCACTTTTTAAACGAATAAATTCAAAAATGGAATAATAATTGCTTAATTTGGGATTGTAATTAAAATTTAACTTAAAATTCATTAAAGTAAATTATATTTATTCTAATAAAATTAAGTTATATATATCATTTTTATTTTGATTTGATGGATGATTTAAGATGATGGTTAAAATTTTTAATCAATGTTGATGATTTAATTATTATTTTTAATTAAATAAAACGTATTTAAATACAAAATTAACGTGAAAAATTTAAAAAATAATTAATGATGTATTAAAAAAAATAATAAATTTACATCAGGATTCAGATATAAATTATAATGAATTTAGAATTGCGTGTTAATGGAGCTGTTCAGTTTTTATAACGTTGAAAATTTATTTTTACCGGACCCAAAACCAAAACATAAATTAGACCCTACAATATCGGGACTTAGGAATTGGGACGAGAGAAAATATCAGAACAAGCTTTTCAAGATATCACACGTTTTTCAGCTGATGAAGGAGGAAAATGGTGTATTGCCATTTATGATCGGTCTATCCGAGGTTTCCGGAAGGAAAGTTTTGGAAGATCTGGTGAAGTTGGAACCTTTTAATGAAGAATATGGGATTGTACATTACAATTCTATGGACGAAAGAAAGGTAGATGTAGCATTATTATATGATAAAAATAAAGTTGAGGTGATAGACTCAGAAACTATTACTTTCTTCTTTGAAATATTAAAAAAAAACACAGGAAACTACGACACAACAAGGGATGTACTTTATTCAAAAGTGAGATATAAAGGAGAAATTGTTAATGTTTTTATCGCCCATCTTCCCTCTAAGCGCGAAAAAGATATTAATAAGCCGAAAAGAGCCTTTATATTGAACGAAATCCGGGGGCGGATTTTGAATATTGTGAATGAAGAGAAAGAGCATGTGATTTTGTGTGGTGATTTTAACGAGAACCCGGATGATGAAAATTTAGTAAAAATTCTCTATGACGACGTGCATGGAAAGGTGTTGGAAAACCCTTTTCAACAGTTGTTTTCCACAAGAAATTATTCTACTTTTCATTATAAGTCTGGACTGTTGTTTGACCAGATCTTATTATCGAAGTCTTTTTTCGACGATAATACAGCTCTGTCATTTCAGGAAGCGAATATATTCAAATCTGAAAAAATCAGCAGTAGAGACAGGAAATTTGAAGGCAGACCCTTCCGAACTTATGCAGGTACGCGTTATTTGGGAGGATACAGTGATCACTTTCCAGTTTTCGTGAAACTTAAAGGTTTAAACACAACGTAAAAACATAAATAATAAAAAAAAGTAGAAAATGAAAAATTCAAGCAACACAAGCTACCATTTAGATTCAATTGACAAGGAGATCATCTACATGTTAATGGATAATGCTAAAACGTCTTTAGCTCACATTTCGAAAAACGTTGGAATTTCAACAACTGCCGTTCACCAGAGAATTAAAAAACTGGAACATGCAGGTGTAATTGAAAATTCAATTTCATTCTTAAACCCTAAAAAAATCGGGTATAAGGTAATTTCCTATATTGGCGTATACTTGGATCAGCCCAGCCACTATCCGGAAGTCGTAAAGGCTTTGAAGGATATCAATGAAGTTGTGGAAGCGCACTATACAACAGGAAATTATACAATTTTCTTAAAAGTGCTTTGTAAGGATAACGATCACTTGATGCAGATTCTTAGCAAACTTCAGAAACTAAAAGGAGTAACAAGAACGGAAACTTTCATATCTTTGGAACAAGGTATTTACAGACAATTGAAAGTATAACAGATCATGAACATTGCTCAATATTTGGATTCTACTTATTTGAAAACACCTGTGCAATCAGGGCTTTCAGATGAAGAAACTTTACAGAAAGATAAAGATCTTGCCCAGGAAGCGATAGATAACGGAATTTTTGCCGTAATGATCCGCCCGGATTACGTATCTGAAATCAAAAAGTATGTCAAGGAAAAGAATTCGGATGTTGTGGTAGGAACTGTAATTGGTTTTCATGAAGGAACTTATTCCATAGATGAAAAACTTGCAGAAGCCTCAAAAGCAATTGCTGACGGAGCTGATGAACTGGATTTTGTTATTAATTATAATGCTTACCTGAAAGGGAATTTAAGTTTGGTAAAAGAAGAATTTGTGCGCTGTACGAAGTTGTGTGTGCAGCATCATAAAATTGCGAAATGGATTATCGAGATCGCAGCTTTAAATGATCAGCAGATTGCAGACCTTACTAAAAATATTTCCAATTGGGCAGAAGAGAATTTCTCTGAAACTGATTTGTCAAAAATTTTTGTAAAATCTTCAACGGGCTTTTATGAAACTACCGGTGGAAAGCCTAACGGAGCAACATTTGAAGGTATAAAAATAATGCTGGATAATGCCGGAAAACTCCCTGTGAAAGCTGCAGGAGGAGTAAGGACTCCCGAAGATGCGGAAAAAATGATCAGTCTCGGTGTAAAAAGAATAGGAACTTCTTCAGCATTGGCTTTAATCAAGAATCAGTCTGCTTCGGAAAGTTATTAAAAATATAATATTTATTAAGATAATGCAAAAGAGAACCCATCAATATTTGATGGGTTTTTTATTTTTAATGTAAAGCTATTGTTAAATTTGTGCCTGGAATTCTGAATAAAAATGCTGAGTTTCCTTGATGAGTTCGTCCATTTCGGCAAGAGTAAAAACTTCCAGGAATTTCTTTCTGAAATCTTTAAAATGAGGAACTCCACGGAAATAATTGCTGTAATGCTGTCTCATTTCTATAAGCCCTAATTTTTCTCCTTTCCATTCTGCACTCCATTCTGCGTGTTGGCGGACAGCTAATAATCTGTCTTCAATTGTGGGTGCAGGCAAATGTTCTCCGGTTTTAAAAAAATGTTTTATTTCATTAAAAATCCATGGATAACCAATAGCTGCACGTCCGATCATGATACCGTCGCAAGCATATTTTTGTTTGTATTCCAAAGCTTTTTCAGGCGAGTCAATATCACCGTTTCCGAAGATCGGGATTTCAATATTAGGATTTTGTTTAATTCTTGAAATATGATTCCAGTCGGCTTCACCTTTATACATTTGTCCTCGGGTTCTTGCATGAATCGTCAATGCCTTGATTCCGGTTTCCTGAAGACGTTCGGCCACTTCATCAATATTAATGGAATTACTGTCCCAGCCTAAACGGGTTTTAACGGTTACCGGCAGGTTTGTAGAGCTTACAACGGCTTTCGTAAGACGGACCATAAGATCAATATCTTTCAAGACTCCGGCTCCGGCTCCTTTACAAACCACTTTTTTTACTGGGCAACCAAAATTAATGTCAACAAGATCAGGATTTACGGTTTCCACAATTCTTGCGGACATTGCCATCGCTTCTTCATCACCACCAAAAATCTGGATTCCGACAGGTCTTTCGTAATCGAAAATATCTAATTTTTTCCTGCTCTTGATGGCATCCCGGATTAGCCCTTCAGAAGAGATAAACTCAGAATACATCAAATCTGCACCATGCATTTTGCACAATCTCCTAAAAGGCGGATCGCTCACATCTTCCATCGGTGCGAGTAAAAGCGGAAATTCCGGCAGTTGTATATTGCCTATTTTTATCATGCTGCAAATTTACGAATTCTTAATTATATTCTGATAGAGTTTATAAATAGCCTTTATGTGAATTGATTAATATTTCGTATAATGTAGTTTTTGTAATGTTTTTAATAATTTTTTTATTTAAATTTTATTAAATGATTAATAAAATTTCCTTTTGATTGAATTTTTTATATTATATTTATCTGATAAAAAATTAATACCATGAGAAAACTTTTATTTTGTTTGGTGGCAAGTGTTGCCGCCGCTAATCTTACAGCACAGGTAAGTCTTACAGCTACATCCGGAACGGCTGTAGGAACATTTACTACCTTAAAAGGAGCATTTGATGCTATTAATGCAGGAACACATCAAGGAGCTATTACCATTAATATTACAGCGAATACCACGGAAACTGCAACTGCTGTTCTTAATGCAAGTGGTGGTACTTCGAACTATACTTCTGTTTTAGTAAAACCGGCTACTGGGGTAAATGCATCCATAACAAGTGCTGATCCTGTGGCAACAATTAAAATTAACGGAGCAGATAACGTTACAATAGATGGCAGTAATAATGGAACCTCTTCCCGAAACCTGACCATCAGCAGTACCTATGTTGCTACGGTAGGAACTACACCGGTGGTACTTTGGGTATCCAGTACAGCAACGAGTGGGGCAGAAAATGTATCTCTTAAAAATATCAATTTTGCCGGATCTTCACCTTCAGGAACTGTGGGGGCTGTTATTGTTTCCGGGACAACTTTAGGAGCGGCAGAAGTACCTAATAATAATTTCTCAGCAATCAATAATACTTTTGTAAGAGCTCAGAATGCATTATTTGTTGTCGGGAACGCTACCAATACAGATACAGGAAATATTATCAGAAATAATGTGATCGGTTCTACAGTTGCAGCAGATAAAATGCTGTTCAGGGGAATTGCCGTACAAAATGCCAAAAATTTTGAGGTGAGTGGAAATACAGTAACGGGAGTAGTATTTTCTGCGACTTCTACGAATATTGCTCAGGGAATTTTAATTGGTGCAGCAGCAACTAACGGAATGATTTTTAAAAATAAAATTTCAGATATTAAACACCCTAATACCGATGGATATGGGGCAGTTGGTATTTATCTGAATTGCAGTAGTGCTGCGGCTAATATATTGGTTTATAATAATGTTATCAATGATGTTGCAGGTTATGGTTATGCCGCAGGCGGAGGTGCCAATGATAACGGAAATGGTATTTTTGTAAATAATGGAGCTGGCTATAAAATTTATTATAACACCGTGGTGATGGATACTAATCAAACTGTTGCCGGAAGGCCATCAGCATTCAATGTAGCAAGTAGTGTAACGGTCGCCGGAGCAATCGACCTGAGAAATAACCTGTTTATAAACAAACAAACGCAGGCAGGAGAGAAATATGCTATCTATTCCGCTGCTGCAAATACTGTTTTTTCTAATATTAATTACAATAATTATTACTCAACGGGAGCTAATTTGGGCTACATAGGCTCTAACAGAGCAACACTGGCTGATGTACAGACGGGATTTGGGGGGAATGTAAATTCAATAAATGTTTTACCGGTATTTGTTTCTGCAAGTGACCTTCATCTTGCTACTTCCGGGAATACAGCTCTTGATAATAAGGGAACTCCTGTTGCGGAAGTAACTGTAGACGCTGATGGGGCTGCCAGAAATGCAACAACTCCGGATTTAGGCGGTTATGAGTTTACGGCAACAATTTTAGCAGTTCAGGATATTGCTAAAAACAAAATTAGCTATTATCCTAACCCTGTTCTTGACTATATTTATATTAATAACGACAACAAAATCAAAAGTGTTGAAGTTTATAATATGGCAGGGCAAATGATTGTTAATGAAAGTATTAACGCGGAAAAAGGGTCTGTAGATATGAGAAAAGTTTCTCCGGGAATTTATATTTTAAAAGTGAATTCTGAAAAAGATACTCAATCACTTAAAATTATTAAAAGATAAAATTTTAACCTCCAAATAATTAAAGAGTCCGATTTTGTAGTCGGGCTTTTTTTATTGATTAAAAGCTCGCTTTTACCTGCATACTTCCGATGTGAATCGTTCTCTCACCGGAATTTCTTCCTTCATAATTTAAATTTAATTGTAAGAAAGAATTGATAGCCTGCTGAATAAAAATGCTCCAAACCTGGTTTT